>NZ_JAEKGB010000006.1:0-504287 GCF_016918385.1 Pseudomonas sp. ICBG1301
GCAGTGAAACGATGCATCGCCGATGGTAGTGTGGGGTTTCCCCATGTGAGAGTAGGTCATCGTCAAGATTAAATTCCGAAACCCCATTTGCGAAAGCAGATGGGGTTTTGTTTTGGGCGATCGAAAATGCGTAGGGGCTCATCGAGATGGTCTTCAATGCTAAAGTCCACGCCTCGATTTTGCTTTTCCCAAGGAAGCCGTTATGCCGCAAGCGACGTCCCTCAGCGCTGGATTCATGGTGGTTCACGGCAACCGCCTGGATGAACTGCGCAGCCTGGTGGTCAGTTGGATGCGACGCTACCCTCTGGCGCCCCTGGAAAACGAGATCGCCTTGGTCCAAAGCAACGGCATCGCCCAGTGGCTCAAGCTAGCCCTGGCTGAAGATCCGGAGGATGACGACATGGGCGGCTGCGGAATCGCCGCCGCAATCGATGTGCAGCTCCCCGGCAGCTTTATGTGGCAGCTTTACCGAATGGTCCTGGGCCGTGACGAAATCCCGCCTAAATCCCTGCTCGATAAAGCTCCACTGACCTGGCGTCTCATGCGCCTACTCCCGGAACTCATCGACCAGCCGCATTTCGAGCCGCTACAGCGCTTCCTTACCCACGACACGGATTTGCGCAAGCGCTACC
Source organism: Pseudomonas sp. ICBG1301 (assembly GCF_016918385.1). NCBI lineage: Bacteria > Pseudomonadati > Pseudomonadota > Gammaproteobacteria > Pseudomonadales > Pseudomonadaceae > Pseudomonas > Pseudomonas sp. ICBG1301. The sequence goes on from NZ_JAEKGB010000006.1 coordinate 633, forward strand.
AACTCGCCGAGCGCCTGGCCGACCTGTTCGACCAATACCAGGTTTACCGCGCCGACTGGCTGGAAGACTGGGCAGCCGGCCGGCATCAACTGCGTAACGGACGAGGCGAATCCAAGCCGCTCAACCCCGCCAATTGCTGGCAAGCCGAATTGTGGCGAGCGTTGTTGCTGGATGTGGGGGAAGAAGGCATGGCCGAGAGTCGTGCAGGCGTCCACCAACGTTTCATCGAGCGCATCAATACACTGGAGACGGCCCCTGAAGGTCTACCGTCGCGGGTGATCGTGTTCGGCATTTCATCGCTGCCCGCCCAAGCGCTGGAAGCACTCGCCGGTCTGGCACGCTTCAGCCAGGTGCTGCTGTGCGTTCACAACCCATGCCGTCACCATTGGTCCGACATCGTCGCTGACAAAGACTTGCTGCGTAACGAATATAAACGCCAGGCACGTAAAACCGGGATGCCGGTCACCCTCGACCCGCAAACCCTGCATCAGCACGCACACCCGCTGCTCGCCGCCTGGGGCAAACAAGGCCGTGACTACATCAGCCTGCTGGACAGCTACGACGACCCCAACAGCTACCGCGCCGCGTTCCGTGACGGCCGCATCGATCTGTTCAGTGAAAGTGAACCCCGCACGTTGCTCAATCAATTGCAGGACGACATTCTCGAACTGCGCCCGCTCAATGAAACACGCGAGCTATGGCCGGCTGTTGATCTGGAGCGCGATACTTCAATCCGCTTCCATATCGCCCACAGCGCCCAACGCGAAGTGGAGATCCTCCACGACCAGTTGCTGCAACGCTTCAGTGCCGACCCCACGTTGCGCCCCCGAGACATCATCGTCATGGTCCCCGACGTTGACAGCTATGCGCCGCACATTCGCGCCGTATTCGGACAGCTGGAGCGAAATGACCCGCGCTTTATCCCCTTCACCCTCACCGACCAGGGCCAACGCGGTCGCGATCCGCTATTGATCGCCGTCGAACATCTGCTGAAACTCCCCGACAGCCGCTTCCCCGTCAGTGAAATCCTCGACTTGCTCGATGTCCCCGCCTTGCGCGAACGTTTCGCCATCAAGGAACGCGACCTGCCGACGCTGCACCGCTGGATCGAAGGCGCCGGCGTGCGCTGGGGGCTCAACGCCGAACAGCGCGCCGGCCTGGGGCTGCCGAATGAGTTGGAGCAAAACAGCTGGCGATTTGGCTTGCGCCGCATGCTTCTGGGCTATGCGGTCGGCACCGGTGGAGCCTACGAAGGCATCGAGCCCTATGATGAAATCGGTGGCCTCGACGCTGCCCTGATTGGCCCTCTGGTGGCCTTGCTTGACGCGCTGAGTGATGCACATCACGCACTCTCGCAACCTGCGGCTCCCCAAGAATGGGGTGAGCGCCTGCAACGTCTGATGCAACGCTTCTTCCTGGCCAGCAGCGAACACGATGACTACCTGTTGGGCCAACTCGAACAACTCAGGGAGACCTGGCTGGAGACCTGCGAGTCCGTTGGCCTATACGACGAGTTACCCCTCACTGTCGTCCGTGAAGCCTGGCTGGCCGGCCTTGACCAGGGGCGTCTGTCCCAGCGCTTCCTCGCCGGCGCTGTCAATTTCTGCACGCTGATGCCCATGCGGGCGATCCCGTTCAAGCTGGTCTGCCTGCTCGGCATGAACGACGGCGATTACCCACGTGCCCAACCGCCGCTGGACTTCGACCTGATGGGTAGCGACTACCGCCCCGGTGACCGCTCACGTCGCGAAGACGACCGTTACCTGCTGCTCGAAGCGCTGCTGTCGGCCCGCGACCAGCTCTATATCAGTTGGGTGGGCCGCAGCATCCGTGACAACAGCGATCGCCCGGCCTCGGTACTGATCGGCCAACTGCGTGACCATCTCGCCAGTGGCTGGCAGAACGCACAACCACACACACCGCTGATCGACGCAATGACCCAGGAACACCCGCTCCAACCCTTCAGCGCTCGTTACTTTCACGCGGGCGATCCGCTCTTCAGCTACGCCCGCGAATGGCAGTTGCTGCACGAAACGCCTGACGCCATGGCGCAAGCATACGAACTGGCCGATCACCAACAAGAAGAACCCCTGAGCCTCGGCCAGTTGCAGGACTTCCTGCGTAACCCGGTCAAACATTTCTTCAGCCAGCGTCTGAAAGTGTTCTTTGAAGCCGCCGAAGTGCCCTTGGCCGATGAAGAACCTTTCGTCCTCGACGCACTGCAACGCTACAGCCTCAGCGACAGCCTGCTGAACGCCGCGCTGGTCAGACCCGATCACGTGGACCACGCGCTCAATGCCCAAGCCCTGCGTCTGCAAGGCAGTGGCCTGTTGCCCATGGTCGGTTTTGGCGAGTGTCTGCGCAACGAGTTGATCGAGCCCTTACCCGGCCTGTTGCAACGCTACCAGCAACTGCTGGCGCTCTGGCCAACCCCACACACAGGGGCAGAACCGGTCAGTTTTGAGCGTCAGGGCATTCGGTTGGAAGGCTGGATCAGCGGTCTGCATCGGCGCAACGATGGCGGCCTGTTAAGTGTCACCACCATCCCCAACAGCATCGGTTCGATCAAGGCGCGCAAGTGGCATCGTCTGATTCGCCCGTGGGTCAATCATGTGGTGGCCTGTGCGTGCGGTCTTTCACTCAGTACCGCTCTGGTGGCGAGCGATGACACGTTGGTACTGGCCCCGCTGGAACCATCGGCGGCCCAGGAAATCCTCGGCAACCTGCTGTTGGCCTGGCACACTGGCATGCGCAAACCGCTTCCGGTAGCCGTAAAAACCGCGTTCGCCTGGCTCGGCCAGACCGATCCCGCCAAGGCCCAGGCGGCTGCAAGCAAAGCCTACGAAGGCGACGGTTTGACCCACGACGGCGAACGCCGCGAAACTCCGGCGCTCACCCGACAATTTCCCGATTACGCAACGCTTATCGCCAGCGAAGAATTTGAAGGTTGGTGCGAAACCCTGTACCGCCCACTGATCAACGCCCCATGGCGATCGCTCACCAGTTCGCAGGCCAGCACATGAGCAGCAAACCCTTGGCCCTGGCCTTCCCGCTCAAAGGCAGCCAGCTGATTGAAGCCAGCGCCGGCACCGGCAAGACCTTTACCATTTCCGCCCTGTACCTGCGCCTGGTCCTCGGTCACGGTGACGCAGAGTCAGGCTTCGGCCGTGAACTGTTACCGCCGCAAATCCTTGTCGTAACGTTCACCGACGCCGCGACCAAAGAACTGCGTGAACGCATCCGCATCCGCCTGGCCGAAGCCGCACGCTTCTTTCGCGATGAAATCCAGCCACCGGATACGCTGATCGCCGACCTGCGCGATCAATACCTCCCCGAGCAATGGCCCGCCTGTGCCAACCGGCTGGACATTGCCGCGCAATGGATGGATGAAGCCGCTGTCTCGACCATCCACAGTTGGTGCCAGCGCATGCTGCGTGAGCACGCTTTCGACAGCGGCAGCCTGTTTACCCAGACCCTGGAAACCGACCACAGCGACTTGCTCGGCGAAGTGCTGCGCGACTACTGGCGGTTGTTCTGCTACCCGATGCGCGACGACGCGCTTAACTGGGTGCGCAATCACTGGGGGGGCCCGGCCGCATTGATGCCACGGGTTCGCGCGCTGTTCGGCAGCGAGCGGCCGACGGACGAAACCCGCGAGCCGGCCGAGTTGATCAACGCCTGCCTGCAAGAACGCCGCGAAGCGCTGATCCAACTCAAGGCGCCCTGGCAGCAATGGGCCGCCGAGCTGCGCGATATCTGCCTGCAAGCCGTGGCCGCCAAAACCGTCGATGGCCGCAAGATGCAAGCCCGCTACTTCGAACCCTGGTTTGAAAAAATCAGTGCCTGGGCCGCCGACGAAACCCTTGAGCAACTCGACATCGGCACCGGTTTTACACGCCTGACGCCCGACGGAATGGCCGAAGCCTGGAAGGGCGAGCCACCACGCCACCCGGGCATCGACGCCATGGCCGGCCTCAAGGCGGCCCTCGACGCGCTGCCCACCCCCGACGCCGCCGTGTTGCAACACGCCGCCGGCTGGGTAGGTAAACGCTTCGAAGATGAAAAACGCCGCCGCGCCGAAATGGGCTTCGATGACATGCTGATCCGTCTGAACGCCGCCCTGCACGCCGAGGGGGGCGAGCGCTTGGCCAGCGTGATCCGCGAGCAGTTCCCGGTCGCCCTGATCGATGAGTTCCAGGACACCGACCCGGTGCAATACAGTATTTTCGACAGGATCTACCGCATCGAGGACAACCACCTCGACAGCGGTCTGTTCCTGATCGGCGACCCCAAGCAGGCGATCTACGCGTTCCGTGGCGCCGATATCTACACCTATCTGCGTGCCCGTCAGGCCACCACTGGCCGTCACCACACCCTGGGCACCAACTTCCGTTCCAGCCATGCAATGGTTGAGGCGGTGAATCATGTGTTCCAACGGGCGGAAACCGGGCGTGGCGCGTTCCTGTTCCGTAAGCCGAATGGCGACAACCCCGTGCCGTTCCACTCAGTGCTGTCCCAAGGCCGCAAGGAGCAATTGCAGGTCGATGGGCAAACACTGCCGGCGATGAACCTCTGGCACCTGCCCACCGATCAACCGATTTCCAACGCGGTGTATCGTCAACAACTGGCGGCCGCCTGTGCCACGCACATTGTTGGATTGCTCAATGGCGGGCAACAAGGCAGTGCAGGCTTCCTGCAACCGGACGGCAGCTTCAAAGGCGTGCTGCCGTCAGACATCGCCATCCTGGTACGCGACGGCAAGGAAGCCCAGGCCGTGCGCGCCGAATTGGCCGCCCGTGGCGTGCGCAGCGTATACCTGTCGGATAAAGACTCAGTCTTCGCCGCCCAGGAAGCCCATGACCTGCTCGCCTGGCTCAAGGCATGTGCCGAACCTGACGTCGAGCGCCCGCTGCGGGCGGCGCTGGCCTGCGTCACCTTGAACCTGTCGCTGCATGAACTTGAACGTCTGAACCAGGACGAACTGGCGTGGGAGACCCGCGTCATGCAGTTCCGCAGTTACCGCGCGATCTGGCGCACCCAGGGCGTGCTGCCGATGTTGCGACGCCTGCTCCATGATTTCAAACTGCCGCAAACCCTGATCGCCCGTAGCGATGGCGAGCGTGTGCTGACCAACCTGCTGCATCTCAGCGAATTGCTGCAACAGGCCGCCTCGGAGCTGGACGGTGAGCAGGCGTTGATCCGCCATCTGGCCGAACACCTGGCGCTATCCGGCCAGGCGGGTGAAGAACAGATCCTGCGCCTGGAAAGCGATGAGCAACTGGTCAAGGTCGTGACCATCCACAAATCCAAAGGCCTGGAATACGACTTGGTATTCCTGCCCTTTATCTGTTCGGCCAAGCCGGTGGATGGCAGCCGCTTACCGCTGCATTATCACGATGAAAAGGGTAAGGCCCAGGTCAGTCTGCGGCCGACCGCCGAATTGATCGCCCAGGCCGACGATGAGCGTCTGGCCGAAGACCTGCGCTTGCTCTACGTCGCCCTGACCCGTGCCAAACACGCTTGCTGGCTCGGTATCGCCGACCTCAAGCGCGGTAACAACAGCAGCTCGGTCTTGCACCTGTCCGCGCTGGGTTATCTGCTCGGCGCAGGCGCCTCTCTGAGTGAGTCCGCTGCGTTGGCGCGCTGGCTATTGGATTTACAGGCGGGCTGCGCCGCTATCGACTATGGCCACGTGCCCGAAGCGCAAGATAGCGTGTTCCACCCACCACGCAATGAAGCCACGTTGCTCGCGCCTCTGCTGCCGAAGCGCAAGGCTGCCGAAAACTGGTGGATCGCTTCCTACAGCGCTTTAAGAATCGGCGACAGCATGAGCGCCGCAAGCCTTGAAGCACCGGAAAGCCCGCAAGCCCAGAAACTGTTCGACGATGAACGCCTCGACCCCGACGCACCACGTGAAGTGGTAGCGTCTGGCGGTGACATTCATCGTTTCCCACGCGGCCCGAATCCTGGGACCTTCCTCCACGGCCTGTTGGAATGGGCGGGAGAGGAGGGCTTCAACGTAACCCCCGAAGCCATTGAAAAAGCCGTGGGTGCGCGCTGTAACCGACGCAACTGGGAGGGCTGGATCGTGACGCTCAGCGGCTGGCTGGGCCAGTTACTGCGCACGCCGTTTGCGCTGGATAACGCGCTGGTCACGCTCAACAGCCTGCAGCACTACCAGATCGAAATGGAATTCTGGTTCGCCAGCCACAAGGTCGACGTGCTCGCCCTCGATAAGTGGGTGTGCCAGTTCACCCACAACGGTGCCTCCCGCGTGGCGGCCGAAGCGGTGTTGCTCAATGGCATGTTCAAAGGTTTTATCGACCTGACTTTCGAGCACGCCGGGCGCTATTACGTGGCCGATTACAAATCCAATTGGCTTGGCCCCGACGACTCGTCCTACACCTTGGAAGCCATGGAACAGTCGATCCTGGAGCATCGGTACGACCTGCAATACGTACTTTACCTGCTGGCCCTGCACCGCCAGTTGAAGGCTCGACTACCGGATTACGACTATGACCGGCACGTCGGCGGTGCGCTGTATGTGTTCCTGCGTGGCACCCAGTCTGCAAGCAAAGGCGCGTATTTCACCCGACCGCCACGGGCGCTGATCGAAGGCCTGGACCTGTTGTTCCAGGGCAAGCCCATCCCGCCCAAGGTTGAACCCGCCTGGGAACAAGGAGTTCTGCTATGAGCCTGTCGCCCCAGCCGCTTGAGGCATTGAAACCGCTCGAACGCGCCACCGACCTGGTGCAACTCCTCGATCGTTGGGTAGAGCGTGGCTGGTTGCGAGCCCTGGACAAAGCGTTTGTCGGTTTCCTGCACGAACTCGACCCACAGGCCGACCCTCTGGTACTGCTGGCGGCAGCGTTGACCAGCCATCAACTGGGCCACGGGCACGTATGCCTCGACCTGTTCGAAACCCTCAAGGCGCCGGACTTTGCCCTGTCATTACCGCCCGAAGGCGACGTGCAAACCGATGCCATGCTGCTGCCGTCGCAATTGCTGGATGGCCTTGACGGCGCGCATTGGTGCCATGCGCTGGCCGCCAGCCAGTTGGTGGCGTTGGCGGTGGATGGCAGTGAGGCTGCCCACAGTCGCCCGCTGGTCCTGTCCGGCACTCGCTTGTACCTGCGGCGCTACTGGACCTACGAACGGCGCATCGACATGGCCTTGCGCCTGCGCCTGGCAACTCAGGAAAGCCACGCTGCCGATTTGCCGCAACGCCTGGATCGGTTGTTTGACCAACCCCCCCCGGATGGCGTGATCGACTGGCAAAAACTCGCCTGCGCCCTGGCCACTCGTGGGGCTTTCAGCATCGTCACCGGCGGCCCCGGCACCGGCAAGACCACCACCGTGGTGCGCTTGCTCGCGCTCTTGCAGGCCCCGGCCGTCGAGACCGGCAACCCACTGCGTATCCGCCTGGCGGCGCCGACCGGTAAAGCGGCTGCGCGCCTGACCGAATCCATCAGCCAACAGGTCCTGTCGCTGAACGTGTCGGACAACGTGCGAGAAAAAATCCCGACCCAGGTCACCACCGTTCACCGCCTGCTGGGCAGCCGTCCGGGCACGCGGCATTTTCGTCACCACCTTGGCAACCCGCTGCCCCTGGATGTGCTGGTGGTCGACGAAGCCTCGATGATCGACCTGGAAATGATGGCCAACCTGCTGGATGCCTTGGCACCGCATGCGCGATTGGTCTTGCTGGGAGACAAGGATCAGCTGGCTTCGGTGGAGGCGGGTGCGGTGCTCGGCGATTTGTGCCGTGATGCTGAAGCGGGCTGGTACAGCGCCGAAACCCGTGAATGGTTGCAAGCCGTCAGCGGCGAGGACCTGGGTAAAAGTGGCCTGCAGGAAGACGTCGACGGCAGCCATCCGTTGGCCCAGCAAGTGGTTATGCTGCGCTACTCGCGCAGGTTTGGTGAAGGCAGCGGCATCGGCCAGCTGGCACGTTGGGTCAACCAGCAAAATGCCGAGGAGGCGCGCAAATTGCTGGCTGCACGCACTCACGCTGACCTGTTTTGCCTGCGCCTCAAGGGCGAGCACGACCACGCCTTGGAGCGCCTGGTACTGGACGGGCAGGGCGATGAAGCCCAAGGCTATCGCTATTACCTCAACCTGTTGCGCAGCGCCCGTCCGGCCCTGGACACCCCCCGCGAAGCCCCCGCCTGGACCCACTGGGCGCAACAACTGCTGCAAGCCTTCGACGCCTTTCAACTGCTCTGCGCCGTGCGCAAAGGCCCCTGGGGCGTGGAGGGGCTGAACCTGCGCATCACCGCCGCGCTGCGCAAAGTGCGGCTGATCGAAGGCGACGACCAGTGGTATGAAGGTCGTCCGGTGCTGATGACCCGCAACGATTACGGCCTGGGCTTGATGAACGGCGATATCGGCATCGCCCTCAAACTGCCGGAAAGCGACGGCGGCCCGCAGGTGTTGCGTGTGGCCTTTCCACGTAACGATGGCCAGGGCGGTGTGCGCTTTGTGCTGCCCAGCCGTCTGAATGATGTGGAAACCGTGTACGCCATGACCGTGCATAAATCCCAGGGCTCGGAGTTCACCCATACCGCGTTGATCCTGCCGGATACGCTGAACCCGGTGCTGACCAAGGAGTTGATCTACACCGGCATCACCCGGGCCAAGCGTTGGTTCAGCCTGATTGAGCCGCGTGGAGGTGTGTTCGAGGAAGCGGTGCGACGGAAGGTCAAGCGCTTGAGCGGGCTGATGCTGGAGCTGGACGCAGGGACTGAATAAACTGACTGTCTGGTCATGAAATATTTCTGATTCAATCGTAGGGCTTTTCTGAAAAAATAGCGCACCCCGCGTAAGCCTTGCCTCGTAGGGTTTTCCGCCGCTGTGCTATCGTTGCGGCATCACCTTGAAAATACCTGAGAGAATCGCTGCATGAACGTGGCTGTCCGGTCCACAGCGCGTAGTTCGAGCTGGAGACGCCTGTTACTGGTAGCGGTACTGTGCCTGCTCGTGCCGTCGGTCTTTGCACAGTCGCCCAGCCCCGCAGATCACCGCGCCCAGGCAGTCACTCAAGTGGTACTCGGCATCCTCAGTTACGCACGCTGGCCGACGGAGCCCGCGCAACTGCGGCTGTGCATCGTCGGCCCCACCCAATACACCGATGACCTGATCAAAGGCACCACCCAGGCCACCGGTCGTCCGGTGGTGGTGCGACGCCTGCTGGCCGATCACCCCGATATCGTCAGTGCCTGCGACGCCGTGTACATCGGCAAGCTCAGCGTCGATGAGCGCACTCGGTTGTTTACTTCATTGATCGGTCACCCGGTGCTCAGCATCAGTGAAGGCGGTGACCAATGCACTGTGGGCAGCCTGTTCTGCCTGCGTGTGGGCGATGAGCAGGTGTCGTTCGAGGTCAACCTGGACTCCGTCGCACGCAGCGGCGTGCGCATTCATCCAAGCGTATTGCAACTATCCCGGCGCCGGGCGCCAGTGCCATGACCGCTATCAAAGTGCGACCGACCCTGCGTTCGGTCATCGGCCGTGGGCACCTGATCCTGGCGTTGGTGGCAGTGACGCTGGCCAGCGTATCCCTGACTCTGCTCGGGGTGTTGGCGCTGCGGGTGTACGCCGATCACAACCTGCACCTGATCGCTCGTTCCATCAATTACACCGTGGAAGCCGCGGTGGTGTTCAACGACAGCGCCGCCGCCACCGAGGCCCTCAGCCTGATCGCCTCCACCGAAGAAGTGGCCCAGGCCGAAGTCTACGATGCCAACGGGCAGTTGTTGGCGCAGTGGATCCGCCCGGAAACCGGAATGTTGTCGCAGGTCGAACTGGTATTGGCGCGCACCTTGCTCGAGCAGCCCATCAGCCAGCCGATCCTGCACCAGGGGCGAATCGTCGGCAGCATTCACGTGGTCGGCCACGGCGGCAGCCTCCTGCGCTTTTTACTCAGCGGCCTGGCCGGCATTTTGATTTGCACTGCCCTCAGCGCCTGGGTGGCTCTGTACCTGGCGCGGCGCCTGTTACGGGGCATCACCCAACCGTTGCAAAGCCTTGCCGCCGTGGCTCACGCTGCCCGCAGCGAGCGCGATTTCGACCGCCGTGTGCCACCGGCGCAAATCGCCGAACTCGACAGCCTGGGCAGCGACTTCAACGCCCTGCTTGGCGAGATGGAAGCCTGGCAGAGCCACTTGCAAAGCGAAAACGAAACCCTCGCCCACCAGGCCAGCCATGACAGCCTCACCGGCCTGCCCAACCGCGCGTTCTTCGAAGGCCGCTTGATCCGTGCCCTGCGCAGCGCCGCCAAGGTTAATGAGCAGGTTGCGGTGTTGTTTCTCGATAGCGACCGCTTCAAAGACATCAACGACAACTTCGGTCATGCGGCGGGTGACGCCGTGCTCGTGGCCGTCGCCGAGCGCGTGCGCGCGCAATTACGGGAGGATGACCTGGTAGCGCGTCTGGGCGGCGATGAGTTCGCGATCCTGCTGGCGCCCTTGCACAAGGCCGAAGATGCCCGGCGCATTGCCGACAAGATCATTGCCAGCATGGACGTGCCGATCCCGCTGCCCGGCGATACCCAGGTAGTGACCTCCCTCAGTATCGGCATTGCCATTTATCCCGAGCATGGCGCCACCCCGGGCACCTTGCTCAATGCCGCCGATGCGGCGATGTACCAGGCCAAACGCATGTCTTCGGGCGGCCAGCAAACGGCGGAGCCGGAGCGCCCCGTCGTCAACATTCAACACAGGAGTTGATCCCTTGTTCTCGACCGCACGTTTTATGTTTATCACCTTGCTGGTGGCACTGCTTGCCCTCGGCGGCTGCCAGACAGCCCCACCCAAGGGCCTGACCCCGGCACAAGTGGCCGTGCTCAAACAACAAGGCTTTGAGCTGGCTGACGACGGCTGGACATTTGGCCTGTCGGGCAAAGTGCTGTTCGGTAGCGATATTGAAAGCCTGAATAAAGCCAGTACCGACATCGTCGAACGCATCGGCAAAGCCCTGGTGGGCGCGGGCATCAACCGCGTGCGCGTGGACGGCCACACCGATGCCTCGGGCAAGGAACCGTACAACCAGCAACTGTCCCTGCGCCGCGCCAAAAGCGTGGGCAACGTGTTGAAGAGCGTGGGCATGAAGGAAGAAAACATCCAGCTACGCGGCCTGGGCAGCAGCGAGCCGGTGGCGCCGAATACCACGGCAGCCGGGCGCACCGAGAATCGGCGGGTGGCAATCGTCGTGATCGCCGACTAAGCGTCTTCAATCTGAAATGCAATCAAAGTGTGGGAGGGGGCTTGCTCCCGATAGCAGTGGATCAGCCAACTCATCGGCAACTGACCCGCCGCAATCGGGAGCAAGCCCCCTCCCACATTTGAATGGCGAGCCTTTAGTCCGCGAACCTGATCTCCCGCGTCTTACCCATCAACAACCCCTGATTCTGCTCCGTCACCTCGCGGATGTAGTCCCACAACAGGGTGATCCGCTTCAACTTGCGCAAATCCTCGCGGCAATACATCCAGAACTGGCGGGTGATGGAAATCTGCTCGCCGAGTACCGGCAATAGTCGCGGATCCTGCGCCGCCAGAAAACACGGCAAGATCGCCATCGACCGCCCCTGCTGCGCCGCCACGTACTGCGCAATCACGCTGGTACTGCGCAAGCTGGCGCTGGCGCCAGGCACCACATTCGCCAGGTACAGCAACTCCGAGCTGAACGCCAAGTCGTCCACATAACTGATAAACGGATGCTCAGCCAGATCCGCCGGGCGTTGGATCGGCGGGTGTTGATCGAGGTATTCCTGGGTCGCGTACAGCTGCAATTTGTAATCGCACAGTTTGCAGCACACATACGGCCCGTGCTCCGGGCGTTCCAGGGCGATGACGATGTCGGCTTCGCGTTTGGACAGGCTGATGAAGTGGGGCAGCGGCAGGATGTCCACCGAGATGGCCGGGTAGGTATCGACGAAGTGGCTCAACTGCGGGGTGACGAAAAAACTGCCGAAGCCTTCGGTGCAGCCCATGCGCACGTGGCCGGACAGCGCCACGCCGGAGCCGGAAACCTGTTCGCAGGCCATGTGCAGGGTGCTTTCGATGGACTCCGCGTAGCCCAGCAAACGCTGGCCCTCGGGGGTGAGCACAAAACCGTTGGTCCGGGATTTTTCGAACAGCAGCGTGCCGAGCGACACTTCCAGTGAACTGATGCGCCGCGATACGGTGGTGTAGTCCACCGCCAGGCGCTTGGCGGCCACGCTGGCCTTTCGGGTGCGGGCCACTTCGAGGAAAAACTTCAGGTCATCCCAGTTCAGGGAGCCTAGCGACGTGATGTTTTTTTGCATGTTGGTCCGGCTTTTATGTGCGTTCTTATTAGAGATTTGCACATCTATACTCCAAAAACAGTTCGAACGCCTCATTCTTCAAGGCGATTCAACGCCTTGGTTCTCTGCATAACTATAAGATTTGGAGACCCCATGAACGCTTCCGCCGATATTTCCGTGCAACAGGTCAAGTTGCTGATCAATGGTGAATGGGTCGAGTCCAAGACCACCCACTGGCAAGACATCGTCAACCCGGCCACCCAACAAGTGCTGGCCAAAGTCCCGTTTGCCACCGCTGATGAAGTCAACGCCGCCATCGACGCTGCGCACCGCGCCTTCCAGACCTGGAAGCTGACGCCGATCGGTGCGCGCATGCGCATCATGCTCAAGCTGCAAGCCCTGATCCGTGAACATTCCAAGCGTATCGCCGTGGTGCTCAGCGCCGAGCAGGGCAAGACCATTGCCGATGCCGAGGGCGATATTTTCCGTGGCCTGGAGGTGGTTGAACACGCGTGCTCCATCGGCACCCTGCAGATGGGAGAATTCGCTGAAAACGTCGCCGGTGGCGTCGACACCTACACCCTGCGCCAGCCTATCGGCGTCTGTGCGGGGATTACCCCCTTCAACTTCCCGGCGATGATCCCGTTGTGGATGTTCCCGATGGCGATCGCCTGCGGTAACACCTTCGTCCTCAAACCGTCCGAGCAGGACCCGCTGTCGACCCTGCTGCTGGTGGAGCTGGCGCTGGAAGCCGGTGTACCGGCCGGCGTGCTCAACGTGGTGCACGGCGGCAAGGATGTCGTGGATGCGCTGTGCACCCATAAAGACATCAAGGCTGTGTCCTTCGTCGGTTCGACCGCCGTGGGCACGCATGTGTACGACCTGGCGGGTAAACACGGCAAGCGCGTGCAGTCGATGATGGGGGCCAAGAACCACGCCGTGGTGCTGCCGGACGCCAACCGCGAACACACCCTCAATGCGCTGGTGGGTGCCGGTTTTGGCGCGGCGGGCCAGCGCTGCATGGCCACTTCGGTGGTGGTGCTGGTGGGGGCGTCCAAGCAATGGCTGCCGGATCTCAAGGCGCTGGCACAAAAGCTCAAGGTCAATGCCGGCAGCGAAGCGGGCACTGATGTAGGCCCGGTGATTTCCAAGCGGGCCAAGGCGCGCATCCTGGAGCTGATCGAAAGCGGCGTCAAAGAAGGCGCCAAGCTGGAGCTGGACGGCCGCGGCATCCAGGTGCCGGGCTTCGAGCAAGGCAACTTTGTCGGCCCGACCTTGTTCTCGGGCGTGACGACCGATATGCGGATCTACACCGAGGAAATCTTCGGCCCGGTACTGGCGGTGATCGAAGTCGCGACCCTTGATGAAGCCATCGCACTGGTCAACGCCAACCCGTTCGGCAACGGTACCGGCCTGTTCACCCAGAGCGGCGCGGCGGCGCGCAAGTTCCAGAGCGAAATCGATGTGGGCCAGGTTGGCATCAACATCCCGATCCCGGTGCCGGTGCCATTCTTCAGCTTCACCGGTTCCCGTGGCTCCAAGCTCGGCGACCTGGGCCCGTACGGCAAGCAAGTGGTGCAGTTCTACACCCAGACCAAAACCGTGACGAGCCGCTGGTTCGACGACGATACGGTCAACGATGGCGTCAACACCACCATCAACCTGCGCTGATTCCGGGAGACGACCATGAAGATTGCATTTATCGGCCTGGGCAATATGGGCGCGCCCATGGCCCGCAACCTGATCAAGGCCGGCCACGCGCTGAGCCTGTTCGACCTCAACCAGAGCGTGCTCAAGGAACTGGCCGAGCTGGGCGGCACCGTCAGCGACTCGCCACGTCACGCCGCCCAAGGCGCGGAACTGGTGATTACCATGCTGCCGGCCGCTGCTCATGTGCGCAGCGTGTGGCTCAATGATGACGGCGTTTTGGCGGGTATCGGCCAAGGCGTGCCGGCGGTGGATTGCAGCACCATTGACCCACAAACCGCGCGCGATGTTGCCGCTGCGGCTGCCAGGCAAGGCGTGGTGATGGCCGACGCCCCGGTCTCCGGCGGCACCGGTGGCGCCAGTGCCGGCACCCTGACCTTTATGGTCGGCGCCACCCCGGAACTGTTCGCCACCCTGCAACCGGTGCTGGCGCAGATGGGCCGTAATATCGTGCATTGCGGCGACGTCGGCACCGGCCAGATCGCCAAGATCTGCAACAACCTGCTGCTGGGCATCAGCATGGTCGGCGTCAGCGAAGCCATGGCGCTGGGGGATGCGTTGGGCATCGACACTCAGGTGCTGGCGGGCATTATCAACAGCTCCACCGGGCGCTGCTGGAGTTCAGACACCTACAACCCCTGGCCGGGCGTGATCGAAACCGCACCGTCGTCCCGTGGTTACACCGGTGGGTTTGGTGCCGACCTGATGCTCAAGGATCTGGGCCTGGCCACCGAAGCCGCGCGCCAGGCCAAGCAACCTGTGATCCTGGGCGCCGTGGCCCAGCAGTTGTACCAATCGATGAGCCAGCGCGGGGAAGGGGGCAAGGACTTCTCGGCGATCATCAACAGCTATCGCAAGCCCGAATAGGGCGTTTTCCGGGAGCCTGCCTTTGGCGGCTCCCGGTTTTTTGCGGCTCAAGCAAACACAAAATACTTACGCACCGTCTCGACCACTTCCCACGTCCCCTTCATCCCCGGCTCCACCACAAAGATATCCCCTGCGCGCAGGTGAATCGGTTCCATGCCGTCCGGGGTGATCACGCAGTAGCCTTCCTGAAAGTGGCAGTATTCCCACTTCACATATTCCACATACCACTTGCCCGGTGTGCAGATCCAGGTGCCCATGATCTTGCTGCCATCTTCGCTGGTGTAGGCGTTGAGGTTGACGGTGTGCGGGTCGCCTTCGAGCTTTTCCCATTTACACGCGTCCAGGACCGGCAGTGGGTGGGTGTCGCGCAGTACGGTGATGGGCTTGGACATGATGTCTCCGAGGCAAGGTAGGGAAAGCTCAACCCTACGGCCTTGGGCGCTGCACCAGTGGTCTGAACTCGACATCGGGATGCCCAGAAGCGCAGCCGTGTTTATTTGATATAACCCACCGTCAATCCGCGTTTTCCTCGCAGTAAGTGCGAAAGATTTCCCGCCTCACGCCAGAATTCGCAAGAAAATTCGCAGCAGGCCCTCGTATCATTCACCGCATAACGAGTGAGAGCCTTGCGATGAACCCAATAAAAACGTGGTGGGATATCAGCCCACCCTTGAGCACGGCGACCCCGACCTGGCCGGGTGACACGCCGTTCCAGGAAGAGCGCGTGTGGCAGTTCGGCCCGGAGTGCCCGGTGAACGTCGGGCGCGTCACCCTGTCACCGCACACGGGCGCCCATGTGGACGCGCCACTGCATTACAGCGCGGACGGCGCACCCATTGGCGAGGTGTCGCTGGAGGTGTACATGGGGCCATGCCGTGTGCTGCATTGCCTGGACAGCGGCGCGCTGGTGCAGCCGCATCAGTTGGACGGGCGTGTGGATAACTTGCCGGAGCGCGTGTTGCTGCGTACTTATGCACAGGCGCCGCTGACTGAGTGGGATTCGAACTTCACCGCCATCGCCCCGCAAACCATCGAACGACTGGCAGGGCTGGGAGTACGTCTGATCGGTATCGACACCCCGTCCCTGGACCCGCAACAATCCAAGACCATGGATGCCCATAACGCCGTGGCGCGCCATGGCATGGCGATTCTCGAAGGCATCGTGCTCGATGACGTACCGGAGGGCGACTACGAGTTGATCGCGTTGCCGCTGCGGTTTGCCAACCTCGACGCGAGCCCGGTTCGCGCCATTCTCCGCCCGCTCAAGGAGCCCACGCGATGAGCCAATGCCCTTTCTCGCCTGATTACCAACCCCCGGAAGAATGGCACAACGCCGAACTGAATTTTTCCGAGTCCATGAGTTACGGCGATTACCTGGACCTGGGCAAAGTCCTCAGCGCCCAGCATCCGCTGTCGCCGGACCACAACGAAATGCTCTTCATCATCCAGCACCAGACGTCCGAGCTGTGGATGAAGTTGATGCTCCACGAACTCAAGGCCGCCCGTGAGCACATGCGCCTGGGCCAACTGCCGCCGGCGTTCAAGATGCTGGCGCGGGTGTCGCGGATCTTTGATCAACTGGTACACGCCTGGGCGGTGCTGGCGACGATGACGCCGTCGGAGTACAAGGCGATCCGTCCGTTCCTGGGCCAGTCGTCGGGGTTCCAGTCGTTCCAGTACCGCGAGATCGAATTTATCCTCGGCAACAAAAGCGCGGCGCTGTTGCGGCCCCACGCTCATCGGCCTGAGTTGTTGAACGAGTTGAAAGTGGCGATTGCCACGCCGTCGCTGTATGACGAGGCGATCAACCTGATGGTCAAGGCCGGCCTGGCGATTGACCCGAAACGCGCCGAGCGCGACCCGACGGCGGCGACGGTTCACGATGAATCGGTGGAAGCGGCCTGGCGTGAGGTCTACCGCGATCCGAACCGCTACTGGGACCTGTATCAGTTGGCCGAGAAGTTTATCGACCTGGAGGATTCGTTCCGCCAGTGGCGCTTTCGGCATGTGACCACGGTGGAGCGGATCATCGGCTTCCAGCCCGGCACCGGCGGTACCGAAGGCGTGGGGTATTTGCGCAAGATGCTCGACACTGTGCTGTTCCCCGAGTTGTGGCGAGTGCGCTCAACGCTATGAACCGCAGCTGATCGTCCCCACGCACCGCGTCACGCCTCTAAAGGCGGACGCAGAGCGTCCTGGGCGGCATTCCCACGCGGAGCGTGGGAACGATCATGACTGCGCCACGGCTACTTTTGGTTTGATCGTCCCCACGCTCCGCGTGGGAACGCAGGTTGTGACGCTCCGCGTCACGTCTCTGAAGGCGGACGCGGAGCGTCCTTGGCGGCATTCCCACGCGGAGCGTGGGAACGATCATGACTGTGCCACGGCTACTTTCGCGTTTCTGATCCGCAACCGGTAGGCAATGTAGATAATCCCCACCCACACCGGCATCGCATACACCGACTCGCTGATCCCTGGAATCGCCAGCATGACACTGATGATCATCACCATGAACGCCAGGCACAGGTAGTTGCTGAACGGGAACCAGAAGGTCTTGAACGACGGTGTCAGGCCCTGTTCACCCATGGCCTTGCGGAACTTGATGTGGGTGATGCTGATCAGCGCCCAGTTGATCATCAACGAGGCAACCACCAGCGCAAACAGCAACTCCAGGGCACTTTTCGGCGCGACGTAGTTGACCACCACACACAGCATCGTCACCAGCGCCGAAATCGCCAGGGCGCGGATCGGCACGCCTTGCTTGTTGAGCTTCATCAGCGACTTCGGAGCGTCGCCTTGCTCGGCCAGGCCGAACAGCATGCGGCTGTTGCAGTACACACCGCTGTTGTACACCGACAGCGCCGCCGTCAGCACCACGAAGTTGAGGATGTGCGCTGCCGTGTCGTTGCCGATCAGCGAGAAGATCTGCACAAACGGGCTGCCGCTATAGGCATCGCCCGAGGCGCCAAGGGTTTGCAGCAGCTGGTCCCAGGGGTACAGCGACAGCAGTACGGTCAGGGCGCCGACGTAGAAAATCAGGATCCGGTACACCACCTGGTTGATGGCTTTCGGGATTACCTTGCGCGGCTCACTGGCTTCGGCGGCGGTAATACCCACCAGCTCCAGGCCACCGAACGAGAACATGATGAAGGCCATGGACATCAACAGCCCCATGCCGCCATTCGGGAAGAAACCACCGTGGCTCCACAGATTGCTGACGCTCGCCTGAGGGCCGCCGCTGCCGCTGAACAGCAGGTAGCAGCCGAGCACGATCATGCCGACAATCGCCACCACCTTGATGATCGCAAACCAGAATTCGGCCTCACCGAAGAACTTCACGTTCAGGGTGTTGATCAGGTTCACCGCGACAAAGAACACCAGCGCACTGACCCAAGTCGGGATCTCGGGCCACCAGAACTGGATGTACTTGCCCACCGCCGTCAGTTCGGCCATGCCCACCAGGACGTAGAGCACCCAGTAGTTCCAGCCGGCCAGGAAGCCTGCGTAACCGCCCCAGTATTTATGCGCGAAGTGGCTGAAGGAACCGGCCACGGGCTCTTCGACGATCATCTCGCCGAGCTGGCGCATGATCAGGAATGCGATAAAACCGGCAATCGCGTAACCGAGAATCATCGACGGCCCCGCCGACTTGAGTACCCCGGCCGAGCCGAGGAACAACCCCGTGCCAATCGCCCCTCCCAAGGCGATCAGCTGAATATGCCGGTTCTTCAGGCCACGCTTGAGGCCCACCGGGTTAACCATGTCATCCGCCATTAACATTCCCTTCTGCTTGTTTTTCTTAGGGTAAGTGCACGCCGCATCCGCCCCTCAGAAGTACTGAGGGTCAGATATTACTCTGCGTGAACTTTTCGTAATACAGCTGAACGTCGTTAAGCGCCTGATCCGTCAGCCATTGTTGGATGGATTCGACCATTGGAGGGGGACCGCACAGGTACATATCGGCCGATCTGTCCCGTAATTCGGCCAGGTCGAAATGTTCGGTGAGGTAGCCGCGCTTGCCAGGCCACTCGGGGGACGGGTCACTCAAGACCTCGGTGTAGCGAAAATCAGCGATTTTTGAAGCGTAGCCCTGAATACGCGCCGCTTCGCACAAATCTTCGGCGCCGCGCACACCGTAATACAGATGCACCGGTTGCTCACAACCGTTGGCGGCCAGCTCATCGAGCATGCCCAGTAACGCCGACAGCCCGGTACCGCCGGCTACCAGCACCAGCGGCTGGGTGACGTGCCTGAGGTAGAACGCCCCCAAGGGCGCTTCCATCAGCACTTCATCACCGACCTGGCAGCGCTCGCGCAAGTAGTTGCTCATCACCCCGTCCGGCAGCAGGCGCACCAGGAATTGCAGCGTCTTGCCCGCACGGTTGGCGAAGGAGTAAGAACGCCAACTGTCGGTGCCGGGCACCGCCAGGCGGGCGTATTGGCCGGGCAGGAAATCCAGGTGTTGATCAAGCTGCACCTGCAGGATCGCGGTGCTGGCCGACACCTGCTGCACCGCGCTGACTGTTCCGCGCACCTGCACCGGCCCCGCAGCGTTGCACAGGCTTGAGTCAAAATCGAAATAGAACGTCGCATCGGACTTCACCCGGGTCTGGCAACTGAGCATCTTGCGCTGTTGCAGGTCGAGGCTGGAAAGCGCCTCGTCGTCCACATAGTCCTGGGTGTATTCGCCGGACTCGCAACGTCCCTGGCAGGTACCACAGACGCCTTCGCGGCAATCCAGCGGGATCTTGATGCCGTTGCGCAAGGCCGCATCCAGCAGGATTTCATGGGCGCCTACGGGAAAGAACAAGGTCTTGCCGTCGGCAAAACTGAAGGCCACTTTGTGATTCATCCATTGTGCTCCACATCAGCATGCGAACTTGTAGTGAGCGGGCTTGCCCCGCGCTGGGCTGCGTAGCGGCCCCAAAAAACAGGAGGGCTGTGCACTCCAGCGCGGGGCAAGCCCGCTTACTACACGTGGTTAGAGGTGATAGAAATCCAGCACCGAGTTGATGGTGTCGTTGAGCAGCAACGTGTGTTTGCGCATGATCAACCAGCTGTCGCCATGGGGTTTGAGACGATATGTAGCGTGCCCGTAAAACTGCTCCGACGTGGCCAGGCGGTAAAACAGCGTGTGCCAGTTCAAGCGCACCTCCAACGTGCCGTCCGCCTGCTCGGCAATCCGCACGTTATTGATCAGGTGCAAGGTGCGTGGCATCGGGGTCGCCGAAGCCGCCTTGCCGGTACGCAAGCGGAACACGCGGTCTTCCAGGCCCGAACGGTTGGCGTAATAGATCAACGACATCTCCCGCTTGGGGTCGCGGGTATAGACGTGTTCCGAATCCCATTGCGGCAGGTGGAATTCGCTTTGCGGGTCGAACAACTGCACATAGGCGTCCCAATCCTGGGCGTCGCACAGTTCGGACTTGCGGTAGAAAAATTGCTCGATCCGGTACTGCAATTGCGCGTTCATCAGTTCACCTCCCGCAGTTTCAAGGCTTTTTGATCGAGCCCGTTGAGCAGGAACTGCTGCCAGTTGCGGTGCTGGTTCACATACAAACCTTCGTGGGTGAATTCGGTGCCGGTCATGGCCGGTTGGATGCCGATGGCCTCGCTGTTCGGCGTCGGCCCGGTTTCCCAGCGATGGCTGCCGCGGGAAATATCACTCCAGCGTTCCAGGCGGCCCTGGAAACCGCGCTGGGCTTCACGGAACTCCACCAGGTCATCCGGGGTGCCCATGCCGGACACGTTGAAGAAGTCTTCGAACTGGCGGATGCGGTTTTCACGGTCGGCGTCAGACTCGTGCTTCACCCCCAGGCACTGGCTGATGATCTCGGTCTTGTTCCACGCCACCGGGCGGATGATGCGCAGCTGCGAGCTGATCTGGTCGAGGAAGAACAGGCTCGGGTAGATATTCAGGTTGCGCAGGCGGTGCATCATCCACTCGGCCTTTTGCTGGCCGTGTTCGGACACCAGGCGCGGCATGATGGTGGCGTAGCCGGAGCGCACGCTGGGGTTGGGCATATCGCTGAACAGCACACTGTGGCCATTGTTGAAGGCGAACCAGCCGTCATCGGTATTCGCGTCGCCGGCACCGAGCTTGCTGTAGTCCAGGGTGCCGGCAGACCCGCTGCCGTTCTCGGTATTCACTTGTTGGCGATGCTGCACCGTGGCCACGTAGTTGTAGTGCACGGTGCTGACGTGATAACCGTCCAGGCCGTTCTCGTTCTGCAGCTTCCAGTTGCCGTCATAGGTGTAGGCGGACTTGCCCGGCAGCACTTCCAGCTCCCCGGTAGCGGACTGGGCGACCATCATGTCGAAGAACACTTTTGCATCGCCGAGGAAGTCTTCCAGGCTGTCGCTGCCATTCACGTCCAGGCTGATAAACACGAAGCCCTTGTAGCTCTCGATACGTGCCTTTTTCAGTCCGCGCGTGGCCTTGTCGAAACCCTCCGGGTATTCCCCTGGCGCCTTGACCTTCACCAACCGGCCGTCGCTCTTGTAGCACCAGGCATGGAAGGGGCAGGTGAAGGTGGATTGATTGCCTTTGCCGACCCGCGTCAGGGTCGTGCCGCGATGCTGGCAGGCGTTGATCAGTGCATTGAGCTGGCCTTCGCCGTCGCGGGTGATGATCATCGGCTGGCGCCCGGCGCGCATCGTCACGAAGTCGTGGTTGTTGGCCAGTTCGCTTTCGTGGCAGGCATAGATCCAGTTCTTTTCGAAGATCAGTTCCATCTCCAGATCGAACAGTTGCGGCTCAGTGAACATGTCGCGGGCAATGCGGAACACTTCATCCACCGGGCGAAAATCCAGGCAGCCTTCAATAAATGTTTTCCATTGCTCGACGCTTCTTGCACCACTCATGGGAGGCACCTTTTTGATAGGGCTAATCGGTGGTTTATTAGAGGCAGCAGGGCAGGGCGTGGGCTATCCGCTTAGTGGGGGAACCTGCTCCGGAAAATTGCCCCGGATAAGTGGGCAGCAAATACCCAACCCAGTGCATGGCGGTGACGGGATGCGCTACTGTCTTGCAGGGCGATGGTCGCAAAAGCCGACTGCTTATCCACTTAGTCGTCCATTGCTATCCACCCGCTGGCAATTGAGCGGGCGTGGCGCATTACTTGCTGTCAAACCACAACGACGCGCCGCCAGAGCGCGCAAATGCCTAACCGCCGTGGGTGCACCCTGATGAGCAGCCAAACGATTCAACGCTTCGACCTGGAAGGCGCCCGCAGCTGGATGTCCGGTATTTGCGGGCCGCATCGCCTGGTGACGGCCACGCCCGAACGCCTGCGCTTCCATCACAGCGCCAATGTGCTCAAGTCCCGCGCCACCACCCTGGGCGTGATCGAATACGGCACGGATGTGACTATCGACATCGAAGACGCCGAGCACTTCAGCAGCTATAGCCTCAGCCTGCCATTGGTGGGCGAGCAAGAGTTGAGCAAGAACGGTGAGCGCCTGAGTTCCAATCGCGACCAAGGGGTGATCATCTCGCCCAACGAGCATCAGGTACTGGCGATTTCCGGTGATTGCCGCAAGTTGCAGGTCGTGATTACGCGGACGGCGATGAGTGAGTCGCTGGAGGGACTGCTGTAACGGCCGACTGAGGCACCGCTGCGTTTCGAGTCGGTGATGGACGCGGTGGAGGGCGCCTCGGCATCCTGGTGGCGCATGGCGCGCTACTTCATTGCGGAGCTGGAGCACAGCAGCGAATTGTATGAGCAGACGGCGTTTACCCGGGACCTGGAAAGCTCGTTGATCAAGGGGTTGATCCTGGCCCAGCCGAATAATTACTCCGAAGAATTGCGCGACGTGCTCGGGGTGAAACTGCCGCACTATCTGATCCGTGCTCGGCAATACATCCACGACAATGCCCGCGAAGCAGTGCACCTGGAAGACCTGGAAACCGCCGCAGGTGTCTCCCGGTTCAAGCTGTTCGACGCGTTCCGCAAGTACTTCGCCCTGTCGCCCATGGCCTATCTGAAAAAATACCGGCTGGGCGCGGTGCGCCAGGAAATCCTCGAACACGGCGCTACCCGCACCATTTCCGAAATCGCCCTGGGCTGGGGCTTCACCCACCTGGGGCGGTTTGCGGCGGAGTATCGCAAGCTGTTCGATGAGTCGCCGAGCCAGACCCAGCAGCGCAAGCGGATGCGCAGTCTATGAAGCCCATGAAGATCCAATGTGGGAGGGGGCTTGCTCCCGATAGCGGTGGTTCAGTCAACGCTGTATCGACTGGTACCCCGCCATCGGGAGCAAGCCCCCTCCCACATTAGTTTGTCAACGCTTCCACCAGTTGCAGGCAATGACTGAGCCCAGGCGACTGGTCATTCACCCGGCGGCTGAGAATGATCGGCGAGGTCGCGGTGCTTTCCACTATCGGTGTGTAGCCGATATCGGCGCGGTGCAGCACCTGCACCGAGGCCGGCACCAGCGTCAGGCCCATGCCTGCGCCGACCAGGCCGATGGCGGTCTGCAGTTCGTTGGTCCATTGCGCAACCTTGAGGCTCAAACCCTGCGCGTCGAACAGTGCGATCACATGGTCGGCATAGCTGGGGCGCGGGTTGCCGGGGTAGAGCACGAAAGGCTCGGAGGCCAATTGAGCGAGGGTCGCGGGCGCGTCGAGCAACGGGTGGCCGGCCGGCAGCACGGCCACCAGCCGATCTTCCACCAGCACACGCTGGACGATGGCCGGGTCGTCGATGCGAATACGCCCGAAGCCCACATCAATGCGCCCTGCCTTGAGGGCTTCGACCTGCTGCAAGGTGGTCATCTCCGACAACCCCAGCTCCAGTTCCAGCGTCTCGTGATTGCGCAGCCGGCGGATCAATTCCGGCAGCACGCCATACAGGGTCGACGGTGCAAAGCCGATGCCCAGCCAGGTTTTCTCGCCCAGGCCGATGCGCCGCGTGTTGTCGCTGACCGTGTGCAACTGCTCCAGCAGCACCTTGGCGTGCTCATAGAAAAACCGCCCGGCTTCGGTCAGCCGCAGCGGCCGGCCGCGCTCCAGCAGCGTCACGCCCAACTCATCTTCCAACTGCTGGATCTGCCGGCTCAGCGGCGGTTGGGCAATGTGCAGGCGTTCGGCGGCGCGGGTGAAGTTCAGGGTTTCACCCAGTACCTGGAAATAGCGTAGATGACGCAGTTCCATATCGACTCCTTTGATACCTGTAGGGTATCGCTTGAGACCAATTCTATATTGGAAGCCCGTGAAATTGCGCAGCAGAATCGGCTCAAACCCATAAAGAACCCAGCGGGTATAGTTATGCCGATGTGTACCATCGAGTCGATCGAGACAATCATCGTCGACCTCCCCACCATCCGCCCGCACAAGCTGGCGATGCACACGATGCAGAACCAGACCCTGGTGATCATCCGCCTGCGTTGCAGCGACGGTATCGAAGGCCTCGGCGAAGCCACCACCATCGGGGGGCTGAGCTACGGCAACGAGAGCCCGGACAGCATCAAGGTCAACATCGACCGGCACTTCGCCCCGCTGCTGATCGGCCAGGACGCGAGCAATATCAACGCGGCCATGCTGCGCCTTGCACGCAGCATTCGCGGCAACACCTTCGCCAAATCCGGCATCGAAACGGCCTTGCTCGACGCCCTCGGCAAACGCCTCGATCTGCCGGTCAGCGAACTGCTCGGCGGGCGCGTACGTGATGCCTTGCCGGTGGCCTGGACCCTGGCCAGCGGCAATACCGAGCAAGACATTGCCGAGGCCGAAAAGATGCTCGACCTGCGTCGCCATCGCCTGTTCAAATTGAAGATCGGCGCGGGTGAGGTGGACCGTGACCTGGCCCATGTGATCGCGATCAAAAAGGCCCTGGGCGATCGTGCCAGTGTGCGGGTCGACGTCAACCAGGCCTGGGACGAGGCGGTGGCCCTGCGCGCGTGCAGGGTGCTGGGCGATAACGGTATCGATCTGATCGAACAACCGATCTCGCGTAACAACCGTGGCGGCATGGCGCGACTCAACCTGTCGAGCCCGGCGCCGATCATGGCCGATGAGTCTATCGAGTGTGTGGAAGACGCCTTCAACCTGGCTCGCGAAGGCGCCGCCTCGGTGTTCGCCCTGAAGATCGCCAAGAATGGCGGCCCGCGCGCCGTATTGCACACCGCTGCGATTGCCGAAGCGGCAGGTATCGGCCTGTATGGCGGCACCATGCTCGAAGGGGGAATCGGCACCCTGGCTTCGGCCCATGCCTTTCTCACGCTGAACCAGTTGGCGTGGGGCACCGAACTGTTCGGTCCGCTGCTGCTCACCGAGGACATCCTGACCGAGCCACCGGTGTATCGCGATTTCCAACTGCATGTCTCCACCGCACCGGGCCTGGGCCTGGCCATCGATGAAGAGCGCCTGGCGTTCTCGCGTCGTGATAAACATTAAGAGGCGCCTGCCATGTTGTTCCACGTAAAAATGACCGTGAACCTGCCTTTGGACATGAACCCCGAACGTGCAGCGGCCTTGAAGGCCGAAGAGAAAGCCTTGGCGCAGCGCCTGCAGCAAGAGGGCCAGTGGCGCCACCTGTGGCGGATCGCCGGGCATTACGCCAACTACAGCGTGTTCGATGTCGACAGCGTGCAAGCGCTGCACGACCTGCTGATGCAATTGCCGCTGTTCCCTTATATGACGATCGAGGTCAACGCTCTGTGTCGTCACCCATCGTCGATCCATGACGACGACCGTTAAGCCTGCTTCTACACCGAATAACTACAAGATGAGGAATGCACCATGTCCATCCGACTGTCCCAGACGCTGCACGCCCAACAGTTTCTTGAAGAAGTCAGCGGTAACCTCAATGACGGCGGCAACCCGCGCACCAAGACCCTGATCTACCGTATTTTGCGCGACACCGTAAACATCATCGAAGACCTGGAAGTGACTCCGGAAGAGTTCTGGAAGGCGGTCAATTACCTCAATGAGCTGGGCAAGCACCAGGAAGCCGGTTTGCTCGCGGCCGGACTTGGCCTTGAGCATTACCTGGACCTGCTGATGGACGCTGCCGATGAGCAAGCGGGCAAGTCCGGCGGCACGCCGCGCACCATCGAAGGCCCGCTGTATGTGGCCGGGGCGCCGCTGAGCAAGTACGAAGCACGGCTGGATGATGGCCTGGACGACGCGGTGCCGCTGTTTATGCGCGGGCAGGTGCGCGACACCGACGGCAAGCCGCTGGCGGGGGCGATTGTGGATGTGTGGCAGGCCAATACCGGCGGCACTTATTCGTGGTTCGACCCCACGCAATCGGAGTTCAACCTGCGCCGGCGCATCGAGACCGATGCCCAGGGCAACTACCGTTTTCGCAGCATCGTGCCGTCCGGCTACGGCTGCCCGCCAACCGGCCCGACTCAGCATTTGCTCGATCAACTGGGGCGTCATGGGCAGCGGCCGGCGCATATTCACTTCTTCATTTCGGCGCCTGGGTACCGGCACCTGACCACGCAGATCAACCTGTCGGATGACCCGTACCTGCATGATGACTTTGCCTATGCGACACGCGATGAGTTGATTGCCGAGATCCGTTTCAGTGACGACCCGCAGTTGGCACGGGAGCTGGGTGTGGAAGGGCGGTTTGCGCAGATTGATTTTGACTTTGAGTTGCAAACCGCCGCCGCGCCGGTGGAGCAAAAACGCATGCAGCGAGTGCGTGCCCTGGAAGACTGAACGCGGTTAAAAAATGTGGGAGGGGGCTTGCTCCCGATCGCGCTGTGTCAGTGGCTGATATGTTGACTGATGCACCGCGATCGGGAGCAAGCCCCCTCCCACAGGGTTTTGTGGTGTTGCTGTTATTTGCGCACCACCAGGTCGAGCACTTCGTCCCGATCCTTGATCTTCTGCAACACAATCTCCGAACGTATATCCATCACCCCCGCCGTGCGGTTCAGGTGGTTCACGATAAAGTCCGAAAAGTGCTTGAGGTTGCGCGCCTGCACGCGCAACACATAGTTGCTCGCTCCGGTAATCACGTATGCACTGGCCACCTCCGGCCAGCCTTGCACCTTCTTGATGAACGTCTCATGCCAGTCCTCCACATCCTGGCGCAGCGACAGGTGCACGATGGCCTCCAGCTCGATGCCCAACCGCTCGGCATTCAATACGGCGCGGTAGCCGCTGATGATTCCCTCGCTCTCCAGCAGGCGCAAACGGCGCAGGCAGGCGGACGGCGACAGCGCGACTTTTTCCGCCAGTTCCTGATTGCTGATACGGCCATCCTGTTGCAGGAAATGCAGGAGGCGCAGGTCGGTGGCGTCGAGAATCATGCTTAGAATAAATCCGCGTGTTTGGGGGTTGAATTCGAATTTCCTACAGCTTAATTAGCCTGTTGCGCGGCACTTTGCACGAAAATTCTCTAAAACTTCGTTCATTATTTGGCTCAACGTCACTTATAAAAACCAGGACCGCCCATGACCACTCGAAGCCACTGCCAAGCCCTCGATGCCGAGGATCCCCTTGCCCCGTTGCGCAACCGGTTCGCCCTGCCTGCGGGGGTGATCTACCTCGACGGCAATTCCCTCGGCGCCCGCCCGGTGGCAGCCCTTGAGCGTGCACAACAGGTGATCGCCGAGGAATGGGGCGATGGCTTGATTCGCAGTTGGAACAGCGCCGGTTGGGCACAGTTGTCACTGCGTCTGGGCGATCGCCTGGCACCGTTGATCGGTGCACGGGATGGCGAAGTGGCGATCACCGATACCACGTCCATCAACCTGTTCAAGGTGCTCAGCGCCGCGTTGAGCGTGCAGCGCCAACGCCAGCCTCAGCGCAAGGTCATCGTCAGCGAGGCGAGCAACTTCCCAACTGATTTGTATATCGCCGAGGGCCTGGCCGAGTTGCTGCAGCAGGGCTATTGCCTGCGCCTGGTGAACAGCCCGGATGAACTGCCCCAGGCCATCGACCAGGATGTCGCGGTGGTGATGCTCACCCACGTCAACTACAAGACCGGCTACATGTACGACATGCAGGCGCTCACTGCCTTGAGCCACGAATGCGGCGCGCTGAGCCTCTGGGACCTGGCTCACTCTGCGGGTGCAGTCCCCATTGATCTGCACCAGGCCGAGGCCGATTACGCGATTGGCTGCACCTACAAGTACCTCAACGGTGGGCCGGGTTCCCAGGCGTTTGTGTGGGTCAACCCGGCGCTGGTGGATGTGGTGCGCCAGCCGTTGTCGGGGTGGTTTGGGCATACCCGACAGTTCGCCATGGAATCGACCTACGCCCCCAGCGTCGGCATCGCGCGTTATCTGTGCGGCACCCAGCCGATCACTTCGCTGGCCATGGTGGAATGCGGCCTGGAGATTTTTGCCCAGACCGATATGGCCAGCCTGCGCAAAAAATCCCTGGCGTTGACCGACCTGTTTATCGCATTGGTTGAAACCCGTTGCGCCGCCCACGGCCTGGTGTTGATCACGCCCCGTGAGCATGCCCGGCGTGGCAGCCATGTGAGTTTCGAACACCCAGAAGGCTATGCGGTGATCCAGGCGTTGATCGCCCGTGGCGTGATCGGTGATTACCGCGAGCCGCGCATCATGCGCTTTGGGTTTACCCCGCTTTACACCGGCTTTACCGAGGTATTTGACGCCGTGCAGATCCTTGGCGAAATCCTCGACAACCGCACCTGGGACCAGCCGCAATTCAAGGTGCGCAACAGCGTCACCTGACAGGCATGCAGGTCTAAATGTGGGAGGGGGCTTGCTCCCGATAGCGGTGTGTCAGTCACCCAATGCTTTGACTTCAGACCGCCATCGGGAGCAAGCCCCCTCCCACAGTAACTGCGCCAACACCACACCCACTGTGCAATCACAATAATAAAGGGGCACACCACGTGACCACGCCAGACCACGGCTTTGCAGAGATCACCCACCGCGAACTGGGCCTGAGGCGCCAGCTCACCTCCGGCCAGATGAGCATGATCGCCATCGGTGGCGCCATCGGCACAGGGCTGTTCATGGGCAGCGCCTATGCCATCGGCTACGCCGGGCCCAGTGTGCTGGTGAGCTACGCCATCGGCGCGTTGATCACCTTGCTGTTGATGGGCTGCCTGGCGGAGATGACGGTGGCTCACTCCACCTCGGGCTCCTTTGGCGCCTATGCCGAGTTCTACATCAGCCCGCTGGCCGGTTTCCTCGTGCGCTATGCGTACTGGGCGGCGATTGTGCTGGCGGTGGGTGCCGAGGTCACGGCGGTGGCGATGTACATGAAGTACTGGTTCGCCAATGTGCCGGAGTGGGTGTGGATCGTGTCGTTTTCCAGTGTGCTGATCCTGCTCAATGCGATCAGCGTGAAAACCTTCGGCAACTTTGAGTACTGGTTCTCGACGATCAAGATCAGCGCCATCGTCGGCTTCATCATCCTCGCGGTGTACGTGGTGTTCGGCTCCGGCAACCCGGAATACGGCGTGCACAACTACACGTCTCACGACGGTTTTTTCCCGCATGGCCTGAGCGGTATGTGGATCGCGGTGATTGTGTCGATCTTCAGCTATTTGAGCGTGGAGATGATCGCAGTCGCCGCCGGTGAAGCGGCAGACCCCGAGCAGGCAGTGAAAAAGGCCTTTCGTGCGACCATCGTGCGCCTGGTGGTGTTCTATCTGCTGACCCTGGCCCTGATGCTTGCCATCGTGCCGTGGAGCCAGGCCGGGCAAACCCAGAGTCCGTTTGTCACGGTGATGCAGACCATCGGTATTCCCGGCGCCACCGGCGTGATGAATTTCGTGATCCTGATCGCGGCGCTGTCGGCGATGAACAGCCAGCTCTACATCACCACGCGCATGCTGTTCAGCCTGTCGCGTGCAGGGTTTGCCCCCAAGTCCATGGGGGCGTTGAGCAAGAGCGGCATTCCGCTGAATGCCTTGCTGTTGTCCAGCTCGGGGATTGCCTTGGCGACCTTGTTGAACGTGGTGTACCCGGAAAGCTCGTTCACCCTGATGATGGCGATTTCGATGTTCGGTGCGATCTTCACCTGGTTCATGATCTTCCTCACGCACCTGTTCTTCCGCCGCTATCGCCAACGCCATGGCGGGCCGAAGCTGTCGTTCCAACTGCGGCTGTTTCCCTACAGCACCTTGCTGGGCCTGGTGTTGATGGGGGCGGTGATGATCACCACGTACTTCACCGAGGCGTTCAAGATGACCCTGGTGTTCGGCGTGCCGTTCCTGCTGATTCTGTCGGCGGTGTACTACGGGTTTTTCCGCAAGGGCAGGGCCAAGGCGTCGAACAAAGCCTTGGCGTAACCCGGTAGATGCTCGAACGAGCGTGCGCATAGCAGCAGCTGTCGGCAGGCCCACGCTTCGCGCAATGGCTGGGCCTTGAAGCGGCGCTGCGATGGCCAGCGGTCCAGGGCGGCCTGGGGCACGATGCCCAGGCCGGCACCGCGGGCGACCATGCGCATCACCCCCTCAAACCCTTCGGCACGGATGCGCGTCTGCAAGCGAAACCCGCTGTGCAGCGCCTGTTCCTCCAGGTAGATCGACAGCGCGCTGTCGGCGCTCAGGCCGACGAAGTCGTGTTGCAGGCTGTCGATAAAACTCACGGTGCCGGCTGCCAAGGGATGCTCGAGGGGCAGGATCAACACCAGCGGGTCATCGCGAAACGCCAGGGTTTGCAGGCCGTGGGTATCCACCGCGTCGGAGATGATCCCCAGGTCTGCCGTGCCTTGGCGCAAGGACTGGGTGATACGCAGGCTCGGCAGTTCCTGCAGGTCGATCTCGAGGTTGGGGTGTTCGCGCAAAAAGTCCGCCAGCAATTCCGGCAGGTATTCGCTCAGGGCCGTGGTGTTGCACAACAGGCGCACCTGGCCCTTGATCCCCTTGGCGTATTCCGCCAGGTCCTGTTGCAAGTGCTCGGCCTGTTGCAACAGCAAGCGGGCATGCCGGGCCAGGGCTTTGCCGGCGGCGGTGGGCGTGACACCGCGACGGCCGCGCTCAAGGCACGCGATCCCCAGCGACGCTTCCATCGCGCGGATGCGTGCGCTGGCCGCCGCCAGCGATAAATGGCTGCGCGCCGCGCCTGCGGTGATATTGCCGGTGTCGAGGATATGCAAGTAGAGGCGCAGGTCGATCAGGTCAAAGTGCATGGCATGTGCCTACGGCAAAACAAGAGTCTGCCTCAGTATATGGCGAATTTTCGGCCAGCTCGAAAAACGCCACAATCGCGGCATGAATACTTTCCTCGCGTTCTACCAGAACATAGGCCCGGCCCTGACGTTGTGGGTAGCTGGCACGTTTTTGCTGGCCGGTACCGTCAAGGGTGTGATTGGCCTTGGCCTGCCCACGGTGGCCATGGGGTTGCTCGGCCTGGCTATGTTACCGGCACAGGCTGCGGCATTGCTGATTATTCCCTCGATGGTCACCAACCTCTGGCAACTCGCCTTTGGCGGCCATTTGAGTGACTTGCTCAAGCGCCTGTGGCCGATGCTGCTACTGATTTTCCTCGGCACCGGGCTCGGTACGCAGTGGCTGGGAATGGACGGTGGCCATGGGGCGGTGCGTGCGTTGGGCGCTGCGTTGCTGGTGTATGCGTTGAGCGGGTTGTGCTTGCCCACGTTCAAGGTCAAGCCTGAGACCGAACGCTGGTTGGGCCCGGTGTGTGGGCTGATCACCGGCGTCATCACTTCGGCCACTGGCGTCTTCGTGATCCCGGCGGTGCCGTATCTGCAGGCCATGGGCTTGAATCGCGATCAACTGGTGCAGGCGCTGGGGCTGTCGTTCAGCGTTTCTACACTGGCACTGGCGGCCGGGCTGCTTTGGCGTGGCACGTTGGGCGCAGGGGAAATCAATGCGTCACTGTTGGCCATGGTGCCTGCGTTGCTGGGGATGTGGCTCGGCCAGGTCGTGCGCCAACGCATCAGTGCGGCGGTGTTCAAGCGCGTGTTTTTTGTCGGCATGGCGCTATTGGGCGGTCATTTGCTGGTTGGCGGTTGAAAAGGCTTATTCGTGCGTTCCCGTTAAGGGTATTTTTGCAGGGACCCGAAAAGAGGACAGTCTGTGAAAGCCCGATCCGATGAGCTACAAACCTTCGTCAGCGTGATTGAATGCGGCTCGATTTCCGCTGCGGCGGAGCAGGTCGGGCAGACGCCGTCGGCGGTCAGCCGCACCCTGTCGCGCCTGGAAGCCAAGCTCGAGACGACGCTGATCAATCGCACCACGCGGCGCATGGACCTGACCGAAGAGGGCAAGTACTTCTTTGAGCAGGCCAAGGTGATCCTGGCGCAGATGGATGAGTTGGAAGAACGCCTGTCGTCACGCCAGAAAAAACCTGCCGGGCGCTTGCGCATCAATGCTGCCGTACCGTTCATGCTGCATGGGATATTGCCGTACATCGCCGAGTTTCGCAGCCTCTACCCCGATATCCAGCTGGAACTGAACAGCGATGATCTGATCATCGACCTGCTGGAACAGAGCACCGACATTGCCATCCGCATCGGTACGCTGGCCGATTCGACCCTGCATGCGCGCTCCCTGGGCTGGTCGCCGTTGCACATCCTGGCCAGCCCCACCTACCTCAAGCAGTACGGCACACCGAGCACGGTGGCCGAATTGGCGGATCACACCTTGCTGGGGTTCACCCAGACCGAAACCCTCAACCATTGGCCGCTGCGCCACGTGGAAGGCGACCGCTGGCTGATCCGGCCCGGCATCGCCGCCTCCAGCGGTGAAACCCTGCGGCATCTGGCGCTGGAAGGGCAGGGCATTTGCTGCCTGTCCAACTTCATGACCTTCGAAGACATCCACGCCGGGCGCCTGGTGCCGGTGCTGGAAACATTCAACAGTGGTTACCGCCAGCCGATCAACGCGGTGTTTTACCGCAACTCGCAACTGGCGCTGCGCATCCAGTGCTTCCTGGACTTTATCCAGGCCAAGCTGGCGCGGTATGCCCGCTGATTCGTGACTTGAGCGCAAGAGTGAATTGGGTGCGGAGGGCTTATTCGACGGGGATGGGGGGCAGATACTGGCTCCCACATTGATCTCGTCAGGAGCACACTCCATGAACGTATTCGTAACCGGTGCAGCCGGTTTTATCGGCGGCTCCATCGCCACCGGCCTGGTCAAGGCCGGCCACACCGTGACCGGTCTGGTACGCAGCGCCGAACAGGCGGCTGAACTGACCGCCCTGGGCATCACCCCGGTGATCGGCACGCTCGAGGATGCCGCGCTGTTGACCGCGCAAGCCCGGCAAGCGGATGCGGTGATCAACGCCGCCAGCAGCGACCATCGTGGCGCTGTAGAAACGTTGCTCGCCGCCTTGAAAGGCTCGAACAAGCCGTTCCTGCACACCAGCGGTTCGAGCATCGTGGGTGATGCGTCGGGCGGCAAGGCCAGCGATGTGATCTATTTTGAAGACAACCTGCCGGAGCCGACGGTCGACAAGGCCGCGCGGGTGGCCATCGACAATCTGATCCTCGCTGCCGCCCAAGAGGGCGTCAACTCGGCGGTGATCTGCAACACCCTGATCTACGGACACAGCCTGGGCGTGAAGCGTGACAGCGTGCAATTGCCGCGTTTGCTCAAGCAGGCGCGCAAGAGTGGGGTGGTGCGCCATGTCGGCCCGGGGCAGAACATTTGGTCCAACGTGCATATTGAAGACGTGGTGGCTCTGTACCTGCTGGCCCTGACCCGGAACGTACCGGGCACTTTCTACTTTGTAGAAAGCGGCGAAGCGGCGTTTGCCGACATGACCCGCGCCATGGCCGAAGCCCTGAAGCTGGGTCAACCCCAGGATTGGCCATTGGCCGAAGCTGAAGCCGAGTGGGGCTATGAAATGGCCAACTATGGCCTGGGCTCCAACAGCCGGGTGCGGGGCAAACAGGCCCGTGAGTTGTTGGGATGGGAGCCCAAGCGTCAGTCGGTGATCGAGTGGATTCGTCACGAGATGGTTTGATGTTCGCTTGACACCGAGTCGCTGCCTATCGGGAGCAAGCCCCCTCCCACAGTTGACCGCGTTCCAACTCTGGAATGCAGGCAATTGTGGGAGGGGGCTTGCTCCCGATGGGCACGACTCGGTCCATAAGGCTATCCCCACCCGCCTCATTTCCGTACCATTCCCCGCCTTATCCCCGCAATGCCCTGGTACCTCATGAAGCTCTCCCGTCTGCGCGCCGATGCCCTGGCCGGCCTCACCACGTCTTTCGCGCTGCTGCCCGAATGCATCGCCTTTGCCCTGGTGGCCCACCTCAACCCGCTGATGGGGCTCTACGGCGCCTTTATCATCTGCACCCTCACCGCGTTGTTCGGTGGCCGGCCGGGCATGGTCTCGGGCGCCGCCGGCTCGATGGCGGTGGTGATCGTCGCACTGGTGGTGCAGCACGGCGTGGAGTACCTGCTGGCGACGGTGTTGCTGGGCGGGCTGATCATGATTGCCTTTGGCGTCCTGCGCCTGGGCAAGCTGGTGCGCATGGTGCCGCACCCGGTGATGCTCGGCTTCGTCAACGGCTTGGCGATCATCATCGCGCTGGCGCAGTTGGAGCACTTCAAGAGCGGTGACACCTGGCTCAGCGGCACACCGTTGTACGTGATGGTGGGGCTGGTGCTGGTCACCATGGCCATCGTCTATCTGTTGCCACGCCTGACCCGCGCGGTGCCGCCTGCCTTGGTGGCGATTCTTGGCGTGGGCCTGGCGGTGTACCTGCTTGGCCTGCCGACGCGCACATTGGGCGACATGGCCCACATTGCCGGCGGCTTGCCGACCTTTGCGCTGCCGCAAATCCCCTGGACCCCGGAAACCCTCGGCATCATCGCGCCCTATGCGTTCCTGATGGCCATGGTCGGGCTGCTGGAAACCCTGCTGACCCTGAACCTCACAGACGAAATCACCGAAACCCGTGGCTACCCCGACCGTGAAAGCGTGGCCCTGGGCGCGGCGAATATGGTCTCGGGACTGTTCGGCGGCATGGGCGGTTGCGCGATGATCGGGCAAACCGTGATCAACCTCAGCTCGGGCGGGCGCGGGCGGTTTTCCGGCGTGTTTGCCGGGGTGATGATCCTGTTGTTCATTCTGTTTCTGTCGCCGTTGATCGAGCGGATTCCGTTGGCGGCGCTGGTCGGGGTGATGTTCGTGGTGTCCCAGCAGACCTTCGCCTGGGCGTCGCTGCGGGTGATCAACAAGGTGCCGTTCAACGATGTGCTGGTAATTCTCGCGGTGACGGTGATCACGGTGTTCACTGACCTGGCGACCGCTGTGTTATGCGGCATTGTGATTGCGGCGCTCAACTTCGCCTGGCAACAGGCGCGTGAGCTGTACGCCGATGAGTCGCTGGAGGCCGATGGCAGCAAACTCTACCGCCTGCACGGCACATTGTTTTTCGCCTCGACCACGCCGTTTCTGAACCAGTTCGACCCGGCCAATGACCCGGCCCAGGTGACGCTGGATTGCCGTCACCTGAGCTTTGTCGACTATTCGGCGATTGCCGCGTTGATGACCTTGCGCGAGCGTTACGCCAAGGCGGGCAAGCACCTGCGGGTGCTGCATTTGTCGGAGCGCTGCAAGAAGCTGCTCAAGCGTGCCCGCGTTCAACCGGATTGATCAAGGCCCGACCAGGTCTTCCAATTCCTGGGCGCGGGTCTGGGTCATGTCCACCACGCAGCCCGAGCCATTGACCTGATCGATGCTGCCGCCGGTTGCGCTGCCGGCGAAGGCGCAATTGGCGTCACGGTACTTTATCCACAGGCGCTGCACGTCTTGCAGTTGCTGTTTACGTGGGCCGTCCTGAGCGGCAAGCGCAGTCTTGTAAGCTCTGTTCAGGCGTTCGTCCTGCACTTTGGCAGCCTGGGTATTGCAACCGACCATGTCGGCGGTGGTGTTGGCGCTGTCCATGCACTTGTTCAACACGGCGTTATCGGCAGCTGAAGCGGTGCCGCACAGGGCGAGCAGCAGGGCGCCGGCGGCGAGGGATGGGCGAATCATGTTCGGTTTTCCTGGGCGTGAGTGAATGCGCATTCTATGACTTGGGGCGGGCGCCTGAGTTTCCGCTGTTCTCTGATCTTCATGTAAGAACACCCCCCGGATTTTCATGCACGGGTGTTGGGCATATCCCAACGCGACAGCGCTTATCCGTGGGCGAAAATTAATTTCATAAAAATTGAAAATACCACCAGGGAATGATTTATGAGTTTCACAACCTATTCGACGTGACCCTTTCCCAGGAGTACCGCATGGCCGCATCACCGGGCTTCGGGCTATTGGCATATGCTGCCATCGCCATCATTGCTTTGATCGTGCTGATTGCACGTTACCGACTCAACCCGTTTATCGTCATCACCCTGGTGTCCATTGGCCTGGCGCTGATGGCCGGGATGCCGGCGGACACGATCATGGGCTCGTATGAAGCGGGCGTCGGTAAAACCCTGGGGCATATTGCACTAGTGGTAGCGTTGGGCACCATGCTCGGCAAGATGATGGCCGAGTCCGGTGGCGCCGAGCAGGTGGCGCGTACGTTGATCAACCGCTTCGGCGAGCGTAACGCGCATTGGGCGATGGTGTGTATTGCGTTCCTGGTGGGGTTGCCGCTGTTTTTCGAGGTGGGGTTTGTGTTGCTGGTGCCCATCGCGTTTACCGTGGCGCGGCGGGTGGGCGTGTCGATCCTGATGGTCGGCCTGCCGATGGTGGCCGGCCTGTCGGTGGTGCACGCGCTGGTGCCCCCGCACCCGGCGGCGATGATGGCCGTGCTGGCGTATAACGCGTCGGTGGGGCAGACCGTGCTGTATGCGATCCTGATCGGTATTCCGACGGCGATCATTGCAGGCCCGGTCTACGCCAAATTCATCGTGCCGCGTATTCAGTTGCCGGCGCAAAACCCGCTGGAGCGTCAGTTTATCGAGCGCGAACCGCGTACGCGCTTGCCGAGTTTCACGCTGACCATGGGCACCATCCTGTTGCCGGTGGTGCTGATGATGATCGGCGGCTGGGCCAACGTGCTTTCCACGCCGGGCACCGGGTTCAATCAGTTCCTGTTGTTTATCGGCAACTCGGTGATCGCGCTACTGGTGGCGACCCTTGTCAGCTTCTGGACCTTGGGGATTGCCCAAGGCTTCAACCGCGAATCGATCCTCAAGTTCACCAACGAATGCCTGGCGCCGACTGCGAGCATCACCTTGCTGGTGGGGGCGGGCGGCGGTTTGAATCGGATTCTGGTGGACGCAGGCGTCACCCATGAAATTCTCGGCCTGGCCCATGCTTTCCAGCTGTCGCCGCTGGTGATGGGCTGGCTGTTTGCTGCGCTGATGCGTATTGCCACGGGCTCGGCCACCGTTGCCATGACCACCGCGTCCGGCGTGGTGGCACCGGTTGCCATGGGCCTGGGTTATCCACATCCCGAGTTGCTGGTGCTGGCTACCGGCGCAGGTTCGGTGATCTTTTCCCACGTTAACGACGGCGGCTTCTGGCTGATCAAGGAATACTTCAATATGACGGTCATCCAGACCTTCAAGACCTGGACCGTGCTGGAGACGCTGATTTCGGTGATTGCGTTCGGCCTGACCTACGGCTTGTCTCTGGTCCTATGAGCCTGATTGTGTAACCCGGAGCCACCATGGACATCCTCTACCAGATCCGCGCCCGCCAGGATTCATTCAGTGCCGGTGAAGGGCGTATCGCCAAGCTGATGCTCGATGATGTGGGTTTTGCCGCGTCGGCCAGCCTGGAGGCGTTGTCGTTGCGGGCCGAGGTCAGCACAGCCACGTTATCGCGGTTTGCACGCAGTGTGGGGTGCCGCGACTTGCGTGACCTGCGCCTGCAACTGGCGCAGGCCAGCGGCGTCGGCAGCCGCTTCCTGGACCCGGCGGGTCTGCCGGAGCAATCGGCCTTTCATCGACAGATCCTGGGCGATATCGAGGCCACGCTGCGTCAGCACCTGTCAGGGTTCAGCCAGGCGAGTTTTGCCGATGCGGTCAGTGTGTTGAGCAAGGCGCGGATGATCCATGCCTTCGGTATGGGCGGCCCATCAAGCCTGTGCAGCGATGAGTTGCAGGTGCGTCTGGTGCGCCTGGGTTATTCGATTGCCGCCAGCCATGACCCGGTGATGATGCGCGTCACGGCGGCGACACTGGGGCCGGAACAGGCGCTGATCGTCTGCTCGCTCACGGGGTTGACCCCTGAATTGCTCGACGTGGTCGCACTGGCGCGCAACTACGAGGCACGCATCATCGCGATCACCCTGGCCAACTCGCCATTGGCGCAGTTGGCGGACGTCGTGCTGGCGCTGCAACCGGCCGAAACCAGTTTTATCTACAAGCCCACCGCAGCGCGCTACGGCATGCTGCTGGCCATAGATCTGCTTGCCACCGAACTGGCGTTGGCCCAGCCGGACGACAACCAGGAGCGGCTGCGCCGGATCAAGCTGGCCCTGGACGATTATCGCGGCGGCCCCGACAGCCTGCCCCTTGGAGATTGAGATGAAGTACGACACGTTGATACGTCAGGCGCTGATCATTGATGGCAGCAACACGCCGGGCTATCTCGCCGATGTGGGGGTGTTGGCTGGGCGTATCGAGACGATCGGTGATCTGGCAACGGTTACCGCCGCACATGAAGTCGATGCCCGCGGCCTGGTGCTGGCGCCGGGGTTTGTCGATGTGCACACCCACGATGACACGGTGGTGATCCGCCATCCGCAGATGCTGCCCAAGCTCAGCCAGGGCGTGACGACGGTGATTGTCGGCAACTGTGGCATCAGCGCCGCGCCGGTGAGTTTGCGCGGCGATCCGCCGGACCCGATGAATCTGCTGGGCACGCGTGCGGCGTTCACTTACCCGCGCTTTGCCGATTATCGCGCTGCAGTCGAAGGCGCCCAGCCGGCCGTCAACGTGGCTGCATTGATCGGCCATACGGCGCTGCGCAGCAACCACATGGACGATTTGCAGCGTACCGCCACACCGGATGAAATTGCTGCCATGCGTGGGCAGTTGCAGGAGAGTCTTGAGGCGGGTGCCCTGGGCTTATCCACAGGCCTGGCCTACGCCAGCGCGTTCAATGCAACGACCGATGAGGTGCTGCAACTGAGTGAAGAGCTGACGGCCTTCGGTGCGGTGTACACCACCCATTTGCGCAGCGAATTCGAACCGGTGCTGGAGGCCATGGATGAGGCGTTTCTGATTGGTCGGCACGCCAAGGCGCCGGTGATCATTTCCCACCTCAAATGCGCCGGTGCGGGGAACTGGGGGCGCAGTCCGCAATTGCTGGCGTCGCTGGAGCAGGCGGCGAAAACCCATCCGGTAGGGTGTGATTGTTATCCCTATGCGGCCAGCTCATCGACCCTGGACTTGAAGCAAGTCACCGATGCGTTTCGCATTACCATCACGTGGTCGACGCCGCACCCGGAAGTGGGCGGGCGCGATCTGCAGGACATTGCCGCCCAATGGGGGCTTTCGCTGATGGACGCGGCCCGTCGCCTGCAACCGGCTGGCGCGGTGTACTACGGGATGGATGAGGCAGATGTGCGACGCATCCTCGCGCATCCGCTGTCGATGGTGGGGTCCGATGGGTTACCTGAAGACCCGTTCCCTCATCCGCGTTTGTGGGGCGCGTTTCCCCGTGTGCTGGGGCATTTCAGTCGGGACGTAGGGCTGTTCCCGCTGCACACGGCGGTGCACAAGATGACCGGCCTGTCGGCGGCGCGGTTTGGCCTGACCGAACGTGGTGAGATTCGTGAGGGGTATTGGGCTGACCTGGTGTTGTTCGACCCATTGCGCGTACGGGATGTGGCGGATTTCAAGGAGCCGCAGCGGGCGGCGCAGGGGATTGAGCGGGTGTGGGTCAATGGCGTGTTGAGCTACAGCGAGGGGCAGGCCAATGGTCAGCGCTCGGGGCGTTTCCTGGCGCGTAGCGGGGAGCTGGGCGGTGGGTTTTCGTCTCTGTAGTGGGGTTGCTTCCACGGGGGGCGTTGTCATGCGTTTTATCGCAGGCAATAAAAAACCGCCTTAGTAGGGCGGTTTTTTTTTGCAAACCCAGTGAGTAGCCGGGGTTGCTATCTCAAAGGACGCATTCGACCTGCGTCCCAAGGCTTACGTGTTCCGGTAAGTGCGCTGGAGGTAAGGCCCAACTCACGGAGGGCCGAGTATGTCTAAGTTTGCCTGTGGCGAGGGAGCTTGCTCCCGCTGGGCTGCGTAGCAGCCCCCAAAGCATTCACTGGGCTTTCAAGTCCGAATCGGCATCAACTTGATCAGGGCCGCTTCGCGGCCCAGCGGGAGCAAGCTCCCTCGCCACAGTGATAGCGCTATTTACACCCGGAAATGACTGACCATCTGCTGCAACTGGCTCCCCAATCGCGCCAGTTCCACGCTCGACTTGGCGGTCTCGTTGCTGGCGGTCGCCGTCTGCTCCGACACATCGCGCACATTCACGATGCTGCGGCTGATCTCCTCAGCCACGGCACTTTGCTGTTCGGCGGCCGCCGCGATCTGCTGATTCATCGACTGGATGTTCGACACCGTACGGGTGATGTTTTCCAGGGAGGCGCCGGCCTTGCGGGTCAGTTCGACACTGCTGTCGGTGAGGCTGCGGCTATTGTTCATCACGTTGGCCACCTGCTGGGTGCCGTTCTGCAAACCGGCGACCAGGCCTTCGATTTCCTCGGTGGATTTCTGCGTGCGCTGGGCGAGGCCGCGTACCTCATCGGCGACCACGGCAAAGCCACGCCCGGCTTCACCGGCACGGGCGGCTTCAATGGCCGCGTTGAGGGCCAACAGGTTGGTTTGCTCGGCCACGGCCTTGATCACGTCCATCACGCTGCCGATCTTGTTGCTCTCTTGTTGCAGGTGCGACATGGCGTCGGTGGAGCGCGCCACTTCGTCAGCCAGGCGCTCGATCTGGGCGATAGCTTCGGCGACCACCTTGTCACCCTCGCGAGCTTGGCCGTCAGCGTCGGAGGCCGCCTGGGAGGCTTGCTCTGCGTTACGCGCGACTTCCTGCACCGTCGCGGTCATTTCATGCATGGCGGTGGCGACCTGATCGGTCTCGACCTTTTGGCTGTTGACGCCCGCGCTGGTCTGTTCGGTAACGGCCGACAACTCTTCGGCGGCACTGGCGATTTGCGTCACACCGTCACGGATGCCGCTGATCAATTCACGCAGGGTGGTGCCCATACGCTGGATACCTTGTTGCAGCACGCCCAGTTCATCCCGGCGGGTGATCTGAATGTTGTGGCTCAGATCGCCGGAGGCGATGCGCTCGACCACCGCCAGGGTGTCTTGCAGTGGGCGTGTGATCTGGCGGGTGATCACCCAGGCAGCGATGATGCCAACCAGCAACGCCAGCAGGGTGCTGATCAGTTGCAGGCTGCGCGCCTGGGTACTTTCGGCATCGCGACGAGTGAGCTGGATGTCATACAGCTTGTCACTGAGCGTGACGATGTCGGCACCCTGGGTGGTCATTTCGGCGCGGGCAGCGACGATATTCGCGTTAGCGGCCTTGTAGTTCTGCAGGGCGCTGCGGTAGGCGCCGAGCGCGGTTTCCAGCGCGCTCAGTGCGCTTTGCTGGCTGGCGCCGAAGACGCTGTTGAGGTCTTTCAGGCCGGTAATGGCTTTTTCAATCTGTGCGGCGGCGCGGGCTTCGGTGTCCGGGTTGGTATCGCCGGTGTAGCCGCGCACTTCAAAGCGTGCCAGTTGGAACTGCATCTTGGCTTCGGCCACGGCCTGGAACTGCGCCAGGTGCTCCGAACTGTCAGGCATTTGCTTCACGGTGGCTTCCAACGCGTTGATCTGGGCGTTGGCGATATCGGCCTTGTCGCCCATCACCTGGCGTGAGGCGTTGCCGTTACGGTAGGCCTCTCGCATTTTGTTCAGGGATTGTTGATAGGCAGTGATGACACCTTTCTGCTCGTTGAGCAGCTTGAGGTTTTCCGGGCTCTTGAAACTGTCCAGCAGCTTCTGTTGCTGGGCGGCGAACGTATCCAGGTTGGCTTGTACGTTCTGGGCCACGGTTTCGTCGCCGTTGGCGAGCATGTACTGCAGGCGCGCAATGCGCAGTTTGGTCAGCGAGGCGTTGAGCTGGGTAATGTCGCTCATCCAGTTGCTGCGGTCGATCAGGCCGCCCAGGCTGGTCCAGCCGGTCAATGCCAGGATCGAGGTGAGGACAAGCACCAGGCCGAAGCCCAGGCCCAGTTTGAGGTTGACGCTGATGTTACCGAACCAGCTGTTCATTGAAAGCTCCGCAAAGTGTGATCTGAATGCTGGGCGGTGTTGTTGTTTGAGCCAGCTGAGGTATGTAGGCCATATCGGCAGCACGGCCAGAATCTGAAATGTCTTTTGTCCGGTAGATCGAAAGGGGGCCCCCGGCCGACGTGCGGGCAGGAGCCCCCGAGGCATCACGGTGCCGGTGTCAGATGGATCTCGTACTTGAGCGCTTCGATCAGCTGGCTTTGATAGACAAAACGCTTGTCGCGAATCCCCTCCCACCGGTTGATGAAGAATTGGCCCATGTCATCGATCTGAATCGGCGTGACCACGATGTCGCCACTGTTGGAATGGTGCACCAGGTTCGTCTCGTAGGCCGATGGCCGCTCGATGATGAAGTGTCCCTTGAGGCGCAACCGCTCGCGGCTTGGCGGCGCGGGTGGACGCATGGCGCGCCTGCCGGCGACACCGACCTGCAGTGTGAAGTCGCTGCGCAAGGCCAATGAGCTGGACTCATCCACGACCCAGCCGCCCTGTTGCAGGGTGCGTGCAGTGCCGGCGGCAGCATCGCGCACATGCAGGCTGACGGCATCCTGCAACTGGGCAATACCGGGCACCAACAGGTTCATATCGGTGTGCCCGCTGCCCATGAACGCCACCCACTTATGGGGCCCGAACGCCGCCTGGTCGGCCTTGATCACTTCGTTGGCGAAATAATTGAACAGCGTGTTGCGCGGGCTGCTGCCCCTGGCCCCTTTGGTGTGGTAGCTGGCAGTGCAATCCAGGGCGCGCACGCGCAGCCCGTATTTGTTGGCGGCCTTGATCACGTTGGTATAAGTGTTCGGCCCGGTGTACATGAGCATATGGCCCTGGTCTTGGGCATTCAGGTAGGCCTGCAAGCCGCTGGGCATTTTCAGCGTGTCATGCAGGATATCCAGTTCGTGCTGGTGCAGGTCGGTCAGCAGGTGTTCGACATACAGCGTTTTTACCCCCTGTTTCTTCAGCAGCTTCATGTGCTTGATCAGGAACTCCTTACTCGACTGCGCCGAGT
Source organism: Pseudomonas sp. ICBG1301 (assembly GCF_016918385.1). Lineage (NCBI taxonomy): Bacteria > Pseudomonadati > Pseudomonadota > Gammaproteobacteria > Pseudomonadales > Pseudomonadaceae > Pseudomonas > Pseudomonas sp. ICBG1301. Next base: position 43,645 of record NZ_JAEKGB010000006.1, read on the forward strand.
GCGCCTCTCCGATGACAAGCCCGAGTTTTTGTTGAAAGAGGCGCTTGATCAGGTCCTCTTCGTTCGTGAGGTTGGCCAGGTAAGCCAGGGCACTGCGTCGTGGCGCTGTGTACCCGGCAAAAAAGGCTTCGGCGCGTTCGATCAAGCGCTCGCGAATACGCATGAACTCAGCGAACGTGGCCTGGCGGGGGTCGCCCTGATGCAAGGCGTAGCGTGTATCCAGGCCACGATGAGACGCTGCCAATTGCCCGGCCTGCTTCTTCATGGCGTGGGGCATGTCGAACTCGTTGAAGTGCGTGGTGCCGGCCCTGGCCGCAGGCGCCTGCGCCACTGCCGGTTGGGCGCGCACGTGCAGGTTCGTCGACAGCGACAACGTGAGATGCCCCCTGGACTGCGCCGCAGGCAAGGTGTCGACCCAGACGCCCACGGGCTGGTCAGGTGCCACGTCTTGAACGCGCAGCGCCAAGGTGTTTTGCAGATCGGCCAGGCCGGTGGTCATCGCGTGGCTTCCCATGCGGTCCTGCTCGACCAGGGCGATCCAGCCTTCCCCGGGGCGATTTTTCACGTTGCGCGCAATTGCCTGGTGCGAATAGAAATTTCGCAGCCGGCTCGAGCGTGGGATAAGCCGCTCGCCGTCGCCCAGGGCCAGTACGTGCTCCATGTGGTAGGAGCTCGACGCATCCAGCCCATCGATGATCACGTTGTGTTTGTGCGCTTCAAGCACCAGCTTGCGGAAACTGAAAGGCGCATCGGTAGCGAACCCCAAGGCGTGATCGACCCTGGCCAGATGCTCAGTGATGCGTTCAAGTGCCACCGCGACATTGCCTTCGACTTCGCGGTTGAGGATCTTCAGTTTGCTGCGAAACCCGTCAACCGGCAGGTTTTCGATGTACAGCCGCTTGAGCCCTTGCTCGGCCAGGGACTGCATGTTTTCGATCAACAATTGTTTGCTGGCGATGGACGCATTATGGGCGCCGATGAGCAGCTGTTTACCCGGCGAGAACAAAAGCTTGAGCAGTTCGGCGTGCGCGGTTTCTGCGGCCACTGGGGGGACTTGCGGCTTGATGGGGTGTACGCGGGGACGCAGGAAGAAAGCCTCGGCATCCTTCGTCAATTGCTCGATCTGGCCGACGTAGGCATTGCGTAGCGGCTGCAACTGGTCGTAGACGTAGCGCTGGGTAGCGCCGATGACGTCGGGATCCCAATTGGTGACCAGCCGGGCTTTGAAGCCTTCATCGAGTACGGCTCGGAAATATTTACCTTCGCTGGGCGAAATCTCGTATTTCGCCAGCGTGTCGTCGACCTCTTCGGGTAGCAGCTCATATTTCTTGCGCCCGCCACCGGTCACGCCGGAACGCACCCAGCGACCCTCGGTATCCTGGTTGACCAAGCGTGCGGTCGAGCGCATCTGGCCGGAGGCCGGGTCCTGGCGATAGAGCAGGTGGCGGCCCAGGGCATCCGGGGAGGGCTTGATCCAGTAGGGTTGGCCATCGAACAGCAGCGGTTGCATGTCTGGCGGGCTGGTGGGTTCGAGTTGTTTGAGCAGTGCGCTGTCAGCCGCCTGTTTACCGGTTTTGAGTGTCGGACGCAGTGCGTTGAACGGCCCGCGAAAGGCAGGTCTCAAGTCAAACAGCAGCGCACCGCCCAGGTTGGCCAGGTAACCGATGTAATGCAGCAATGCACCGTCGCGGTCACCCTGGTGCCACGCGTTGAGCGCGAGCAGCGCATCCTTGAATGCGAGCAACCCGCCCAGGGTCAGGCTGAGAATCGGAAAGGGAATGGTCGCGATGGCAGTGACCCATTCGACGCAGGTCCAGACAATGCCCATGATCATCTGCGTACGGTTCACCGTAGTGGCGTGGACGTCGTCGATCCGGCGTTGCAATACCATGTTGTAGAACTCGTGACGCAGGTCGGTCAAGGGCGTGACGCGCTCGATGCTGTCGTAATGGGGGCGGCTGGGGCTGGTGCGGTTGATGTCGTCGGGCAGGCCCTTTTTGGCGGTTTCGAGTACATCCCGGATACGTGCCTGGGACTGCTGCGCGGTGCGGCTACAGAAATATTCCACCGCACCATCGAGGTTCTTGAGCAGGTAGTTGAACAGTTTCGCTTCACGAAAACTGATGCCATCCGGGGCATTCGGGGTGTACAGCAGCACCGGGTTATCCGCGTGGCTGAACAGGTAAACGCCCATGACCCAACTGCCGTCGATAAACAGGCGATGTATTTTGTAAGTGGTGCGCTGGGTCACTGCACTCTGGCCCAGGCTGCTGATCGCCTGGGTCAACCAAGTCAGGTCGACATTGGCGATGTGCCCTTCGAGGCGTGATTGCAGAGCGGCATTTTGCATTTGCAACTGGGTGATCTTCAGCGTGGCATTGCGCCTTTCGGTATAGCCTGGGCTGTTGGCGGCCTGCAATTGCGTGTGTACCAGGTCGGTGTAACGTTTGCCGATCCATACGCCTCTTACCGCGGCCGCGACCTTCTGTGGGGTCAGCGCGCTCAGGTCGACACCGGGCGGGCCACGAAACGTCGCAGAGCTGGAAAAGTCTTCGTTGATAAACCCCACGTTGTCCGCGTACCCGTCGCGATACAGTTCGGTGTAGGACACAGGTTTCGGCCCTTGGCCCAACAACGGTTTGGGGGTGTAGGCAAAAACCAGGTCCGGGTCGACCTTGTTGTGCATCCGGCCCAACAGCTTGTTGAGGCTGAGGGTGGCCTGCTCATGCACATACGCGGCAAAGGTCGGGAAGTTGGCCTCCGCATCCGGCCGGGCGTTGTAGGTGCGTAAGGCGCCTTCGGCATCTTCGGCGAGGCTTGTCAGGCGGATGCGCTCAGTTTGAGAGGCGGAACGCAGCCAGAGCGGGCTGCTGTATTCATAGTCGTCGATCAATTGCGCCATCAGGTGCTCAACCATGGCGTCCAGGCAGGCATTGTGGGTGCAGGGCTTACCCAGGGTGACTTCCTCGTGCTCCATGGCATCCGGTCGAAAACCCAGCTTGCTGGCGACAATGCGCATGGTCGGCCGAAAGCGCTGTGGCACTTGCTCCAGCAGGTAGTCGACCATGGTTTTTCCGTTATGCCGGGTCGTGTCCGCCGCCCAGGCGAGAATGTGCGTCTGGCATTCGCGCAGGCTGTTGAAGCCGATAAACATTTGCCCCCTTGGTGAGTCGGGAGTGCACAGCAGTAAGCGTTTGGGTTGCCCGTTGGCGTCGTTCTCGCGCAGCAGCCACAGGTCCTTGAGCTGCGCGCCATGCAGCAGCACGGTCTGCGCACGCAGCGCCGAGCCGGGCGTGCTGCGCAATTGTTCAAACAATTGATAGTCGGCCGCGCTCAAGTGGCCTTGCAGGTTGGCGGTATAGGCCAACAGTGCCAGGCGTCGATCGAGCATGGCTTTGGTCGCCTGGCGGATTTCGGGCGTAGCCACGGCTTTTTTCTGCTGAGCGGCAAACTCCAGGCGCGGGTCCAGCGGTTGCAACAGGTCGAGCAGGCTTTGTGGCGTGAGGTGCGCGTGGCGACCTTGCAACGGTGCGCCGGCGTAGCTCAGGGTGGTGTGCTTGAGAAAGGCTGAGCCGGGCAGACGGTCGTCGCTGTGCAAACCCGCGAGGGCGACATCCACCAGGCTGCGCTGTTGCACGTAGGCGCCCACATCCGCCACTTCGCGGCGGGTGGTGACGAGCAGTTGCTGCGGGTCGAGGTCATGGATCTCCAACTGGTCGGCCAATTGTTCGAGCAACTGGTAATGGGCCAGGGCACCAGGGGTTATCCAGGGGCCGAACAGTTCAAGAAATGTCTGCCGGGCCTGGTTGTACTGAACGATGCAGTCCGCCAGGTTGGCTTGCTTCGCGTCATCGGCGCTGCGGTACCAGTCGGGCAAGCTTTTATGCAACGCCCACTCCAGCAGGCGCTGGCGCCGCATTGCCAGGCGCTGGGACAGGTCGGGCAGGGCCGCACTGATAGCGGCGTCCAGCTCTTCGATCAACTGCGCACTGTCAGTGCGCGGGTTATTGACCAGGCTCAGCGCAAGGTCGATGTCCAGGCGACGTTTGTCGAGCAGCGCCTGGTAGCTGTGTTCGAACACCAGCAGGTCGTCGATCGGCCGCAGCTCCAGCGGCCAGATGTCGGCGACGCCCAAGTGTTGATAACGCACCGGCAAGTGCCGGAGGATTTCTCCGCGCTCGGCTATGTTCGCTTTCAGGCTCTGGTCGAGTTCGAGCAGGGTATCGAACCCATACAGGCCCGCCGATGGCGTAAAGAGCAGTACCGGGCCGAGCGCGGCATCGCTGGTCAGGCTATCGACCACCGGGCTCGGCTGGCGCGTCAATACAAATGCGCCGGCGAATTCGACACTTTGCTCCTGATAGGTGAACGTCAATGCATAGATACCCGGTCGTAACGACGGCACGCGTGAGCAATCCTCAAGCATGCGCAGGTCGACCGGGTTCAGCAGATGGTCCTTGATATTGAGGCTGGCCTCCCGTTCCAGTGCCGTGCTGCCGGCGGCGTAGCGCATGAAGGTCTGACGGCCTTGACCGGTGACGGAGCTGGTGTCATCAAGGTCTTGCAACTGTTCGTTCAGTTTGGCCCGCAGGCGGGTCAACAACGCCTTGCCGCCGCTTTGGCTGAGGTCGACTTGGGCCAGGTCCTGATAGAGCGCACGCGCCTGGTCGAGGAAAGTGTGGTTGGCTTGCTTGAGCGTGGCGTTCAATTTTTCCAGGTCAGTCAGCTCCTGGGGCGGTGGGGCAGGCTTGCTGGCTTGGCTGCGCAGGCTCGGATCAATCTCAAGCAACTGCGCATGCAGTTGCTCAAGTTGGGATGCAGAGGGTGTGCTCATGGCACCGTCTCCAATGTGATGGAAGGAGCCTCAGCATGAGATGCCGGCTTGGAACGACGGCGGTAGATAGGTACGTGCGCAGGGCTCATCACAGACGACGCATGTGTGCTAGTCTGCTGGCCCTTTTAGTTCTGGGCGGCGCGGGAAACGGCGTTTTCCTGTGTGGCCCTACAGCGGAGCCTCTTCATGTCCGAAGTTAATCTGTCCACCGACGAAACCCGCGTCAGCTACGGTATCGGCCGTCAGTTGGGCGACCAACTGCGCGACAACCCACCACCGGGCGTGAGCCTGGACGCGATCCTGGCCGGCCTGACCGACGCCTTCGGTGGTAAGCCAAGCCGTGTTGACCAAGAGCAAATGGCTGCAAGCTTCAAAGTCATCCGCGAGATCATGCAAGCCGAAGCCGCTGCCAAAGCTGAAGCCGCTGCTGGCGCCGGCCTGGCATTCCTGGCGGAAAACGCCAAGCGTGATGGCATCACCACCCTCGCTTCCGGTCTGCAATTTGAAGTGCTGACTGCCGGTACCGGCGCCAAGCCAACCCGTGAAGATCAAGTACGTACCCACTACCACGGCACCCTGATCGACGGCACTGTGTTCGACAGTTCCTACGAGCGCGGTCAGCCTGCAGAATTCCCGGTAGGTGGCGTGATCGCCGGCTGGACCGAAGCCCTGCAACTGATGAATGCCGGCAGCAAATGGCGTCTGTACGTGCCGAGCGAACTGGCTTACGGCGCTCAAGGCGTTGGCAGCATTCCACCGCACAGCGTTCTGGTATTCGACGTCGAGCTGCTCGACGTTCTGTAAGACCTGCTGATTATCTGTGGGAACGAGCGTGCTCGCTCCCACAGTGTTTTGCGGGTGTGTTCATGGATGGAACTTGCCATTGAGCTCCGTCGCCGGGCGCAACGCTCGGGCATAGCAGAATAGAAACAGGTTTCTCACCACCTCTTTCAGCACACCGGGTTCACTTGAACTCAAGCCATTGACGTCCAGGTCACCCTGATCCTGCAGTTCGTTCAGCGCTTCCTCTTCCAGTACTGCACAAACCTCACCGGTTTCCCGATGCAGAATCCGCAGGTAGGGGTGTGGGCGGTCCAGCCAGGCATCGATCAAATAAGTCATGGTTCATTCTCCTTGATGGGTTTCAATGAGAATAATTCTTATTCGTCGAATAGCAAGTGTCTATTGGCGGTTTTCTGGGTTTTCTGGATGGACCGTTGCGTTCGGTCAAAGGAGATGGCGAAACGCCACCCCGCGGCGGGCGCGGGATGGAACCAGCAGATTCAGACCTTGCGGACGAATTCGGACTTGAGTTTCATCGGGCCGATGCCGTCGATCTTGCAGTCGATATCGTGGTCGCCGTCGCACAGGCGGATGTTCTTGACCTTGGTGCCGACCTTGACCACCAGGGACGTGCCTTTGACCTTGAGGTCCTTGATCACGGTGATGGTGTCGCCGTCTTGCAGGACGTTGCCCACAGAGTCTTTCTTCACGGTTTCGTCGCTGGCCGCTTCGGCTTCGCCGTTGACGGACCACTCATGGGCGCATTCCGGGCAGATCAGCTGGGCGCCGTCTTCGTAGGTGTATTCGGAATTGCATTTTGGGCAGGGTGGCAACGTGCTCACTAAAGTTCCTTGAAAGTCAGGAGGGCTAAAAGTCGCACATTATATAGGGAATTGGGCCAGGGGCGGGAATTGGTAATAGGCTTGAATGTGGGAGGGGGGGCTCCCACATGCAGGTATTTCAGTGTGTACGCGCGACCGCGAACTCACTCAGTTCGACCAGGGCGTCCCGGTATTCGCTGGCCGGCAGGGCTTCCAGGCACGCGATGGCGCGGGCCGCGAAGTCACGCGCCAGTTGCGCGGTGTAATCCAGGGAGCCGGAGGCTTCAACGGCTGCACGGATGGCTTCCAGGTCTTCGATCCCGCCTTTCTGGATCGCCTTGCGTACCAGCGCAGCCTGTTCCGGCGTGCCTTCACGCATGGTGTAGATCAGCGGCAGGGTCGGTTTGCCTTCGGCCAGGTCGTCGCCGACGTTCTTGCCCAGGGTTTCTGCGTCGCCACGGTAGTCGAGCAGGTCATCCACCAGTTGGAACGCCACGCCCAGGTGGTCGCCAAAGGTGCGCAGGGCTTCAGCCTGTGCGGCGGTCGCGCCACACAGGGCGGCTGCGCTATGGGTCGAAGCTTCGAAGAGCATCGCGGTTTTGCCGCGAATGACTTCCATGTAGGTTTCTTCGGTGGTGCTGGCGTCGCGGACCTTCGACAGCTGCAATACTTCGCCTTCGGCGATGATGCGCGTGGCTTGTGAAAGAATTTTCATCACGGGCATCGAACCCAGTTCGACCATCATTTCGAACGAGCGCGAGTAAAGGAAATCGCCCACCAGGACGCTGGGAGCGTTGCCCCACATGGCATTGGCGGTCTCGCGACCCCGACGCATGCCGGACATGTCGACCACGTCGTCATGCAGCAGGGTGGCGGTGTGCAGGAACTCGATAGTTGCTGCCAGCAGGCGCAGGTCATCGCCTTGGCGGCCCAGGGCCTTGCCGCACAGCAACACTAATAAAGGACGCAGGCGTTTACCGCCCGCCGACGTAATGTAGTCGCCAATTTTGGAGACCAGCGGCACTTTAGACGTCAGCTGCTGCTTGATGATGCCGTCGACGGCGCTAAAATCGTCCGCGACCGCGCGGTAGAAAGCTTGGGGTTGCATCAGCGACAGTCGCTCCAGAAGGGTTGCGCGGCATGCTAGGACCCTGACCCCGCAGTGTCAAGGCGCGATGGACGGCCACTTGCAAGGCCTCTATAGCTTGCGTACAATCGCGCACCCTGAACTTCCTGGGCAGCACCTGCCTTACGCAATTGCATTCGGGACGTCCATCCCATGCAGCCATGCCAGCCAATACCTCTTCTTATAAAGAGCTGGGTGAGCAGGATTATCGGAGAAATACCATGTCGTACGCAGTAATTGTTACTGGTGGCAAGCAATACAAGGTCGCCCCAGGTGAATACCTGAAGATCGAAAAACTGGAAATCGCTACCGGCGAATCCGTTACTTTTGATCGCGTTCTGTTGGTCGCCAATGGCGATGACGTGAACATCGGCGCTCCAGTTGTTGCTGGCGCTACCGTTGTGGCTGAAGTGATCTCCCAAGGTCGTCACGATAAAGTCCGCATCATCAAGTTCCGTCGTCGTAAGCACCACATGAAGCGTATGGGCCACCGCCAGTGGTACACCGAGATCAAAATCACCGGTATTCAGGCTTAATTTCAGCCTAATTCCTCACTAGGAGAATTGACTCATGGCACACAAAAAAGCTGGTGGTAGTACCCGTAACGGTCGCGACTCAGAAGCCAAACGCCTTGGCGTGAAGATGTATGGCGGCCAGAAAATCATTCCGGGCAACATCATCGTGCGTCAGCGCGGCACCCAATTCCACGCCGGTTACGGTGTAGGCATGGGTAAAGATCACACCCTCTTCGCGAAAATCGAAGGCGTGATCAAGTTTGAAGTAAAAGGCGCTTTCAACCGCCGTTACGTGAGCGTTGTCGCAGCTTAATCGCGAGATCGCTGGAAAAGCCCTGTCTTGCGACGGGGCTTTTTCGTTTGTGGAGTGAGTCTCTTGCAAAGCTGTTTGTAATGGGCGAGAGCAGCAGGAATTGCGGTCGTTGCTTGAGGTCGCTGCGCTCATTTTTGCAAGAGTCTTATGTCTTGGTTTCTTAAGCTCGTCCAAGAGGCGAGAGGCGTTTTGTTATGAAGTTCGTTGATGAAGTTTCCATCCGAGTAAAAGCAGGCGACGGCGGTAACGGTTGCATGAGTTTCCGTCGCGAAAAATTCATCGAAAACGGTGGCCCCAACGGCGGTGATGGCGGTGACGGCGGTTCCATCTACATGATGGCCGACGAAAACCTCAACACCCTGGTCGACTACCGTTACACCCGGCACTTCGACGCCGAGCGTGGCTCCAACGGCGGCAGCACCGACTGCACCGGTAAAAAAGGCGAGGACCTGGTACTGCGCGTACCGGTCGGCACCACGATCATCGACTCCGCGACCCAGGAAGTGATTGGCGACCTGACCAAGGCCGGCCAGAAGCTGATGGTTGTGCAGGGCGGCTGGCACGGTCTGGGTAACACCCGATTCAAGTCCAGTACCAACCGTGCGCCGCGCCAGACCACACCGGGCAAGCCGGGCGAGCAGCGTGACCTGAAGCTGGAAATGAAAGTACTCGCCGACGTGGGCCTGCTGGGCCTGCCGAACGCCGGTAAAAGTACCTTCATCCGTTCGGTCTCGGCGGCCAAGCCGAAAGTCGCCGACTACCCGTTCACCACCCTGGTGCCGAACCTGGGCGTGGTCAGCGTCGACCGTTGGAAAAGCTTCGTGATCGCCGACATTCCCGGCCTGATCGAAGGTGCTTCCGATGGCGCTGGCCTGGGCATCCGCTTCCTCAAGCACTTGTCGCGTACCCGTTTGCTGCTGCATCTGGTCGACATGGCCCCGCTGGATGACACCAGCGCGCCGGACGCCGCCGAAGTGATCGTCAACGAGTTGACCAAGTTCAGCCCGTCCCTGGCTGAGCGTGATCGCTGGCTGGTACTGAACAAGTGCGACCAGATCCTCGAAGAAGAACACGAGGCCCGCGTCAAGGAAATCGTCGACCGCCTGGAGTGGGAAGGCCCGGTCTATGTGATCTCGGCCATCGCCAAAGAAGGCACCGAGCGCCTGACCCGCGACATCATGCGCTACCTCGAAGACCGCGCCGACCGCCTGGCGGCCGACCCGGTGTACAAGGCCGAACTGGCCGAGCTCGACCAGCGCATCGAAGACGAAGCCCGTGCTCAGTTGCAGGCCCTGGATGACCAGCGTGCCCTGCGCCGCAGCGGCGTGAAGTCGGTCCATGACATCGGCGACGATGATTGGGACGAAGAAGACGTGGATGATGAAGATGGCCCGGAAATCATTTACGTGCGCGACTGATTCGTTGCGATAAACTTGAACGCCGCTCCTTATAGAGCGGCGTTTTGGTATCCGGGTATAACGTTATGGGCGGCGCTGGGTCGCGCGGCCCTCACTTTAAGGTTGAAGATGATGCGGAGCAAAGTGACAGGTGCGCAGCGCTGGGTCGTGAAGATCGGCAGTGCGTTGCTGACGGCGGATGGCAAGGGGCTTGATCGCGCAGCCATGAGCGTCTGGGTCGAGCAAATGGTGGCCTTGCATGAGGCCGGTGTCGAGTTGGTGCTGGTGTCGTCCGGGGCGGTTGCCGCCGGGATGAGCCGCCTCGGCTGGACCGCGCGACCCAGCGCGATGCACGAACTGCAAGCCGCCGCCGCCATCGGCCAGATGGGCCTGGTGCAAGCCTGGGAATCCAGCTTCGCCGAGCACGGCCGCCACACCGCGCAGGTCCTGCTGACCCACGACGACCTGTCCGACCGCAAGCGCTATCTCAACGCCCGCAGTACCCTGCGTGCGCTGGTGGAGCTCAAGGTCATCCCGGTGATCAATGAAAACGACACGGTGGTCACCGACGAAATCCGCTTCGGCGACAACGACACCCTGGCCGCCCTGGTAGCCAACCTGGTGGAAGCCGACCTGCTGGTGATCCTCACCGACCGCGACGGCATGTTCGACGCCGACCCGCGCAATAACCCCGACGCGCAATTGATCTACGAAGCCCGTGCCGATGATCCGGCCCTGGACGCCGTGGCCGGCAGCGTCGGTGGCGCCCTGGGCCGTGGTGGCATGCAGACCAAGCTGCGTGCCGCACGCCTGGCTGCGCGTTCCGGTGCGCACACCATTATCGTCGGCGGGCGCCTGGAGCGTGTGCTGGACCGCCTCAAGGCCGGTGAACGCATCGGTACGCTGCTGTCGCCGGAGCGCGGCATGCTGGCTGCGCGCAAACAGTGGCTGGCCGGCCATCTGCAAACCCGTGGCACCCTGGTGCTGGACGATGGCGCTGTGTCGGCTTTGTCTCAAGGCAACAAGAGCCTGCTGCCGGTGGGCGTCAAGCTGGTGCAAGGCAGTTTCCGCCGTGGCGAGATGGTCGTGTGCGTTGCGCCGGACGGCCGTGAGATCGCCCGCGGCCTGGCCAACTACAGCGCGCTGGAAGCGCAGAAAATCATTGGGCAATCGTCTGACGCGATTGTCGGACTATTGGGTTACATGGCCGAACCGGAACTGGTTCACCGCGATAACCTGATCCTGGTTTAACCAAAGGAATACACGATGCGCGTAATGAAAGGATTGCTCGGCCTGCTGTTGGCCATGCCGCTGCTGGCGAGCGCAGAAGAAATCGGCCAGGTATCGACGGTGTTCAAGTTCGTCGGCCCCAACGACCGCATTGTGGTCGAGGCGTTTGACGACCCCAAGGTTGATGGCGTGACCTGCTACCTGTCCCGCGCCAAGACCGGCGGTGTGAAAGGTGGCCTGGGCCTGGCCGAAGACCGCGCCGAAGCCTCGATTGCCTGCCGCCAGGTCGGGCCGATTCGCTTCAAGGGCGAACTCAAGGACGGCGACGAAGTGTTCAAGGAGCGCACCTCCCTGGTGTTCAAGACCATGCAAGTGGTGCGCTTCCTCGATAAGAAGCGCAATACCCTGGTTTACCTGGTCTACAGCGACCGTTTGATCGAAGGCAGCCCGCAGAATGCGGTGACCGCGATTCCGATTTTGCCCTGGCCTACCGCTCAGTAACTCGCAGGCGAGTTTTGCAATCGGCGTCTATGATTGCAGGCTTGCGGGTTGTAATCTCGCAGAGCCGCAATGCGAAGAACATGGGATATCTGGAGTTCGTCATGAGCGCTTTCCACGACCTGAAACTCAAAGCTTTAGACGGACATGAGCTGCCGCTGGCGCCTTTCAAGGGGCAAGTCGTACTGGTGGTCAACGTGGCCTCCAAATGTGGCCTGACCCCGCAATACGCGGCGTTGGAAAACCTCTATCAGCAGTACAAGGACCAGGGGTTTACCGTGCTTGGCCTGCCTTGCAACCAGTTTGCAGGCCAGGAACCGGGCACCGAGGAAGAAATCCAGGCGTTCTGCAGCCTCAACTACGGCGTGACGTTTCCATTGGGCAGCAAGCTTGATGTGAATGGCCATGATCGCCATCAGCTCTACCGCTTGTTGGCGGGCGAGGGCGCAGAGTTTCCTGGGGATATCACCTGGAACTTCGAAAAATTCCTGCTGGGCAAGGATGGGCGAGTGCTTGCACGCTTTTCGCCGCGCACCGCACCGGACGATCCAACGATCGTCCATGCCATCGAAAAAGCCCTGAGCTGAACATCTCCCTTACTTGTGGCCAGGGGGCAAACTCCCTAGCCACAGGTTAGCGGCCTTCGCTTTTAGCCCTTAATCACCCAGATCAATAGTGCTATGAAGCACCCTGATCTCACCATATTATCGGCATCATAAATCCAGTCTCCCGTGGAGCGCTCCCATGCCTGTCCAAGCCTTGTTCAAACCGTTCCAGCTCGGTGCACTGACGCTGTCGACCCGCGTAGTGATGGCGCCGATGACCCGCTCGTTCTCCCCAGGTGGCGTGCCCAATTCCAAGGTCATCGAGTACTACCGCCGCCGCGCTGCCGCTGGCGTGGGGCTGATCATTACTGAAGGCACCGTGGTGGGGCATCAAGCGTCCAACGGCTACCCGAATGTTCCGCATTTCTACGGTGATGCCGCACTGGCCGGTTGGAAAAAAGTGGTCGACGCCGTACACGCAGAAGGGGGCAAGATTGTCCCGCAGTTGTGGCATGTGGGTAGCGTGCGCCGCATCGGCACCGAACCGGACGCCAGCGTGCCGGCATATGGCCCGATGGAAAAACTCAAGGATGGCACCGTTGTCGTCCATGGCATGACCACCCAAGATATCAAAGACGTAATCAATGCCTTCGCCCAAGCCGCCAAGGATGCCCAAAGCATCGGTATGGACGGTGTGGAGATCCACGGTGCCCACGGCTACCTGGTGGACCAGTTCTTCTGGGAAGGCAGCAACCAGCGCACCGACGAATATGGCGGCAGCCTGGCCAACCGTTCGCGCTTTGCCATTGAGTTGATCCAGGCGACCCGCGCCGCTGTCGGCCCTGATTTCCCGATCATTTTCCGTTTCTCCCAATGGAAGCAGCAGGACTACAGCGCGCGCCTGGTGCACACCCCGCAGGCGCTGGGAGAATTCCTCAAGCCGTTGGCCGACGCCGGTGTGGATATTTTCCACTGTTCTACCCGTCGCTTCTGGGAGCCGGAGTTTGAAGGCTCCGACCTCAATCTGGCTGGCTGGACCCGCCAGCTCACCGGCAAGCCAACCATCACCGTCGGAAGCGTCGGCCTGGATGGCGAGTTCCTGCAGTTCATGGTCAACACCGATAAAGTTGCACAGCCGGCGAGCCTGGAAAAACTGCTGGAGCGCCTGAACAACGAGGAGTTTGACCTGGTAGCCGTAGGGCGCGCACTGCTGGTGGACCCGGATTGGGCGGTGAAGGTGCGCGAAGGACGCGAGAGTGACATCCTGCCGTTCAGTCGTGAGGCATTGACGACCCTGGTTTGAATGGCAGGTAAATATGCGGTTTTCAACGGGAGGCAGGGGGTGGAAGACCCTGCCTCCCGTTTTGTTTCAGCTATTCACTGCGTTGTCCTGTCACAGGTCGCGGTATGGGTTGTTACCCCGGCGGGTATATTGCGGCTGGTTCCAGCCGTCATCCGCGCGGGGGTAGTGCGGACGGTGACTGTCGTAATCCGGTCGGGTAGGTAGCGGGCGGTTCCAGCCATAATCAGGTCGGGTGTATTGCGGTCGGTGATTATCGTAGTCCGGGCGGGTTGGGTAAGGACGGTGATTGTCGTGGTCCGGGCGGGCTGGGTAAGGACGATGATTGTCATAGTCCGGGCGGGTTGCGTACGGACGGTGGTGATTGTCGTATTCCGGGCGGGTAGGACGCGGACGGTAACTGCCGTAATCCGGATGGGTAGGCAGTGGCTGATTCCAGCCGTAATCCGGACGTTCAGGCCGTGGATGGCCCCAATTGGGCGGGGTTTCCTTTCCATACATCGCCATTTCATATCCGCCGCCGGAGCGCCTCAATTCGGGAGCCTGTGCAGTGTTCTGGGGCTGCGTGTTGTGGTGCAGCAATTGCGGAGCCATTGGCCAATTGATCAGTGTCGACATAACGCTCTCTATCAATTTTTGTGAGAAATACCTGCCTGATTCGGGGTGGTCCAACAGGAAAACACCTTCGATAGCAGGTGTCATGTGGGTGGTGACTGGCAGCGTGACGTTCCCGAAATATGCCGTTGTAGCTCGGTGATTCGGGGGGTACGCAGAGACGATTGTGAAGATTGGAACCGGTTTTAGGGGGCGTGCCGGGAGGCGTGGTGAACCGACTTACGGCACTCGCAGATCGTTCAGCGCAGGTGTGGCGGGTTTGGATGGGGTAAAACCCTGCGCGCACACACCACGTAACTGGTTCTCGAATTGCTCGATAATGGCTGGCCAGCCTTGGCGACTGGCATGCTGACGCGCATTCAGGCGCACCCTGCGCAAGGTCTCGCGCTCTTCAAGCAACCAGTTGGCCGCATCGCAGAAGGCTTCTTCATCCCCCGGCATCGCAGTCACACCGTTGTAGCCGTGGCGGATGTGCTGGGTCGCCGCCGCCTGATCGTATGCCACTACCCCCAACCCTGAAGCCATGGCCTCCAGCACGACGTTGCCGAAGGTTTCGGTCAGGCTGGGGAACAGGAACACGTCGCCCGACGCGTAATGCCGGGCCAATTCTTCACCGCGCAAAGTGCCGCAGAAAATCGCTTCGGGCAGTGCTTTTTCCATCGCTGCGCGCTGTGGGCCATCGCCGACGATGACCAGTTTCATCTGATGCAGTGGATACCTGTCTTGCAGGGTTTCGAAGCAACGTTTGAGCAGCCCCAGGTTTTTTTCCTGGGCCAGGCGGCCTACATGCAACACGGCGATCTGTTCACTGTTCAACGCCCAGTTTTCACGCAGTGCGTTATCGCGTTTGGCCGGGTGGAACAATTGGCTGTCGACCCCGCGCGCCAGCATTCCCAGGCGTTCGAAATTGCGGCGTTCCAACTCCAGGCGTTGGCTGGCGCTCGGCACCAGGGTCAAGGTCGAGCGGTTATGAAACCAGCGCAGATAATGGGTGACCATACGGCTCAGCACGCTCAAGCCATATTGGTTCGAATACTGCTGGAAATTGGTGTGGAAACCGCTGACCACACTGATACCCAGGCGACGTGCCGCACGCAGGGCCGATAGCCCCAACGGCCCTTCCGTGGCGATATACAGCACATCGGGGCGTTGGCGCGTCCAGCGCCGCAGCAATTTGTGCATCGACGACTGGCCCCACTGCAGGCCCGGGTAACCCGGCAGCGGCCAGCCGCGGCACAGCAGCAGTTGGTCGTCGTTGGGGCGGCTCTGGTCGGCGCCCTGGCGAGGACGTACCAGCTCGACTTGATGGCCGCGCGCACGCAACCCCTCGCACAGGCGGCCAAGGGTATTGGCCACCCCGTTGATTTCCGGCGGGAAGGTTTCGGTAATTAAGGTGATGTGAAGCGAGGCTGTCGTCATGACCCACAGTGTCTCTGCGGGCCATGTCGTCATTGTGTCATTGGGATGATGGATTTATGACTTGGCCATGTTTTGCCGCGTCATCGCCTCGGCGCCTTGCTCGCGTACCCAGAACAACGTGGCCCCGGCCACGGCCGCCGGCATCATCAGCAGGTTGACCACCGGCACGAGCAGTACCAGATAGACGATGCCGCCGAAGCTCATGCTCTGCCAGCGCTTCTGGCGCAGCCAGGCGAGCATTTCGTTCCAGCCCAGCTTGTGGTTGTCGGCCGGGTAGTCGATGTATTGGATCGCCATCATCCACACACCGAACAGCAGCCACAACGGCGCCGCGATCAGGTTGACCACCGGGATGAACGACAGGATAAACAAGCCGATGGCGCGTGGCAGGAAGTAGCCCAGTTTGCGCATCTCACGAGCCAGGGTACGCGGCACCATCGCGGCCAGCTCACCCCAACTGAACGGCGGGAAGTCATCGGTGCCACGCACCACCACTTCAACTTTTTCTGCGAGAAAACCGTTGAACGGTGCCGCGATGATATTGGCGAGCATGGTGAAGGTAAAAAACACCATCAACACCACCAGCACCACGAAAAGCGGCCACAAGATGTAGCTGAGGAAGCTCAACCAACTGGGCAGCGTCGGCATCAGGCTATCGACCCACAGGCTGAACTGATGGCCGGCGAAATAGATCAAGCCGACGAACAGCACCAGGTTGATTGCCAGCGGCAGCAGCACAAACAGGCGCAGGCCGGGGCTCAACACCAGTTTGAGGCCCTCGCGCAGGTATTGCGGGCCGGAAAGAGCAGGGGCGGGCATGGAGAACTCCGAGCAATGAGACAAACGCGCCGACCTTACCGGCTTTGCCGGTTGGGCGAAAGCGGCGACATCAGCAGTAACAAACGTCTCGATCAACCGAGTCGACTGCATAGAGACCACCTATGAGCTGGATTGTTATTCCGTATTTCCTTAATCTTGCCCCCCTCGATACGCTGCACCCATTATTTTTCAGGGCCTGCGAGTTCAAGCCTTCCCCAAGTGCTTCGCGGTCCTTTTTTATTCCAGCCGCCTTGTTGTCCGGGCGGTCGACAGGAGTGAGTCATGTCTGATACCCGTCATTCGCGAGTGATTATTCTCGGTTCCGGCCCTGCCGGTTACAGCGCTGCCGTCTACGCTGCCCGGGCCAACCTCAAGCCGCTGCTGATCACCGGCATGCAGGCGGGCGGTCAGTTGACCACCACCACTGAAGTCGACAACTGGCCGGGCGATGTCCACGGCCTGACCGGCCCGGCGCTGATGGAGCGTATGAAAGAACACGCCGAGCGTTTTGAAACCGAGATCGTGTTCGATCACATCAACCAGGTCGATTTTTCCAAGAAGCCTTACAGCCTGACCGGCGACAGCGGTGTCTACACCTGTGACGCCTTGATCATCGCCACTGGCGCCAGCGCCCGTTACCTTGGCCTGCCGTCCGAAGAGGCGTTCATGGGCAAAGGCGTTTCCGCCTGCGCGACCTGCGACGGTTTCTTTTATCGCAATAAACCGGTCGCCGTTGTCGGCGGCGGTAACACGGCCGTTGAAGAGGCGCTGTACCTGGCCAACATCGCCAGCACCGTGACCCTGATTCACCGCCGCGAAACCTTCCGCGCCGAGAAAATCCTGATCGACAAGCTGCATGCCCGTGTCGCTGAAGGCAAGATCATCCTCAAGCTCAACGCCACCCTGGACGAAGTCCTGGGCGACAACATGGGCGTGACCGGTGCGCGCTTGAAGAACAACGACGGCAGCTTCGACGAGCTGAAAGTCGACGGCGTGTTCATTGCCATCGGTCACACGCCGAACACTTCGTTGTTCGAAGGCGTGCTCGAAGCCAAAGATGGCTACCTGGTGGTGCAAGGCGGCCGTGAAGGCAATGCGACTGCGACCAACATTGAAGGTATCTTCGCTGCCGGTGACGTGGCCGACCACGTGTACCGCCAGGCCATCACCTCGGCCGGTGCCGGTTGCATGGCGGCCCTGGATGCCGAGCGCTACCTCGACGGCTTGAAGGACGCTTCGTTCTAACCAACGCCGCAAAACCAATGTAGGAGGGGGCTTGCTCCCGATGGCCTGCGCAGCAGGCCCAGCTTTTTCAAACCCAAAGCTGGGGCCGCTTCGCGGCACATCGGGAGCAAGCCCCCTCCCACATTTTGCTTTATGCCTGGCTCAGGCGCGGCGAGTCAGTGGCTGCGCGCTGAACTTCACACCGGCCAAGCCATTGGCGATCAACGCACGGATGTTGCCATGGTCGCTGCCCTCAGGCGTCGCCACCACCGAGCGGTAATGCTCACCAAATGCCAGCAGAGCTTCCTGATCGCTCAAGCCTTCCAGCAGGGCCAAACCCAGCGTCTTGCACGACCCTTCGTTCTGCCCGGCCGCGTTTTCCACGTTGCCGTTGGTGAACGCTTGCGGCTGGTAGTCATAACCGGCAGCGACAAACGCCAAGGTATCGGCAAAAGCATGTTCGCCGCTGTTCAGGCTGGCACGCAGGGTATTCAAATCAGTCATGGGGTTTTCCTTTGGCGAACGCCGCTTGTTGGTCGGCGTTGGCTTCTTTCTGGTATTGGGCTTTCCACTCGGCATACGGCATGCCGTACACCACTTCCCGGGCGTCATCGAGGCTCAGTTCGATCCGGCGCTCGTCAGCCTCGGCCTTGTACCACTTTGACAGGCAGTTACGGCAGAAGCCGGCGAGGTTCATCAGGTCGATGTTCTGCACGTCCTTGCGGCTGTCCAGATGGGCCACCAACCGGCGGAAGGCGGCGGCTTCGAGTTCGAGACGTTGTTGATCGTTCATAGGGTTCACGCAGATTCAGGGGAGGTTAACGGCTGGCCGCCAGGGTAATCGACACCGATTCGGCAAAACGCAGCGCATGCGGCTTGTCCACTTCGACTTCGGCGTACAGCACCGATTCGTTACTCATCACCAGGTCCAGCAGTTCCTGAGTGAGGCGCTCCAGCAAGGCGAAGCGATTGCCTTCGACGTGGGCGATGATGGCCTTGGTGATGGTGCGGTAGTTCAACGCGTGGTCGATGTCGTTGTCACGCACGGCTTCCTGGGCGGCATACAGGATCGTCAGGTTGATCAGCACATCCTGCTTGTTGAGGATTTCGTCCTCGTTGATACCGATAAATGTGCGCAGGCACAGGTCCTTGACCCGGATGCGCGCCATGCCTGGTTGAAGTTGTGGCATTGCTATTTGCTCCGTCCAATCAGTTGCAGGAACTCCATGCGCGTGGTGTTCGACTCGCGGAACGCGCCGAGCATCACCGAAGTGTTCATGGTTGAGTTCTGTTTCTCCACACCGCGCATCATCATGCACATGTGCTTGGCTTCGATCACCACCGCCACGCCGGCGGCCTGGGTGACCTGCTGGATCGCGTCGGCAATTTGCCGCGTGAGGTTTTCCTGGATCTGCAGGCGCCGCGCATACATGTCGACAATGCGCGCCAGCTTCGACAGGCCGAGCACCTTGCCGGTTGGAATATAGGCCACATGGGCCTTGCCGATAAAGGGCAGCAGGTGGTGCTCGCAGAGTGAATACAGCTCGATGTCCTTGAGGATCACCATCTCGTCGTTATCGGACGCGAACAGTGCGCCATTGACGATCTCGTCCAGGTTCTGCTCGTAGCCGTGACACAGGTATTGCATGGCCTTGGCGGCGCGCTTGGGCGTGTCGAGCAAGCCTTCGCGCTGCGGGTCTTCGCCCAGGCCCTTGAGGATCTCGCGGTAATGGTGGGGCAGGGATAAGGTCATACGACATCCTCAAAAACGGCTTACTTGATATGCCGCCCACCGTTGACGGTCAGGGTGGTTCCGGTGACATAGGGGTTGTCCAGCAGGTAACGCAGGCTCTGGTAGATCACCTGCGGCCCAGGTTCGATGCCCAGAGCGGACTTGGCCAACACCTTGGCGCGGTAGGCGGCGTCGTCGTCCTCGTTGAACATTACCATTGCCGGGGCGATGCCGTTGACCTTGATCAGCGGCGCGAACTGCGCGGCAAACGACAGCGTCAGGCTGTCGAGCCCGGCCTTGGTGGCGCAGTAGGCAATGTGCTGGCGACTGCCCTTGCGCACCACATCATCACTGATATGCACGATATCGGCAGGCGTCGAGCGCTGCAGCAACGCTGAACAATGCAGGTTGATCAGGTAGGGCGCAAGCATGTGCACGCTGAACATGTCCTGCAAGGCGCGGCTTTCATCGCCCGGCGTCTCCGCGATCCATGCCGAGGCGTTGTGGACGATCGCACGCAGGCTGTCGGTGTGAGTCTTCAACTGCGCGATAAACGCAAGAATCCCGGCTTCGCTGGAAAAATCGGCAAACAGGCCGATCGCGCCACGCTCGCGCAACGTCTGGATGCCTTCGCGCTCGCTGCGGTAGCTGAACATCACCGGGTAACCGTCATCCAGCAGGCGCTCGGCGCAGTGCAGGCCGACGCGCTGGCTGGCACCGGTGATCAGGATCGGGGCGTTGGTTGCAGTCATGGGGGGACTCAAATCGCTGGCAGGTTGAAATGATACCAGCGACCGGCCCCCCTGTACTCACGCGGCGGCTTCAGTGGCCTTGCGCGGTGGCGTGGGATGTAGCCAGTTTGCCAGCAGGTGGGTCGACAACGGGATAAAGCAGTAAACCATCAATGGCGTGAGTGCGGCCGTGCTGACCAGCACGCGGCTGAACAGATCCAGCTCGCTGAGCAATGGCCCAAGGCCGAAATTGAACAGCAGTGACACCGGGAAGAACGCCAGCCAGATAGCCACCGCCTGTTTCCAGCGGGGAGGGCGTGCGCCCGCGGCGCCGAACCAGCCGTCAATACCTCTGACGCGATGCTCGGACGGGTCGGCAAACAGCTCGCTGCCACGGCTCAGCCAGGCACTGCGCGAAGCGGAGAACTCCCAGGCATGCAGGGTTTTTTCGTCGGCGAAGCGGAAGATGATCTGAAATTCGTCATCGTTGGGTGGCGGGGCCAGTACGCCGGAGCCCAGGTAACCCGGGAAGTCGGTGGCCAGTTGCTCGCCTTCGCGCAGCCAGGCCATCAATTCTTCGTAGCGTCCTTTGGCCACGCGACGCGCGACCATCAAGGTAACGGGGGAGGTAGACATTGTGTATCTCCAGATAACGGGTGCGCAGCACCGGGTAGGTCGCGCACGAACGAAGCTGCGGGGGTAGTGCAGCCACGTGGAAAAAACAGGCAAGGATTATTCCTGTTTTGCAAAAATGCGCCAGTGACATTGGTCTGAAGGGCATACACCTTGAAAAAGACAGTTCTAAAGGCGTTAAATGAACGCCCAGTTACCGTTGGTTTTTGTTCAAAATGCCCGTGAATACTGCTCCGATAGATAGCACTTCGCTTCTAGATCCGACCGATTCAGATCAGCTGTTTCCGATTCGTGAAGTCTCGAGATTGACAGGCATCAATCCAGTCACGCTGCGCGCCTGGGAGCGCCGTTATGGCCTGATTCAGCCCACGCGCACCGAAAGTGGGCATCGGCTCTACTCCAAGAGCGATATTGAAACCGTTCATCGCATTCTCGATTGGGTTGAACGCGGTGTGGCAGTGAGCAAGGTGGGCAAGATCCTTGCGCGTGACGAGCAGCAGGCAAAAGTCGTACGTTCCGAGCAGGGCACGGTCGAAAACGCAGAATGGTCGCAATGGCAGGCACGCCTGATGCAGGCCGTCAGTGTTTTCGACGATCGCGTGCTGGAGCAGTTGTATGGCCAGATCCTGGGCACCTACCCCCTCAGTGTGGCGTTCCAGAACATCCTGATGCCGCTTTGGGGCGAGCTGCTGCATCATCAGAACCAGTTCGGTCAGGCCAGCGAATGGCTGTTCTACGATGCCTTCCTGCGCGTGCAGGCCCTGCAGCGCCTGCAGGTGGCCTGCGCCTCTTCGGCGCCGCGGGTGGTGATGGCCGCGATTCCCGGCGAGTGTCGTAAATTGGAGTTGCTGGTCGCGGCATTACTGATCAGTCGTGATGACCTGGCCATCAAGGTGCTCGCGATGGGCCAGCCTTTTAATGAGTTGACACTGATCTGTGAGAAGACCCATCCGCGCGCGCTCGTTGTCTTCTCCAACCATTCACACCGACATGACCTGCACAAGCGTCTGAACCGGTTGGCGTTGACGCTCGATTGCCCGCTGTTTCTGGCCGGGGCGGCTTCGGAACTGGCCGAAGACGACCTCGCAGGCTCCTCCATCGGCTGTCTGGGCAACGAAGGGCGCTTGATGCAGCGCCGCTTGCAGCAGTTTCTCAACGGGCAGTTGGATACCTGAAGTCAGGCATGCACGTGGGGGTGGACCAGGCGATGCTGATGCAGGATGAACTGGCGCAAGCGCTCGATTTCATCCGCGTTACTCTGGTTCAAGCGATAAGCGAACAAGCCCCGGGCGGTTTCCCGCTCCAGCGCGCCACGCAAGGCAATGCGTTCGTAACCTGACGGGCTGAACCACAGGGAAAAGGTTTTCGGCGGCTTGGCCCGGCCCCGAAACTCCACCAGCACACCCTTGAATGACACCTCATGCACCCAGAGCGCTCCCGGGTTGCCGCGTACGTTTTCCAGCGGCACCGGTGCTTCAAGGGCCAGGCGCCAGGGGCGGACCATCGGCCCATCTTCGAAAATGCTCGGCACGCCCAGGCGCAGATGCACCGCATGAAACTCGTCTTCAACCAATTGCAGGGGAAAGGTGAGCTGCTGGTTGTCGAACTGCGCCTGGATGGTGACATGGTCATGGGCGGCCAGCCGCGTGAGCAAATCGCGGATCTGTGCACCGCCATTGACGGTCAGGCTCGACCCGGCATCCCGCAAGTTGAGTTGCGGGTTATGTTGCATATCTTGGATGAAATCCAGTTCGTCCTGCGTCAAGAGAGCGTCGCGGTGCATTGATGTAGCTCAAGGGTGAGGCATTAAAAAGCCATTATCGCTCTAAAGACTGCATTTTTTACAGTTTGTTAAATCCACTCGTCGCCTTGAGCGCCGCCAGCTCGCGTTTAAGCTCGGCCACTTCGGCCTCCAGCTGTGTCACGCGCTGCTGGGCTTTGACTTGGGTGGTGACGTCTTTTTGCACACCGACGAAGTAGGTCTGCTTATCCGCTTCGTTGTACACCGTGGAAAGCGACAACTCGTTCCAGAAGTGGGTGCCGTCCTTGCGGTAGTTGCGCAGGATTTCGCGGCAGGCACCGCCGCTGTCGAGGGCTTCGCGAATGGCCATCAGGGCGGGTTGGTCGCGGTCACCCGACTGCAGGAAACGGCAGTCCTGATACAGGATGTCGTCCAGCGCGTAGCCGGTCAGGCGTTCGAACGCCGGGTTGACGTAGATCAGCGGCTTGTCCTTGCCTTCGCGTTCGGCGACGACGATACCGTCGTTGGAAGCGTTGACCACCATTTGCATCAGCTTGGCGTTAATCATCGAGCGGTCCGTGGCGTGTTCTGGAGTTTGGAGTTTATGGCAAGTCTTGAATGTTGCACGTGGCGCGCTGAAAAATTTGCGCCTACTGCTAATATCCCACGCTTTCGCTCAATGACAGGATCAGATTGATGAAAGTCGCCATCCTTTCCGGCTCGGTGTACGGCACGGCTGAAGAAGTCGCCCGCCACGCCGTCGGCATCCTCAACGCGGCCGGTTTTGAAGCCTGGCACAACCCTCGCGCCACCCTGGCCGATGTGCAGGCGTTTGCCCCCCAGGCGTTTCTAGCGGTGACCTCCACCACCGGCATGGGGGAATTGCCCGACAACCTGCAACCCCTGTATTCGAGCATTCGCGACCAACTGCCGGCGGCCTGGCGTGGCCTGCCCGGTGCCGTGATCGGCCTGGGCGATGCCAGTTACGGCGACACCTTCTGCGGCGGTGGCGAGCAAATGCGCGAGCTGTTCGGCGAACTGGGCGTACGTGAGGTACTGCCGATGCTGCGCCTGGACGCCAGCGAAAGCGTGACCCCGGAAGCCGACGCCGAACCGTGGTTGGCCGAGTTGATCATCGCACTGCGCGGCTGATCGCAAGCGCGCAACAATGCCAGCGTCCGCCGCGCCTTTATTGGCGGCGGTTCTCTGACACGACTTGTACTATTCTCATGGCTGACTCGTTCAGTCATCAAGCTGGCTGGCAAGGCGACTCCGCACGCCACGACGCCTGACTAGACTGGCCCCTCACTCAAAAAATAATAAGAAATGCACCAAGGAGGTCGTTGCCGTGAGCCTAGCCCCTGTTCAAGCGCCACAGAATGTCAAAGATCAGGTCAGCGCTGCCGAATGGCAGACCCGTGTCGACCTGGCGGCTTGCTATCGCCTGGTGGCGTTGCATGGCTGGGATGATCTGATCTTCACGCATATTTCGGCCAAGGTGCCGGGCACCGATGATTTCCTGATCAACCCGTACGGGCTGATGTTCCACGAAATCACGGCGTCGAGCCTGGTCAAAGTCGACCAGGCCGGCAACAAGCGGATGGACAGCCCCTACGAGATCAACCCCGCGGGCTACACCATCCACAGCGCCATTCATGAGGTGCGCCACGACGTGGTGTGCGTATTGCACACCCACACTGCGGCCGGTGTTGCCGTCGCTGCGCAGAAGCAGGGCGTGTTGCCCATCAGCCAGCAATCGTTGTTCGTGCTGTCGAGCCTGGCGTATCACGCCTATGAAGGTGTGGCGCTGAACCACGAGGAAAAGGCCCGCCTGCAGGCCGACCTGGGCGAGAACAATTTCCTGATGCTGCACAACCACGGTCTGCTCACCTGCGGCAGCAGCATTGCCGACACCTTCCTGATGATGTTCACCTTCCAGCGCGCCTGCGATATCCAGGTCCTGGCGCAAAACGGCGGCGCCGAATTGATTGCCATCGAGCCGCAGATCCTTGCCGGGGCCAAGGCGATGGTGGCAGCTGTCACAAAGAGCGCACAAGGTATGGGCGGTGCACTGGCCTGGCCGGCCTTGTTGCGTAAATTGGACCTGCAGGACCCTGGGTATAAAAGCTGATGCCTCTTGCCGAAATCCCCCTCAGAGCCTGGCGCAAACGTAGCC
Organism: Pseudomonas sp. ICBG1301; assembly: GCF_016918385.1. Lineage (NCBI taxonomy): Bacteria > Pseudomonadati > Pseudomonadota > Gammaproteobacteria > Pseudomonadales > Pseudomonadaceae > Pseudomonas > Pseudomonas sp. ICBG1301. Next base: position 68,097 of record NZ_JAEKGB010000006.1, read on the forward strand.
AGGAGTTCGTCTTTCGTGGCTACTCGATTCGTTATTGGGTGGCCGGGCAGGGCGAACCGCTCTTGATGATCCATGGCTTCCCCACCGGTAGCTGGGACTGGCATTACCTGTGGCAGCCCCTGGCGCAGCGCAACCTGGTGATCGCCTGCGACATGCTGGGCTTTGGCGATTCGGCCAAACCCCTGGACCACGACTATTGCCTGTTGGAGCAGGCGGATCTGCAACAGGCATTGCTCGAACACTTGGGAATAGAGCAGCCCGTGCATGTGTTGGCGCATGACTATGGCGACAGCGTCGCCCAGGAATTGCTCGCCCGCCACTACGAAGGTCGGTTTCAGATGGCCAGTTGCGTGTTCCTCAATGGCGGGCTGTTCCCGGAAACCCACCGCCCGGCCCTGGTGCAGAAATTGTTGCTCAGCCCCCTTGGCTGGATGATCGGCCGTGCCTTTGGACGCAATGCGATGGCCAACAGCTTCAACCAGATTTTCGGCCCACACACACGGCCCAGTGAAAGCGTGCTGGATGATTTCTGGAGCCTGCTCAACTGCAACGACGGCCCACGTATCCTGCACAAGCTGATCGCCTACATCCCGCAGCGCCGCCGCCTGCGTGAGCGCTGGGTGGGCGCGATGCAATGTGGCGAGGTGCCCCTGCGCGTGATCGATGGTGAGGTCGATCCCATCTCCGGCGCCCACATGGTGGCGCGTTATGAGCAGTTGGTGCCCCACGCCGATACGGTGTTGCTGGCCAACATCGGCCACTATCCGCAGATCGAAGCCCCCGTACAGGTGCTCAAACACTATTTGGCGTTTCGCGAGCGTATTGGCCCGTCTGAGTCGCGTGCGGCCTATTCCTGAGTGGCGCAATCATCCCGCTGCCTTATCGCGCACCATTCAGCCCCGGCCGACTTTATTGTGACCAGAGGCTGGGTGCCTGACACTCAGTCCATTGCCCATTGTCGCCAGCGGAGTTCGGTATGAGTGAATCAGTGCAGTTCCAGGATAAGGTCGTGATCGTCACCGGTGCCGGCGGTGGATTGGGACGGGCCCATGCGCTGCTGTTCGCCGCACATGGGGCCAGAGTATTGGTCAACGACCTGGGCGGCTCGGCCCAGGGCGAAGGCGCCAATGCCTCGGCGGCTGATCGGGTGGTGGCTGAAATCCGTGCGGCAGGGGGTATTGCCGAAGCCAACCATGACTCCGTCACCGACGGTGACAAGATCGTACAGAACGCCCTCGACGTTTTCGGCCGCATCGACGTGGTGGTGAACAACGCCGGCATCCTGCGCGACAAGACCTTCCATAAAATGGACGACAGCGATTGGGACCTGGTGTATCGGGTGCATGTCGAAGGTGCCTATAAAGTCACCCGCGCCGCCTGGCCGCATCTGCGTGAACAAGGTTACGGGCGGGTGATTTTCACCGCTTCCACTTCAGGTATCTACGGCAACTTCGGCCAGTCCAACTACGGCATGGCCAAGTTGGGCTTGTACGGCTTGACCCGCACCCTGGCGCTGGAAGGGCGCAAGAACAATATCCTGGTCAATGCCATTGCCCCCACCGGCGGCACGCGCATGACCGAAGGGCTGATCCCGCCGCAGGTGTTCGAGCGCCTCAAGCCGGAGCTGGTCAGCCCGCTGGTGGTCTACTTGGGCAGCGAGGCCTGCCAGGAAACGGCCGGGTTGTTCGAAGTGGGGGGCGGTTGGATCGGCAAAACCCGCTGGGAGCGCAGCCTCGGGGTGGGCTTTGACCCCGACGCCGGCTTCTCACCCGAGGATGTCGCGGCGCACTGGGCGCAGATCTGCGACTTTGAAGGCGCCGCGCACCCCAAGGACAATATCGAAGCCTTGAAAGAGATGATGGCCAACTTGCAGAAGTTCAGCCTCTGATCATTGTTCGAAAAATATACAATCCAACGGGGCGCTGAGGGCGCCCCGTTTTATTGGGGGCATAAAAAAGGCCGCTGCAAAAGCAGCGGCCGAAGTAAGACGTTGGATCAAGGAGCGATAAATCAACGTCGGTGAACACCTGTAACAGATTGAATATATTAGCCAATCCGTTGAAATCAGACTTTTCTCCCGAAGGTGGGAGCGGGCGGTTTGCCCTGAAAGCCCGCTTAGAATAATCCGTTGTAACGAAATGAGTAATAGCGGATCGGGACAAGGACTGTTACCGGATTGGCAACAGTTGCCGGTGTGCCATCCATCCCTCTGATAACGGGTCATCTACCCGATCCATGGCCCCGCCCGCAGCCCGGCCAGAGCGGCTGTTCATCCTTTCGAGCGACAACGCGAATACCTCCTTGGTGCGCTTATCCCTCCTGGCGAGCGGCAGTAGGGTGGAGCCTTCTGTCACTCACCGGGGAAGACGCATGACAAAAACAACAATGCGCGCCATCTTCACGCCACAGGCGCTCGCCGCAGCGGTTGCACTGGGCTGCTGTGCCCAGGCCCAGGCGGTTTCGTTCAATATTGGCGAGGTCGAAGGGCAATTCGATTCTTCGCTGTCGGTCGGCGCCAGCTGGGGCATGCGCGATGCCGACAAGAAGCTGGTCGGCGTTTCCAACGGTGGGACGGGGCAGGCGTCCACCGGGGATGACGGGCGGCTGAACTTCAAAAAGGGTGAAACCTTCTCCAAGATTTTCAAGGGCATTCACGACCTGGAGCTCAAGTACGGCGACAGCGGCGTGTTCGTGCGCGGCAAGTACTGGTACGACTTCGAACTGCAAGACGAAGACCGCGAATTCAAGCCGATCAGCAATAACCACCGTGACGAGGGCGCGCGCTCTTCCGGCTATGAGTTGCTCGATGCCTTCGTGTATCACAACTACTCCATCGGCGACCTGCCGGGCGCTGTGCGCGTCGGTAAACAGGTGGTGAGCTGGGGCGAGAGTACGTTTATCGGTAACTCGATCAACAGCATCAACCCCATCGACGTCTCGGCCTTTCGCCGTCCGGGCGCTGAAATCAAGGAGGGGCTGATCCCGGTCAACATGCTGTTCGCTTCCCAGAGCCTGACCAATCAGCTCTCGGTGGAAGGCTTCTACCAGTTGAACTGGGAAAACACCGTGGTGGATAACTGCGGCACCTTCTTCGGCAACGACGTGGTTGCCCATGGCTGCAACAACAACTACACCGTCGGCAGCCCGGCGATCGCGCCGTTGCAGCCAGTGGCGGCGGCGTTCGGCCAGGGCTTCCAGGTCACCCGCGAAGGCGTGGTGGTGCAGCGTGCCAAAGACCGTGACGCCCGCGATGGCGGCCAGTTCGGCGCGGCGTTGCGCTGGCTGGGGGATGACACCGAATACGGCCTGTACTTCATGAACTACCACAGCCGTACGCCCACCGTGGGAACGATTACCGCCAACACCAGCCTGGCGACCATCGGGCGTATCGCCAACGCTGCCAACGCGATTGCCCCCGGTTCCGGCGCGGGGCTGGCCCAAAGCACTATGCTCGGTCGTGGCCAGTATTACCTCGACTACCCGGAAGACATCCGCCTGTACGGCGCCAGCTTCTCCACCACCTTGCCGACCGGCACGGCCTGGACCGGAGAGATCAGCTACCGCCCCAACGCACCGGTGCAACTCAACACCACCGATTTGACCCTGGCGCTGGTCAACCCGATTGCCGGTAATACCGCTTCGCCGATCCGCAGCTCGTTCGGCTCTGACAACTCAGGCTATCGCCGCAAGGAAATCACCCAGATCCAAAGCACCATGACCCAGTTCTTCGACCAGGTGCTGGGCGCCGAACGCCTGACCCTGGTGGGTGAGGCGGCGTTCGTGCACGTCGGCGGCCTGGAAGCCAAAACCAAGCTGCGCTATGGCCGCGACTCGGTGTTCGGTGCCTACGGGTTCCAGGGCGATACCGACGGTTTCGTCACCGCCAACTCCTGGGGTTACCGCGCCCGGGCGATCCTGGACTACAACAACGTGTTCGCCGGGGTGAACCTCAAGCCCAACCTGTCGTGGTCCCATGACGTCAGTGGCTACGGCCCCAACGGCATTTTCAACGAAGGCGCCAAGGCGATCAGCGTCGGCGTGGATGCGGACTACCGCAACACCTATACCGCCAGCCTCAGCTACACCGACTTCTTTGGTGGCGACTACAACACCCTGACCGACCGCGACTTTATCGCCCTCAGCTTCGGCGTGAACTTCTGATCTGGTTTTAAGGAAGGACAAGAACCTATGCGTAAGCTATTTGCAGTGATGGCGCTGAGTGTATTGGCCGCCAACGTGATGGCGGCGGTGTCGCCTGAAGAAGCCGCCAAGCTGGGCACGACCCTGACCCCGGTCGGCGCCGAGAAAGCCGGCAACGCCGATGGCTCGATCCCGGCCTGGACCGGCGGCATTCCGAAAAATGCCGGAGCGGTGGACAGCAAGGGCTTCCTGGCCGACCCGTTCGCCAGTGAAAAACCGCTGTTCGTGATCACCGCAGCGACGGTGGACAAGTACAAGGACAAACTCTCCGATGGCCAGGTGGCGATGTTCAAGCGCTACCCCGAAACCTACAAGATCCCGGTGTACCCCAGCCACCGTACGGTCAACCTGCCACCGGACATCTACGAGTCGATCAAGCGCAGCGCGCTGAACGTGCACGCCATCAACGACGGCAACGGCCTGGAGAACTTCACCGGCAACCGTTACTACGCGTTCCCGATCCCCAAGAACGGCGTGGAAGTGCTGTGGAACCACATCACCCGTTACCACGGCGGTAACCTCAAGCGCATCATCACCCAGGCCACCCCGCAGACCAACGGCAGCTACACGCCGATCCGTTTCGAGGAGGAGGTGGCGGTGCCCCAAGCGATTCCGGATATCGATCAGGCCAAAGCGGCCAACGTGCTGAGCTTCTTCAAGCAGTCGGTGACCGCGCCGGCGCGCCTGGCGGGCAACGTGCTGCTGGTGCACGAGACCCTCGACCAGGTGAAGGAACCGCGCCTGGCCTGGATCTACAACGCCGGCCAGCGCCGCGTGCGGCGCGCACCGCAGGTGTCCTATGACGGCCCGGGCACGGCCTCCGACGGCCTGCGTACCACCGACAACTTCGACATGTTCTCCGGCGCTCCTGATCGTTATGACTGGAAGCTGATCGGCAAAAAAGAAATGTACATCCCCTACAACAGCTACAAGCTTGATTCGCCGACCCTCAAGTACGACGACATCATCAAGGCCGGGCACATCAACCAGGACCTCACCCGCTACGAACTGCACCGCGTGTGGGAAGTGGTCGGCACCGTCAAGCCGAGTGAGCGGCACATCTACGCCAAGCGCCACATGTACATCGACGAAGACAGCTGGCAAGTCGCGCTGGTGGACCACTACGACGGCCGTGGCCAGCTGTGGCGTGTCGCCGAAGGCCATGCACAGTTCTACTATGACCACCAGGTGCCGGCCTACACCGTGGAAACCCTGTACGACATCATCGCCGGGCGCTACATCGCCTTGGGCATGAAGAACGAGGAGAAGAGCAGCTTCGTGTTCGGTTTTGCGGCCAAGGCTGCGGATTACACTCCGGCGGCGTTGAGGTCCGAGGGCGTTCGATAATGCCTGTTTGAAACGCAATAAAAATGTGGGAGGGGGGCAAACCCTAATGCCAGTCAGTTAAAGGGTGGGATGTAGAACACGTCATCCGTAGTGAGCGGGCTTGCCCCGCGCTGGGTGGCGTAGCCGCCCCAAACCCAGGCACCTCGGTTCTTCTGAAATACCGCGGCGTCTTTGTTGGGGCGGCTTTGCCACCCAGCGCGGGACAAGCCCGCTCACTACAGAGTTTGGCCGCGGCAGGTTCTCTTAATTGACTAGCATTAGGGCAAGCCCCGTCCCACATTTGGTTTTGTGCATGGCTGACAATCAGTGTGCTGAATACTTCTTCAATAACCCCTCACCACAGGACTAGGGTAGGCCCCAGATCGCATAACAATAAAAAAGCAGGATGCAGCAATGACTGCCATGACACGCTGCCTGGACCGTCCTGGATTCATGCCCCGGCTGTCCGCCCATCATCTGTTGCGACCACGCCTGGCCGAGCCGTTGCTGGCCGCGTCGGCCCGGGTGAAACTGCTGTGCGCGCCCGGTGGCAGCGGCAAAAGTGCGCTGCTGGCCGAGTGTGCCTTGCAGGCGCCGGCAGGCTGCCAGGTCTATTGGCTGCCCCTCAATGGCGCCGCGCTCACACCCTTGGAGTTCTGCCGGCGGTTGGCGCAGAACCTGGGCCTGCCCTTTAGCGACGAAGCTACCCTGTTGCTCGACCTTGGCCGCTGGCAGCCGCCGGGTTGGGTGTTCCTCGATGATTTTTGCCGTGTGCCCGCGCCCGAACTGGACGCCTTGCTTGACCGCCTGCTCAGCGCCGCCAGCCCGGCACTCACTTGGTGGCTGGGCGTACGGCGGCGCCCAGCGTGCAACTGGCCACGCCTGCTGCTCGACGATGAACTGTGGGAGTGCCACGAGCTGCTGTTCAGCCCAGCGGAAATCCAGCGATTGCTCGGCGCCGGGCCGACCCTCGAGCGTGTGATGCAGTTCAGTGGCGGTTGGTGCGCCGGGGTGCGCATCGCCTTGCTTGGCGACGGTCATCCCGACAAGACCTTGCTCGACTACCTGCAACATGAGCTATTCAGCACCCTGCCTGCTGAATTGGCCGAAGCCTGGCGCGTGCTGGCCCACATGCCACGCTTCAATCCGGGGTTGTGTGAGCACCTGTTCGGCTTCGGTGACGGTGACCGCTACCTGCGCGAGTTGCAGGCCCTCGGTGCGTTTATCCAGCCCTGGGAAGACACCCCGGACTGGCTGCAGGTATTTCCGCCTTTGGCGCGACTGCTGCGTGAGACGCCCTGGCCGGCCAAGCGCTCCTGGCATCGACGCGCCTGCCAGTGGTTCAGCGCAGAAAGCGACTGGCAAGCCGCCTTTGAACAGGCGCTGCAGGCCGAAGAGTACGAAGTGGCGGTGAGCCTGTTGCAGCATTTCAGTTTCGAGGATTTGTTCCGCGGGGAAAACGCCGTGCTGTTGTTGCGCCTGCATGAGCAGCACGGGGATGAATTGCTGTTGGGCTCGGCGCAACGGGTCGGGCTGATGACGGCTGCCTTGCTGTTTGCCGGCCGCTTTGAACAAGCAGGCGTGTGTATCGACCAGCTCGCACGGTTTACGCCGCAGCCGACGGCGGCGCAACAGTGCCATTTGCTGGCCCGCTGGCAGGCCCAATGGGGCTGGCTGTTGCATTTGGGCGGCGATGCCGAGCGCTCCCGCGAGCATTTTCTGGAAGCGCTGCAAGCCTTGCCCGACAGCGCTTGGACCTCACGCCTGATGTGCCTGTCGGGCCTGACCCAGCAAGCCTTGCTGCGCGGTGAGCTGGACGTGGCTCAAGCCTTGAATCGTGAAGCCCTCTGCCTGGCCCGTGCCCATGGCTCGCTGATCCTGGAGGCCCTGCTTGAGCTGGATCATGCTCAATTGCTGGAGCAGCGCGGTGCGCCCTATCGGGCCCAGAGCCTGCTGGAGACGGTACAGGCCATGCTGGTTCGCCAGCGGCTCAAGGCCGGGCCACTGGCCGGGCGTATCGCCCTGCGACGTGGGCACCTGGCGTTGCGCCAAGGGCACGACGCGCTGGCGACCGAGTGTTTCACCGAAGGGTTGAACCTGTGCCTGCACAGCCACGACAAGCGCGTGCTGTATGGATTTCTCGGCTTGGCGTTGCTGGCAGCCAACCATGGCGATTACGCCCAGGCCTTTATCCAGTTGCGTGACGCCGAACGGCTGATGCAGCAACGCCAGGTGCCGGACACGGTGTACCGCGCCGTGCTGTTGTTGGTCAGTGGGCATTTCTGGTTGCAGCAGGGGCGTGCCGAACTGACGGTAGAGGCGGTGCGTCGGGTATTGCGTCACTTTCGTGGCCCCCAGGCCCGCCAGGCGCCGCCGGCCACCCTGGAACTGGTGCCGCGCCTGGAGTACCTGCTGGTGCTGGCCGAGGTCAAGCTGGGGTGCGCCGATCAACCCATCGCACGCCTCAATGCGCTGCTCGAGACTACTCGCCAGCGCGGCATGCTGTGCCTGGAAACCGAATTGCACCTGGTGCTGGGTGAAGTGGCCTGGCAGTTGGGCGACCCGGCGCTGGCCCGCCATGCGCTGCAAACCGGGCAGGCGCTGGCGCAGCGTTGCCAGGTGCAGCAGGCGCTGCGCGAGCTGCGTTTGCGCTCGCCTGGGCTGTTGAGCGAATTGGGCCTGGAGACGCCAGTGTCACCGGCGGGTGCGGCGGACAATCCCCTGAGCCAGCGTGAGCTGGAAGTGTTGCAGTTGATCGCCCTGGGCAACTCCAACTTGGAAATCGCCGACCGACTGTTTATTTCCCTGCACACCGTCAAGACCCATGCCCGGCGTATCCATAGCAAACTGGGCGTGGAACGACGAACCCAAGCGGTGGCCAAGGCCAAGACCTTGGGCTTGATGGCCTAGCCGCGCAAGGCCTGGCGGTATTCACCGGGCGTGGCGCCCAGGGCCTGGCGAAAACGATGGGTGAAGTGGCTGGCGCTGGAGAAGCCGCACATCCAGGCGATCTCACCCAAGGGCAACGCGCCGCCGCGCAGAAGGGCTTGCGCACGCGCCAGGCGTCGCGCCAAGAGATACTGATGGGGCGGCAGGCCGAAACTCTGGCGGAACATTCGCGCAAAATGGTATTCCGACAGCGCACACAGCCCGGCCAACTGGCCCAGGCTGATCGGGTCTTGCAGATGCTGGTCGATGTACTCGATCAACAACCGGCGCTGATGGGCCGCCAGCCCGCCTTTCAACCGCAGCCCGTCGCGTGCGCCCACCTGGCTGAGCAGGGTGTGGCTGAGCATTTCATGGGCCAGGCTGCTGGTCAGCAGGCGTTCGCCGGGCTCATGCCAGTTCAGGGCGATCAAGCGGTGAAAGCGGCGGGCCTGGGCGGCATCTTCCAGAAAGGTGCTTTCGCGCAGTTGCAGCGCGCGTGGCTCACGGTCAAGCAAGGTGACGCAGCCCAGGGCAAATTGCTCCGCGCTGAAATACACATGGGCCAGGCGAATTTCGCCGTTGATCACCCAGGCCGACTGATGCTCGGCGGGCAGGATGCACAGCTTGTCCGGCCCGCCCTTGGTGCCCGGCTGGTCACGCCGGAACGTGCCGGTGCCGCCGCCGATATAGCAAGACAGGGTGTGATGGTCGGGCGCCTGGTAATCCTGGGCATCGTGGTGGTTGCTCCACAAGGCCGCGGACAAACCGTCACCGAGCTCGGCGCAGGCTTCCAGGCGTGCGTTGGGCGAGCGGTTAAGGGATTGAAAGACCTGCAGCGATTCCAGGGTTGGCATGGCGTATTCTCCGGCGCCTTGCATCCTACTCCGGGCGGTCGGCGCTGTGATCCCACCGCCCGACAAAAGCGCAAGAATGTGCAAGCGCAGTTGCCAGGGAGGCGGCGACACTGGGGCTCAATCGACGGAGCCCGCTATGAACCTTTTCCTGTATTTACTCACGGTGCTGATCTGGGGCACCACCTGGATTGCCCTCAAATGGCAGTTGGGCGTAGTGGCGATTCCGGTGTCGATCGTCTATCGCTTCGGCCTGGCGGCGTTGGTGCTGTTCGCGCTGTTGCTGCTCAGCCGCAAGCTGCAGGTGATGAACCGGCGCGGGCACCTGATTTGCCTGGCCCAGGGGGTGTGCCTGTTCTGCGTCAACTTCATGTGTTTTCTCACCGCCAGCCAGTGGATTCCCAGCGGGTTGGTGGCGGTGGTGTTTTCCACGGCCACGCTGTGGAACGCCTTGAATGCCCGGGTGTTCTTCGGCCAACGGGTCGCGCGTAACGTATTGATGGGCGGCGCGCTGGGGTTACTGGGCCTGGGCCTGCTGTTCTGGCCGGAGCTGGTCGGGCATACCGCCAGCCCGCAGACCTTGCTCGGCCTGGGCCTGGCGTTGCTCGGCACGATGTGCTTTTCGGCGGGCAATATGTTGTCGAGCCTGCAGCAAAAGGCCGGGCTCAAGCCGTTGACCACCAATGCCTGGGGCATGGCGTATGGCTCGGCGATGCTGGCGACCTACTGTGCCGTGCGCGGTATCCCGTTCGATATGGATTGGAGTGCACGTTACATCGGCGCGCTGGGGTACCTGGTGATCCCAGGTTCGGTGATCGGCTTTACCGCCTACCTCACGCTGGTCGGCCGCATGGGGCCGGAGCGCGCGGCGTATTGCACGGTGCTGTTCCCGGTGGTGGCGCTGAACGTGTCGGCGTTTGCCGAGGGCTATCAATGGACCGCGCCGGCGCTGATGGGGTTGGTGCTGGTGATGTTGGGCAATGTGCTGGTATTCAGAAAGCCCAAGCCGACATTGACTCCATCCCGCGCCATTGCCTGAAGTAGTGAGCGGGCTTGCCCCGCGCTGGGGGGCGCAGCCGCCCCAAACCCAGGCACCTCGGTCCTCCTGAAATACCGCGGCGTCTTTGTTGGGGCGGCTTCGCCCCCCAGCGCGGGGCAAGCCCGCTCACTACGGTTTGAGGCCCAGGCGTTTGGCCAGGCGGCCCAGGTTGGCGCGGTCCAGGCCCAGTTCGCGGGCGGCGCCGGCCCAGTTGTGCTGGTGGCGCTCCAGGCAGGCGCTGATCAGCTGGCGCTGATAATGCTCGGTGGCCTGGCGCAGGTCGCCAGTCACCGTGGGGGCCGGTGCGGGTGGCGTTTCGACCTCAGGCGACGTGCTGATGTCGGGCAAGTCCAGGTCCTGGGCACTCAGGCTCAGGATCTTCGGGCGTTCGCGACAGTTGCCCAAGGCCTTCAGGGTGCTGCGTCCGATCAAATGCTCCAGCTCGCGTACATTGCCCGGCCAGTTGTAGGCCAACAGCGCCGCTTGCGCGTCGCTGCTCAGGCGCAGGCTGCCCAGGCCCATGCGCGAGCGGTTCTGCTCCAGGAAGAACCCCGCCAACAGCAGCACATCGCGGCCACGTTCGCGCAACGCCGGTACTTGTAGCGGGTATACGCTCAGACGGTGGTAAAAGTCGGCGCGGTAACGGCCATTGCGCACTTCTTCGGCCAGGTCGCGGTTGGTGGCGGCGATCAGGCGCACATCCACCTGGTGCTCTTTGTCCGAGCCCAGGCGCTGCAACTGGCCGCTCTGCAGTACGCGCAGCAGTTTGGCTTGTACTGTCAGTGACAATTCGCCCACTTCGTCCAGAAACAAGGTGCCGCCATTGGCCAGCTCGAACTTGCCCCGGCGCTCGTTCAACGCGCCGGTGAAGGCACCGCGCACATGGCCGAACAGTTCGCTCTCCACCAGCGTCTCCGGCAGCGCCGCGCAGTTGAGGCTGATCAGCGGTTTTTCGGCGCGGTGCGAAGCGGCGTGGAGGGCTTGCGCGACCAATTCCTTGCCCACCCCGGTTTCGCCGGTGATCAGCACGGTCAGGTCGCTGCTGCCCACCAGCTTGATTTCCTCCTCCAGGCGCTTGTGGGCCTTGCTCTGGCCGATCATTTCCTTGTGCTGCTGGCCGCTGGCCTGGCGATAAATCTCGGCGCGCTGGTGCTCATCTTCGGCACGCAGGGCCAGGTGTTCGATACGTGCGGCGACGTTGACGGTGGCGGCCGCGAGGCTGGCGAAGGCTTGTAGGGCAGCCAGTTCGACGCGCTCGAAGCGCTCGGTGTCCAGGGCGTCGAGGGTCAGCAGGCCCCAGGGGTGATCGTCGACAAACAGCGGGCATCCCATGCAGTCGTGCACTTGCAGATGCCCATGCACGCCATCGACCAGGCCGTCGTAAGGGTCGGGCAGTTCGCTGTCGCTGTCGAAGCGGGTCGGGCCGGGGCTGCTCAACAGCACGGCAAAGCGCGGGTGTTCGCTGACCTTGAAACGCCGCCCGAGGGTATCGGGGCTCAAACCGTCGACTGCCAAGGGCACCAGCCATTCGCCGTCCAGGCGCAGCAACGCGGCGGCATCGCACGGCAGCAGGGCGCGCATGGCTTGTAGCAAGCGGCGGTAGCGCTCGCCCTCAGGCAACTCGCGGGATAAGTCGGCGACCAGAGGCAGCAGGGTCGTGAGCAACGATTGCGCAGTCATAATGACTCCTTGTAGTCCTTATGACTATAAGTTGTAGGAGGTCATACTGACTACAAAATATTTAACTCATTGAAAAATAACCAATAAAAAGTTGGCACGAATACTGAGTAGGTAAGGGCAATCAGTAAAAAGACCCAGGAGTCAGCCATGCTTAGTGCCCAAGACCGTGCCATCGTCAAATCCACTGTGCCCCTGCTGGAAAGCGGCGGCGAAGCCCTGATCACGCATTTCTATCGCATGATGCTCAGCGAATACCCGCAGGTTCGCCCATTGTTCAACCAGGCCCACCAAGCCAGTGGCGACCAGCCTCGGGCCCTGGCCAACGGCGTGTTGATGTACGCGCGGCATATCGACCAGTTGGACCAACTGGGCGACCTGGTGGCGAAGATCATCAACAAGCATGTGGCCTTGCAGATTCTGCCGGAACACTACCCGATCGTCGGTGGCTGCTTGCTGCGCGCCATCGCCGAGGTGCTGGGCAGCGAGATCGCCACCCCTGAAGTGCTCAGTGCCTGGGGTGCGGCTTATGGCCAGTTGGCGGACATCCTGATCGGCGCCGAAGCCGCCATCTACGACGAGAAAGCCCAGGCCCCGGGCGGCTGGCGCGGTGCGCGGCCGTTTATCCTGGTCAAACGGGTGGAGGAGAGCGATGAGATCAGCTCCTTCTATTTCGCCCCGGCGGATAACGGCCCGATCCTGGCGGCCGCACCTGGGCAATACATCGGCATGAAGCTGTTGCTCGACGGCGAGGAAGTGCGCCGCAACTACTCCCTTTCGGCCCTGACCGATAAGGGCCTGTACCGCATCAGCGTCAAGCGTGAAGCCAATGGGCGGGTCTCCAATTACCTGCATGACCAGATGCACGTCGGCGCGACTATCGAGCTGTTCCCGCCGGCGGGTGAGTTCACCCTGGCGGCCAGCGACAAGCCGCTGGTGCTGATCAGCGGCGGGGTGGGTATCACACCGACCTTGCCGATGCTCGAAGCGGCCCTGGCGACAGCGCGGCCGGTGCATTTCATTCACTGTGCGCGTAACGGCGGGGTGCATGCGTTTCGCGACTGGGTGGATGGCCTGGCTGCCCAACATCCCCAGCTCAAGCGCTTTTACTGCTATGCCGAGGATGACGGCGTGAGCGCGGCGGCGGACAAAGTCGGCATGCTGACCCGCGAGCAACTGGCGGCGTGGTTGCCTGAGCAGCGTGATGTGGATGCCTACTTCCTGGGGCCTAAAGGTTTCATGGCGGCGATCAAGCGCCACCTCAAGGCATTGGGTGTGCCGGAGAAGCAAAGCCGCTATGAATTCTTCGGCCCGGCGGCGGCGCTGGAATAATTTCGCGGGAACAACGCTGTTCAATGTGTGGGAGGGGGCAAGCTCCTCCCACATTTGGATCTCTATTTGCCCAGATTAATCTGCTGTTAACCCTTGTCTGTTTAAACCACTCCCTGTGTGTAAACTTGCGGCCATTGGCACAACGACAAAGGGAAACGGGGATGAGTGACGAATTGCGTTTAGGCAGGGAGCGACGCTTTCTGGTGTTGCTGGGCATCATCTGCCTGGCGCTGATCGGCGGGGCGCTGTACATGCAAGTGGTGCTGGGCGAGGCGCCGTGCCCGCTGTGCATCCTGCAACGCTATGCCTTGCTGTTGATCGCGGTGTTCGCGTTCATCGGTGCAGCCATGCGTACCAAGGGCGCGCTCACGTTCTTCGAAGGGTTGGTCGTACTCAGCGCGCTGGGTGGCGTCGCCGCCGCGGGGCATCATGTGTATACCCAGCTGTTCCCCGAGGTCAGCTGCGGTGTAGATGTATTGCAGCCGATTGTCGATGAACTGCCGCTGGCCAAGGTGTTCCCGCTGGGTTTCCAGGTCGATGGCTTTTGCAGCACACCGTACCCGCCGATCCTCGGCCTGTCCCTGGCGCAATGGGCACTGGTGGCGTTCGTGCTGACGGTGATCCTGGTGCCTCTGGGCATTTACCGTAACCGTCAACGCAACCACTGAGTCGCTGACGAAAACGCCCCGGTCCTTCTTGAAGGAAGGCCGGGGCGTTTTGCTTTGTAGGGATTTTGTGAAACTGCCGTGACAAGGAGCAATTTCAGGTGCGCGCAGTGTGCGACATGTTGTCACACGGAGGCTGTCGCAGGACGTTTCCGAGCCGTGCCACGGGCCATTAAATTTGCGCCAAACGCGCAAATTGTGCTGTCAGTTCGTGGTGTGTGAGACCGCGCAAAGCCTGTAGCGTTCCAGTGCCGGAGCAGTCTGCGAATGCCTTGTTTTATGGGCACTTGCCCGCGTTTGACATGCCCTTACAGGCTGTAAGGGATGTGGCCCTTTGCCCAATAACACGGCAATTTTTGTGGTTTTTGTTGAGAATCGAACGCGATAAGATCGCGAACCGTTGCAAGAATGGTGAAGGATTATTGCTGTAATCGATAAAAATTATTTCTTTATAAGACATGGTTTATACATCGCTAGCTAACTACAATCGCCCGCACTGAATGTCCGGTGCTGTTCAATATTTGAGCATTGGAGCGGTCGAGGAGCAGATGGAAGGCTCTGTGCGACCCCAGGTTCCGGCAGCCTTTCAACTATCCGCACCAAATGGAATTGGTCTGTAACAAGGCCTTTAACCACGAAATCGAATAAGAACTCACTGCAGGTCCGTGAAACGTACATATATGACGTGATGGGCAGGCTCTTATTCAATCGAAGAGAAATGCCAACCCTTGGCAGGGTGAAGTGTTGGCGATCAAAACCCAACTGCATTGCGCAAGCTGCTTTAGAGGTCGTGAGATGAGTAAAAACAGGTACCCCCGATTACTAGGCTTTTTGCCGCTGCTTGGCATGTTGTTAATGCTGGGAGGCTGCAAGTGGACCTTGCTCGACCCAAAAGGACAGGTCGGTCTGGATGAACGAAACCTGATCATCACCGCCACCCTGCTGATGCTGCTGGTCGTGGTTCCTGTGATCATCATGACCTTCGCCTTCGCCTGGAAATACCGCGCGTCGAACACCAGCGCCACCTACGCGCCGAAGTGGTCGCACTCCACCAAGATCGAAATCGCGGTGTGGCTGGTCCCGATCCTCATCATCATTGCCCTGGGTTATGTGACCTACAAGTCCACCCACGCACTGGACCCATACCGTCCGCTGGAATCCGACGCCAAGCCGATCAACATCGAAGTGGTCGCGCTGGACTGGAAGTGGCTGTTCATCTACCCGGACCTGGGTATCGCCACCGTCAACAAGATCGTATTCCCGGAGCACACCCCGGTTAACTTCAAGATCACCTCCGACGCCGTGATGAACTCGTTCTTCATCCCAGCCCTGGGCGGTCAGATCTACGCGATGGCAGGCATGCAGACCAAGCTGCACCTGATCGCCAACCAGAAAGCTGAAATGGAAGGCATCTCCGCCAACTACAGCGGTGCTGGCTTCACCGGCATGAAATTCAAAGCGATCTCGACGAGCCAGGAAGATTTCAACGCCTGGGTAGCCGAAGTCAAGGCCGCACCTAAACAGCTTGATCAAGCTGAATACGACGCCCTGGCCAAACCAAGCCAGAACAACCCAGTCGCTCTGTACTCCGCGTATGAGCCGAACCTGTTTCAGAAAATCGTCGACAAGTACGAAGGTATGAAGCCAGGCAAGCCGGTCAAGCACGAGAAGAAAGAAGTGGCCGTGGTTGAAGGTGCTGACACGGGCTCGCATTCAACTGCTGGGGCAGAGGAGTAAACGATGTTTGGTAAATTAAGTTGGGATGCGGTCCCGTTCCACGAGCCGATCGTGATGGTGACCATCGCCATGATCGCGCTGGGTGGTCTGGCACTGGTTGCAGGTATCACGTACTTCAAGAAGTGGTCCTACCTGTGGACCGAATGGCTGACTTCGGTCGACCACAAGAAAATCGGCGTCATGTACGTCATCGTTGCCATGGTCATGCTGCTGCGTGGTTTTGCCGACGCCATCATGATGCGTACCCAGTTGGCCATGGCCACCGAGGGTTCGCCTGGCTACCTGCCACCTGAACACTATGACCAGATCTTCACCGCTCACGGTGTGATCATGATCATCTTCATGGCGATGCCATTCTTCACCGGCTTGATGAACCTTGCCTTGCCGCTGCAGATCGGTGCGCGTGACGTTGCCTACCCGTTCCTGAACTCCCTGAGCTTCTGGCTGCTGGTTTCCGGTGTGGTGCTGATCAACGTTTCCCTGGGCGTCGGCGAATTCGCCAAGACCGGTTGGGTTGCGTATCCGCCATTGTCGGGCATTCAGTACAGTCCGGGCGTGGGTGTGGACTACTACATCTGGGCGCTACAGCTATCAGGGCTCGGGACGACGCTAACGGGGGTCAACTTCCTGGCCACCGTCCTGAAAATGCGCGCCCCTGGCATGAAACTGATGGACATGCCGATCTTCACCTGGACCTGCACCTGGGCAAACGTCCTGATCGTGGCTTCGTTCCCGATCCTGGCCGCTACCATGGCGCTGCTGTCGCTTGACCGTTACCTGGATTTCCACATTTTCACCAACGAACTTGGTGGCAATCCAATGATGTACGTGAACCTGTTCTGGGCATGGGGTCACCCTGAGGTGTACATCCTGATCCTGCCGGCGTTCGGTATCTTCTCCGAAGTGATCTCGACCTTTACCGGCAAGCGCCTGTTCGGTCACCACTCGATGGTCTACGCTTCCGGCGCGATCTCGATCCTGGGCTTCATGGTTTGGCTGCACCACTTCTTCACCATGGGTTCGGGTGCCAGCGTCAACGCCTTCTTCGGCCTGGCAACGATGCTGATTTCCATCCCGACGGGGGTGAAGCTGTTCAACTGGCTGTTCACCATCTATCACGGTCGTCTGCGCATGACCAGCCAGGTTCTGTGGACCCTGGGCTTCATGGTGACCTTCGCCATCGGCGGCATGACCGGCGTACTGCTGGCCATTCCGGGTGCTGACTTCGTACTGCACAACAGCCTGTTCGTGATCGCTCACTTCCACAACGTGATCATCGGTGGGGCGGTATTCGGCTACATCGCTGGTTTCGCCTTCTACTTCCCGAAAGCGTTCGGCTTCAAGCTGCACGAAGGCTGGGGCAAGGCTGCGTTCTGGTTCTGGATCTCGGGCTTCTTCGTTGCATTCATGCCGCTCTATGCGCTGGGCTTCATGGGCATGACCCGTCGTCTGAACGCCACTACCAATCCTGAGTGGGTGCCGTACCTGTACGTCGCCATGTTCGGTGCGTTGATGATCGCCGTGGGTATCGCCTGCCAGTTGATCCAGCTGTACGTCAGCGTGCGTGATCGCAAGCAGAACATGTGCGAATCCGGTGACCCATGGAACGGCCACACCCTGGAATGGTCGACCTCGTCGCCACCTCCGTTCTACAACTTCGCCGTGATCCCTACTGCGAACACCATTGATGCGTTCACCGAAGCCAAGGAAAACGGTACTGCGTACCAGAAGCCTAAGCACTACGAACCGATCCACATGCCAAGCAACACCGCCACTGGCGTGGTGATGGGCGGCCTGTTGACCGTATTCGGTTTCGCGATGATCTGGCACATCTGGTGGCTGGCAATCGTGAGCCTGGTCGGCACTATCGGTTACTTCATCATTCACGCTGCCCGTGATGATCAAGGCTACATGGTGCCGGTCGAGACGATCGAGCGCATCGAAGCCGAGCAGCACGCTCGCCTGGTAGCCGAGAAGAAGATTCCGGCCAACCGTGTAGAAACCTCGTTGGAACAGGCTTAAACCATGTCGAACTTAGTGACCAATGCTGGACACGCCCATGTCGATGACCATGGGCACGATGACCATCACCACGACTCGGGGCCGATGACCGTTTTCGGTTTCTGGCTCTACCTGATGACCGACTGCATCTTGTTTGCGTCGATCTTCGCGGTGTACGCGGTACTGGTAAACAACACTGCCGGTGGCCCGTCGGGCCACGACATCTTCGAACTGCCTTACGTGCTCGGCGAAACCGCCTTGCTGTTGTTCAGTTCGATCACCTACGGCTTCGCCATGTTGGCCTTCTACAAGGGCAACAAGAAAGGCGTACTGAGCTGGTTGGCACTGACCTTCCTGTTCGGCCTGGGCTTCATCGGCATGGAGATCAACGAGTTCCATCTGCTGATCTCCGAAGGCTACGGCCCGCACCGTTCCGGCTTCCTGTCCGCGTTCTTCACGCTGGTAGGTACCCACGGTCTGCACGTGTCGGCAGGTCTGCTGTGGATGGCGGTGATGATGTATCAGGTCAATAAGCACGGCCTGACCAACACCAACAAGACTCGCCTGAGCTGCCTGAGCCTGTTCTGGCACTTCCTGGACGTGGTCTGGATCTGCGTATTCACCGTTGTCTACCTGATGGGGACTCTGTAATGGCTAATGCACACTCCCATGACAGCCACGATGCAAGCCACGGCAGCGTCAAGTCTTACGCTATCGGCTTCATCCTGTCGGTCATCCTGACCCTGATCCCGTTCGGCCTGGTGATGTACCCAACCTTGCCGAAGTCGATCACCTTGATGATCGTCCTGGCGTTCGCGGTGATTCAGGTTCTGGTTCACCTGGTGTACTTCCTGCACCTGGACCGCTCTGCGGCCCAGCGTGAGAACGTGATTGCATTCGTGTTCGCAGGCCTGGTGATCGTTCTGCTGGTTGGTCTGTCGCTGTGGATCATGTTCAGCATCCACACCTACATGATGGCGAAGTGAGGTAAGACCCGATGTCGCTTAAGCACTTTATCCAAATCACCAAACCGGGGATCATTTTCGGTAACGTGCTTTCTGTGGCGGGCGGTTTCTTCCTGGCCTCCAAGGGACATGTCGATCTGGCCATCTTCCTGGCTGCAATGATCGGCACGTCCCTGGTGGTAGCTTCCGGTTGTGTCTTCAACAACTGCATCGACCGTGACATCGATATCAAGATGGAACGCACCAAGAACCGCGTGCTGGTGCAGGGGCTTATTTCCCTGAAACTGGCACTGGTCTACGCGACCGTCCTGGGTGTTGCCGGTGTAGCCCTGTTGTACAAGGTGGCCAACCCGTTGGCGGCGCTGTTTGCCGTGATCGGCTTTGTCATCTACGTCGGCCTCTACAGCCTGTACCTCAAGCGCAAGTCGGTTCACGGCACGCTGGTGGGCAGTCTGTCGGGGGCGATGCCGCCGGTGATTGGTTATGTGGCTGTGACCAATAGCTTCGACATGGCCGCGCTGACGCTACTGGTGATGTTCAGCCTGTGGCAGATGCCGCATTCCTACGCCATCGCGATTTTCCGCTTCAATGACTACCTGGCTGCCTCGATTCCGGTTCTGCCGGTCAAGCGTGGCATCCAGGTGGCCAAGAAACACATCCTGCTCTACATCCTGGCCTTCCTCCTGGCGACCTTGATGTTGACCTTCAGTGGCTACGCCGGCATGAGCTACCTCGCCGTTGCGGCCGCCATGGGCATGTACTGGTTGTACATGGCCTGGACCGGTTACAAGGCGGTGGATGACACCGTCTGGGCGCGCAAGCTGTTCGTGTTCTCGATCTTCACCATCACCGCGCTGAGCGTGATGATGTCCCTGGATTTCCAAGTACCGAAAGAGCTGTTGCTGACCTACGCACACTGAGTCTTGGAGCAATGAAAAACCCCGCCTTCGAAAGAAGCACGGGGTTTTTTATATTTTGGCGTGTCCGCGAAAAACCTGAGGGCGTCGTGCCAAACCGGACTCGCTGCGTTATCGTTGTCGTTTTTCGCGAGCAAGCTCGCTCCTACACCCACATTCTACAAATGCAGGAAGCGCAGAGATGAGTAAAAAAGCCGTTGTGGTCTTCAGTGGCGGGCAGGATTCGACGACCTGTCTGATCCAGGCCTTGACGCGGTATGACGAAGTGCACTGCATTACCTTCGATTATGGCCAGCGCCATGTAGCGGAAATTGAAGTCGCCCAGCAGCTTGCGAAGCAGTTGGGCGCCACCGTTCACAAAGTGATGGATGTGTCGTTGCTCGGCGAACTGGCCATCAGCAGCCTGACCCGCGACAACATCCCGGTGCCGACCGTGAACAGCTCGGGCGAAAGCCTGCCGAGTACGTTTGTGCCGGGGCGCAATATTCTGTTCCTGACCCTGGCGTCGATCTACGCCTACCAGGTGAAGGCTGAAACCGTGATTACCGGCGTCTGCGAAACCGACTTCTCGGGTTACCCCGATTGCCGCGATGAGTTCGTCAAGGCGCTGAACAAGGCGCTGGAACTGGGCATGGAATACAAGCTGCACCTGGACACCCCGTTGATGTGGCTGAACAAGGCCGAGACCTGGGCACTGGCCGACTATCACAACCAGTTGGAGCTGGTGCGCCATCAGACCCTGACCTGCTACACCGGCATCATCGGTACGGGGTGCGGTAACTGCGACGCGTGCAACCTGCGTGCACGGGGCTTGAATGACTACCTGCAGAACAAGGCTGAAGTCATGCAGAGCCTGAAGCAGAAGTTGCAGCTGAATTAAGTAATTCCCGCGAGCAACCGCTCACCTGTGGCGAGGGAGCTTGCTCCCGCTGGACTGCGTAGCAGGCCCAGTCTTTTCAAACCAAAAGCTGGGGCCGCTACGCGACCCAGCGGGAGCAAGCTCCCTCGCCACAGGTTACAGTGTTGCCGTGGTGCCGGTGATCCAGCGCTTGAACAATGCGCGCGCACCGTAGGCAGGCAGGATATTGAAGAAGGCAAAGCCGACTTTGATCGCGATCTGCACATAGATCATGCTCAGGATATCGCTGGTTTGCATCGCGCCGTAGAAGGCGATGAAGCAAAACAGGAAGCTGTCGATGATGACCGCGAAGAATGTGCTGAGGAAGATGCGCAGGTACAGGTACTGGGAGTTGGTCAGCTCTTTGATCTTGCACAGCAAGTACGAGTTTATGTTCTCGGACACCAGGAACGACACCGAGGAGGCGACCAGTACCGAGGACACTTGGATGATCACGTCGTTGTACGGCCCATCCAGTTTCCAGCCCGGCAGCCCCGGCAGGAAGGTCGAGCCGTAGAGCAGGATGATGATCATCGCGTTACTGGCAAACGCAAACAGAATGGCCCTTCTGGCCAGGCGCAGGCCGAACTGCTCGTTGAGCAGGTCTACGATCAGAAAGGTCAGCGGATACAGGAAGGTGCCCGGCGTGACGATGATGCCCAGCGACTCCAGGTAAATGGGTTTGGTCGCGGCGATGCTGGTAAAAATATAGAAGGTGAACAACAGCAGGTTGAGGATGATGTAGATCATCCAGGAGTTCTCGTTACGATCGTTCAAGTCATAGGCGGTCAGCGTGCCTCCCTGCGAATAGAACTTCTTGTACAGGTTCTTGACTTCCATTTTGTTCAGGTTGTCCATTATTTCGCTGTTGATGACTTCGCTCAGTTTCATTTTGATGACCTTGCCGGTGGCAATCACCATGATGATCGCCAGGCTCTTGTCATTCTCAAACCCCAGCAGCTTGTAGTTGCTGTTTTCAACGCTCGCTTCATACGTTGTCATTGAAGCGCTCCTCGATGATGTCGCCGATCACGCACAGGCGTTCCGAAGCGCTACAGGCGTCAAGGGTGATGAACATCTTGCGGATGGCCCTGTCGTACACCAACTTTTCCTTGCCGGGGCTCGACGTGCCTTTTTGCACGATCAATAAATCACCCGCTTCGTTGATGCCGGGAATGCCGCGCTCCAGGCGCACGCCGATCAGGTTGCAGCAGGTGCCGAAGTAGTAGGTCAACGGATACCGCGTGGCCAGTTCGCCAATACGCTTGTCCAGGTTCTGCATCACCTGGCTTTCCTTGAGCACCGGCACGGCTGCGGGATTCATGTTGCCCAGAGGGGAGACACTGCTCTCGAGGATTTCCTTGGCTTCGAAATCGACGGTCTCGATCTCGTCGTAGGAGATACCGAAGAAGTCGGAGATCTTGCGAATGGTCGACTGCTGTACGTTGACGACCTTGCCTTCCAGGATGTTGTAGATGGTGGTCCTGGTCAGGCCGGCGGCACTGCTTAGCGAAAGCTGGGTTTCGCCACGGCTTTTGATCAAGTACTTGATGTTGCTCTTCAAGTGCTCGGTTTTTTCCCGTTTGTGTATCACGTGCTCACCACTTCCCTTTAGGTATAAACGTCCGTTTTCCACACCGCCAGTTGCACGGCGTCGCGAGTGTTGCACGCGTCGGCCACAACAATAAAGTCCCGCATGCTCTGCCTCGCTGCTTTGCCGTCATCTGTGCGCGCAGAAATGAACATTTAATTGGGAAAATGTTTAAATTTCTGTTTAATTGAATGCCTCGGTTCAGGACGAATCGGCTCGCAACACCCTGGAAGGGAACCGCACTGATGGCACTCAATACCGCACCACTGAAAGACCAGGCCGACCTGCTGCGTCGTGGCCTGGCGGATCTGCACGCTGAAGACCTTGAGCTGGCGAGCATCCTCGATGCGGAAGTCACGCGACAGCACCGCACCTTATCGCTGGTCTCTTCATCCTGCGCCGTCAAGCCGCATACGCTGGTGGCCAGTGCCTCGGCCTTGGTCAATGTCACGGCGGAAGGCATGCCGGGCAGGCGTCATCGTACGGGCTGCGAGAACGTCGACCGAGTCGAAGCCCTGGCCATTCGCCGGGCGCTGGAACTGTTCGATGCCCACTACGCAGGCGTGCAGTCGCACTCGGCCTCCAGTGCGATCTCCCAAGTCCTCTCAGCGCTGCTTGAACCGGGCGATACCTTACTGGGCATGGCCCACGACCATGACGGCGATCTCGCCCTCGGCAGCCCGGCTGTACTCACGGGCGCCTATTACAAAGCCATCCGTTACGGCACCACCGCCGACGGCCTCATCGATTACGCGCAGGTGCGCAGCCTGGCCCTCGCGCATCGTCCGCGCATTATCATCTGTGGGGCGCAGGCTTACTCGCGGGTGGTGGATTTCGAGCGGTTTCGCGAGATTGCCGATGAGGCCGGCGCCATCCTGCTCGCTGACATTTCCTACATTGCCGGGCTGGTCGTGACCGGACGCCATCCCAACCCGATCAACGCAGCCCATGTCACCATTACCTGCACGCACAAGCAATTGGGCGGCCCTCGTGGTGGGCTGATCCTGTCCGGGCGCGATGCGAATACCAAGGTGCCCGGCTTGAAGTCGACCTTCAGCCGCGTCCTCGACCAGGCCGTCTTTCCTCGCATGCAGGGGGCACCGGCAGTCAATATGATCGCGGCTAAAGCGGCTGCCCTGGGGTACGCCAAGTCGCCGGCATTCGACGCCTGCATGGAGCGGGTTCGTACACTTGCCGATGAAATGGCCCGCGCTTTTCAGGCGCATGACTATGACGTCGTGGGTGGGCGAAGCGAAAACCACACGGTGCTGATCCGGTTGCGCGGCGCGATGACCGGCGCCATCGCGGAGTCGGCGCTGGAGGGCTGCGGCCTGCTGGTGAACAAGCATCGCGTGCCGGGTGAGACGCGCTCGTCATGGGTCACCAGCGGCGTGTGTATCGGAACCGGTTCCATGGCGCAACGCATGATCGACCCGCCCGGCTGCCGGCAGGTTGTCGCGCTGATTTGCCAGGTGCTGGACAGCGTGACACCGCTGGGCGAGGAGGATTACCGGCAGGACCCTGCGGTAAGCGAACAGCTGCGTTCGCAGGTGCAGGCGTTGTGTGCGAACTACCCCATCATCGACTACCTGGAGCGCTGATCGCCCAGTGCCCGGTTAAATCAGCCGGTGTTCTCCTCGTCATACTCCTCTGTATGAGCTGTGCGAATCCATCCCCGCCTACGAGGAGTCGTTACCATGGTCAGCGTGAGTCGTCGTTCCCTTCTTGCCGTCGGCGCGGCCCTGCCGATACTCGGGCGTCTGGATTGGGCGCTCGCCAGCCCGGCGGCGGCAGCGTCTGACAAGGTATTGCTCAACTACAACGAAAGCCCCTACGGCCCCTCGGGCGTTGCTCGTGAGGCGATGCAGCGTGGGATCGCGACGTCCGGGCGTTATCCCTACCCGGACATGTACGCGTTGGCCGCTTTGTTCGCCCAGCAGCAGGCCATCCCGGAAGACCATGTGGCGGTGTTTGCCGGCTCCATGGCCGCACTGCGCTACGCCGTGGTGGCGTTCACCAGCGAAGCCCGCAGCCTGGTGATGGCCACGCCGTCCTACGAGCTGCCGCGCCAAGCTGCCGAATCGCACAAGGCGCCGGTGCACGAAGTGAACCTCGATGCCAGGCACGCCCATGATGTGCCCGCCATGCTCGCCGCTGATCCCCAGGCGGGCCTGCTTTACCTGTGCAACCCCAACAACCCGACCGGCACCCTGACGCCCAGCGCGACGATCCGCCAAGCGCTGGCAAACAAACCCGAAGGCTGCGTGCTGGTGGTGGATGAGGCGTATATCGATTTCTCCGATGCCCCCAGTTGCGTGAGCTGGGTCAAGGACCATGACGATTTGCTGGTGCTGCGCACATTCTCAAAAATCTATGGCATGGCCGGCGCGCGGCTGGGCTTGGCAATCGGCCACCCTGCGTTGCTGGAGCGGCTGGCAGTGTTCGGTGGCGATAACGTACCGGCCGCGTCCTCCTTGCTCGGCGCCCGGGCGAGCCTGGAAGACGTCACGCTGCTGCCGCAGCGCAAGGCGCTCAATGCCCGGGTGCGCGAGGAAACGCTGGCCTGGCTCAAGTCCCGCGGCTTCACCTGCACGGTCTCGCAGAGCAACTGCTTCATGATCGACGTGAAACAGCCCGCCGAGCACGTCATCGAGCGGCTTGCGGCACAGAACGTGATGGTGGGGCGGGTCTGGAAAAACTGGCCGCAGTGGGTGCGGGTGACAGTCGGCACCCAGCAGGAGATGGAACGCTTTCGTGAAGTGTTCGCGGGGCAGGTGATGAACGCTTAGTCGGCCAAAGGCGCAACGCTGCGACTGTGGCGAGGGAGCTTGCTCCCGTTGGACTGCGAAGCAGGCCCAGTCTTTTCAAACCCAAAGCTGGGGCCGCTGCGCGGCCCAGCGGGAGCAAGCTCCCTCGCCACAGGCTGAACGCCCTTATTGCGCGGCGATGGCGTAGCCGTCAAAGGCGCTCTGCTGTTGCAGGGCTGTCACGATGCTTTTGCGCGTGACCGGCTGCTCTACGCCGCTGTTGTCGATGAAGGTTTCGCTTTCCAGTTCTGCTTCGCTGCCTTCGCCCACGAACGCAAAACCGAGGAACTCAAGCGCCTCGCGGTCCACGTTCAGTTTGGAGCGTGGCGTGCGCAGCGGCAGGGTGACGCTGATGCCGTCTTTGCTGATCACAAACACTTCGGCTTCTTTCTTGGCGCGGGCCGCCTTGCCCTTGCCGGCGCTTGGGTTGCTGATGGCCTGGTGGCTCTGGTTCAGCACCTTGAGGGCCAGGCCATAGACCAGTTCCTGAAACTCGGGGTCGTCCTTGAAACTGGACAGAATGCGACTGATCGAAAACTGGCTGCTGAGGTTTTCCAGCGCAGCATTGTCGGCGGCTTCGGCGTCCTTGAGTTGCTTGAGCTGGCCCATCAGGTCGTAGGCTTTGTCATCGTCGAAGGCATCGTGGGCCTGGCGGATAGCGACGCGCAGTTCGCGGATCTGGTCGCTTTCCTTGGAGGTGTGGAACGCGTCCAACACCATCTCGCTGATGATCTTGGCGGCAGGCACATGCTGTGAAAGATTGATGGCGTTTTCGTATTCAGCTTTGGAGTGCAAGGCGACTACGGATTCTTCGGTGTGCGAATCGGACATTGAAATTTCACTACTTCAGTAAGCGGGACAAAAAAGCGTCGCGCATTTTCAAGGGGCAGGGGAGTCAGGTCAAGGCAGCACAATGCCCTTATCGCGACTCGTCCGCAGAACAGACCAACGGTCACCTCGGGACCGGACCGACGTCACCCTCCGCTTTACTAGGCCAACTGCCGCAGGCACGCCTCCAGGATATCCAGGCCTTCCTCCAGCACCGCAGGCTCGATGGTCAGTGGTGCCAACAGGCGGATGATGTGCCGCGACTTGCCGCTGGGCATCAGCAGCAAGCCCGCGTCCCGCGCCAGTTCCAGCAGTTGGGTCAGTTGTTTGGAGGCCGGCGTGCCGTCGGCATTGACCAGCTCGATGCCGCGCATGGCCCCCACGCCGGTCATGCGGCCCAGGTACGCGCACAGGCCCTGGGTGCGCCAGGCGTGGTAACGACGGGTGATGGCTTCTTCCTGCTGTGAACCCCAGGTTTTGAGGTGGGCATCCGTCATTGCATCGAGGGTAGCCAATGCGCCGGCGCAAGCGATGGGGTTGCCGGAATAGGTGCCGCCCAGGCCGCCCTTGGGCAGGTTGTCGAGCAAAGGTTTACGGCCGACTACGGCGCCCAAGGGCACGCCGCCGGCGATGCTTTTGCCGAGCAGGATCAGGTCCGGTTCGATGCCCAGTCGCGAGAACGCAAAGCGTTGGCCGGTGCGACCAAAGCCGGACTGGATTTCATCGGCAATCAGCAGGATGTGGTTCGTATCGCAGAAGCGCCGCAAGGCTTGGGCAAACTCGATATCCAGGGCCAGGAAGCCGCCTTCGCCCTGCACCGGTTCGATGATGAAACAGGCGACGTCACTGACATCGATTTCCACGCTGAACAAGCGGTCCATGGCCTTCAGCGCTTCGGCGCAAGTGACGCCGTTGTCGGCGCTGGGGTAGGGCAGGTGATACACGGGGCCTGGCAGTACGCCGACCTTTTGCTTGTAGGGCGCGACCTTGCCGTTGAGGTTGAGGGTGGCCAGGGTACGGCCATGGAAGGCGCCGTCAAAGGCGATGACCACCGTGCGCCCGGTGGCGCCGCGCACGATCTTCAAGGCATTTTCAGCGGCTTCCGCGCCGCTGTTGGTGAGCATGCCGCTGACCGGGTAACCCACCGGAATGAACGCGCTGAGGCGTTCCATCAATTGGAGGTAGGGCGCGTGGGGCACGGCGTTGAACGCGTAGTGCGTCAGCTTCGTGGCCTGTTCCCGAATGGCCTCGACCACGCCTGGGTGGCAATGGCCGAGGTTGAGCACACCGATGCCGCCGACAAAGTCGATATAGCGTTTGCCCGTGGTGTCCCACACCTCGGCGTTCTTGCCGTGGCTGAGGCTGATCGGGTGAACGATGGAAATCGACTGGCTGATGGTGGCGTGGCTCATGACTCTCGGACTCGGCAGTGGCGGGCGTTTTTTATCTAAGCCGCACGCCCGGCCCTGTCGCAAACGAAATAAAGTCGCCGGGTCATTATTAAAAGTCAGGATGTGCGCCGACGTAGTCGACCATCCAGTTCAGGAAGGCCTTCACTTTGGGGATATCGCCGGCATGTTCGGCATGGGCAATAAAATGCGCGCCGGCGCTGGGCATTGCGTAGTTCCACGGGATCATCAAGCTGCCGCTGGCCAACTCCTCGACCACCAGATACTGCGGCACCAATGCCACGCCATAACCCGACTGCGCCGCACGGATGCACATGTAGAACGTATCGAAACGCGGCCCGTGGTAGCTGTTCTGCGAGTGCAGGCCCTGCTCCAGAAACCACTCGTGCCAGGCTTCCGGGCGCGAAGTGCACTGCAGAAGGGTATGGCGCGAAGAGGCATCGCTGCCCTCGGCGACGAACCCCGGTGCGCAGACCGGCACCACCGCCTCGTGAAACAACTCGATGCAGGTCGCCCCAGGCCATGAGCCCTGGCCGAAGAAAAACGCGATATCCGCCTTGGCCTGCAGCACGTCAAAAGGCTCCAGCTCGTTGCGTACGTCCAAGTGGATACTGGGATGTTTGGCCGCGAAATCCTTGAGCTTGGGCACCAGCCAACGGTCACCGAACGTTGGCTGGGTCGCGATGCGCAGTACTTCGGTCTCGCCGCCGTAGGTGAGGATATAGCGGCTGGAGATATCCACCTGGGTCAAGATCTTGTGCACTTCGGCCAGGTACAGCGAACCTGCCGGTGACAGGTACAAGCGCTGGCGCACCCGTTCGAACAGGTTGTGGCACAGCATCTCTTCCAGTTGCGCCACCTGCTTGCTCACCGCGCTTTGGGTCAGGTGCAATTCTTCAGCGGCACGGGTGAAACTCAGGTGGCGGGCGGCCGCTTCGAAGCATTGCAAGGCGGTCATCGAAGGGGTCAAGCGTTTTGAAATCATGCAGTTCATTCCAAATTGGAAGGAGCCTTTGCCGAAAGGTCGTTTGTGGCAGGCGGGAAACCTGCCGATACTGCCTGGCATCACTATAAACCGGCGCGGGCTGTGCAGCGCCGAATAAAAAGGAATGACAGGGAGCGCCTTGCATGAACCCATTCAAAACCACCTTGGCCGTGATCGGCACCACTGCAGCCTTGGCCTTGGCCGGTACTGCGCACGCGGGCGCAACACTGGACGCGATTCAGAAGAAGGGTTTTATCCAGTGTGGGGTCAGCGACGGCCTGCCGGGTTTCGGCGTACCGGACAGCCAGGGCAAGATGACCGGGATCGACGTCGATGTGTGCCATGCCGTCGCCGCAGCGGTATTTGGCGATGCCTCGAAAGTGAAGTTCAGCCAGCTGACCGCCAAGGAGCGTTTCACCGCGCTGCAATCGGGTGAAGTCGATGTGATTTCACGCAACACCACCTGGACCAGTTCGCGTGATTCGGGCATGGGCCTGGTGTTCACCGGCGTGACCTACTACGACGGGATCGGCTTTCTGGTGAACCACAAGTTGGGCGTGACCGACGCCAAGCAACTGGACGGTGCGACCATTTGCCTCCAGGCCGGCACGACGACCGAACTCAACGTCTCCGATTACTTCCGTACCAACGGCATGAAGTACACGCCGATCACCTTCGATACCGCCGATGAAAGCGCCAAGGGCCTGGAATCCGGGCGTTGCGATGTGTTGACCACCGATCAGTCGGGCCTGTACGCCCAGCGCATCAAGATGGCCCACCCGGACGAATTCGTCGTGCTGCCCCAAGTGATCTCCAAGGAACCGTTGGGGCCGCTGGTGCGCAAGGGCGACGATGAGTGGTTCAGCATCGTCAAGTGGACGCTGTTCGCCATGCTCAATGCCGAGGAAATGGGCATCACCTCGCAGAACGTCGAAGAGCAAGCCAAGACCACCCGCAATCCCGACGTCGCCCGTCTGCTCGGCGCCGACGGTGAATATGGCAAGGACCTGAAACTGCGCAAGGATTGGGTGGTGCAGATCGTCAAGCAGGTGGGCAACTATGGCGAAGTGTTCGAGCGCAACATCGGCCAGGGCAGCGTATTGAAGATCAAGCGCGGGCTGAATGCATTGTGGAGTGAAGGCGGCATCCAGTACGCGCCGCCGGTGCGCTGATCGTTATTCCGACACCCTGTCCTTTCCCGCCGCCTTGGACCGATACAACGCTTGATCGGCCCTTGCCACCAGGGCGGCGGGAGACTCACCCGGCCGACGTTCGACCACCCCCATGCTCAAGGTGAGGGCGAACGCACCTACCGCCGGAGCCTCGTGCATGGCGCGGCGGGCCTCTTCGGCCAGCGCCCTGGCAACCGCCAGCGAGCTTTTGGGCAAGACCCACATGAACTCGTCGCCGCCCCAGCGCGCCAGCAGGTCGCCCTCGCGTACGCAGGCCGACAGGCTCTCCACCACACGCACCAGGGTCTGGTCACCGACGGCGTGGCCGTGCTGATCATTGATCGGCTTGAAGTCATCGATATCCATGGCCACCAGCGCCAGCGGCGAACGAAAGCGTTCGGCGCGCTCGCATTCTTCCAGCAGCACTTTCTCCAGGCAGTAGCGGTTAGCCACGTGGGTCAGGGCGTCGCGTTCAGCCAGGGAACGGTTTTCTTCCAGTTGCAATTGCAGTTGCTGGTTGACCCGTGACAGCTCGCGGGTGCGCTCGGCTACCAGGGCTTCAAGGGACTGGTTACGTCGCTCAAGCTGTTCGATCGAGGATTTGCGTATCTGGATATCGCGATGGGCACCGACCATGCGCGCCACCGAGCCGTCGTCATTGCGCGCGATGATGTAGCCGCGGTCTTCGATCCACAGGTAAGTGCCATCGGCCTTGCGGCAGCGGTATTCGGTTCGGTAAAAGGGCGCACGATGATGAATGTAGTCATCGAACAGCGTCATGACTTGCGGGTAATCATCCGGGTGGATCACGTTCTCCCAGGTGAATACGCTGTTCTCCATGGAGTGGCGGGGGTAGCCGAGCATGTCGTACCAGCCGGGGTTGCGGTAGACGAAGCCGGTATTGGCATTCCAATCCCAGATCCCATCGCTGACCAATTCCATGACCGCGTGCAGCAGTTCGCTGTTGAGGTCGGAAAAATCGTTCCTCAGCGGCGGGTTGTCGGAGGTATCGTCCATATGCGCGCTCCCTGCTTGGATTGGCTCTGAGGGCCAATCATGGTTGACGCCGATACTCCGTGGCTGGCGCTACTTTACCTCGTGGGCCGTGGGCTTTGAATAGGGCGGGAATACTGCTTTAGAGTTGTGGCTATGAGCCATCACTCATGCCAATGTAGGAGCGAGCTTGCTCGCGAAAAACGTCAACGATAACGCGGGTTGCCTGAATGAGCGCGGCGCCTGTGAGTTTTTCGCGAGCAAGCTCGCTCCTGCCAAAAATCTCAAGCAGCGTTTAAAGAACGCTTCCGCCTCCAAGGCTATCCAGATTGCCTGGGCGAGCCGCTTTGTTTCGGCGCCCGCTGAAATCGATGGCGGGGCCAGGCTCGGGCGCAGGCTTGGGTTTTACGGTTGGGGGCCGGTCAGGCGTGACACTGCGATCCGGATGCAGGGAGGCATAGCTGGGCGGAATGCTGAAAAACAAATCGATCATGGCGATCTCCGTTGGTGGGAACGTGTCGAGCGGGTCGACGCGCACCCAACCTACAGAGCACTGGGCGACTGGGCTATAAACGTCTCGCGTCAAAAGATGACCGAGCGTGGCGATGGCGCTGCTCCGCTGCGAAGAGGGGGCGTGTACACTCACCCTTCGATTATGGATATTCGGGATACAGGACGTTGGCACCCTTTGATCAGCAAAGACTTTTAGCCATATTGGATTATTGGCACAAGGTCGAATTTTTTGTGCCCTATGGCCTGGATCAGCGCCTGGATGAGTTGGAGGACTGGCAATCTAAGGTGATCTTGCCGCAAGCCTGTCTCGACGCCGGCTCTACCCAGTGGAATCGCATGGATGTCCCTGTTGATCAGGAGATCATCAGCTACAGCCTCTTCCTGGGCGTGTTCGACAAGTCTGCAGTGCTCTCGCTGTGTGAGAGGTTAGTACCGGTTCCCGCACCGTTGAGTGCCGCCGCGCGCTTCGAGGAAGAGGCGCGTGCCGACCTTGAGGGGCAGACCTGTTTTGCCAGGATCAGCCTGGATAAGTCCGGTTGCCCCCTCGCCGGCTCCATCTCCATTTCTACCGCACCTTGGGCCTTGGGCCAGGCGTTGTCCCACGGGTTGGGAGCGCTGGGAGCCGCCGAGTTCGAGTCTGCCCGCGACGACTTGGTCAACCGGTTCAACAACTTCTTCGCCACCCGTGTGGATAATGCCAGCGGCCCGCTGACGGCGAGTGAAGTGCTTTCGCTGCACCAGACCCTGTGCCAGTGGGCGGGTTTTTACCCAGGGGCTGACCAGCCGCTGGCCGTACTTGAGGTCAAGACCAAGGCCAGGACCACCCAGGCGCTTGATGATGCAAGCGATCAGGAGCCCGCAACACTCCAGGAAGAAGAGGAGGAGGATGAGGATGACCCTGTCGACGACCTCGACATCCTCAACAGCTTTTACATCGGCGATCTCGAGCGGGCGATGCACAGTGTGCGGACAGGCAACGTGCCCGCCGCCCTGCGGCAGTACCTGACCCCGCTTGCCGATGATCAGCGCCTGGACCTGTATTCCAACGCCGGGCGCGAGCTGTTGTACCAACGGCTGCGGCCGCGCCATTTGAGCATCGGCCACTGGTTGGGCAACGCCGAGCACCCGATGAGCCTGATGCAACAGTTCGCGCTCAATCAAGCCGGCGCAGACTTGCAGTACAACGGCTTGTTTGCGGTCAACGGGCCGCCGGGTACCGGCAAGACGACACTGTTGCGAGATCTGTTTGCCGACAACATCGTGCGCCGTGCGCGGGTGCTGTCGGGCCTGTCGAGCGTCAATGATGCGTTCAGTACGCAGCCGCTGACTGTTCGTTTCATGGATGAACAGCGCAAGGTATGGCCCTTGATCGAGGCCCTGACCGGTTTTGAGATGGTCGTGGCATCGTCGAATAATGCCGCGGTGGAAAACATCTCGGTGGACTTGACCAAGCGCAGCGCCCTGGACGCTGCCTGGCAATCAGTCGGTTACCTGCAACCGGTGGCCCATAACCTGGCCGTGAAGGTCAAAAAATCCGGCCCGGTTTTCCCCAAGGGCCGGGACGTTCCCTGGGGCCTTGTCAGCTGTGCATTGGGCAACGCCGGTAATCGGCGACGCTTTCGCGAAGGGCTGTTTTTCAACGAATTCGAGTCCGATAAAACCGAGCGGCCGCAAACCCTCTGGAAGTGGTTCGATCAGGCGCAGCCGACCCGTTTTGCTGAGGCTCGCGCCGCTTTCAGCCTGGCCGACAAGGCCGTCAGCGCCGCACTGGCTGAGCGCGAGCGCCTGGCGCAATTGCTCGAAGAGCTGGGCGATGGTACCCAGGCCAGCTACGTGGCGCAGGCGCAGCAAGCTCATACGCAATTGCGAGCGGGCGTGGAGGCTGCTGACGCGGCTGTGCGCGAGAATCTGCGCCTGCAGCACGTGGAGGGGCAGGAGTGCCTATTGCTCGTCGAACAGCAACGACTGATCGATCGCACCTCGCCTGGTTGGTGGGCGCGGTTGTGGCGCACCCAGTCTGCCAGGACCTACATTCGCCAATGCGCTGAGAATGCCAAGTTGCAACTCGAATCGCATGCTCGTCTCAGAGCGCTCAAAAGCGAAGCGGCGAGCCTTTCCAGCCAGCTCGCGAAGCTTGACGCTCAACGGCAAGCCTGTGAGCGCAGCCTGGCGCAAAGGTCTCGCGACTGGGAAACCAAAACCGCAGAGCGTGCGGTACTTGAGCAAAGCCTGGGTGTTCCTGTGCTGCCTGCCGCCCTGGCTGACTTGGAGTTGCCGCAGTTTCAGATCAACGGTCTGTGGCATGACGCTCAGTTCGCTCGACTGCGCTCGGCGTTGTTCGCGGCTGCCCTGCAATTGCAGCAAGCCTGGTTGCATGAGGCCGGGCAACCCAAAAACCGCATGCGCTCCAATCTATGGGCCATCTCCAACCTGCTGAATAACAAGCAGCCGGAAGACGCCGGCCACGTACTGCCGATCTGGCAAAACCTGTTCATGATTGTGCCGGTGGTGTCCACCACGTTTGCCTCCTTTGCCAATCAGTTTCGAGGCTTGCAAAGCGACGCGCTGGGGTGGGTTTTTATCGACGAAGCCGGGCAGGCGGTGCCCCAGGCGGCGGTCGGTGCGCTATGGCGAGCCCGACGTTGTGTGGTGGTAGGCGACCCGCTGCAAATTGAACCGGTGTTTACCCTGCCACGGCAACTGATCACGGCCTTGGGGCAACTGTCACCGTTTACCCAGGACGACAGCTATGCGCCCCATCAGGTGTCGGTGCAACGCCTGGCGGATCAAGCCAGCCGTTTTGGCACCTATGCGCCGATGATGGGGCAGCGTCTCTGGATTGGCAGCCCGTTGCGCGTGCACCGGCGTTGCTATGACCCGATGTTTTCCCTGGCCAATCGCATGGCTTATGACGACAAGATGGTCTTGGGCCTTGCGCAGCGAAACGCCCCGGACGCGCCGCTGATCGACCTGCCCAGCGGCTGGGTCGACATCCGCGGCAACGTGACCCGCAAACAAGTGGTGTACGAGCAGATTGAATTCATGGCGAAGGTGATCGTGTGCCTGTTCCAGCGCGACCAGGCATTGCCCGGATTGTATGTGGTGTCGCCCTTCAAGGCCGTGCGCCAGGCGTTGCGCCAGCACCTGATGCAAGTCAAATGGGCGGGTGCCGAGCCCCGGCGCACGGACCTTAAAGAGTGGGTCAAGCGTAACGTCGGCACGGTGCATACGTTTCAGGGCAAAGAGCAGGACACGGTGTTCATGATCCTGGGCGCGGACAGGGACCACGCGGGAGGCGCGCAATGGGCAGCCTCCAAACCCAACCTGCTGAATGTGGCGCTGACCCGCGCCAGGCATCGGGTCTACCTGGTGGGTGACATTGAGCTGTGGGGGGCGTTGGAGCACTTCTCCCTGGCCGCGCGTGGCGAACATGCGCTGGCCCGGCTCACGCGTAATGCGTTCGGCATCCTTAACAAGAGCGGGCGGGCACAAGCGTCGCCCGACCGCTTGGGTCAGGCCTGAGCGTTGTCGTGGAGGCGTGGCACCGTAAAGCGGAACTCACTGCCACGCCCCACCTCACTTTCAGCAACGATCTTGCCGCCGTGAGCCTGCACGATCCCTTGGCTGATATACAGCCCCAGGCCAGTGCCGGTGGGGTTGTTTTCGGTCTTGGTCCAGTAACGGTCGAAGACGTGAGGCAATTGCTCGGGTTCGATGCCCTCGCCGGAGTCGCGTACCGAAAACACGATCTCTTCGCCATGGCTCATGGCGCTGATACCGATATTGCCCTGGCGCGGGGTGAACTTGATGGCGTTGCCGATCAGGTTCGACAGGACCTGGAACAGCCGCTCCGGGTCCGCGTTGATCCGAAGGCCCGGCTCGGCGTTGAACGACAGGTCGATACCTTTCTCCAACGCCAGTGGGGACAGCAGGGCATAGGCTTCCTCGAACATCTGGCTGACATCCAGCGCCACCGGCTTGACCACGTAACGCCCCGCCTCGATTTTCGAGGTGTCGAGCAGATCATCCAGCAACGTATTCATACGTCCGGCGGCTTGTTGCATGGTGTCGATGGCCGACGAAATCCGCCGTGACGTGTGCGGGCCGTCAGAGCTGAAGGCGTTTTGCATGATGCCGCAGAGCATCGAGATGACGGTCATCGGGTTTCGCAGGTCGTGGGAGACCACCGCCACCAGCTCATCACGGGCGCGTACGGCCTGTTGTTCACGCAAAACCTGGCGGGCCAGGTCGTTTTCCAGGGCCGAGCGGCGCAGGTCATTGGCGGCAAAGTGGTCGCCATGGCTCCATTTGGTGGAAATACCGGCCATTTCCACCTTCCAGATTTCAAAAGACGTACGCGGGCGAAGGCGCAAGCCGGCGTCAGAGCTTTCCAGATCGAGGGGCTTGTTCGGATCGCCGCTCCAGTTGACGTTCTCGATGACCTCCGGGCGGAACCACAACACGCCGTTATCCACAGGCTTCGGCAAGCTCATGGCCAATACTCCACTGGCGACCTGTTGAAACGCTGCGGCTGGAGGGTAGACCGACACCAGGTTATGGCTGGAGAAAACCGCTTCGCCGCTGTCTTGCAGCCATTTATGCAGCGCTCGGATCTGCGCCGGTTCCGGGCAATTGCCGAAACGGTGCAGTTGCCTGTCTTCGATGATCGCCACGCCGCCGGACAGCGTCAGGTCCATCAGCACTTGGCCTTGCTGGGCCAGGCCATCGAACACGTTGCCGTCGCAGGCTTTCATGGCTTTGTCGAGGGTGGCCAAGGCGTCGATTTTTTCTTCGCGCTGACGGTTCAGCTCCAACGCTTCCATCGCGCTGATCTGCAGTGACAACACCTGGCCGATGGTCTGGCAGGCGCTGCGCAGTTCGTTGGGTACCAGCAACGGCTCGCGGTTGCCGCAACTGATCAGCCCCCAAAGCTTGTCGCCCTTCATCAGCGAAATGCTCATGGACGACAGCACGCCCATGTTTTGCATGTACTGGCAATGAATCGGCGACACGCTGCGCAGGGTGGCGAAACTCAAATCCAGCGGCTGGCCGGTGTCCGGGCGCAACTTGGGCACCAAGGGCACTGGCTCGTAGGCCGCATTCGGGATAATGCGCAGCCAGTTGGTGCGATACAGTTCGCGGGCCTGTTCCGGAATGTCGGACGCCGGGAAGAACAGCCCGTTGAACAGCTCCATCGACGGTGCCGAGGCTTCGGCGATCACCTGGCCATGGCCTTCTTCTTCGAAACGATAGATCAGTACGCGGTCGTAACCGGTCATCGCCTGGATTTCGGCCACGCTGATTTCGTACAGCGCCTGCAGGGTTTTCGCCGATTGCAGGCGTTTGAGCATCTTGCCCAGGTCACTGGTGCGGCCGTTCAGCGCGCGCGGCTTGAAGTGCTCCAGCCGCGGCTCGAATTCCAGCACCAGTACATTCTGGTGGCGATGCAGCAACCCTTCGAAGGGCTCGCCATTGAAGGTGACGTGCAGCGTCGGCGCGTCGAAAAACGTATCGTGCTCGGCTATCGATTGCACGGCCTGGGCGTGGTCCATCCCGATCAATGTGTGCAACGGCTGGCCCAGCAGTGACTCCGGCGCGTGACCAAACAGGCTGCCGACGTTGGCACTGACCTGGATGATATTCAGGCCCGGTTCCGACAGGGTCAGCAGTACGCCGTGGGGCTGGATGGCGCCGGGGAAGCGGATCGGTTCGTCGGCGCAGTTGGCCAGCAGTTCTTCAAAATCATCGGGTTTCATAGCAGTACCTCCTGGCGTTCGAGCCATTGCTCAAAGCCGCTGAATGTCGAGCGGGCAGCAATGACCGCGCGCGCTTTGGCGTCAGCGTCCAGTGGCAGGCAACCCAGGTAATCGAGAAAGTCTTTCCAGCGTCGACCGGTTTCGGCGCCGTAGACGTTAAGAAATGCGCCACCGTTGTCGGCATTCACCGCCAGGCGCTGGGCCATTTCCCGGCGCAATACCTGGCCTCCGAGCGTCGCGCCTTCCAGCACGTAAAGAGCGCCGAGGCATGCGGCGGGGGTGTCGAAGGTCGGCAGTTGGCGGCAGTAGGGCAAGGCCGCTATGGCTTCGTCGTCCAGGCCGAGGGCTTTCAGGTCGTTCACCAGTGTCGGGGTTTTCACACGCTGTGCCGGGTCAAAACCTGCGGGGATCAGGCCGCTTGCATACAGGCTGACTTCCATCGGTGCATAAAATCCGTAATACGCCTGGAGCAAGCGCTGATACCACTGCGCGTCCAGGTGTTCGGAAAAAAACGGCAAGCGCTTTTCCAACGCGACATGCAACAAGCCGGTGCCTGTGCGCAACGCTTCCAGCAACGAGGGCGCACTGACGTCATGGGCCTGTGAATGCATTCAATAAGCTCGAACTGTGGGCCTCTCGGCCATGAATGACGCGTGGAAATGGGCGACGATTCTACACAACTCATGGCCGGGTTCTGCGCGAAACACGAAAACACTGACCGGCGGATCAGAAAAAATCGCTCCTAGTCTCACCAACGACCTTGGCGAATACCGCAAAGTTCAATTCAAATGATGTCGCGGTGCTATTAATGCATCGAGAAACCCTGCGGGGTCAGAGCTCCTTGCACGCATTGCAGTAAATGCTCGACGCTCCAGGGTTTAGGCAGGAATCTCACCGACTTGCCCAACTCAGCCGCCAACTTGGTATTGCCGGACGTCAGCACCACCGGCACATAGGGCCAGCGATGGGCCACGACTTTGCTCAAGTCATACCCGTTGAGTAAACCCGGCATCTGGATATCGCTGACAATCAGGTCCACCGGGGCATCGCCGCGTTCCAGGTAAATCATGCCTTCATCAGCCGACGGAAACGACGTCACCCGAGCACCGAAATCTTCCAGTACATCCACCATCAACGCCCGAATGATTTCGTCGTCTTCCAACACTAAAATTGCTGGCTGAGCCATGATTTTTACTTCACCCGCTGATAACAACTAGATGGAGTGGGACCGGCTCGAATAGGTTCGATCCAGGCTATCCAAAACGATGAGTGGTCATCGGCGCGCACGCCTCAAGGCATGGCCGACTGACAAACAGGCATAATCGCCCGCTACACCTGATGTGGAGTCGCCCATGAAGTACGCCTTATTGACCTGCGCCCTGATGCTCACCACCGGCCCGGCCTTCGCTGCCGGGGATGCCGAGGCGGGCGGCAAGCTCTTCACCAAGACCTGCGGCGGCTGCCACAGCATCGGCGAGGGCGCGCGGGGTG
The DNA here is from genome assembly GCF_016918385.1 of Pseudomonas sp. ICBG1301. Lineage (NCBI taxonomy): Bacteria > Pseudomonadati > Pseudomonadota > Gammaproteobacteria > Pseudomonadales > Pseudomonadaceae > Pseudomonas > Pseudomonas sp. ICBG1301. The sequence continues at coordinate 106,178 of NZ_JAEKGB010000006.1, forward strand.
GTTTCGGCCCGCAGCTCAACGGCATCATCGACAGGCCCGCCGGCACCACTACGGACTATCAGTACTCCGATGCGATGAAAAACTCCGGCGTGGTCTGGACCCGCGACAAACTCGCCGCCTATATCGAGGCGCCGAAGAACGTGGTCAGCGGTACGCGCATGATTTTCTGGGGCATCAGTGACCCGCAAAAAATCCAGGACATCCTGGCGTACCTGGAAACCTTCCAGCCCAAGTGATTATTCGCGCACATTCCTGAACAGCATCAGCCGTGCACTTTCATGCAGCCCCCGTGTCAGCGCCTGTAAACGCTGGAACGCTTCGGGATGCTGTTGAGCGACGTCTTCGCGAGGCGTCGGCGAGGCCAAGTCATGCAAGGTGGGTGAACTACCGTCGTGCTGCATTTGCAGGAGAAAGCGCTGGGTGACCCCGCCAATAATCGGAAATGTACCTTCCTGCAGTACCAACGGCACCATGCGTTCGCCTTCCGGCGCCGGTTGCTGGATATCCCGGCCCATTGCGCTATTGGTAAACGGTACGCCCGCCAGGCCGGCCACGCTGGGCAGCAGGTCGGCCAGGCCCACCGCTTCTTCGATCACGCGAGGCGCAAGGCCGGGCGCGTGGATCAGCAACGGTACGTTGTTGCTTTCCAGGCCCAATTGCTCGAAAGCCGGGGCCATGTGCGGGATCTGGCTGATGCGCGTGTTGTGGTCGCCGAAGAACACAAAAATACTGTTGTCGTACCAGCCGCCGGCCTTGGCGATTTCCATCAGGCGGCCGATGTTGTAGTCCAGCAGCCGCACCGCCTGGTATTGCTCGACGCTGCGTGAACCGGCCGCCTGGGCTTGCTCCAGCGTGACGTCGTTTACCTGGAAACCATCGTTTTGCTCAGGAATGGTGAAGGGGCGGTGGTTGCCGGAGGTTTGCAGGTAGGCGAAGAACGCCTGGTTCTTGGGAACAGCGCTTAGCAGCCGATCGCTTTCCTTGAACAAATCCAGGTCGGAAATACCCCACACGTCCACGCGTGGCGAGTGCCAGTGGCTTTCCTCAAACAGTTGCACGCCGTCGATGCTCTGGCGGATCAGGGCGTTGATATTCGCCCAACCGGCGTTGCCGCCGATCATGTAGAACTTCTGGTAACCCTCGAACGCGTTGATCAACGTGTGTTGGCGAGTGATCAACGGGTTGCGGGTGGCGGTCTCCCGGCGGGTCACGTCGGGCACGCCTGTGATGCTCGCCCAAACGGTTTTCGCAGTGCCGGTGACGGGCACATAGAAGTGTTTGAACAACCAGCTTTGCGTCGCCAGTTTGTCCAGGTTCGGCGTGGGGTTCAGCGGGTTACCGTAGGCACCCACGGCACTGGTGCCGAGGGATTCGAGCATCACAAAGATCACGTTAGGCGCCCGCTCGCCGGCCAGGCGATAGGGCTGCACGGCCTGTTCGCGGGTAAAGTTCAAGCGCTCGGCATCGGGTTGGTCGACGCCCAGGTAGTGGGCGACTTGCGGGTACAGCTCGCGCACCTTGGCTTCGTCGAATTGCGCCTGGCCGACCTTGAGCGTGTCGTACAAAAACAGCACCGGGTTCAGGCCCACCGCAGCCACCTGGCTGTTGCCGGAAAAGAAGGCGTCGCTCCAGCGCAGGGGCACCGGGTTTTCCAGGTTGAGGTTAGCCACGCGGCCGAGCAGGGCCAGCAGTACCGCGATGACGCCGATGACTGAGACAGAGGCCAGCGCCAGTTTGCCGATTGGCTGGGCTTTGCGGTCCAGGGTCAGTCGTTCCAGGCAGACCAGCGCCCACACCCACAGCCCCACGGCGCTCAGCCAACAGGCCGTTATCCACAGCACCGGGTAGGTTTCCCACACCATCTGTTGAGAAATCTGCGCGTCTTGCAGGTAACGAAGCACGGTCGCGTTGATGCGTGTCCCCAAGTAGGCGTAGTGGCCGAAATCGATGATGTACACCAGGCCGACCACCGCCAATACCAGCACCAGATAGCCGCGTGCCAGCCAGCGCAGGGCCGGCAGCGTGGTGAGGTTCCAGCGTGGCAGCCAGGCCGGCACGGCCAGTGGCAACAGGATCAATACCGCCAGGCGCAGGTCGAACCGCAGGCCGATGCCCAGGGTTTCCATCAGCCCTGGCGTGTTCAGATCCAGGCCCGAAAAGCCCACCACAAACACCAGCCGCAGTGCCGCCAGCAACACAAAAACCAACCCGATCGCACCCACGCCATAGCGCAGGCGGCGTGATTGCAACGCACCCATGTTTCGTCCTCATTTTTTGAATCGATGCAGCGTGTATCAGCCAAAGCGGCTCTGGCCGTGCCGACGCCATCGCGAGCAAGCCCGCTCCCACAGTTTGAGTTGCGATAATCCGGCGACCAGGCAGTAACCCGCCAACAGCGGATCGACCAGATAATCCCAGTAGTTCTCCGAAGCCTTGAGCCGCAAGGCGAACGCCAGGGTGCCCAGCGCCAGCATCCAGACGCACAGGGCATTGCGTAGCCACACCAGTAACAACGCGGCAGCTGCCAGCATCACGATCATCGGGCGCGGGTTGAAACCCCAACGGTAAGGGTCGACATACGTCAGCCCCAGCGTGGCCGGATACAGCAGCAGGCTCAGCCCACCGAACAGCATCAGCAGTTGCCGTTGATGCCTGGGTTCAAGCGCTTGCAGCAGCCCCAAACGGCAGAGCGCGACCCACGCCAGCAACACCAGGGTGCTGATGGCCAAGTCATCGGTGAAGCTGCGCACGTAGGCGGCCAGCGGCAGCTCATGCACGGGAATGAAGCTGAGCCCTGCCCACATCGGCAGCAACCATGGCCGCCATCGCCGGGTGAATCCCAGCGTGCTGGAGAGCACAAAGCCCAGCAGCACAAAACTCAAATGGGCTTGCCACAACGACATCATCACAGACGCTCCGCGAGCCAGGCTTCGTTGAAGCTGACGTGTTTGATAAAGGTGTTATTCCAGGAGTACACCAAGTGGTACATGCCGTCCGGGCTGCGGCTGAAGTAGGGGTATTCATATTCGAATTCACAGCCACGCGGCTTGCACACGCGGTAGTCCAGGTTGCTCAGGAAACGTTGTGCCAGCGGCAGGCGCCGGGCCCCGCTGGAGGCGCGAAAGCCTTCGCCGATGATTTCTTTGTACACCTCGGGGGCGAACGGTTGGCCCTGCGGGTCAGGCGACTGGTCCAACTCGACCACGCTGCGCCACTGGCTGAGGCGGGCGTCGGTGCCGTAGAGGCTGAGTTTGAAGCGACCGTCTTGCAGGTCGTTGAGGGCCACCAGCAGGCCCTCGTCCTGGGTGGCGACGGCCGCCAGCGACGAATTGGGGTTGGCGGGGGCCAGTGGGTAGGGTTCGCTCCAGGTTTGCCCGGCATCTTCGGTGCGGCTGGCCAGGACCCGGTGATGGGTGTCACCGGCATAACGCAGCATCGCCACGGCGCGCTGGCCATCCTGCGGCACGATGGTCGGTTGCAGGGAATGCTTGCCGCGACTGATACGGAATTTATCGATCACCGCACCGTCGGCGCTCAAGTACAAGTACTCGGCAAACTTGCCCATGAACTCGTGGTAAACCGGCAGGCCGATGGAGCCGTCGGCGTGAAACACCGGTGCGGCACGCACCAGCGTGCTGATGTTGAAGAAGGGCGAGGTCACCAGTTGGCGAGGCGCCGACCAGTTCGCGCCCAGATCCTGCGAGACCATCACGTTGATCGCGCTGGTCGCCCAACCACCGACCGACACCGACACATAAAACATCCACAGGCGTTGATCCGGACCCAGCGCGATCACCGGGTTGCCCAGCTTGCGAATGTAGCGCTGGGTGCCATCGCGGGTGCTTTCACGCGTGGCCAACACCTGCTCGGCGCCCCATTCGCCGCTATGCGCATCAAACCGCGCAGTGCGCACCTGCACATCGGCGGCGCCTTCGCGAGAGCCGGCAAACCACACCGCCATCAGATCGCCGCCGGGCAGGGCCGTCACGGAGGAGGAGTGCACAAAATCGGTGAGCTGCGAGGACACAAAACGGCTGGTGTAGTGCGGCGTCGTGGCGGCTGGCGTATCGCTCGGGCCGGCTTGGGCAAATGGCGCCAGGGTATGCGGCGGATGGCTTTGCCAGGCAGCGAAAAATACCGCGAGCAGGCTGCAGATGATTAAGGCGGAGCGCATAGAGAACCTGTCGGAAAAGATTACTGCGCACGTTCATCCGGCAAGCGCTTCCTGCGGCCGGTGAGCATGGATAACGGCAGGTTGTCCTTCACCTGGATACTTTCAAATACGGCGCCCAGCACATGCACGCACACCAGCGCCAGCAGCACATTGGCGGCGCTCGCGTGGACTTGCAGCGGCCAGTCGGCGCCCCATAGCGCGTCCACTTCCTGCATCAGGAAACCGCTGACACCCAGTGTCAGCAGGGCCGTCAGCATCAACACCATCACCAGCGCACCCAGCGGCGAATGGCCCAAGCGATGTTGCGGGTTGCGGTCAAGCAGGGAGCGCACGTGGGCCTTCAGCCGTTTTGGTGTGGGCCAGAAGTCTGCCCAGCGTGCGCTGCGCGGCCCGACGAACCCCCACACGGTGCGCACCAGCAGCCAGGCCATGGCGTAGTAGCCCAGCCAGACATGCCAGGTATCGCCCGCCTCATTCAAGGCGTAGTTGGCGATGAAGACCCCGGCGATCGACAGATGAAACAGCCTGACCAGCGGGTCCCACAGACGCAGGGAGTCGCCCGGCATATCAGCCCTTGATCTCAGTCTTCACGGCTATGCCGGTGACCGGGTCGTGATAGATCTCGACCTTGCGCTTGTCCTTGTCGAAGCCGTAGATCTCGTAGCAATTGCCGTCGGTGACTTTGAATTTGCTGATCGTGTAGCCGTCGGCCTTGAGCTTGTCCTGGAAGGCTTTTTCGTCTTGCCACTGTGAACGCTCGGCGGTGGTGCACTGCGGGCCGGCGACGGCCAGGGGGCTGGCGAGAATCAGGGACAGCAGGAGAATTTTGCGCATGGAAAAGCTCTCAGCAAATGTGGGAGGTCTCACAGTGCAAAACCAACCTTAGCGCAACCTTAGTTGGCAATGCGCCGTAACATCTTTGCCGAAATAGCCAGGGCCAGAACCCGGCATGATGCGGCCGTTTCCTACAGAGATTTCGCTATGCGCCTACTCCTCGTCGAAGATGATCGTGCCCTCGGCCAGGGCATTCGCGTGGCGTTGGGCGCCGAAGGCTACACCCTCGATTGGCTGCACGATGGCCTCGCGGCCCTGCATGCCCTGCGCACGGAGAGCTTCGATCTGTTGCTGCTCGACCTCGGCTTGCCGCGCCTCGATGGTCTCGACCTGTTGCAGCAATTGCGCGCCGCGCAGCACGATATCCCGGTGCTGATCCTCACCGCCCGCGACGGCACCGCCGAGCGCATCGCCGGGCTGGATGCCGGCGCGGATGACTACCTGATCAAACCCTTCGATGTCGAAGAACTCAAAGCCCGCGTGCGCGCTCTGTTGCGCCGCAGTCAGGGGCGTGCGCAACCGATGCTCGAGCACGTCGGTATCAGCCTCGACCCGGCGACCCAGCAGGTGCGCTACCAGGACGCCGACATCATCGTCACCCCGATGGAATACCAACTGCTGCACCAACTGATGGTGCGCCCCGGCAAGGTGGTGACCCGTGAACGCCTGTCCCGTGCGCTGTATGGCTGGCAGGATCGGGTCGAGAGCAATACCTTGGAAGTGTTGATCCACAACCTGCGCAAAAAGTTATCCACCGAGCTGATCCGCACCGTGCGCGGTGTTGGCTATGTACTGGCGCTCAAACCATGACCTCGCTGCGCGCGCGCATCCTCGTCCCTGTGTTGCTACTGATCCTGGCGGGTGACGCCCTGATCAGCTGGTTGGTGCTGCGTGACAGCCACCACGAAATCGAAGAAGTCTACGACGCTCAACTCGCTCAGAGTGCGCGCCTGCTGCAAGGCGTGTTGCGCCAGCGTGACCCCGGCGAAGCGGATTGGGACCGGCTGTACCAGGCGTTTGACCAGGCCATGAGCCGAGTGGGCGAGGATGGCGTGGCCCACCCCTATGAAACCCGCCTGACGTTCCAGGTCTGGAACAGCGCGGGTGAGTTGCTCGTGCGCTCCGCCGAAGCCCCCGTGCTGGCGGCGCCGCCCGCGACCCTCGGTTCCCACGACCTGATGGACAACGGCAACGACTGGTGCGCCTTCCTTCTGGCCGACCCGCAGCAGGGTCTGTTGATCTGGGTCGGCGAGCGCGATGACATCCGCCAGGACCTGATCCAGCGCATTGTGCGCCACACCCTCTGGCCCACGCTGATCGGTGTACCGCTGCTGGCGCTGTTGATCTGGCTGGTGATTGGCTGGGGCTTCAAACCATTGCGCCGCATGGCCCTGTCCATCCGTGGGCGAACCGCCGAGACCTTGCAACCCTTGCACCTCAAGCCCTTGCCTGGCGACCTGGAGCCCATGCAAACCGCGCTCAACCGCCTGTTGGTCCAAGTGGATGAACTGCTGGACCGTGAACGCCGTTTCATCGCCGACGCGGCCCACGAACTGCGCACGCCGCTGGCGATCCTGCGCATTCACGCCCAGAACGCGCAGAGCGCCGTCACTGAAGAACAACGGCGCGAGGCATTGGAGTTTCTGGTCAACGGCGTCGACCGCGCCACCCGCATCGGTAGCCAGCTGCTGACCATGGCACGCATCGAACCGCAACTGAACAACCCCGTATGTGAACGGGTGCAACTGACCGAACTGGTGCGCGAAGAACTCGCCGAGTTGACCCCGCTGGCCCTGGAAAAAGGCGTGGACCTGGTGCTCGAAGGCAATGAGGCTTGCTGGGTCGCCACCGAGCCGGTGGCGCTGGCCATTGCGTTCCAGAACCTGGTCACCAACGCCCTCAACTTCTCCCCGGCGGGCAGCGAAGTGAAAGTCGTGATCGGCAGCCATTGCCTGAGCGTGAAAGACCAGGGCCCGGGGATTGACGAGGCGCAGATGGAGCGCCTGTTCGAGCGGTTTTACAGCCGAGGCAATGCCAATGGCGCGGGGTTGGGGTTGGCGATTGTGCAGATGATCGTCGGCAAGATTGGCTGCCAGCTGGCGCTGCATAACCGCGAGCGGGGCGGGTTGTGTGCGCGGTTGGTATTTGAGAACACCTGAAGCGGCCGCACCTCCGATCCCCTGTGGGAGCTGTCGAGCCCCAGCGAGGCTGCGATGGGATCACCTCGGTATGCCTGGCAGGCCCCGATGCTCGTATCGCTGTCCTTCATGGAGTGTGCAACTGGCGTTTGATATTAAGAGTCCGGTGAGCGCTAGAAGGCGGGCTTTTGCGGTGTGGGTTTCATTGCATCAAGACGCCTTCTTGGGTTGCTTTGGCGGCGGTGGCCAGGCGCCTTGGTAGCGGAAGGAGATTTGGTAGTCGAGTCGGTCGGGTTCAATCATGTGCTGGAAATGCGGCTGAATAATCATTATCCAGCTAGGCAGAACGTTGAATACGTCGGCATATATCGCGGTCTCTTCGGCTAGATCCAACGCTTCAAAGACACTGTCTGGATCTGCAATTTCCGCTGAGTACTCATCCGCCTTCAAGTCATTGCTGTGCTTTTCGTACCGACGCAATCTGATTTTCATCGTCATTTGGAAAGCTCTCTGCCGCTAATTACGCCAGTTTGGATGGAGCGAACAAATGCGGATGCTGCGCTTGGAAGGATCTGAAGGTTTGATACTCCCAGCGCTCTGCGCCAGGGTCTTCATCGGTCGTGCTGACTTCGCCGAAGTACCAATGCTCTGACTCGAAAACCTCTGCGTTTTCGTTCTCGTGGGTAAAGTGAAAGCCAACTTCGTGGAGCCTTGGCGGAACGACCAATCCCCATTCGCGGGCAAGGCTTCGGTCCGTGATGCGGGTTTGACGGAAGTACTCGTAATCGAAGGGTTGGGTGTGGCCGAGATAGCGGGCTTTATCGGTGTAGACACAGACTCTGCTTGAAAACATATCCGGGACCATGATGCAGGCGACAACCCAGCACTCAGGGTCATCGTCTGACCGTGCTTCTATCAAGTGGCCTGCAACCTTGATCAACTGTTGAGCGCAATGCGCCAGAATCTCCGGCGTGGTTTGATGACCTTCAACAAGGTTTTCGATAACGGGAATTTTCAGGTTCACGTAGTCCGGGGGCAACGGTAAGGCTTCGTAAAAGCAACCTTCGTAGCCGTCTGCCCAACGCGTCAGGGCCCTGAGGTGCCTGGGGATATTGCGAAGTTTTTTGTTTGTCAGTGACAGCCTGCGCATGAAGCTGAATTCTCCAGATGTGTGTTATTCGTTCGCATCTTCGTAATCAAAGGCGATGAAGTAGTCGCTCTCTGACAGGGCAATTTCATGAGCGAAGTGAGCCTGTATCACTGTTAGCCACTCCCTACGTAGTTCAAACATGCCGTTATTGACGTCCTCGGCTGCCGACAGCCCCAGCTTGGAAATCACGGAGTAGTCATCTCCCAAATCCGCTGAGTCCTGCGTTCCGCGTAGCAACTCTGTGGTTCTGTCGAACCATTCCAATCTCACTTTCAGTCCCATGTAGCCCTCATAGGTATTTTTTGATGTTTCGTTTTTTCTTCGGTCCTTTTAGCTGCTCGCCGGTTACGTGAGTCAGCTCCAACGGGATGTAACCGGTGGATTGAAGTAGTGGCTGACGCCGTCGGGCAGTTGGCAGGGCTTGATGAAAACGCAGCCGGGAGGCTTGGCTAGCGTAGGGGCCGTGGCAGGGGGCGGTTCGAAAAAATCAACAGCCGGCGAGTAAGGCACGTGCGATGGCGGCGGGATCAGAATTCGATGTTTGAGTAGCTGTTCTTCGGTGGGGGGGTAAAAGCGCTCTGACATGACCGGCTCACTTCCTTGTGCGAGGGAGTGAGCCTAAGAGGGGGAGCTCAGTGGCTGATGTCGGCTTAATTCGGTGGTTGGTGTGGGAAAAGTGGACTGATGCTTGAGCGGGTGTCTCTGTTCCGAATACTTCGATTATCGTTTGCTGCGTTTGCGTTGAATCCCACCGAATTGCGTAACGCCGGAGCTGCATCATGATTACCCACACGATCATTCCGCTGGAAAAAGAAGTCGAAGCGGCTGTGCAAGACCTGCGCGAAGTGGCCTCGCTCCTGTCGACCGGATTTCAAACCCAGCGCATCGATATCTTTGACAAAGAAGACAAACCTCACACCCTCATACTCCCAACTTCAGCGCTGCATCGGCTTGTCGATATCCTGGGCGATTTGGCCAGCGGCAATGCCGTGAAGCTAGTTCCGGTGCATGCTGAATTGACCTCGCATGAAGCAGCCGACCTGCTCAATGTTTCGCGCCAGCATCTGGTCAAGATGCAGGAGGAAGGTGCTATTCCTTTTACAAAAACGGGTCGTCATCGACGGATTCGATTTTCGGATTTGATGGCGTTCAAGCAGCGACGTGACGAAGAAAGCCAAGAGGCAATGGAAGCGCTGGTGCTACAGGCCCAGGAGTTGGGAATGGGATACGACGGACGAGGTGTTCGCCTTCGTTGTTAAGGTCGATCATGTGCCTGTCCTTGTATAAGTACTGCAATAAGCGCTCGCGCCTGTATGCCGTTTTGCTTGCAGATCTGTATCTAACAGCCTGCTTTTGGACGCCCTAACATGGTGGCCAACCCGCACCGCAGGCCAAGGATTTCACGCCGGCCGAATAACACTCCAGGAGCCCAACAATGCCTGAAATGTCCAACTGGCTGGCCTATGCGCTGATCTCACTCGGTATGGTGCTCACGCCCGGTCCGAATATGATTTACCTCATTTCCCGCTCGATCTGCCAGGGCCGCACCGCCGGGTTGATTTCCCTGGGCGGCGTGGCTTTGGGTTTTCTGGTTTACATGGTGTGCGCGGCGTTGGGGATCACGGCGTTGGTCATGGCGGTGCCGTTTGCTTATGACGCGCTGCGTTTCGGCGGTGCGTTGTATCTGGCTTATATGGCCTGGCAAGCGGTCAGGCCCGGTGGGCGCTCGCCGTTCCAGGTGCGCGACTTGCCCCAGGACAGCCCGCGCAAGCTGTTCACCATGGGCCTGGTGACCAACCTGTTGAACCCCAAGGTGGCGGTGATGTATCTGTCGCTGTTGCCGCAGTTCATCGACCCGAACGGCCACGGCAGTGTGCTGATGCAATCACTGGTGCTGGGCTTTACGCAAATCATGATCAGCGTGAGCGTCAACGCCGTGATTGCCACCATGGCGGGTTCCATTGCGGTGTTTTTCGTCACCCGGCCGGGATGGCAGGTGGTGCAGCGCTGGATGATGGGCTCGGTGTTGATGGGTCTGGCAGTGCGGATGGCGGCGGAAGGGCGGCGGTAGGTCGCCGCACAGCGGGTCAGTGTTTCACTGAATGTCTTTGAGGTAATGCTTCAGGGTAGTCAGCGGCTCGCGCAGTTCATCCAGCCGATCTACGTTTTGCACATCCGCCGCCAACCGCTGCAATTCACGGCCCATGACCGTGTCGGCACCGTCCAATGCCTCAAGTGCCTGATCGACGCACTCCGCTATTTTGGATTGAATAGCGGCCAGATTCCCCTGCCGCACCAGCAACCCAAATACCTCCCGCTCATACCCGCCCATCGCTGGATCATCCCGCAGAAGCGGGCTGCCGCCGTCCGTCTCGTGCACCAGCTTCAGTGCAAACAGCGCAACCGCTTCCAGCGTCAACTCCATGGTCTTGGTTCCTAGGGCTTTGGGGGAGGGCGATGATCACTGTTCCGCACCGGAAAAAAAAGACCCCAATGCCGCGAACCGCCAGGCTCGCGGACCCGTAAAGCCATTGAAACCTGTATCTGTTCGGCTTCGGGCAGACGCAAGATCAACGGTTTGAGACGGCCGGCGACCTCAAGACAATGCCCGCCCTCAGATCCACAGATCATTCACCGCGGTACGGTCACCCCCTTCATGCCCGGTATTCAAGATCCCCCGTGGCTCGATCATCATCAGCTTGGCTTCACCTTCGGCAGCCGTCCGATGCTCGACGCCACGCGGCACCACATACAACTCGCCCGGCGCTACATAAACCGGGCCGTCTGGCAGGTCGATACGCAGCGTACCTTCCAGCACCAGGAAAGCCTCGTCGGTTTCGGGGTGGGAGTGCCAGATGAATTCGCCTTCGATGCGTACGACTTTGAATTGGTAGTCGTTCATCTCGGCGACGACGCGTGGGCTCCATTGTTGGTCGATGAGGGAGGCTTTTTGGGTGAGGTTTATGGGGAGGGCGGGATGTTGTGGCTGGGCCATGACGGGTGCTCCGGTGGGTGAGGACTGTCAGGTTAGCGAGGGAGGGGGCAGGAGGGCTTGAACGATCCTGCAAGTTGGGAGGGCGGGGGAGATCACGCTAAAGAGCACTCAAATCAATATTTGCGCGCCGCCGTACCTCGCACGTACCGCGCTGGCGGGTTGCCTAGTGTCTTGCGGAACATCGCGATGAACGAGCTCACCGATTCATAACCCAGCGTTTCGGCGGTTTGCTGCACCGATTGTCCTTCTGCCAGGCTCTGCAGTGCGACGATGATCTGCCATTGCTTGCGCCATTGACCGAAGGTCAGACCGGTTTCACCCTTGATCAAGCGTGCCAGCGAGCGTTCGCTCATTGCCACATGTCGTGCCCACTCGGCCACGGTGGCGCGGTTTGAAGGATCTTGCGCCAGGCCACGAGCGATAGCACGTAATTGGTGGGAAGCAGGTAGGGGTAAGTAGAGCTGTTCCGAAGGGGCCTGCTCCAGTTGTTCGAGCAGCACACCGGCCAGACGGGCGGTGGCGCAGTGGCCTTGGTAGTTCTGCACCAGGCCACTCAGGTGGCGAATCAGTTCCAGGATCAGCGACGACAGCGCGAGCGTGCAACAGTGTTCCGGCATAGAGGCGGCGCCCGGTTCCACAAATAGAAAGCATACCTGCCCATTCGCGGTCACCCGGTTGCTGTGGGCGACACCGCCGGGAATCCACACGCCGAACCCGGAGGGCACCATCCACACACCGTCCTCCACGGTGCACACGATACCGCCATGGTACGCCACCACCAGTTGGCCCTTGCGGTGTTTATGCTCGACGGATTCGCTGTCGTTACGTTGGGTTTCCAGCATCAACGCCACGGCAGGTTGTGAGAGCGCGTCAAATTCAAAATGGTCAACGTGATAGCGATGGATGTCGGCCATGAGAGGTGTCCGAAGGTTGGCTGGATTTGATTATATTTTGGCAGTGTAATCAATATCGGCACGAATGCTCGTTGCTTATGCTTTCAACAAGGCCACAGCGAGACGGCCCCTGACGCGACGACCCTCCGACTGCCGGTGCACGCATGCTTAGCGAAGTTTCCATCGCCAATCTCTACGTCCCTCCATTCTTGATCTACCTGGGCGTATCGACCCTTGCTTACCGGCTTCTCGAGCGGGTTTTCCGGCGCTGGCTGGATTGGGCCTGGCACCCGACGCTGGCGCGTTTTTTCGTCTCACTCATCGTCGTTTCGGCCTTGATCGTGAACTGCTGAGGGAGGCCATGTATGTCTATCGTCAAAACTTTAAAGACCGCGTTAACCCTGTCGCTCGGCGTACTGGCGCTGCTGTTTTGCATGCAGCTTTGGCGAGCTTACGTCCTGGCACCCTGGACCCGGGATGGACGGGTCAGCGCCCAGGTGATCCGCATCGCACCGGAGGTGTCCGGCCAGGTCGAGCAGTTGCTGGTGGGCGACAACCAATGGGTCAGCGCGGGTGACCTGTTGTACCGCATAGACTCGCGTGCCTACCGCTTGGCGGAGCAGCAACGCACGGCTGAGTTGGCTGAGGCCCGCAGCGTCTTCGAACAACGCAGCGACCAGTTCAAACGGCGGACACGCCTGGCTGATGCGATTGCCCGTGAAGAGATCGACAACGCGGCGCGGGCTATGGCGGTAGCCAAGGCGCGCCTGGACGTAGCACAAAGCCAGTTAGCCCAGGCCCGGCTCGACCTTGAGCGCACTGTCATCCGCTCCCCGGTGGATGGCTACGTGACCCAGCTTCGCCTGCAACCCGGTGATTATGCGGTGGCCGGCAACACCAACGTTTTTGTGGTCGACAGCCGCAGCTTCTGGGTCACCGGCTATTTCGAAGAGACCAAGCTGCCGGGCATCCATCTGGGGGCGCCGGTTTCGATCAAGTTGATGGGGTTCGCCCCGCTGCTCGACGGGCACGTGGCGAGCATGGGCCGAGGCATCGCCGATGGCAATGAGCTGCGCAGCGACAGCGGCCTGCCGCAGGTGAGTCCAACCTTCAGTTGGATACGGCTGGCGCAACGCGTGCCGGTGCGTATTGAGTTGGACAAAGTGCCCGACGGCGTCGAACTGGCCGCAGGCATGACGGCCAGCGTCGAGGTGATGGAGACCGAACCTCGCTGGCGGCTCACTCGCTGGTTGCAGGCGTTCATGTGATGACCCGTCACCTGATACGACTGATGGGCGCGATCCCCCGCCCCTATACGTCCGCTAGCTTCGGCTACGTGCTGCGCAGTATTACTGCTGCGGGGCTGGCCCTATGGCTCGGCTTCTATTTGCACCTGGATTCGCCGTTCTCTGGCGCATCGACTGTCTTGCTGTTGGTGCACCCCACTCAGGGTGCGGTAGTAGGCAAGGGCTTGAACCGGGCCATTGGTACGCTGGTGGGCATGATCGCCGCCCTAGTGCTGACGGGTTTATTCGCCCAGCAGATGTTGCTGTACATCCTCGGCATCGGCCTATGGTTGGGCCTGTGCGTCGGTGCCATGACCCTGCTGAAACACTACCGGGCCACGGCGGCGGTGGTGGCTGGCTACACCGTCTGCCTGGCGTTGGGGCCCGCGCTCGTCGCGCCTGAGCAAGGGTTTGACCACGTCATCACCCGCGGCACGGCGGTGGTGCTGGGCGTGTTCAGCCTGAGCCTGATCGCCACGTTGTTCAGTCGCAAGACCTCGGAGCAGACAGTCCGCCTTGCCTTGTCCGACGTATGCGCCCGCACTGCCCGGCTGCTGGCGGCGCAGTTCTCGGGTGAATCATCGCCGCAATTGGCTGGGGAGCAACGTCAGCTTGCCATCGACATCGGCAAGGTCGATGACCTGCTCGGAATAGCCTGGGGAGAGTCGTCGCTCATTCGCACCAGGATGCTGGCGATTCAGGTCGGCCTCGCGCAACTTCAAGCCGCGATTCTGAATGCGCCCCTGAGCAAACCCGAACTGGAAATCCAATCGGCCCTCGCCGATGCAGGTAGGGCGTTGCAGCATTTAGGCGAAGGCATCGCAAACACATCCTATGGGTTCGCGACGGCGGCGGATCAGGCAGGTCGCATACGTATAGGCCGCGATGGTGACTTGGGCAGTAACCTAAACCCCAACTCGATGTTGCACAGGGAACGCTCGCAGGAACAGCTGGCGGACTTCGCATGCGCCTTGGAAAGTTTTTCAAGCCTCGACCGCAAGGCATACGTAGCTGTGCGCAACGCAGGTTTTCACCGCAATTATCCGGACGCGGCACGCAACGGCCTGCGTGCGCTGTTTGCCACGCTGGCCGTCGGCGGGCTCTGGTACCTGACCGCCTGGGACCAGGGCCCGACACTACTGGCTGTGCTGGGGCCGTGTTGCACCTTGCTGGCCGTCGCCGCAGCCCCCATCGACGGCATCTCCGGTTTCATCCGGGGCACGCTCTATGCCGTGCTGGCGGCCGCGGTGTGTAAGTTTCTGCTGTTGCCGCATATCAACGGCTTTCCGCTTCTGTTCATGACGCTTGCCATGTTCTGGTCGCTCGGCATTCATGCCACGACTCAACCTCGCCAAACGCTTCAAGGTATCGCCTACCTGATTGCGTTCAATACGCTGGTCAGCACCGGTGGCACCGCCCACTACGACTTCGCCGAATTTGCCAATCAGGCGCTCGCCTGGTTCGCCGCGATGCTCATTTCCTTATTGGCCTTTCAAATCCTGCCCAAGGATGCCAACAAACAGATCCTGGCGCTCAAAGGCGCGTTGCATAAAGAAACGCGTCTGTTGCTTCGCTACGGGCAGCGTATCGATCAGGGCAAATGGCAGGCGAAGCAGCAGCACCGCATGGTGTCCCTGAAGAATCTGCTCGGCCCGGACAATCAGCACGACTACCAGGTGGGTTACCTGTCGCTTCAACTGAACCGTGAACTGGGGCGGCTACAGCGCAAGGCAAGCCGCGTGGACCCCGCATCCCCCATCGCCAAGTGCGCACAAGCAGGAATACGACGGATCTCTCGCTACGCCCATGCCCCGTCGATCGGTGCGGCCCAGGCACGACGAACGTCGAAGTCGATGACGAGGCTCGGCGCCCATCACTTGGCGGCGTGCTATCAGGACCTGGCCTGGTTGTTAGAGCGATACGCGAACACTACCAATCCCAGCGGATCGCCCCGCAATCGCAGCTGGCTTCAGGGGCGCAAGCATGGGGTTCGTGGTGCCCGCATTTGCGTTTCAACCCACGTAGGTGACATGAGATGAGAAAACTGACTTTATGCATGGGGCTTGTATTGATGGTGTCAGCTCCGCTGATCGCGCAGGCCGAAGGCGGTGCCGAGGCGTTGGCGCGATGGCATCAGCAGAATAAGGATGGGGGTGAGCATGGTCATCGAGAGGAGCATTTGCCGAAGGATGCGAAATTTCAGGGAGGTGGTGACAGCGGTGGTGGGTGATTGGGCGGATGGGATGTTGCCGAATGGAGTGGTGGAGGAGGGGGGATAGAGGTGGTGTGTAGGTGGGGAATTTGAGGTGTTGGGGCGGGTGTCTTCGCAGGCAAGCCAGCTCCTACAAAGGGATCGTGTTTCAGGTGGATAGTGGGCGGTGAATAGTCATTCCGCCGGCCGCGCACTTTTCTGCAGGCGAAAAAAAAGACCTTGAATTTCAAGGTCTTTTTTTAAGATGGTGCCCCGAGGGAGACTCGAACTCCCACTCCTTTCGAAAACGGATTTTGAATCCGCCGCGTCTACCAATTCCGCCATCAGGGCTCAATGGCGGCGAAGTATAGAGATGAGATTACCGTTGGTCAATCACGTTTCATGGTCTATTTTCACTATTTCCGCTAGACTTCCCGGCCCTGCTAGACGAACCCCATCATGCGCGTTGCTGACTTTACTTTTGAACTCCCGGATTCGCTGATTGCTCGCCACCCTTTGGCCGAGCGTCGCGCCAGCCGACTGCTGACCCTGGACGGGGTCAGTGGTGCCCTCGCACACCGTCAATTCACTGATTTGCTTGAGCATTTGCGCCCAGGCGATCTGATGGTGTTCAACAATACCCGGGTGATTCCGGCGCGGCTGTTTGGCCAGAAAGCTTCCGGCGGCAAGCTGGAAATTCTGGTGGAGCGGGTGCTGGACAGCCATCGCGTGCTGGCCCATGTGCGCTCCAGCAAGTCGCCGAAACCGGGCTCGGCCATCTTGATTGATGGCGGTGGCGAAGCCGAGATGGTGGCGCGTCATTATGCGCTGTTCGAGCTCAAGTTCGCCGAGGAAGTGTTGCCGTTGCTGGAGCGCGTGGGCCACATGCCGCTGCCTCCTTATATAGACCGCCCCGACGAAGACGCGGACCGCGAGCGCTATCAGACGGTTTACTCCCAGCGCCCGGGCGCGGTCGCCGCGCCCACGGCCGGGCTGCATTTCGACCAGCCGCTGCTGGAAGCGATTGCCGCCAAGGGCGTCGAGACCGCCTATGTGACCCTGCACGTGGGGGCCGGCACGTTTCAGCCGGTGCGTGTGGATAACATCGAAGACCACCATATGCACAGTGAGTGGCTGGAAGTCAGCCAGGCCGTGGTGGATGCGGTCAACGCCTGCAAGGCCCGTGGCGGTCGCGTCGTGGCGGTGGGCACCACCAGTGTGCGGTCGCTGGAGAGCGCGGCGCGTGATGGCGTGCTCAAGCCGTTCAGCGGTGACACCGATATCTTTATCTACCCAGGCCGGCCGTTCCATGTGGTCGATTGCCTGGTCACCAACTTTCATTTGCCGGAATCCACGCTGTTAATGCTGGTGTCGGCATTTGCCGGTTACCCGGAAACCATGGCCGCTTACCAAGCCGCCATCGCCAACGAGTACCGTTTTTTCAGCTACGGTGATGCGATGTTCATCACCCGCAACCCGGCGCCGACTGCTCCTGGAGAAGCCGGCCCTGAGGAACAGCCATGAGTCGTATGTCGTTTGAATTGCTCGCCACCGACGGCAAGGCCCGTCGTGGGCGCCTGACCTTCCCGCGTGGCACGGTGGAGACCCCGGCCTTCATGCCGGTCGGCACCTACGGCACCGTCAAGGGCATGCTGCCGCGCGATATCGTCGCCACCGGCGCCGAGATTATCCTGGGCAACACTTTCCACCTGTGGCTGCGCCCGGGCACGGAAGTGATCAAGAAGCATGGCGACCTGCACGATTTCATGAAGTGGCAAGGCCCGATCCTCACCGACTCCGGTGGTTTCCAGGTGTTCAGCCTGGGGGCCATGCGCAAGATCAAGGAGGAGGGCGTGACCTTCGCCTCGCCGGTGGATGGCTCCAAGGTGTTCATGGGCCCGGAAGAGTCGATGCAGGTGCAGCGCGACCTGGGCTCCGACATCGTGATGATTTTCGACGAATGCACGCCGTACCCGGCCGACGAAGACGTGGCGCGTGTGTCCATGGAACTGTCGTTGCGTTGGGCCCAACGTTCGAAGAATGCCCATGGCGACAACACGGCGGCGCTGTTCGGTATCGTGCAGGGCGGCATGCATGAAAACCTGCGCAAACGCTCGCTGGAAGGCCTGGACAAGATCGGCTTTGACGGCCTGGCCATCGGCGGTCTGTCGGTGGGCGAGCCCAAGCACGAGATGATCAAGGTGCTGGATTACCTGCCGGGCCTGATGCCTGCTGACAAACCTCGTTACCTTATGGGCGTTGGCAAACCGGAGGATCTCGTAGAGGGTGTGCGCCGCGGGGTGGACATGTTCGATTGCGTGATGCCAACCCGTAATGCCCGCAATGGGCATCTGTTCATCGACACCGGCGTGCTGAAGATCCGTAACGCGTTCCATCGCCATGATGATTCGCCGCTGGATCCCACCTGTGATTGCTACACCTGCCAGAACTTCTCCCGTGCTTATCTGCACCATCTGGACAAGTGCGGAGAAATGCTGGGTAGCATGTTGAATACCATCCACAATTTGCGTCATTACCAAGTCCTGATGGCTGGTTTGCGCGAGGCTATTCAACAGGGTACATTGGCCGCCTTCGTCGATGCCTTCTATGCCAAGCGCGGGCTGCCTGTGCCGCCCTTGGACTGAGTTTCCCGACCCTAAGATTCACTATTTGCAACTGGAGTGCTAAATGAGCTTTTTTATCTCTAACGCCATGGCTGACGCCGCTGCGCCTGCCGCTGCCGGCCCTATGGGCGGTGGTTTCGAGTGGATTTTCCTGGTCGGCTTCCTGGTCATCTTCTACCTGATGATCTGGCGTCCACAGGCCAAGCGTGCCAAAGAGCAGAAAAACCTGCTGGGCAGCCTGCAGAAAGGTGACGAAGTGGTGACCACTGGCGGTATCGCCGGCAAGATCACCAAGGTTTCCGATGCTTTCGTGGTACTGGAAGTCTCCGACACCGTAGAAATGAAGTTCCAGAAGGGCGCTATCGCCGCCACGCTGCCAAAAGGCACGCTCAAAGCGATCTAAGTAACAACCTTTACCAATCGACGGGGCGCGCAAGGCGCCCCGCGTTATAAGCGGGCGGCGTGATGCTGAACAAATACCCTCTGTGGAAATACGTACTGATCCTGGCGGTGCTGGCGATCGGTTTTATTTATTCCGCTCCCAATCTCTATCCTGATGACCCGGCGATCCAGATCACCGGTGCCAGCACTTCGCTGCAAGTCAATCAGGCTGACCTGGAGCGCGCGAGCAAAGCGCTCACCGACGCTGGTATCCAGGTCAAGGCGGCAACACTGTCGGCTGACGCGAAGGGCGGCTTGCTGCGCCTGACCAAGGCCGAAGACCAATTGCCGGCCAAAGACGTGGTGCGCAAGGCCATGGGTGACGACTACGTTGTCGCGCTCAACCTGGCACAGACCACGCCTACCTGGCTGCGCAAGATCGGCGCGCACCCGATGAAGCTGGGCCTGGACTTGTCCGGTGGGGTGCACTTCCTGCTGGAAGTCGACATGGACAAAGCCCTCGACGCTCGCCTGAAAGTCTACGAAGGCGACGTGAAGAGCCTGCTGCGCAAAGAGAAGTTGCGTTATCGCAGCCTGCCGCAGCTCAACGGTGCCATCCAGCTGGGCTTCTCTGACGAAGCTTCCCGCGAACAGGCCCGTGCGCTGATCCGCAAGAACTTCAACGATTTCGACATCGTACCGGCCGACCTGAACGGTCAACCTGTACTGCGTCTGGCGATGACCCCGGCCAAGCTGGCGGAAATCCGCGAATACTCCATCAAGCAGAACTTGACCACGGTGCGTAACCGCGTCAACGAGCTGGGTGTGGCCGAGCCGATCGTTCAGCGCCAGGGCGCCAACCGCATCGTGGTTGAGCTGCCGGGCGTACAGGATACCGCTGAAGCCAAGCGTATCCTGGGTAAAACCGCCAACCTGGAATTCCGTCTGGCCGCTGAGCCGGGGGCTTCCCGCGCCACTGCCGAGGAGTTCGAGTTCCGTGAAGGCAACCGTCCTCCGGCCCTGATCGAGCGTAGCCTGATCATCACCGGTGACCAGGTGACCGACGCCAAGGCCGGTTTCGGCGAGCACGGTACCCCTGAAGTGAACATCCGTCTGGATGGCCACGGCGGCGAATTGATGAGCCGCGCCACGCGCAGCAACGTCGGTCGCAGCATGGCGGTGATCTTCATCGAGCAGCGCCCGGTGACCACCTACACCAAGCAAGTGGTCAACGGTGTCGAGAAAGACGTGCCGGTGCAGAGCTTCAAGGAAGAGAAGAAGATCATCAGCCTGGCGACCATCCAGTCGCCACTGGGTGCTCAATTCCGTATCACTGGCCTGAACGGCCAGGGCGAGTCGTCCGAACTGGCACTGCTGCTGCGTGCTGGCGGCCTGGCTGCACCGATGTACTTCGCTGAAGAGCGCACCATCGGCCCGAGCCTGGGTGCCGACAACATCACCAAGGGTATCGACGCCGCCTTGTGGGGCATGCTGTTCGTGTCGCTGTTCATCATCGCCATCTACCGCTTCTTCGGCATCATCGCCACCGTGGCCCTGGCGGGCAACATGGTGATGCTGCTGGCGCTGATGTCGTTGCTGGGCGCTACGCTGACCCTGCCGGGTATCGCCGGTATCGTGCTCACCATGGGTATGGCGGTAGACGCCAACGTGCTGATCTTCTCGCGGATTCGTGAAGAGATCGCGGCGGGCATGAGCGTACAACGTGCAATCAACGAAGGCTTCGGCCGGGCATTTACCGCGATTCTCGACTCCAACCTGACCACCTTGCTGGTCGGTGGGATTCTCTTTGCCATGGGCACCGGCCCGGTCAAGGGTTTTGCGGTCACCATGTCCCTCGGTATCTTTACCTCGATGTTCACGGCCATCATGGTGACCCGCGCAATGGTCAACCTGATCTTTGGCGGACGTGACTTCAAGAAGTTGTGGATTTAAGGGGCTGCCATGTTACGTACAATCAACTTCATGGGCGTTCGCAACGTTGCGTTCGGCTTCACCATGCTCCTTACCGTTCTGGCGTTGTTCAGCTGGTTCCATAAGGGCCTGAACTACGGTCTGGACTTTACCGGCGGTACGCTCATCGAGCTGACCTACGAGAAGCCGGCCGACGTCACCCTGGTGCGCAACGAGCTGGTCAAGGCCGGCTATCACGAGGCCATCGTGCAGAGCTTCGGTGCTACGACCGACCTGCTGGTGCGTATGCCTGGCGAAGACCCGCAACTGGGTCACCAGGTTGCCGATGCCTTGCAGAAGGTCGGTGGCGACAACCCGGCTTCGGTCAAGCGCGTCGAGTTCGTAGGCCCGCAGGTGGGTGAAGAGCTGCGCGACCAGGGCGGCCTCGGCATGCTGATGGCGCTGGTCGGCATCATGATCTACCTGGCCTTCCGCTTTCAGTGGAAGTTCGGTGTCGGCGCCATTGTGTCGCTGATCCACGACGTGATCGTGACCGTGGGTATCCTGGCGTACTTCCAGGTGACCTTCGACCTGACCGTACTGGCCGCCGTGTTGGCGATCATCGGCTACTCGCTCAACGATACCATCGTGGTATTCGACCGGGTTCGTGAGAACTTCCGCGTACTGCGCAAGGCGTCGTTGATCGAGAACATCAACGTCTCCACCACCCAGACGCTGCTGCGGACCATGGCGACATCGATCTCCACTTTGCTGGCGATCGCTGCGCTGATGATCTTCGGTGGCGACAACCTGTGGGGCTTCTCCCTGGCGCTGTTCATCGGCGTCCTGGCGGGTACCTACTCGTCGATCTACATCGCCAACGTGGTGTTGATCTGGCTCAACCTCAACAGCGAAGACTTGATCCCTCCGGCCGCTACCGGCAAGGAGGTCGACGACCGCCCTTGATGGGTATTCGTTGATCTGCTGTTACAAAGAAGGCGTGAGTATTGAACTCGCGCCTTTTTTTTTGCTCCAAGGCTGGGTATAGCGCGGACGTTTCGGTCCGCTTGTGATGGTCAGGAGGTTCAACGTGAACAAGTCGTTGCTGGTTGGTGCGGTACTGGGTGCTGTCGGTGTGACTGCCGGGGGCGCTGTTGCCACCTACAGCCTGGTTAAAAGCGGCCCTGAGTATGCGCAAGTGTTGGCGGTGCAGCCGGTCAAAACCCAGATCAAAACGCCTCGCGAAGTGTGCAAGGACGTTGCAGTTACTCGGCAGCGGCCGGTACAGGATCAGCACCAGATCGTCGGTACCGTGGTCGGTGCTTTGGCCGGTGGCCTGTTGGGCAACCAGGTCGGTGGCGGTAATGGTAAGAAGCTGGCCACCGTGGCCGGTGCGGTCGGTGGCGGTTATGCCGGTAACAAGGTTCAGGAAGGCATGCAGAACCGTGATACCTACACGACTACGCAGACTCGCTGTAACACCGTCAACGACATCAGCGACAAGGTTGTCGGGTATGACGTGCGTTACAACCTGGATGGCAAGGAAGGCACCGTGCGTATGGATCGCGATCCAGGCAGCCAGATTCCGGTCGACAAAGAAGGTCGCTTGATCCTGGGTCAGAACCAGCAGTAATTCCAAGCCTGGTTCAGTTTCAGTGTGGGAGGGGGCTTGCTCCCGATAGCGGTGCATCAGTCACAAATGTGGCGACTGGCACCGTGCTATCGGGAGCAAGCCCCCTCCCACATTTGCTATTTGGTTGTTGCTGGTCGTCAGGTGTGGGTCAAACGCAGTGCATAAAAAAGCACCCCGAGGGGTGCTTTTTTTGTGCTCGCTCGCTTAGCGCTTCAGCGAAGCCGGCAGGTGCGGCTGGATCGCCGTCAGTACTGCCTTGAAGCATTTGGTGTTGCCGGCAACGACGTGGCCTTTTTCCAGGAAGTCGTGACCGCCGGTGAAGTCGCTCACCAGGCCGCCGGCCTCTTGGATCAGCAGGGCGCCTGCGGCCATGTCCCACTCGGACAGGCCCGACTCCCAGAATGCATCAAAACGACCGGCTGCGACGTAAGCCAGGTCCAGGCTGGCGGCGCCGGCGCGGCGGATGCCGGCGGTCTGGCCAACCAGGGCGCGGAACATGCCCAGGTAGTTTTCCAGGTTGTCCATCTGGTCATCGCGGAACGGGAAGCCGGTGCCCAGCAGGGCGCCTTCCAGGCTGGTGCGGCCGCTGACGCGCAGGCGACGACCGTTCAGTTGGGCGCCACGGCCACGGCTGGCGGTGAATTCTTCCTGGCGTACTGGGTCCAGCACAACGGCGTGTTCCAGGCGGCCACGGTATTTGCAGGCAATGCTCACGGCAAAGTGCGGGATGCCGCGCAGGAAGTTGGTGGTGCCGTCCAGTGGGTCGATGATCCACAGGTAGTCTTCGCCTTCGCCGCTACCTTTGTGCAGGCCGGTTTCTTCGCCGAGGATGCCGTGGGTAGGGTAGGCCTTGCGCAGAGCGTCGATGATTTTCTGTTCGGCGGCGCGATCCACCTCGGATACATAATCCTTGGCGTCTTTTTCGTCGACCTTGATGGTATCCAGGCGCTCGATGGAGCGGAAGATCAATTCACTGGCGCTGCGGGCGGCGCGCAGCGCGATATTCAGCATGGGCTGCATGGATGTGTCACCTAAGGTTGTTAAAGAAAGCCGCGCATTCTAGCAGAAACTTTCTTCAGGTGAAGGATGACGTTCGCTTTCGTGGCATAACCTTAGGCTGTTCTGTAAGATTTGCTCCCCTTTCCTGTGTCCGAGAGCGCCTCCCTTGCTGCAAAACATTCGTGTCGTCTTGGTCAATACCAGTCATCCCGGCAACATCGGCGGGGTGGCGCGAGCCATGAAAAACATGGGGCTGACGCGCCTGGTGCTGGTCGAACCGCGTGTGTTCCCGCACCACGAGGCCGATGCTCGCGCTTCGGGCGCCAATGACATTCTTGAGAAGGCCCAGGTTGTTGCCACCCTGGAAGACGCCTTGGTCGGCTGCAACCTGGTGCTCGGCACCAGTGCGCGTGACCGTCGTATCCCTTGGCCACTGCTGGACCCGCGTGAATGCGGTACCAAAGTGGTGGAGGAGGCGGCTGGTGGCGCTGAAATCGCCTTGGTGTTCGGCCGTGAAGACTCCGGCCTGACCAATGAAGAGCTGCAGCGATGTCATTACCACGTGCACATTCCATCAGACCCCGGGTTCAGTTCGCTGAACCTTGGGGCGGCCGTGCAGGTGTTGACCTATGAAGTGCGCATGGCCTGGCTGGCGGCTGCCGGCCAGCCGAGCAAAGTGGAAAAGGAAGAGGTTGCCTCGACCAAAAGTGGCGAACTGGCCACCATGGACGAGCTGGAACGATTCTATGAGCACCTGGAGCAAACCCTGGTAGCCATCGAGTTCCTCGATCCTGAAAAACCACGGCACTTGATGGCGCGCCTGCGCCGCTTGTACGGGCGTAGCTCGGTGAGCCGGGCAGAAATGAATATATTGCGTGGCATCCTCACGGAAACCCAGAAAGCGGCCCGTGGTGAGCTTATCAAGCGGAAGGATTAAAAATGTTCGAGCGTTTGCGAGAAGATATCCAGAGTGTTTTCCACCGTGACCCGGCGGCGCGCAACGCCTTTGAAGTGCTGACCTGCTATCCGGGCATGCACGCGATCTGGCTTCACCGCCTGTCCGGCGCCTTGTGGGGCGCGGGATGGAAGTGGCTGGCGCGACTGGTCTCGAACTTCGGGCGCTGGTTGACCGGTATCGAGATTCACCCGGGGGCCAAGGTAGGGCGCCGCTTCTTCATCGACCATGGCATGGGCATCGTGATTGGCGAGACGGCCGAGATTGGTGATGACGTCACTCTCTATCAGGGTGTGACGCTCGGCGGTACCAGTTGGAATAAAGGCAAGCGCCACCCGACGCTGGGTGATGGCGTGGTGGTCGGGGCTGGGGCCAAGGTGCTCGGGCCGTTTACCGTCGGTGCCGGTGCCAAGGTCGGCTCCAACGCGGTGGTGACCAAGGCTGTCCCACCGGGGGCTACCGTTGTCGGCATTCCGGGCCGAATTATCGTCAAGCCGCAGGCTGACGACGAGCAGGAAGCCAAGCGCAAGGCCATGGCCGAGAAGATCGGCTTCGATGCCTACGGCGTCAGCGAAGACATGCCTGACCCGGTGGCGCGTGCCATTGGTCAGTTGCTCGACCACCTGCAGGCGGTCGATGGCAAGTTGGATGGCATGTGTGGTGCGCTGAAGGAGCTGGGTAGCAGCTACTGTGCGAAAGATCTTCCTGAGCTGCGCGAAGAAGACTTCGCCGAGATCAAGAGCGAAGCCGCTACCAAGGCCAGCTGAGGCTCTATGAGCCCCAAAAATCCAGTGTGGGAGGGGGCTTGCTCCCGATAGCGGAGTGTCAGTCACTACATTTATGACTGATGCACCGCTATCGGGAGCAAGCCCCCTCCCACATTTTGATCTCCATTGGTCCCTGGGTTTCTACACGGCCTTGTTCGCGCTGTTCGTCCCCAGCCCATCCTGCTATGATTCGCGCGCCCTTTTTACGGGTAATCCTGACTAAAGTACTAGGTCTTATAGTTGACTTAAATACTCGGGAATCGCATACTTGCTCCCATTCTGAAACACCTTGGTACTTGTCCATGAGACTGACTACAAAAGGCCGATACGCGGTGACCGCCATGCTCGACTTGGCCTTGCACGCGCAAACTGGGCCGGTGTCCCTGGCCGATATCTCCGAGCGCCAAGGCATTTCCCTGTCCTACCTCGAGCAACTGTTCGCCAAATTGCGTCGGAGTAACTTGGTTTCCAGCGTGCGTGGGCCGGGTGGCGGCTACCAACTGTCCCGCGATATGCAGGGCATCCAGGTAGCCCAGGTGATCGATGCGGTCAACGAATCCGTCGACGCAACCAAATGCCAGGGCCTGGGTGATTGCCATGCCGGCGACACCTGCCTGACGCACCACCTGTGGTGCGACTTGAGCCTGCAGATCCATGAGTTTTTGAGTGGTATCAGCTTGGCTGATCTTGTGACTCGCCGTGAGGTGCAAGAAGTAGCCCAGCGTCAGGACCAGCGCCGTTGCAACACCAAGGCGCCGCGTCTGGACAAGATTGAAGCGTCCGCCGTCGAGTGACAGCCGAAGAGCTAACGGTGCGCCAGCCAGCCTGATTTAGGAGAAAGTCCATGAAATTGCCGATTTACCTTGATTACTCAGCGACCACCCCGGTTGATCCGCGTGTCGCGCAAAAGATGAGCGAATGCCTGCTGGTTGACGGAAACTTCGGCAACCCAGCCTCCCGTTCCCACGTTTTCGGCTGGAAAGCCGAGGAAGCGGTCGAGAACGCTCGTCGTCAGGTCGCGGACCTGGTTGGCGCCGACCCTCGTGAAATCGTCTGGACTTCCGGTGCTACCGAGTCCGACAACCTGGCAATCAAGGGCGCCGCGCATTTCTACGCGACCAAAGGCAAGCACCTGATCACCACCAAGATCGAGCACAAGGCTGTCCTGGACACCATGCGCCAACTGGAGCGTGAAGGTTTCGAGGTTACCTACCTTGAGCCAACCACCGACGGTATCGTCACCCCGGCCATGATCGGGGCCGCGCTGCGTGAAGACACCATCCTGGTTTCCGTGATCCACGTGAACAACGAAATCGGCACCATCAACGATATCGCGGCCATCGGCGAGCTGACCCGCTCCAAAGGTATCCTGCTGCACGTCGACGCTGCCCAGTCCACCGGCAAGGTCGATATCGACCTGTCGAAGCTGAAAGTCGACCTGATGTCGTTCTCTGCCCACAAGACCTACGGCCCTAAGGGCATCGGCGCGCTGTACGTGAGCCGCAAGCCTCGCGTGCGCATCGAAGCCACCATGCACGGTGGCGGTCACGAGCGCGGCATGCGCTCCGGTACCCTGGCGACCCACCAGATCGTCGGCATGGGCGAAGCGTTCCGTGTGGCCAAGGAAGACATGGCTGCCGAAAACGTGCGTATCAAGGCTTTGAGCGATCGCTTCTACAAGCAGGTCGAAAACCTTGAAGAGCTGTACATCAACGGCAGCATGACCGCTCGTGTACCGCACAACCTGAATTTGAGCTTCAACTACGTCGAAGGCGAGTCGCTGATCATGGCGCTCAAGGACCTGGCGGTTTCGTCCGGTTCGGCCTGCACCTCGGCTTCCCTTGAGCCGTCCTACGTGCTGCGCGCCCTGGGCCGCAACGACGAACTGGCACATAGCTCGATCCGCTTTACCTTCGGCCGCTTCACCACTGAAGAACAAGTCGACTATGCAGCGCAGAAAGTCTGCGAAGCCGTCAACAAGCTGCGCACCCTGTCGCCGCTGTGGGACATGTTCAAAGACGGTGTCGATATCTCCAAGATCGAGTGGGCGGCACACTAAATATAGAAGCCGCCACCCAAGCTCTGTAGGAACGTGGCGGAAAACGCAGGCGTTTCTACAGGGTTCCAGAGCGGCCCTGATGAGTGAGGATTCAGTACCATGGCTTACAGCGAAAAGGTCATCGACCACTACGAAAACCCGCGCAACGTCGGCAAGATGAACGCGGAAGACCCTGATGTCGGCACCGGCATGGTCGGCGCTCCGGCGTGCGGCGACGTGATGCGCCTGCAGATCAAGGTCAACGAGCAGGGCATCATTGAAGATGCCAAGTTCAAGACTTATGGCTGCGGTTCGGCCATCGCGTCCAGCTCCCTGGCGACCGAGTGGATGAAAGGCAAGACTCTGGATGAAGCAGAGACCATCAAGAACACTCAGCTGGCCGAAGAACTGGCCCTGCCGCCCGTGAAAATCCACTGCTCGGTACTTGCGGAAGACGCCATCAAGGCGGCCGTTCGCGACTACAAGCAGAAGAAAGGCTTGATCTAAGCATTTGGCGACGAGTAAGGAGTCAACGATGGCTATCAGCATGACAGAAGCGGCTGCACGGCACGTGCGACGCTCCCTGGATGGGCGCGGTAAAGGTGAGGGGATTCGTCTGGGTGTGCGCACCACGGGCTGTTCCGGCCTTGCCTATGTGCTGGAGTTTGTCGACGAGGTGGTTGCGGAAGACCAGGTGTTCGAAAGTCACGGCGAGAAAGTGATCATCGACCCTAAAAGCCTGACCTACCTGGACGGCACCGAACTCGATTTCGTCAAGGAAGGGTTGAACGAAGGCTTCAAGTTCAACAACCCCAACGTGCGCGGTGAGTGTGGCTGCGGCGAAAGCTTCAACATCTGAGGCTATTCGTGGGTACTCCTTGTCATTTCGCTTTATTCGAGCTGCAGCCGAGCTTTCGGCTGGACCTTGAGCAGCTTGCCACGCGCTACCGAGAACTGGCGCGCGGCGTACATCCGGACCGCTTCGCTGACGCTTCCGAGCGTGAGCAACGCCTGGCGCTGGAGCAGTCTGCCAGCCTCAATGAAGCCTATCAGACGCTCAAGAGCCCGCCCAAGCGCGCGCGTTACCTGCTCGCGATGAAGGGTGGCGAGTTGCCGCTGGAAGTGACGGTGCACGATCCGGACTTCCTGATGCAGCAGATGCAGTGGCGCGAAGAGCTTGAAGACTTGCAGGACGAAGCCGATCTGGCCGGTGTCGCGGTCTTCAAGCGTCGTCTGAAAGCGGCCCAGGATGAGCTCAACGAAAGCTTCGCAGCCTGTTGGGATGATGCCGCGCAACGTGAGCAGGCCGAGCGCCTGATGCGGCGCATGCAGTTCCTCGACAAGCTCACCTACGAAGTGCGCCAGCTAGAAGAGCGCCTCGACGATTAACCCAGTGCTGCCCGTGTCGCACGCCTGATAGACAGATAAGACCTGATTACCATGGCTCTACTGCAGATCGCCGAACCCGGCCAAAGCCCTCAACCGCACCAGCGTCGCCTGGCGGTCGGGATTGACCTGGGCACCACCAATTCCCTGGTTGCTGCCTTGCGCAGCGGCCTGTCCGAGCCGCTGCCCGACGCTGACGGCCAGGTTATCCTGCCGTCCGCCGTGCGCTACCACGCCGATCGCACCGAAGTCGGTGAGTCGGCCAAGTTGGCAGCGTCTACCGATCCTTTGAATACCGTGCTGTCGGTCAAGCGCTTGATGGGTCGTGGTCTGTCCGACGTCAAGCAATTGGGCGACCAGCTGCCTTACCGCTTTGTCGGCGGCGAGTCGCACATGCCGTTCATCGACACCGTGCAGGGCCCGAAAAGTCCTGTGGAGGTGTCGGCCGATATCCTCAAGGTGCTGCGCCAGCGCGCGGAACACACCTTGGGCGGCGAACTGGTCGGTGCGGTGATCACGGTTCCTGCTTATTTCGATGACGCCCAGCGCCAGGCCACCAAGGATGCGGCCAAGCTCGCCGGCCTGAACGTGCTGCGCCTGCTCAACGAACCGACCGCTGCGGCTGTGGCCTATGGCCTGGACCAGCACGCCGAGGGCCTGGTTGCGATCTATGACCTGGGCGGCGGCACCTTTGATATCTCGATCCTGCGCCTGACCGGCGGTGTCTTCGAAGTGCTGGCCACCGGTGGCGACAGCGCCCTGGGTGGCGATGACTTCGATCACGCTATCGCTGGCTGGATCATCACCAATGCCGGTTTGTCCGCCGATCTGGACCCGGGCGCCCAGCGCAACCTGCTGCAAGCTGCCTGCGCGGCCAAGGAAGCGCTGACGGATGCGGCCTCTGTGCAAGTGTCCTACGGCGACTGGTCGGCCGAGCTGACTCGCGAAGCCTTCGATGCGTTGATCGAGCCCATGGTGGCCCGTAGCTTGAAAGCCTGCCGTCGTGCGGTGCGTGACTCCGGTGTCGAGCTTGAAGACGTCGGTGCGGTGGTGATGGTTGGCGGTTCTACCCGTGTGCCGCGTGTCCGCGAAGCGGTAGCCGAGGCTTTTGGTCGTCAGCCGTTGACTGAAATCGACCCGGACCAGGTCGTCGCTATCGGCGCAGCGATCCAGGCCGACACGTTGGCGGGTAACAAGCGTGACGGCGGCGAACTGCTGTTGCTTGACGTGATTCCGCTGTCCCTGGGGCTGGAAACCATGGGTGGCCTGATGGAGAAGGTGATTCCACGCAACACCACCATCCCGGTCGCCCGCGCTCAAGACTTCACCACTTACAAAGATGGCCAGACGGCCATGATGATTCATGTGCTGCAAGGCGAGCGCGAGCTTATAAGCGACTGCCGCTCCCTGGCGCGCTTTGAATTGCGCGGTATTCTGGCAATGGTGGCGGGTGCGGCGAAGATTCGCGTGACCTTCCAGGTCGACGCCGACGGCTTGCTGAATGTGGCTGCGCGTGAGCTGGGGTCGGGGGTTGAAGCCAGTATCCAGGTCAAGCCGTCCTACGGCCTGACTGACGGCGAAATCGCCAAGATGCTCAAGGATTCGTTCCAGTATGCCGGTGATGACAAGGTCGCCCGTGTCTTGCGTGAGCAGCAGGTGGATGCCCAGCGTCTGCTCGAAGCGGTGCAGGGTGCCCTCGATGCGGATGGCGAACGCCTGCTGGATGCCGAAGAGCGCATGGTCATCGACCTGCAGATGCAGGAATTGGCCGAACTGATGAAAGGCACCGATGGGTACGCCATCGAGCAACAGACCAAGCGCTTGTCGCAAGTGACCGATGCTTTTGCCGCCCGCCGCATGGATCAGACGGTGAAAGCCGCACTGGCCGGGCGCAACCTGAATGAAATCGAGGAATAACTAATGCCGCAGGTCATTTTTCTGCCACACGCCGAGCATTGCCCGGACGGTATGGTCGTGGAGGCTGAGACCGGCAAGTCCATCCTCGAAGTTGCCCATGACAACCACATCGAGATCGAGAGTGCCTGTGGCGGTGTCTGCGCCTGCACCACCTGCCACTGCATCATCCGCGAGGGTTTCAACTCCCTTGAAGAAGCCGATGAGCTGGAAGAAGACTTTCTTGATCGTGCGTGGGGCCTTGAGGCGCAATCGCGCCTAAGCTGTCAGGCAAAGGTCGGGACTGAAGACATCACTGTCGAAATTCCGAAGTATTCGCTCAACCATGCGGCCGAAGCGCCGCATTGATTCAAGGAAATGTCATGAGCCTGAAATGGGTTGATGTACAAGAAATCGCCATTCTGCTGGCTGATGGTTATCCGGATCTGGACCCTTATTCGCTGAACTTTGTCGCTTTGCGTGACATGGTCATGGCTTTGCCGGGGTTTGAGGATGAGCGGGACCGTGGCGGCGAAAAGGTCCTGGAAGCTATCCAGACCGCCTGGAAAGAAGAACAGGACTGACGCCTTCCTCACGCAGTTAGGCAATACCCAATAACCCGCGTATAATTCGCGGGTTTAATTTTTCGTAAATTACCGTTTCTGGAGTTACACCATGGCTGTTCAACGTACTTTCTCCATCATCAAGCCTGACGCTGTTGCAAAAAACGTCATCGGCGAGATCACCACTCGTTTCGAAAAAGCCGGCCTGAAGGTTGTAGCTTCGAAACTCAAGCAACTGTCCAAGGCTGAAGCTGAAGGCTTCTACGCTGAGCACAGTGCTCGTGGTTTCTTCGGCGACCTGGTTGCCTTCATGATCTCCGGTCCTGTTGTTGTTCAGGTTCTGGAAGGTGAAAACGCTATCGCTCTGAACCGTGAGCTGATGGGCGCTACCAACCCTAAAGAAGCCGCTGCCGGCACCATCCGTGCTGACTTCGCCGAGTCCATCGACGCCAACGCTGTTCACGGTTCGGACTCCGAAGCCGCTGCTGCTCGCGAAATCGCTTACTTTTTCGCTGCTACTGAAGTAACCGCTCGCTAAGCATCGGCTTAAAGAGTGAGGGTGAATCCATGACTACATCGACTGTTAAAACCAACCTGCTGGGGCTGACTCAACAGGAAATGGAAAAATTCTTCGACTCAATCGGGGAGAAGCGTTTCCGTGCCGGTCAGGTAATGAAGTGGATTCACCACTTTGGCGTCGACGATTTCGATGCCATGACGAACGTCAGCAAGGCCCTGCGCGACAAGCTCAAGGCCATTGCCGAAGTCCGTGGTCCTGAAGTGGTCAGCGAGGACATCTCCAGCGACGGCACCCGCAAGTGGGTGGTGCGCGTGGCGTCCGGCAGCTGCGTCGAGACCGTCTACATTCCCCAGGGCAAACGCGGCACTTTGTGCGTTTCGTCCCAGGCAGGCTGTGCCCTGGACTGCAGTTTCTGCTCCACCGGCAAGCAAGGCTTCAATAGCAACCTCACCGCCGCCGAAGTCATCGGCCAGGTGTGGATTGCCAACAAATCCTTTGGCAGCGTCCCGGCGACCGTCGACCGTGCCATCACCAACGTGGTGATGATGGGCATGGGTGAGCCGCTGCTGAACTTCGACAACGTTGTTTCGGCCATGCACCTGATGATGGACGACCTGGGCTACGGCATCTCCAAGCGCCGTGTGACCCTGTCGACCTCCGGCGTGGTACCGATGATCGATGAGCTGTCCAAGCACATCGACGTCTCCCTGGCGTTGTCGCTGCACGCACCCAATGACGCATTGCGTAACCAATTGGTGCCGATCAACAAGAAGTATCCGCTTAAGATGCTGCTCGAATCTTGCCAGCGCTACATGTCGTCCTTGGGCGAAAAGCGCGTGCTGACCATCGAGTACACCTTGCTCAAAGACATCAACGACAAGGTTGAACACGCGGTCGAGATGATCGAGTTGCTCAAGAACATCCCGTGCAAGATCAACCTGATTCCGTTTAACCCGTTTCCTCATTCTGGCTACGAACGGCCGAGCAACAACGCCATCCGTCGTTTCCAGGATCAACTGCACCAGGCCGGTTACAACGTCACCGTACGCACCACGCGTGGCGAAGACATCGACGCCGCCTGTGGCCAATTGGTAGGGCAGGTGATGGACCGCACCCGCCGCAGCGAGCGTTACATCGCGGTGCGTGAATTGAACGCCGCCGACGATTTGCCGCAAATTGTTGTGAATCGAATCTGAGAGAGGATCTCTATGCCCTTGCGCCTTGCGCTGCTCTTGCTTGTTGCCGGCCTGGTGGCCGGTTGTGTTTCATCGGGCCATGAGCGCCCGTTGCAGACCGGTAAAGGCCGTGATGAGGCGCGAGTTGCCTATGTGCAATTGGGCTTGGGTTACCTGCGCCAAGGCATGAGCGAGCAGGCCAAGGTGCCCTTGAAAAAGGCCCTTGAACTGGACGGTGGCGATGCCGACGCGAATGCCGCCCTGGCCCTGGTGTTCCAGGCCCAGGCCGAGCCTGAATTGGCCGAGCAGTATTTTCTCAAGGCCCTGGCCTCCCGACCTGCTGACCCACGGTTGCTGAACAATTACGGCAGCTTCCTGTTCGAGCAGAAACGCTATGACCAGGCCGCAAGTTATTTCCAGCAGGCATCCGCCGATACCCTTTACCCGGAGCGGTCGCGGGTATTCGAGAACCTGGGCGTCACTTCGGTGCGTCTCGGTCAGCGCGACAGTGCCCGCCAGCAACTGGAAAAAGCCCTGCATTTGAATAGTCGCCAGCCACGGGCCTTGCTCGAAATGGCTGAGTTGTCTTACGAAGACAGGCATTATGTGCCGGCACGTGACTATTACGAGCGCTTTAGCCTGCTCAGCGGGCAAAATGCACGTAGTCTATTGCTCGGTGTGCGCTTGGCGACGGTTCATGACGAACCTGATACCGCCGCACGTTTTGGCCAGCAACTCGAACGACTCTATCCCGGTACGCCGGAATATCAGCAATACCTGTCGGAGTAATGATGAAAGCGGCGCCCCCGGAAGTTGTAGCAGCTAATCGCGTAAACCCAGGCGAGACCTTGCGTCAGGCCCGCGAAAGCAATGGCTGGTCGCTGGCAGAAGTGGCCCTCAAGCTCAATTTGACCAGCACGTCCCTGGCCAACCTGGAGGCCGGCGCGTTCGACAAGTTGCCGGGGCATACCTTCGCCCGCGGCTATATCCGTGCCTACGCCAAGTTGCTGGGCATCGACCAGGCCGTGCTGGTCCAGGAATTCGACCAGTTCACCGGTACCGACTCCCAGGGCAGCAATGTCCATGGCCTGGGGCGTATCGAAGAGCCCGTGCGTGTATCCCACACCATTTTGCGTATTGTCAGCCTGTTGCTGCTGGTCGCCGTGATCGGCGGTGGTTTCGTCTGGTGGCAGGACCAGACCTCCCAGCGCAACAAGGATTTGACCAGTAACGCCCTGGAGCACGTCGAAGTCGAAAGTGCTGACGGCACCACCCAGATTCATCCGTTGGATGAGCCGGAAGACCAGGCCGTTACCGAAGCCCAGGCTGCGCCTCAAGCGCCGGCTGTCGCCGATCAGCCGGCCCAGCAAGAGCAAACCCCGCCTGCTGCGACGGCGGCCGTACCGACGCCAGCCGTACCTGCTGCGCCTGCCGCTCCAGCTGCCCAGGCTCATGTGCCGGTCGCACCGGTGCCGGCCCCAGCCGCCTCCGTGCCGGTTACTCCATCTGCTCCGGCGATTTCCGCGCCGACCACGCCTGCGTTGATCGCCGGCGATGGCCACGTCCAGATTACCTTCATCGCTGACTGCTGGACGCAAGTCACCGATGGCAATGGCAAAGTGCTGTTTAGCGGTCTGAAGCGTAAGGGAGATACGCTCGACCAAGGCGGCAAGCCTCCTTTGACGCTGCGTCTGGGCTATGCCCGTGGCGCGCAAGTGGCCTACAACGGCCAGCCTGTGGACGTGGCGCCGTTCACCAGTGGCGAGACTGCTCGCCTCAAGTTGGGACAATAGTCATGCACGGCGAATCTCCAATCAAACGTCGCGTATCGCGCAAGATCTGGGTCGGCTCGGTGCCGGTGGGTGGTGATGCCCCCATCGCGGTACAAAGCATGACCAACAGCGACACCAACGATGTGGCTGCCACCGTTGCCCAGATCAACCGTCTGGAAGCCGCCGGCGTCGACATCGTGCGGGTTTCCGTGCCGGATATGGACGCTGCCGAAGCGTTCGGCCGCATCAAGCAGTTGGTCAAGGTGCCCTTGGTCGCCGACATTCACTTCGACTACAGGATCGCCTTGCGCGTCGCCGAGCTGGGCGTGGACTGCCTGCGCATCAACCCGGGCAACATCGGTCGCGAAGACCGGGTGCGTGCGGTGGTGGATGCGGCCCGTGACCGTGGCATTCCGATCCGTATCGGCGTCAACGCCGGTTCGCTGGAAAAAGACCTGCAAAAGAAATACGGCGAGCCTACCCCGGCGGCGCTGGTTGAATCGGCGTTGCGCCACGTTGAACACCTCGAGCGCCTGAATTTCCAGGACTTCAAGGTCAGCGTAAAGGCCTCCGACGTATTCATGGCGGTCGAAGCCTACCGCTTGCTGGCCAAGGAAATCGTGCAGCCGTTGCACCTGGGTATCACTGAAGCGGGCGGTTTGCGTTCAGGCACAGTGAAATCTGCGGTGGGTCTCGGTATGCTGCTCGCCGAAGGGATTGGCGATACTATCCGCATCTCCCTGGCGGCAGACCCGGTAGAGGAAGTGAAGGTCGGTTACGACATTCTCAAATCCCTGCATTTGCGCTCCCGTGGCATCAACTTCATTGCCTGCCCGAGCTGCTCGCGGCAGAACTTCGACGTGGTGAAAACCATGAACGATCTTGAAGGGCGCCTCGAAGACCTGCTGGTGCCGCTGGATGTTGCGGTGATCGGTTGTGTGGTCAACGGCCCCGGTGAAGCCAAAGAGGCGCACATCGGTTTGACCGGTGGCACACCGAACCTGATCTACATCGACGGCAAGCCGGCGCAGAAGTTGACGAATGACAATCTGGTGGATGAGCTTGAAAGGCTGATCCGCGAGAAAGCGGCCGAGAAGGTCGCGGCTGACGCAGCGCTGATCGCGCGCGGCTAAGAACGAATTTAAGGATTAGATGTGAGCAAGTCTCTGCAAGCCATCCGTGGCATGAACGACATCCTGCCGGAGCAGACGCCACTGTGGCGTTACTTCGAGAGCACGGTCGCGCGTCTGTTGGATAACTACGGTTACAAGCAGATCCGCATGCCGATCGTCGAGTTTACCGAGCTGTTCAAGCGCTCCATCGGTGAAGTAACCGACATCGTTGAAAAAGAGATGTACACCTTTGAAGACCGCAATGGCGACTCCCTGACCCTGCGTCCGGAAGGTACCGCCGCGTGCGTGCGCGCCGTGCTCGAACATGGCATCACCGGTGGTGGCCAGACCCAGAAGCTCTGGTACATCGGCCCGATGTTCCGCCACGAGCGTCCACAGAAAGGGCGTTATCGCCAGTTCCACCAGATCGGGTGCGAAGTCTTCAACCTGGACGGCCCGGACATCGACGCCGAGCTGATCGTGCTGACCTGGCGCCTGTGGGGCCAGTTGGGCATCCGCGATGCGGTCAAGCTCGAACTCAACAGCCTGGGCACCAGCGAATCCCGCGGCCGCTATCGCGAAGCCCTGGTCGAGTACCTGTCCGCTCACCTGGACAAGTTGGATGAAGACAGCCAGCGCCGCCTGAAAACCAACCCGTTGCGCGTACTGGATACCAAGAACGCCGACACCCAGGCCGTACTGGTCGACGCGCCGAAAATGGCCGACTACCTGGACGACGAGTCCCGTGCGCACTTCGAGGGCCTCAAGGCTCGCCTGGATGCCGCCGGTATTCCCTACGTGATCAACCCGAAACTGGTTCGCGGCCTCGATTACTACAGCAAGACCGTGTTCGAGTGGGTCACCGACAAGCTTGGCGCCCAAGGCACCGTGTGTGCCGGTGGTCGCTACGACGGCCTGGTTGAGCAGATGGGCGGCAAGCCGACTACGGGCGTGGGTTTCGCCATGGGTATCGAGCGGCTGATCCTGCTGCTGGAAACCCTGGAGCAGATCCCTGAAGAGATTTCCCGTCAGGTGGACGTGTACCTGTGCGCCTTTGGCGAGGCCGCCGAACTGGCGGCCCTGGCCTTGAGCGAAAAAGTACGCGACCAACTGCCGAACCTGCGCCTGCAGATCAATGCCGGTGCCGGCAGCTTCAAGAGCCAGTTCAAGAAGGCTGACAAGAGCGGTGCACTGTATGCGCTGATCCTCGGCGATGACGAGCTGGCCCAGCAAGTGATAGGTTTCAAACCCCTGCGTGGCCAGGGCGAACAACAAAACATTGCCTTTGATGCGCTCGCCGCGCACTTGGCCACCTGCGTCGTGCAGGGTTGAGCTGTCGAACAGCCGAATTTAGCGATTAAGGAGTATTGGGGTGTCGAGTACTGATGATGAGCAACTGGCCGAGTTCAAGGACTGGTGGCAGCGTAACGGCAAGCCCCTGGTTACTGGCGGTCTGCTGGCGTTAGTGGTGGTGTTCGGCTGGCAAGCCTGGCACAAGTATCAGGCCAACCAGTCCCAAGGCGCCTCGATCCTCTATCAGCAATTGCTGGAAACCACGCTGACCCCGAATGGCAAGCCTGACCCGGCGCAGGTTGCCGACCTGGCCGGCAAGCTGAAAAGCGAATTTGGCGGTAGCACCTACGCCCAGTACGGTAGCCTGTTCGTCGCGAAAGTCGCGGTCGACACCGGCAAGCTGGATGATGCAGCCGTTGAGCTGAAGGCTATCGCCGACAAGCCGACCAACCCGACCCTGGGTGAGATCGCACGTCAGCGCCTGGCACAGGTATTGGCGGCACAGAACAAGGCTGACGAAGCACTCAAACTGCTCGACGGCGATGCTGACAAGGCATTTGTGGCCACTCGTGAAGAGCTCAAGGGCGACCTGTTGGTCCAATTGGGTCGTACCGACGAAGCCCATGCTGCGTACCAAAAAGCCAAGGCCGCGCTGTCTGATGAAGCGGCGGTCGGTGGCTTACAAATCAAGCTGGACGACTTGGCCAAAGGGGATGCGTGACGTGATCCGTTGGAAACATGCAGCATTGCTGGCTCTGGCCGTTCTGGCCGCGGGTTGCAGCAGCAACAGCAAAAAAGAACTGCCTCCGGCCGAGCTGACCAGCTTCAAGGAAGAAGTGGTCCTGCAAAAGCAGTGGAGCCGCTCCGTCGGTGACGGCCAGGGTGATCTCTACAACCTGTTGCAGCCGGCAATCGACGGCGACAACATTGTGGCCACTGACTCCACTGGCGTCGTTATGTCCATGGACCGCATGAACGGCGACGTCAAATGGAAGAAAGACCTCGACCTGCCGGTTTCCGGTGGTGTGGGCGTCGGCTACGGCATGGTGTTGATCGGTACGCTCAAAGGCGAAGTGGTCGCCCTGGACTCGAGCAACGGTGAAGAGAAATGGCGCGCTCGCGTGACCAGTGAAGTCCTCGCCGCGCCTGCCACCAACGGCGATATCGTCGTGGTGCAGACCCAGGATGACCGTCTGATTGGCCTGGATGCCGCCACCGGCAACCAGCGCTGGTTGTATGACAGCACCCCGGCGGTGTTGACCTTGCGCGGTACCAGTGGTCCGATTGTGACCAATAACCTGGCCGTTGCGGGCCTGTCCACCGGTAAAGTGGTCGCCCTGGATACCCAGAACGGCGTGCCGGCCTGGGAAACCCGTGTTGCCATCCCGCAAGGTCGCTCCGAGCTGGATCGCGTGGTCGACATCGACGGCGGCTTGCTGCTGTCGGGCGAGACGATCTACGTGGCCACTTATCAGGGGCGCGTTGCTGCGCTGGACCTGCAAAGCGGCCGGATCAACTGGCAGCGTGATGCTTCCAGCTACGCCGGTGTCGCCCAAGGTTTTGGCAGCGTCTACGTAAGCCTGGCGTCCGGCACCGTTGAAAGTGTCGACGAGCGTTCCACTACTGCACTTTGGAGCAATGACTCGCTGGCTCGCCGTCAACTGTCGGCGCCGGAAGTGTTCTCCAGCTACGTGGCGGTAGGTGACTTCGAAGGTTACCTGCATCTGCTGAGCCAGGTGGATGGTCGTTTTGTCGGCCGCGAGCGTATCGACAGCGACGGCCTGCGTGTTCGTCCGTTGGTCGTGGGTAACATGCTTTATGTGTACGGCAACAGCGGCAAGCTGGAAGCCCTGACCATCAAGTAAGAACTATGCTTGGGGCTAGCCCCTCAAGCAGCTTCACCTGTAGGAGCTAGCAAGCTCGCCCCTACAGTCGAGCACCAGCCGCTGCCTTGCAGCGGCTTTTGTATTTTCTGAAATAACGAAGTGGAGAGCCGCATGGTTCCCGTAATCGCCCTGGTGGGCCGACCTAACGTCGGCAAGTCCACCTTGTTCAACCGCCTGACCAGGACTCGCGACGCCATCGTCGGCGACTTGTCCGGTCTGACCCGTGATCGCCAATACGGTGAGGCAAAGTGGCAAGGGCGCTCCTACATTATTGTCGACACCGGTGGTATTTCCGGTGACGAGCATGGCATGGACGAAAAAATGGCCGAGCAGTCGCTGCTCGCCATCGAAGAAGCCGATGTCGTGTTGTTCCTGGTGGATGCCCGTGCGGGCTATACCGCTGCCGACCAGATGATTGGCGAGCACCTGCGCAAGCGCAACAAGCGTTCCTATGTGGTCGCCAACAAGATCGACAACATCGATCCTGAGTTGGCCCGTGCCGAATTCAGCCCGATGGGCCTGGGTGATGCGATCCCGATCGCCGGTGCCCACGGTCGTGGCATCAGCCAGATGCTGGAAATTGCCCTGAGCAGTTTCCCCAAGGATGATGTCGAGGAAGAAGAGGGTGAGGGAGAGATCGTCGCCGAAGGTGAGGAAGCCAAGCGCATTCCAGGCCCGAGCGAGAAAGACGGTATCAAGATCGCCATCATCGGCCGTCCGAACGTCGGCAAGTCGACACTGGTCAACCGCATGCTCGGTGAAGACCGGGTTATCGTGTACGACCAACCCGGCACCACCCGCGACAGCATCTACATCCCGTTCGAACGTAACGAGGAAAAGTACACGCTGATCGACACCGCCGGTGTGCGCAAGCGCGGCAAGATCCACGAGGAAGTTGAAAAGTTCTCCGTGGTGAAAACCCTGCAGGCCATCAAGGACGCCAACGTGGTGATCTTTGTGATGGACGCCCGCGAAGGCGTGGTAGACCACGACCTCAACCTGCTGGGCTTTGCCCTGGAGGCCGGTCGCGCACTGGTCATCGCGATCAACAAGTGGGACGGCATGACGCCGAGCGAGCGCGATTTCGTCAAGACCGAGCTGCAGCGTCGCCTGTTCTTCGTCGAGTTCGCCGATATCCACTTTATCTCGGCACTGCACGGCACCGGCGTGGGCAACCTCTACGCGTCCGTACAGAACTCGTTCAGGTCTGCGGTCACCCGCTGGCCCACAAGTCGCCTGACCCAGATCCTGGAAGACGCCGTTGGCGAGCACGCGCCGCCGATGGTCAACAACCGCCGGATCAAACTGCGTTACGCCCACTTGGGCGGTGCCAACCCGCCGATTATCGTGATCCACGGTAACCAGATCGAGAAGGTGCCGAAGTCCTATGTGCGTTACCTGGAAAACACCTACCGTCGTGTCTTGAAGCTGGTCGGTACGCCGATCCGTATCGAGTTCAAAGGTGGCGAGAACCCATACGAAGGCAACAAGAACACCTTGACTGACCGTCAGGTGAACAAGAAGCGTCGTTTGATGAGCCACCATAAGAAGGCCGACAAGAAGCGCCGCGATAAGCGCTGATTTCGATCTTGCAAAAAGGGCTCTTGATGAGCCCTTTTTTGTGCGCGGTGGTTTGTGCCTTGACCCGATGCAACCAGCAGCTTAAAACTTGAGGCTTACCTGCAGGGGCCTTTCGATGATCACCAGCAAGCTGCCGAATGTCGGCACGACCATTTTCACCACTATGTCGCAACTCGCTGCCGAAACCGGCGCGCTCAATCTGTCCCAAGGGTTTCCGGACTTCAACGGCCCCCAGGGTTTGCTCGACGCGGTGGGCAAGCACATCGCCCTGGGCCACAACCAATATGCGCCAATGACCGGCCTGCCGGTGCTGCGTCAGCAGGTGGCCGCCAAGATCGCCCGCAGTTATGGCGCCACGGTCAATACTGACACTGAGGTGACCATCACACCCGGCGCCACCGAGGCGATTTTCTGCGCGATCCAGGCGGTGATTCGCCAGGGTGATGAAGTCATCGTGTTCGACCCTTGCTACGACAGCTACGAGCCCTCCGTCGAACTCGCCGGCGGTCGGTGCATCCATGTGCAGTTGAGCCTGCAAGGTTTTGCCCTGGATTTTGAAAAGATCAAGGCTGCACTTTCGCCGCGCACGCGCATGATTATCCTCAACACCCCGCACAACCCTACTGGCGCATTGATCAGTCGTGCCGAGCTGGACCAGTTGGCCGAACTGATCCGCGACCGTGATATTTATCTGGTCAGTGATGAGGTTTACGAACACCTGGTATTCGATGGCGTGCCCCACGTCAGCGTATTGGCCCATGCAGAGCTGTACTCGCGTGCGTTCGTGGTCAGTTCTTTTGGCAAGACCTACCACGTCACCGGCTGGAAAACCGGCTACGTCGTCGCGCCACCGGCCCTGACGACCGAACTGCGCAAGGTGCATCAATATGTCAACTTCTGCGGAGTGACCCCGCTGCAGTATGCTTTGGCCGACTTCATGGCCGAACATCCGGAGCACGTCGACGAACTGCCGGCGTTCTATCAAGCCAAGCGTGATCTGTTCTGCGACCTGCTGGCCCCGTCGCGCTTGAGCTTTACCCGGGTGAGCGGTACTTACTTTCAACTGGTGGATTACTCGCAGATTCGCCCGGACCTGGATGACGTCGCCATGTCACTGTGGATGACCCGCGAACACGGTGTGGCGACCATCCCGGTCTCGGTGTTCTATCAGCAGCCACCCCAAGGCCAGCGCCTGGTGCGCCTGTGCTTTGCCAAACGCGAGGAGACGCTGCGACAAGCGGCCGAAAAACTATGCGTGATCTGAGTACATTGCCGAATCTGAATATTGCCCTGGTCCAGACCCACTTGGCCTGGCATGACCGCCAGGCCAACCTTGAACACTTCGAGCTGTTGCTGGAGCAGGCGACAGGGGCTGATCTGATCGTGTTGCCGGAGATGTTCACCACCGGCTTTTCGATGGAGTCGGCCACGCTCGCCGAGCCGGAACACGGGCCTACCCATCAATGGCTTAAGGCCCAGGCCGCGAAGCACAACGCGGTGATCACCGGCAGCGTCATCATCCAGGCGGCTGACGGCAGCCACCGCAACCGCCTGCTGTGGGCGCGCCCGGATGGCGAGGTGCTGCATTACGATAAACGCCACCTGTTCCGTATGGCGGGTGAGCACGACCACTACACGCCGGGCGAGCGCCAGGTACAGTTTGAATTGAAAGGCTGGCGTATTCGCCCGCTGATTTGCTACGACCTGCGCTTCCCGGTATGGAGCCGCGACGCCCAGGACACCGATCTGCTGCTGTACACCGCCAACTGGCCGGGTGCCCGCCGTCTGCATTGGAACCGCCTGCTGCCGGCGCGAGCCATCGAAAACCTGTGTTACGTGGCTGCAGTGAACCGGGTGGGCACCGATGGCAAAGGCTTTGCCTATACCGGTGACAGCCAGGTGCTGGATTTCCAGGGCGAGACCTTGCTGAGTGCCGGCGAGGCGGATGGGGTGTTCCAGGTGTGCCTGGTCGCGGCGGAGCTGGCGGATTATCGCACTCGGTTCCCAGCGAACCTGGATGCCGATAGCTTTCAGTTTGTCTGATCGGTTCTTGCTGTGGGTAATGTCGCCATCGGGAGCAAGCCCCCTCCCACCATTTGGAATGCATTCCAAGTGTGGGAGGGGGCTTGCTCCCGATGAGGCCAGACCGAACGCCCTGATATCTCAAACAAAAAAGGCCCCTGGATTCTCACCCAGGGGCCTTTTGCATTGCAGCGATGAAGCTTACGCCGCTTTCGCTTCCAGCTGGCTCAACGAACGGTTCAGCGCACTGAACACCGCCTTGAAGCTCGCCGTAGTGATGTTTTCGTCAATGCCCACGCCGTGCACCGGGCGCTCGCCGTTCACACGCAGTTCAATGTAGGCCGCCGCCTTGGCATTGGTACCTGCACCGATGGCGTGTTCGTTGTAGTCCATGATCTCCACCTTGATCGGCAGGGCGGCGACCAGGGCTTCCAGGGTACCGTAGCCCTTGCCGTGCCAGCGCAGGTTGGTTTCACCCTGGCCCTTGCCCGAGACTTCGACTTCTACCGAACTGTTGCCGTTCTCTTCCTGCAGGCGGTGGCTGACCAGCGCGTACGGGGTGTTGGCTTGCAGGTACTCACGTTGCAGCAAGGCGTAGATCTGCTGTGCGGTCATCTCCAGGCCGATGCGGTCGGTTTCGGCCTGCACAACCTGGCTGAATTCGATCTGCATGCGGCGCGGCAAGCTGATGTCGTATTCCTGCTCCAGCAGGTAGGCGATACCGCCTTTGCCCGACTGGCTGTTCACCCGAATCACGGCCTCGTAGCTGCGGCCGATGTCGGCCGGGTCGATCGGCAAGTACGGCACTTCCC
This sequence comes from Pseudomonas sp. ICBG1301, assembly GCF_016918385.1. Lineage (NCBI taxonomy): Bacteria > Pseudomonadati > Pseudomonadota > Gammaproteobacteria > Pseudomonadales > Pseudomonadaceae > Pseudomonas > Pseudomonas sp. ICBG1301. The sequence goes on from NZ_JAEKGB010000006.1 coordinate 149,162, forward strand.
ACAGCGCATCGTCCTTCTGCTGGGCGAAACCCTTGCGGATTGCGTCCTGGTGGGAGCCGGAGAAGGCGGTGTGCACCAGGTCGCCGACGTAGGGGTGACGTGGATGCACCTGGATCTGGTTGCACTCCTCGACCACTTTGCGCACGCCGTCGATGTCGGAGAAGTCCAACTGCGGGTCGAGGCCCTGGGTGTACATGTTCAGTGCCACGGTGACCAGGTCGACGTTACCGGTACGCTCGCCGTTGCCGAACAGGCAGCCTTCGACACGGTCGGCGCCGGCCATCAGGCCCAGCTCGGTGGCGGCAACGCCCGTGCCACGGTCGTTGTGGGTGTGCAGGCTGATGATCACGCTGTCACGACGGTTGATATGGCGACCGAACCACTCGATCTGGTCGGCATAGATGTTCGGCGTCGCGCATTCAACGGTGGCCGGCAGGTTGAGGATCATCTTGTGCTCAGGTGTCGGGTTCCACACCTCGATCACGGCATCACACACTTCCTTGGCGAACTCCAGCTCGGTGGCGCTGAAGGTCTCCGGCGAGTATTCGAAGGTCCAATGGGTTTCAGGCTGCTGGGCGGCGTATTTGACGAACAGCTTGGCGGCGTTGACCGCGATGGCCTTGATGCCTTCCTTATCCTGATTGAACACGATGCGACGGAACGACGGCGACGTGGCGTTATACAGGTGCACGATGGCCTTCTTGGCACCGCGCAGGGATTCGAAGGTCCGCGCAATCAGGTCTTCACGACCCTGGGTCAGCACCTGGATGGTGGTGTCCTCGGGGATGTGGTTGTCTTCGATCAGGGTGCGTACAAAGTCGAAGTCGGTTTGCGAGGCCGCCGGGAACGAAGCCTCGATTTCCTTCACGCCGACCGCCACCAGGGTCTTCCAGAAACGCAGCTTTTTAACCGCGTCCATTGGCTCGATCAGCGACTGGTTGCCATCACGCAGGTCGGAACTGCACCAGATCGGCGCGCTGGTGATGGTTTTCGAAGGCCAGGTGCGGTCCGGGATATCGATAGTCGGGAACGCACGGTACTTGGAAGACGGGGCTTTGAGCATGCTCATCAGAAAAATCCTTGTTGTAGGGCCGAGAAGAGGCGGCCTGCCGGAAAGCGTTTATTAGGGATAAAACCGGGGACGAGACAGATCGATTCAGCCTGGCAGTCGTGCGCTGACGAGGCACAGGCTGCGGTGCTGGCGGAGCTGAATGAGGGTGTGAGAGGTTTTCATAAGCTCAACCCTAACCGCCGAGGTGAAAGATGGCAAGCAGTCGAGAAAAATTGAGAGAAGTTCTGCTATTGCTGCAGAAAACGAGATTTTATAGTGGGTAATTATCTACGCACTGGTATTTATTGCGCGCCCTTTGGCGAGCGCGCAATCGAGCCGATCAAGGTTGGAAGGCGCCGATAAAGATCGCCGGGTCCACTCGCGCATCATTGAGGCTGACGTTCCAATGCATATGCGGCCCGGTCGCGCGGCCTGTCGAGCCAACCTTGCCGACCACGGCGCCGCGTGCCAGCTGATCGCCGGTTTTCACGTCGATCTTCGACATATGGCAGAACATGCTGATAAAGCCCTGGCCATGGTCAACGAACACAGTGTTGCCGTTGAAGAAGTAGTTGCCGGTCAGGATCACTTTGCCCGCTGCCGGGGTTTTGATCGGGGTGCCGGCACCGACGGCGAAGTCCAGGCCGGAATGCGGGTTGCGTTCCTCGCCATTGAAGAAGCGGCGCACGCCGAACTTGCTCGACAGCGGCCCATTCACCGGTTTATCCAGTACGAGGTTGCTCGGCAGGTTGGGGCTGAAGGTGCGGTAGGCCTTGATCTGCACCGCCAGTTCGCCCTCGATGCGCTTGAGCTGGGCCGGGTCGGGGTTGACCTGGCTTTTGTTTTTCAAGGTGATGCGTTGTTCCGGGTATTTCTTGTAACCGACGATAAATGGCAGGTTGCGCCCGCCGCTGAGGATGCGCTCGTTGCCCGGCTTGACGGTCAGCGGGATACCCACAATCGCCAGCCAGTTGTCCTGCTCCTTGACCACCAGCACCGGTTTGCCTTGGTAAGTGGCTTTGGGCGCCGTCGCCGAAGGGCCGAGATCGACCACCGCAACGCCGCCGGGCACCGGTTTGTTCAGGGTGCGGGTGATGTAGCTGTCGGCGTGGGCATTAAAGGCAAGGCACAGCAGCATTAACAGGCTGAGTAAACGTGGCATCGATCAATCCAATAACGAAAGGGTGACGGGTGTCAGGTGGTTGTCTTCCACCCGCACCTGCAATTGGCCTTCACCAAGACGCGCGGTCAGCCGCTGGCCGGTGTGGGTCTGTGCGGCGTTGCGGACGGCCTGGCCGCGTTCGTCCAGCAGAATGCTGTAACCCCGGCCCAGGGTCGCCAGCGGGCTGACCACCTGCAGCGTCTGCACCTGGCTTTGCAGTTGCAGGCGGCGGGCCTTGAGGCCTTCGCGCATGGCGCGGGGCAGGCGTTCGGCGAGGCTGTCCAGGCGCTGGCGCAACAAGGCCAGTTGGCGCCCCGGGTGTTGGCCGGCGAGGCGGGTTTCCAGGCGAATCAGGCGTTCGCGGCGGGTATTGAGGCTGCGTTCGAACGCACGACGCAGGCGCATGTCCAGGTCATCCAGGCGCTGGGCTTGCTGGCGCAGGCGTTCGCCGGGGTGGCGCAGGCGGCGGGCCATGCCTTCCAGGCGCAGGCGGTCGTGGGTGAGGCGGTTGCGCATCAGCATCACCAGCCTTCGGTGCAGGCTTTCGACCTGGCGCACCAGGTGGCTGGCATCCGGGGCCAGCAATTCAGCAGCGGCCGAGGGCGTTGGGGCGCGAACGTCCGCGACAAAGTCGCTGATCGATACATCGGTTTCATGGCCGACGGCACTGACGATCGGTGTGACGCAGGCATCCACCGCCCGGGCCACCGCTTCTTCGTTGAAGCACCAGAGGTCTTCCAGTGAGCCGCCGCCACGGGCCAGGATCAACGCATCAAAGCCGCGGGCGTCGGCCAGTTTCAGCGCCCGCACGATCTGCGGGATCGCTTCGCGGCCTTGTACGGCAGTGGGGATCAACGTCAATTGCACCTGTGGTGCACGGCGGCGGAACACGCTGATGATGTCGCGGATCACCGCACCGGTTGGTGAGCTGATAATGCCAATACGCCGAGGGTGCGCCGGCAGCGGTACTTTGCGTTCGGCACTGAACAGGCCCTCGGCGCTGAGTTTTTCCTTCAGGGCATCGAAAGCCAGGCGCAGCGCACCATCACCGGCCGGCTCCACCGTGTCGAGGATCAACTGATAGTCACCGCGGCCCTCGAACAGTGAGACCTTGCCACGCACCTTGACCGCCAAGCCATCCTTCAACGCCTGGCGCACCCGTGCGGCATTGTTGCGAAACAGTGCGCAACGCACTTGGGCGCCACTGTCCTTGAGGGTGAAGTACACGTGGCCGGAGGCTGGGCGGGCGAGGTTGGAGATCTCGCCTTCCACCCAGATATTGGTGAACACGTCTTCCAGCAACACCCGCGCGCGGCCGTTGAGCTGGCTGACAGTCAGGACTTCGCGGTCCAGGCCCAGACGGGCAAAGGGATCTTTAATCATGGCGGCAGTTTATAGGCATTCGTGCAGGGTTTGGCAGAATTGCTCCACCAGCGCGCTGGGCGCCTGTGCGCGGGCCAGGGCCACGGTGCTCAGGCAATCCGCTTCGGCAAGGGGCAAAAAGTGCAGGTTGGGTGGCGCAATGTCCTGCATGGATTTTGGTAACAAGGCAATGCCGAAACCGGCCTGGATCAGTTGCAGTTGGGTGGTCTTGCGCGACATCACCCGCGCCGCCCTGGGGAAAAAACCAGCACGCATGCACAGTTCCGCCGACAGGTAACTCAGACCGCCACGCTGGGGATGAGGGATCGAGATAAACGCTTCATCCTTGAGCTGCGCCCAATCGATCGGCCCGTCTGTGCGGGCGAGTGGATGGTTCGGCGGCACCGCCAGCAGCAGTTGCTCACTGTATAAAGGCTCCACCTGCACGCCTTCACGTTGGCGCAGCACCGGCAGGCGTAACAGGCCAACATCTAGGCGGCCGTTGGCGATTTCCTCCAACTGCGCTTCGGAGGAAAGTTTGGCGATATCTACCGACACGCCGGGGCAGCGCTCCAGCCAGGTGCTGATGCCCTGTAACAATGGGCCGCTCATCGGCACGGTACTTGAGTGGCTCAGGCGCAACGTGCCAAGTTGACCGTGACCCACTTGTGTCGCCATTTCGCTGGCTTTGAGTAGCTCATTCAGCAGGTTGCGCGCCCGTGGATAGAACGCTTCGCCGGCGGCGGTGAGTCGAGGTTGGCGTGCAGTGCGTTCGAACAGTGGCGTTTGCAGCTGGGTTTCCAGCTCCTTGATCTGTCGGCTCAGGGCCGATTGCGCTACAAACAGGCGTTCGGCAGCGGCGCTGAAGCTGCCGCTGTCGGCGATTTCGACGAAGTAGCGCAGTTGGCGGGTGGAGATCACACGTCATGCCTTTTAGAGATAGGTGAAGGGCTTTGAAGATATTAGTCGCATCTCTCACCGATGGCTAAAGTGATGACCTTCTCTTTAAAGGAATAACCCATGAGCCCGGTCGAGTTGATGTGCCAGTGGTCGTTTGGTGGGATCGATTGGGCGGTGATCGGCCTGGGCGTGGTCGTGGCCTATATCGTGTTCGGTATTGCCGGTTTCGGTACGGCGCTGGTGGCGGGGCCGATCCTGATTGTGTTTATGCCGCTGTCGAAGATCATCCCGCTGCTGGTGCTGCTGGATTTCGTCGCGGCGTTTGGCAATCTGCTGCAGTCGCGGCGTGATGTTAACCAGCCGGAGTTGTTGCGCTTGCTGCCGTGCATGGCCGTGGGCTGCACACTCGGGGTGGTGTTTCTGCTCAATCTGCATTCGGATCTGTTGCTGCTGTTGATGGGGCTGTTCATCAGCGCCTATGCGATCTACAGCCTGGCCGTGAAGGCCCGGCCCACTCAGCTGGCGGCGGGTTGGTCGGTGCCCATGGGCACTGTCGGCGGTCTGTTTGGCGCGCTGTTCGGCAGTGGCGGCTTTTTATACGCGATCTACTTGAACAGTCGTTTGCCCAAGGACGCGGCGCGCGCCACACAAAGCGCGTTGATCAGTTGCAGCACGGTGGTGCGCCTGAGCCTGTTCCTGATCGCCGGGGTGTACGCCGACGGGCCGTTGCTGATGTTGGCGCTGTGCTTGTTGCCGGCGATGGCCCTCGGGCTGTGGTGTGGGCGCAGGCTGACGATGCGCATGTCCCGCGAGGCTTTTGTGCGGTTGGTGACTTGGCTGGTGCTGGCCAGCGGTATTGCCTTGATCGGGCGGTATTTGAGTACTTGACCTGTGTGAGGCAGGGATTAAGCTGCCTGCCTTTAGAGCCTCATCGGGGGCAAGCCCCCTCGCACATTTTGAGTTGTGAATACCTTCAAAGGTGGGAGGGGGCTCGCCCCCGATGAGGCCAGTGGCCATACCGCAGGACTCCCATGAACTCCCAAAGCATCCTTGTCCCGAAAATCTCCACCTTGCCCGTCCACGAACCCCGCGCCCGGGCGATCGTGCGCTGGCTGGTGCGTAAGAACATCATCAAGGAAGAGCTGAGCACCTGCGGGCGTACCGGCAACCGCATGGCTTACGCGCTGGCCGATGGCGCCCGCGCCGTGGTGCTGCACCCCGAGGCGCTGCCGTTCAACGAGCCGGTCAACGGCCTGGAGATCATCTACAAGCGTTGCATCTATACGCCAGCCAAAGGCTTTCTCGAAGAAGCCGGCTGCCCGGAATGCCTTAAGGAGGTCGGCGAGGCATTGTTCGAAAGCCTGGAAGACTGGATGCCTGGCCACACTGACAACTTCACTTGCCCGCTGTGTGGGCATGAGGATGACATCAACGGTTTTCTGTTCCTGCAGGAATGCGGGTTTTCCAACCTGGGATTCATTTTCAACAATTGGGCGGAGGCCGGGTTCAAGCAAAGCTTTATCGACGAATTTGCCGACTGGCTGGACCAGAAGATCAGTTGGGTCAAAGTCGAGCTGTAACCCACCTGAAAAGCTGCAGGTTTTCTCCATCTATCAGTATTACCAAGTTTGTCAGAGTTTTACATTGAGCCCAGCAGGGTGCGTGTATATAATGGCGCGCTTCCATTTTCCCGCTCGGGAGCCCCCGCGATGCTGCGTATCAGCCAAGAAGCTCTGACATTCGACGACATTCTCCTAGTGCCTGGTTATTCCGAGGTGCTTCCTAACGAAGTCAGTCTCAAGACCCGCCTAACCCGTGGCATCGAGCTGAATATTCCTCTGATTTCCGCTGCCATGGACACCGTCACTGAAGCCCGTCTGGCCATCGCCATGGCTCAGGAAGGCGGCATTGGCATCATCCACAAGAACATGACCATCGAGCAGCAAGCTGCCGAAGTGCGCAAGGTCAAGCGTTACGAAGCCGGTGTGGTGAAAGATCCCATCACCATCGAAGCCGACGCTACCGTGCGTGACTTGTTCGACCTCACTCGCACGCACAACATCTCCGGTGTTCCGGTGCTGCACGATGGCGACCTGGTCGGCATCGTCACTTCCCGTGACGTGCGTTTCGAGAACCGTCTTGAAGTCACCGTGCGCGAAGTGATGACGCCTAAAGAGCGTCTGGTCACCGTCAAGGAAGGCGCCGACAAGAACGATGTGCGCGAACTGCTGCACAAGCACCGCATCGAGCGCGTGCTGATCGTCGACGACAAGTTCGCCCTCAAAGGCATGATGACCGTCAACGACATCGAAAAAGCCAAGGCTTACCCGCTGGCCAGCAAGGATGACCAAGGTCGTCTGCGCGTGGGCGCCGCCGTCGGTACCGGTAAAGATACCGGCGACCGCGTTTCGGCTCTGGTCGCCGCCGGTGTTGACGTGGTGGTGGTCGACACTGCCCACGGTCACTCCAAAGGTGTGATCGACCGCGTCCGCTGGGTCAAAGAGAATTTCCCGGAAGTGCAGGTGATCGGTGGCAACATCGCTACCGGTGCAGCCGCCAAGGCCCTGGCCGAAGCGGGCGCCGACGCCGTCAAGGTCGGTATCGGCCCTGGCTCGATCTGCACCACCCGTATCGTCGCCGGTGTCGGCGTGCCGCAAATCAGCGCCATCGCCAACGTCGCCGCCGCTCTTGAAGGCACTGGCGTGCCGTTGATCGCCGACGGCGGCATCCGTTTCTCCGGTGACCTGTCCAAGGCCATCGTTGCCGGTGCCTCCTGCGTGATGATGGGCTCGATGTTCGCCGGTACCGAAGAGGCCCCGGGTGAAGTCGAACTGTTCCAGGGCCGTTCGTACAAGGCTTACCGCGGCATGGGTTCGCTGGGCGCCATGTCCCAGGCACAAGGCTCTTCCGACCGTTACTTCCAGGACTCCTCGGCAGGCGCCGAGAAGCTCGTACCGGAAGGGATCGAAGGCCGTGTACCGTACAAAGGCCCGCTGAGCGCCATCATCCATCAACTGATGGGCGGCCTGCGTTCCTCGATGGGCTACACCGGTAGCGCCAACATCGAAGAAATGCGCACCAAGCCAGAGTTCGTAAGGATCACCGGCGCCGGCATGGCTGAATCCCATGTCCACGACGTGCAGATCACCAAGGAAGCGCCAAACTACCGCGTAGGTTGAGGCTTCCAGCAAAACGTTAAGTAACCGGGGCTGTTCTTCAGCCCCGAGTTGTTTCTGATTCATTAGACGAGACTGACTTCATGGCCCTCGACATTCACGCCCACCGCATCCTGATCCTCGACTTCGGTTCCCAGTACACTCAGCTGATCGCCCGCCGCGTGCGTGAAATCGGCGTGTACTGCGAACTGCATCCGTTCGACATGGACGACGCAGCGATCCGCGAATTCGCCCCCAAGGGTGTCATCCTCGCCGGCGGCCCCGAGTCCGTGCACGAAGCCAACAGCCCGCGCTGCCCGCAAGCGGTATTTGACCTGGGCGTGCCGGTGTTCGGTATCTGCTACGGCATGCAGACCATGGCCGAGCAACTGGGCGGCAAGGTTGAAGGTTCCGAGCTGCGTGAATTCGGTTATGCCCGTGTGGACGTGGTCGGCAAGAGCCGCCTGCTGGACGGCATCGAAGATCACATCGACGCCGACGGCCTGTTCGGCCTCGATGTGTGGATGAGCCACGGTGACAAGGTCACCAAGATGCCGGAAGACTTCCACATCCTGGCCAGCACCCCGAGCTGCCCGATCGCCGGCATGTTCAACGACGAGCGTCGTTACTACGGCGTGCAGTTCCACCCGGAAGTGACCCACACCAAGCAGGGCGGTCGCATCCTGTCGCGCTTCATCCTCGACATCTGCGGCTGTGAAGCCTTGTGGACGCCGTCGAAGATCGCTGAAGACGCCATCGCCCAGGTTCGCGCCCAGGTCGGCACCGACAACGTGCTGCTCGGCCTGTCCGGCGGCGTAGACTCCTCCGTGGTTGCAGCGCTGCTGCACAAGGCCATCGGCGACCAACTGACCTGCGTGTTCGTCGACAACGGCCTGCTGCGCTTGCATGAAGGCGAGCAAGTGATGGCCATGTTCGCCGAGAACATGGGCGTCAAGGTGATCCGCGCCAACGCCGAAGAGCAGTTCCTGAACAACCTGGCCGGCGAGTCCGACCCGGAGAAGAAGCGCAAGATCATCGGTCGCACCTTCATCGACGTGTTTGATGCCGAGTCCAACAAACTGGACAACATCAAGTACCTCGCCCAGGGCACCATCTACCCCGACGTGATCGAGTCGGCCGGCGCCAAGAGCGGCAAGGCCCACGTGATCAAGTCCCACCACAACGTGGGTGGCCTGCCTGAGGAAATGAACCTCAAGCTGGTAGAACCGTTGCGCGAACTGTTCAAGGACGAAGTCCGCCGTCTGGGCCTGGAACTGGGCCTGCCGTACGACATGGTCTACCGCCACCCATTCCCGGGCCCGGGCCTGGGCGTGCGCATCCTGGGTGAAGTGAAGAAGGAATACGCCGACCTGCTGCGTCGCGCCGACCACATCTTCATCGAAGAACTGCGCAAGGCCGACTGGTACCACAAAGTCAGCCAGGCGTTCGTGGTATTCCAGCCGGTGAAATCGGTGGGTGTTGTAGGCGATGGCCGCCGTTACGCGTGGGTCGTGGCCCTGCGTGCCGTAGAAACCATCGACTTCATGACCGCCCGTTGGGCACACCTGCCATACGAACTGCTGGAAACGGTCAGCGGCCGTATCATCAATGAAATCGAAGGCATTTCGCGCGTGACGTATGACGTGTCGAGCAAGCCGCCGGCGACGATTGAGTGGGAATGATTAGGTTGCCGGAATTTACCGGTACTTGCTAGCGAAAATGCTCTGAAGCCCGCGTAATTGCGGGCTTTTGGCTTTTTGGGTCTGGCAAGTTCAGGCAGCTTTGTGTATCGCCAAGCAACGTGTATATGTGGCATGGTTCGGGGCATTGACTGAGCCCAGTGCCATTCTCGGCGTTCGATACCATGCCGCCTCTGTGGAGGGGGCCATGGTATCAAAACTCACCATTTGCCCGTCTTCATTGGGTTTTAGCGCAATTTTTGGTGCGTTTCTGAGCATGGTATTTTCTGAACGGAATCCGCGAGCCCCATGCTGACTGATACCAAGCTGCGTAATCTAAAATCGAAAGAAAAACTCTACAAGGTGAATGACCGAGACGGACTCTACGTGGCCGTCACGAAGGCGGGGTCGATCTCCTTTCGCTACAACTACTCCATCAACGGCCGACAAGAGACGATCACATTTGGTCGCTATGGCGTAGGCGGTATCACGCTTGCGGAAGCGCGTGAGCTGCTTGGTGAGGCGAAAAAGATGGTTGCGGCGGGCAGGTCGCCTGCCAAGGAGAAAGCCCGTGACAAGGCTCGTAGCAAGGGAGCAGAGACGTTTGATGCTTGGGCAGAGAAGTGGCTGCGCGGGTACCAAATGGCCGACTCGACCCGTGACATGCGCCGATCTGTTTACGAGCGGGAGCTAAAGCCGCACTTCGGTAATCAGAAGCTCGTGGAAATCAATCATGAGGATCTGCGAACGCTGACCGATGCAATAGTAGAGCGTGGAGCTCCCGCCACGGCGGTGCACTCCCGCGAGATTGTGATGCAGGTGTTCCGATGGGCGATTGAACGTGGCCAGAACGTCGAGAACCCGGCTGATCTGGTACGTCCTGCAAGCATCGCGAAATTTGAGCCACGTGACCGCGCTTTAGGGCCTGACGAAATCGCGTTGATGTATCAGTACCTGGACCGCATCGGCACCGCCTCATCCGTGAGAGTCGCCGCTAAGCTGCTGTTGCTTACCATGGTTCGTAAAAGTGAATTGACCAACGCTACCTGGAACGAAATCAATTTCAGCGAAGCCCTGTGGACCATTCCGAAAGAGCGAATGAAGCGCCGCAACCCCCATTTGGTGTTTTTATCTCAGCAGGCTTTGGATTTCTTCATTGCGTTGAAGACGTTTGCCGGTGGTTCAGATTACGTTTTTCCCTCCCGGTACGATTCAGATTTGCCAATGAGCACCGCGACGATCAATCAGGTGTTGACGCTCACCTACCGGCTTGCGCAGAAAGAAGGGCAGCCGCTGAGCAAGTTCGGACCGCATGATTTGAGGCGCACAGCAAGTACGCTGCTGCATGAGGCGGGTTACAACTCAGACTGGATTGAGAAGTGCCTTGCGCACGAGCAGAAGGGCGTACGGGCCGTTTACAACAAGGCTGAATACCGTGATCAGCGTCGGGCGATGTTGCAGGACTGGGCGGATATGATTGATGAATGGACGCTAAAGAAACCACGAGTGAAGGTTTGATTTAAAAGTCCGATTCGACTGGTGAATTTCTATTAGTTGCTTATTTTGGTTGACACTAAACAATCTACTTACCGGATCGTTGTGGCCGACTCAGGCGAAATATCTCTGGAATTGACGCGACAGCTTTGGAAACCGCTTGGCGTTCGATACCCAGTCTCCGCGCAATCGCTGATTGATTTAAGTCAAACCGTTGGAGCATCAGTATTTGTTTTTTTCTGTCCGACAGCCTCGAGTCCACCATCAGCCTCGCTAGGTTCCTTAGCTCTGCTTCGTCTGCTAGCGTTAACGTTTGGCCAAGCATGTAGTTGTGTATGTAGCCGTCCACCAGCTCGTCCCCTGATTCCGCTTGCAGAGTAACTCGCGAGGCGCATTGTCGGCTGAGCCTGATTAACTCTAGGTCGAATTGCGCTACAGACCGTTTCGCTTTCCTGTACTCGGGATTCCACTCGCCATCCGGCAACTTAGGACGATGAGTCGCGCAGTACAGGTTGCTGAGGCGCAGTTTTTCATCCATGCCGCGTTGGTCATTGTCGTTGCCGGATTCGGCGAATGAGGCCAGCTCCGCAAGCTTGCCGCAAAATCTACAAAAAACTTTTAAGCGTTGACCATTCAAACCACGAACATTTCTTTTCGCTGGTTGCTTGCGCTTGCATGCCCATACCAGCTCTATCAGCGTTTCGAGTGTGGCGATAAATCGCTGATCTCTCTTGGACTGCTGGTCTTCTGTTATGACAAAAGCTCTTAGCAATCGGCGCTGTACGCGAACCATTGCTTCAGCACCAACCAATCGCATGATCTCACTGAATGCTACGCCGGTACCGGCTCCTGGTACGTGCCCTAGATAGCGCGACGGGAGTGTTGCCGTATACGTAGCAACAACGGGGTCGATGAGTTCTTCTACAAGGCGAGCGATAGGGTAACGCTTCGATGCTGCGGAGTACGGCTCCCAGCAATCTCGAAATCGTCTGATGGCATCTGCGACGGTTGAGTCGCATCCCTTCCAGATGGCGATGGCTGAGCAATTTTTCATGTCAACCATTTTAGCCAATCATTCCGTCGAAGCAAGCGGCACATAGGGGCACGATCAGGCACACATTTGCTGTGACTGATAGAGGCTAAGGTATGCACGTATCGACGAACAGAACGCTCATCGACAAGAAGACGCTTCTAGCGATGATCCCGCTGTGTGAGCGCACGATTTACAACTTTGAAAGCAAAGGTCGATTTCCTCGCCGCATTGCGATCAGCAGTCGTAAGGTGGTCTGGGATTTGGCTGAGGTCGAAGAATGGATTGATGCTTGCAAGGGTTCAGGCCCGGCTCCCAGACCCGGAGTTGGAGCCTGAATAGTGCGGATCGGGCCCGACGTAGGGCCCATATCGCAGCTTGCGCTGTTCAGTTCTCACGGCGAGGCGCAGATGTATCACGACAGCAGCAGGAGCGGGTTTTTCTCGCTGCTGGTTGACGTGCGTGGCGAAAAACGCCAGTCCTCCCACCGGTTGGCGGACATGCCCACCATTCTCAATTTGGTGGATAAAACCCGCGACACATGGATGTCTCAAGCAGAGTTCATCCGCCCTAATCGGCGGGTCGTGAACCTTGCCCGTTTGGGGCTGTTGTTCACCGATCTTGACACCTACCGCATACCAGCCCTTGCCGGTCGCACGCCTGACCAACTGGCGACGTCTGTGCTGTACTTCTGCACAGAAGAAGGATTGCCAACACCATCGGTATTGATCTACAGCGGCCGGGGCATTCAAGCAAAATGGCTACTCGACGGCACTATCCCGCGTCAGGCGTTGCCCCGCTGGAATGCGTGCCAACGCTACCTAGTGGATCGCCTAGCGCACGTCGGTGCCGATCCGATGGCCAAAGACGCAAGCCGCGTGCTACGAACCATCGAGACGGTCAACAGCAAGAGCGGCGAAGTCTGCCGCGTGGTTCACGTCACGAACGACACCGATGGCCAGCCCGTCCGCTACAACTTCGAGTCTCTGGCCGAGGCCCTGCTACCAACTGCCCGTTGGACAATCGAGCAACAGCGGCAGGAGCAGGCCGAGCGGGTCAAACGCAAGCTTAAGCCCTTCCATTTGGTGCCCGGCGGTAAAGCTGACAATCTCCGCGGATTCTCCGGCCGCCAGCTTGCTTGGGATCGCCTCGAAGACCTGCGCAAGCTTGCCGAGCTGCGCGGCGGCGTCAACGAAGGTAGCCGGATGCAGCACCTATTTTGGCGCTTGAACTTCCTGCTACTGTCCGGCGCGACCAACAGCAAGCAGATGTATCACGAAGCCTCGGCGCTGGCCCGCGAGCTAGATCCGCAATGGAATAGCCGCTCCAAAGAGCTGATGACTTTATTTTGCAAGGCCAAGGCCTTCGAGGCGGGGGAAAAGGTAAGTTTCGGAGGTAAGGACTATCCACCACTCTACACCCCAAAGAACGGCACCCTGATTAACCTATTCAGGATCACCGTGGACGAACAGCGGCAGCTCAAGACGATCATCAGCTCGGAGATGGCCCTAGAGCGTGATAGGAGGCGCGATGAGGTCCGTAGGCGCGCCGCCGGTGCCGTAGACCGGAAAACCTACCTCGAAGCGGCTAACGCTAAGCTGGCGAAGGCTCAAGCGCTCAGAGCGGAAGGTATGAGCGTGCGCGCCATTGCTAAGAAAATGGGCATCTCTGTAGGATCCGTTTCCGGCTATCTCAAGGCACAGCCTTTAGATTGTTCAGAGTCCGTGCGTATTACTAATGGCTAAGCCCCCGTGTTGGGTGTTCAATGTCCCTCCGTATTACTAATGGCGAAGCCTCCGCGTCGTCGACTGCTATCTGTTCTTGCTGATGCAGGCGGGGGTAGAGCTCGTGGCGCGGGCCTTTAATGTGTTCCAAGACGACGGTGCTTGTAATGTTGAGGGCTCCCGCGATAGCTGTCCCATGTCCGTGCATATTACTAATCGAAAGCCTTTGGTTTCGTAGGTCGCAGAGGTGCACTCCATCTGGCCACGTGTTCGCATCGGACTTGGCAGCTGGATGTAGTTATTTCATTGCGGCGGCGTCCGATTCACCGGCACCCTCGGTCCACTCGGTTGTTTTGTCCCGACATACAGCATGGTTAGCACTCCGTGCTCGTAGCTACCAGGTACTGCGCCAAATTCAACCTGATCCCCGTTGTTGAAAAAACCATCGTGAAGAACGATAGGGCTGCCATTCCTCGGTGTGATTGTGACTCGGGTCTTGCCTGATGGACGACATGATGCCCGGACAACGGCATCTGTGTAGGTTTCACTGTCCCCAAACTGGTAGGTCCCGATGTCGCTTTTGCCACCAGGCCGTCGGCAGTCTCGGCCCAATAGTGAGACTCCCATGATCTCTGCGGAATGATCAGTCGTGAGCTTCGCCGGCATATAGAAGGTGAGTTGCGCGACTATCTGTTGGTCTGCTGGCATTGGCATGACGTGGTCCTGAGCCCACGCGATAAACGACAAGCACAGGGGGCCGATGTTTTGAGAAAGGAAGCTTGTGTAAGCCTCCATCAACGCTCCGCCGGTAGCGGATAGAAAGGCAATCCATAGCGCCTTGATCCCGCCTTTTTTCCGGTCTGCTGATTCGGGAGGCGATGTTTCTGATTCCTGCTTCTTTGATTTTTCTTTAATGCGCACGTTCGTCCGCTCAATTGTTCAGTCAGTTAAAGCAAGGTTGTATTTTCAATACCAGGGTGACCGCCTCGCCAGTTGAGAAAGCGTCAACGATCAGTATCGGCCAAGTATTCGTCGTAAATTTTATTGGTAAATGGATCAGCACGCGAGAGGCGTCGAGAGGGATACACCCTGACCGGTGGACACCAAAAAGAAAGTCAGGGCGCTGGTTTGTCTATCGACTTCCCCCGAAAGGCCTCAGGAGGCGGTGAGCCGCTTTTCAGTTGTTTAGTAATGGTGCACGCCGGTGAGAGGCGAAAATCGCTCCGAGCGCAGCACATATGCCTTCTTGATGTGCAGTAGGCAAACAAAACCCCGCACTTGAGCAGGGTTTTCTGTAGGGCAGGGTAGTGATTAGCGATTGGCAGGGGTTTCCTGCTGCTGTGCTTGCTGCGCGGCTTGGATGGCCATCAAAACTTGCCGGTTCAAGTTCGCGTTAGTCTTGCTGCCCAGCAAAGGTAGTCGATTTAGAGCCTCTGCCCCGACAAACATGCGATACGAAGCCGACATTGCGAGCGGGCTAACGCGAAGCTGCAGCGCCGTGTACTGCCGATCCAGCTTATCTAGCTGCGGCCCGTAACCTTTGCTTCGCAGCCACCGGCCGAGTGCCCACATGCCGACGGCGAACGTAAAGGCGAATACTGCGAATCCAGCGAGCATCAGAAATCCCATCATGATTATTTCTCCGTTTTTTCGTTGTTGGAGGCCATACCCGGCACACTCAGCGAGGCTAGGCGACCATTAGTAGGGCTTGCGTCTGAGGCTGGACGGATCACGTTGGAATCCCCCTGCTCGGAATTAGCGGCTAACTCTCCGCCGCTGTTTGGAGCGGCCGAATTGGCCTCGCTATTTGAAGGTGGGGTTGATCCAGCACCAAGGGATAAGCCGTGCGCATTCTCCATGCCCGGTACAGCCATTGAAGCCATCACCCCGAGCACCTTCGCACCTCCATTCGCCGCTTGAGAAAGGGAATTTCCCGACACTTCACTCCCCATTTTTGATGTCTCTTGTTGTTTGTCTTTGTCGTCGTTGTCTTGCACTATCTTTCCAGCCTGCTTGGCGGCCTGCTGCACGCCGCTGTTAGGTGGTTGGGCTGGGCTGGGCGTCGCTTTAGCGGCACTGCCACCTACGCTCGACCCTGCTGATGTAGAGACTTTGATGGCTGCACCGCCACCAGTGCTGGCACCCACTCCAGAGGACGCGGCGTTGCCCATTGAAGCCGCTGCACCGATGCCGGAGTTTGCCGCACCGGCAAAGCTGGAGTTAATAGAGCCAGCCAATCCTCCGCTACCAGCCGCCCCTGCGGCACTTGCACCACCACCGGCAGCGCCAAGCGCACCAGCGGCGGCGGGCGCAGCGGCACCGGCCGTGGCGATGGTGGCGACTGCGGCAGCAGCACCGGCAGCGCCAGCCGCTGCCATTCCACCGATGGCCGAACCTCCACCCATTGACGTGCCGCTGATCATCCCGCCAATCAGTTCGGGAATAGTCTTGGTCAGGTAGGCGCATACCAAAGCCAAACCTGCCAATGTCATCAGAGATGCTTCGTCATTGGTATAAGCCGCTAACCAGGACTTAGCCGACGTGACAATAATTCCTACGATCAAGGTTAAGACGAACAGCTTGGCACCTACTGCAACAACAAAGCGGAGTGGTGCAATTGCAAAATCGCGTGTCCATTGCGAACCACCGAAACCGAAGAACAGTACGGAGGCATTAATGATGACGTACGACTCTACAAGCGTCACAAACATAAATGCCGCGATAAAGGCGAAGCACAGTAAAACCAAGCAGCCAACAAGCGCGATAAGAATTGCTTTACCCGGAGAAAAAAGTGAAATGCCTTCCACGATGGTGCGTGAGAAGTTGACAGCCACCGCGAACATATCACCGGGCTGAAGCGCACGGCCCAAACCGCTAGCCGTGCCCGCAGCTTCTCGGAAACTGTCCACTACGGCTGTCGCCCATGGCACGGAATGTTCAATGACTGCGTAGAAAAAGCCAATGGTCATGAAGAAGCGGATCAGCTCGCCGACAATTTCGCCTAAGTCAGCTTGTCTCATCACTAAAGGCATGAACGTCCAAACCAATTGGATGAGAGCGAGAGATGCCAGTAAATTGAGTGCATAACCCTGTAGCCGTGGTGACCATTCACTTGCGGCTTGATAGAGCATCCGCAAAAGCCCGTTCATTTCATTGCTTTGAGTTACATCTCCTGCTGCCATCGCGCTACCGGCCGAAAGCAAGAGTGTTGCACTAACCAGTGCTACAAATGCTGAGCGTTGCATAGTTAGAAATCCTCAGACGGGCCCCAGTTGTTTTTTCGTGCTTCAAAGTTCTTATCCGTGTCTGATAGCATCGACCGCTCAACAGCTACGCAATCGGTGCGGATAGAAACAATGAATCCAGATAGAGCAGAGCCACCAAGAGCAGAGGCGATGCATAACCCAACGATCAGATTTTTAGATATGAACATGGTTAGAAATCCTCGGAAGGCCCCCAGTTATTTTTACGGGCCTCAAACTTTTGCTCGGCGGCTTCGCTAGCAGCCTTCCGGTCGCCCTGCTGAGCCATATAGTTGCCTTGCATGGTTATTTGGGTGGCCAGTAGATCGCGCAGCTTTTGCAACTGCTGAACGTTCTGAGAGGCTATCTCGTTGCCTGCCTGAATGGCTTGCATCCTGCCCACGGCCGACTGTGAACGAGCCACCATGTGATCGAGCTGGGTATCCTCAGACTCGAAAGTGCTGGTGTTGAGGTTCGCCGCCTGAAGCGCCATTTTCATGCTGTCGCGGTTTTGCTCTGACCACTTCTGATAGCGCTCACCCGCCGGTACTTCTGCCGAGTTTGCAGCTTGATTCAGATAGGATTGAAAGCCGGGAAAAGCCGTATTGAACTGCGAGTCCATGTTCTGGATCTGGCGGCCTAGAGACTGCGAGCGGGTGTAGATGTTGGCCACTTTTTTGAGATCGGCCGCGACGCTGCTGAACATTGAGCTGGGCAAGCCGGTGCCTTGAGTGACCATGTTCTGATACTGCTGAATTTGCGTCTGTAATGTCTCGGCGGTGTTCAAGGCGGTATTAACGGCCTCGACGTACTCGAACATCTGCTGATAGAACGTCGAGCAGTTCGAGCAATAGATGGCGTAAGCCGGGGGTGGGGCGATGTACATAGCCAATCCGAAAAAGACGGCTACGGCAATTTTGGCACCATAGTCCGCCTGTCGACGGAGTTTCCGAGCAGGAGAAGCGGTCGTTTCGCGCAGGGGAATTGCTGCCAGCGGGGTTTTGGCGATAATGGACGTTATGATTTTTTGGTGCATTTCCCGGCCTCTATCAGTCACTTTGGTCAGTGCCTGATCGTGCCCGGACATGCCGGTTGCATCGATGGAATGATTGGCTAATTAGGTTGACATAGGGAAAATCAATTCGTGGCGATTATTTGTTCAATCCGCAAAGGTTAAACCCTTAGAAGGCTATATAAGATCATCACGGTTGTTTCCGCTGCTTGGGTCATGCCGGAACCCAGGTCGGGGCTTCGACATAGGGGCTGGTACCGTTGGTAGGGCGGACTGCATTTGTTCTGGCACCGACGCTACCGGAATTGTTATTTCGTCAGGAATTGTGGGCTGCTGGGCGCCACGTTTGGTCGGCTTGCGGATGTACTTTCCTACGTATCGAGCGAACTGGCTATAGCTCAGCCCCGTGTTATCTCCGCCGTGGTTCTCATAAACGACCGTCACCGGCCAACCGGCTTGAATGAGACCCCGAAATTCATCGAGGCGCGCTAAAAACGCCACCCGCCCCGCGCCAGTAAGCCCTTCTTTTGGTGTCTTCATCACCGAACCTCCGCTTAAGCATAGTTACGCAAGTATGCGCAAAAAATTGTCTATTTGCCATGCGTAATCTAGCCTATAGATGCGTAGGTATGCGTAGGTATGCTAGGTGTGAACCGTTAGCAAAGATACGCATGTATTTGCGTCGAATCGGACGGCAAGATGTGTGTTGTACGGGTACGGGCAAGCCCGCACCCTCCCAACACCTACCCTTATTCGCCTTCGGCTCAACGTATCTTGCTCTGCGAGGCATGCAGTCGCTGCCGCGTCTAAGAGCAAAAACACAGCAACGGCAGGAGCACCCATGACAGGTGGCACCGAAGAAAAAACAACGGCTCGCCGACGCGGCAAGCCAATCGAGGTTTGGGTCACTGACGAGGAAAAGGCGGTGATCACGGATCAGGCCAGAGAAGCTGGAATGTCCCGGTCGGGCTATCTGCGCGCCCTTGGTTTGAACACTCCGATCCGGTCGGTTGTTGATCTGGTCGCAGTCGCTGACTTGGCCAAGGTCAATGGTGATCTTGGGAGGGTGGCTGGCCTGCTGAAACTCTGGCTGGCAGAGAAGCGAGGAGAAGGGGCTAGCGCCATTGATGTGGATGCATTGATGGTCGATTTCCGGGAACTACAGGTCACAGTTCGAGAAAAAATGGCATTGATCGTCAAAATTCATAAGTGAGCGTGAGCCCATTTTTGCTTAGATCTGTAGCGATCCGATATGCTCTTGGTCGAGAAATTGCCGACAGACCTTCGCCCGTAGTGTGAAGCAGTTCAGTCTGCATCTGACACGTTCGAAAAGCGTAATTTCTAAGGCAGCACCGGACCTTACGTGTCACAGTAGCCTGATGCCATATGGGGCGCTACTATCCGACCAACGACGAAGTACTGCTCGTAGTTACGTGGTTGGGCTAAAGAGCACCAGCGCGCAAAAGCCAGTTGTATTGCGTTGTTACGCTCATACGGAGTCAAACCTTGACTAATTCGTTGATAAGGACATGCCTACAATCTAGGGGATAGGTTGTTCGCCAGGGAGGTGAGTGTGAGCGAGAGTACAACGACCGTGCCTACAAGTGCCCAGGGGACCGCCCTTCCTAGTCCAACACCGTGGCCAGGAGCAAATGCCCGGCTTCTAGGTCTCGGCGCAGGTCTGCCTGTTTCCAAGCTTGATCGACTAGCAAGCTTCGATGATAGCCAATTCGAGCGCTTCGTACTCGAATGGGGGAACGACTACCTAAAGGCAAGAGTGCCGGGTGTGTACGAAGTCCAGCTTCGCGGAGGCGCCGGTGATAAAGGGCGAGATGTCATCGTTTGGTTCGATCCACCGAGCGCAGTTCCACGCCGTTGGCATCTGTATCAATGTAAACATTACGCCACCGCGCTAGGGGCAAGCTCTGCTTACGAGGAAATTGGGAAGGTTCTATACTACACGTACGTCGATGACTACTCTTCACCGGCGGAGTATTGGTTTGTTACGCACAAAGGTGTGACGTCATCTTTGCAGGATCTTTTTGACTATCCCGAAAAATTAAGAGCAGGCCTTCTCACGAATTGGGATAAGCATTGCCGGAATAAGATAACTACAAAGAAGAAAGTCGAGCTCACTCCAATGCTCAAAGCGCATATTGAATCGTTTGATTTCAGCATTTTTCGCGCAAAGCAGCCGCTTGATCTCATATCAGAGCATGCACAGACACGTTATCATCTCGCCGTATTCGGAGCTCCTTTAATCGATCGACCTTTACCACAAAAGCCGCCGTCGTCAGTGGCTCCTCTTGAAGCGGTTTACATTGCACAACTGTACAAGGCAATAAGTCAGAAACTTGGAATTGAAGTGACCAGTACTGTCCACTTCAATCATGACGCAAAGCTATCCGCTCTCTTTGAACGCTCCAGAATGGCTTTCTATTCGGCCGAAGGCTTAAAGGAACTTGCTCGCGATCAAATGGCCGATATGTCCTACTTTGACACGCTACTCGGCGAATTCTGCGACGGTCTTTATCATTACTATTCTGACGAAGGCCGTGTCGGCCTCGACCGCGTGGTGGACACAGTGAAGGGCGCGCAGTCTCTTCAACTCAGCGATCATGTATTGAAGCCACATGTTGTACCAAATGATCGTGAGGGAATGTGCCATCAAATGGCAAACGATGGTCGCGTGGAATGGTGCTCATCATGACTTATAAGTCGGAGTTGATACTGGTTCGCCCATTCAATAGCCCGCTCGAGTGTGGCCTGCGTATGTTGTTTTTGCTAGAAGCTAGCACTGGGCAAGACACAGACCTTCAACGTTTGATTTCCTACGACTACTTGCTAGTGCACTCTGGTGATGTTGTCGGTGGTCCGGAAAGCCTTCACCCCGCAGTTCCTTTTCGAGGTAGCGAGTTCCTCGTAAAAAGAGATCTTGTGCATGCTGGACTTAATCAAATGTGCTCTCGAGAGCTACTCCTTAAAACCTTTGATGCTACAGGTATCCTATACCGTGCCACGACGCTGACGTCGGCTTTTCTAGCACTGATGAAAACGTCGTACGCGTTGGCGTTGCGTGAGCGCTCTAGCTGGGTTATTGAGCATTTTGGAATGTATTCAGACGGCGAGCTTGAAAAATATATGAATGAAAATGTTGGCCGCTGGGGTGGCGAGTTCGACCGAATGTCCGCCCTGAACGAATTGGAGCTCTGAGCATGTTACAGCTTCGCAAAATCGTTCTAAGAGGAGAAGGTGTTCAGGATGCCTCAATTACTTTTTTTCCTGGCGGAAACATTGTAGCCGGTGAGTCCGATACCGGTAAGAGCTATTTGCTTAGATGCCTTGACTATATTTTCGGCGCCGATGAGATGAAGAAGCGCATTCCCGCAGCGGATCCTTATTCAAAGTTATTTGTTCAGTTTGAAAATAAAGAAGGAGACTTTCTGACGCTGGAGCGCCATTTGTCTGGTGGTGACCTTGCATCACATGCCTGTCCTGTCGAGAATATCCAAGCGGCTGGGAAACCTCTAAAACCAAAACGGAAAGGCACAAGTAAGGCCCGAGATGTTACCGAGGTATTGTTCCAATTTGCGGGCTTGAGCGAGGCTGTTCTCCGCAAAAATGATCGAGGGGAGGTGCAGCGCCTAACCATCAGGCAATATCTCCCCGTCTTTCTTGTTGATGAGATCGCTATTATCGATGAAGCGTCACCGGTTTTAGGACAAGGCGGCTTTGATGTTACCTCGCGCAAGCGCATGTTTGCCCATATGCTCACAGGTAAAGACGACACAGGCGTCATCGCCGCC
Source organism: Pseudomonas sp. ICBG1301 (assembly GCF_016918385.1). Classification (NCBI taxonomy): domain Bacteria; kingdom Pseudomonadati; phylum Pseudomonadota; class Gammaproteobacteria; order Pseudomonadales; family Pseudomonadaceae; genus Pseudomonas; species Pseudomonas sp. ICBG1301. The sequence goes on from NZ_JAEKGB010000006.1 coordinate 170,779, forward strand.
GAAAAGTCCGAGATCGCCCGAGCGCGACTTACTGCGCAGCTTGGCCTAATCACCGGGCTCCTTGAGCCAATAGAACACAGGATCCGACAGAACCCGACTGCAGACGAAGACACCATCGAAAAGGTCGAACTGGCGATTGCCAAGCTTTCCTCCTCTCTGTCCGAAACAACCGGCGAGCGCGCCAAGCTGCAGGCTGAGCGGACAGAATCAACTCGAGCGCTACACCGGGCACAATCTCAGGTGGTGGCTGCTGACGAGCTCTTGGCGCGGTATCATTTACTTGAAAAGCGATATGACTCCGATCTACAACGCCTCGATTTCGTCACAGAAGGTGCTCATTTCTTCGATGGTCTACAAGAGGTGACTTGTCCATTGTGCGAACAGCCGATGACAAACGATCACGCTCATACTACTCACGAGTCCGTGAAAAAGATCTATGAGTCTGCAAGAGCAGAAGCATCCAAAATCCTTGGTCAGCGTGGCGATCTCGCTTTGGCTATCAAGAGTCTTGAGAGTATCCGTAACACAAGAATTTCTGAAGTGATCTCATCCAACGATGCGCTGGTGCAAACCGATCAGAGGACTGTGGAGGTTATTTCTCCAGTTCTTCGAGAGACGGCGGAACGCCTTGAAAGTTTAGTGGCCCGCCGGATAGAGCTTGAAAGGCAAAAAGCTGATGAGGATCAAGCGGACACGCTGCGGCTGATGAAAGATAAAATTGAACGTATGTTTGGCGATAAGCCGGGCAAAAGTACTTGGGAAGAACTCCCGGCTACAGCTTTACGAGGCCTGTGCAAAGAAATCGAAGCAGTGCTCTCAGAATGGGAATGGAGGGGCGAGGGACGCGTCGAGTTTGATCAGAAAGAGTTCGATATCATCGTAGACGGCCAGTCTCGGCAATCCCACGGTAAAGGTGTACGAGCGGTTCTGCATACCGCGTTCACCATCGGACTGCTCCGCTTCTGCAAGATCAACGATTTGCCTCATCCGGGTGTCGTCGTTATTGACTCACCTCTGACGAGCTATAAAAAAGGAAAACCCGGAGGCGCCAAAGATGGGCCAATCGATGCAGGTATGGAGTCCGCTTTCTGGCGTTCGCTTACGGCAATTGATCCCGGTGTCCAGGTCATAATTGTTGAGAATAAAGAGCCGCCTGCCACGGTGGCAAATGACCTGACATATTACTGGTTCGCGGGAGATACAGGTTCTTCGAACGATCGAAAGGGTTTTATCCCGGTCGTGTGAGTCATGCGCGCGACGTACGACTATGCGCGACAAAACGAGCCCCATCATTTTCGGGAGGAAATACCGCATTGCACCAAGCAACGAGAGGCGCTTCACAGATCCCGTGTCACAGCGGTGTGGCGGTATGAGAAAGGCAACGGGAGTGAGTTCCGTAGCAAGGACCGGTTCGACGGAAGGTTGATGTCATAGTGATATTGGTCAGGCAGAATGCCTAGCTCTAACGAAATGGATGTCATCTATGAAAACACTCCCACCGGTCGGACCCTCTCCGGAGCAACGAGCTCTTGTGAGTCAGAACAGGCTTGGCGTAGAAGTTATTTGCGGCGCAGCCGGAAGCGGAAAAACTACAACCGCCCTCCTTAGACTGAAATCGCTATCTCACATGTTCAACGGTCGACTTGTGCGTCAGGAGGAGGATCGACCTATAAAGATTTTGATTCTCACGTTCAACCGGACGCTTGCTGGATATGTTTCAGAGCTAGCACGCCAACAACCTGACCCCAAATTCAAAATCGACTTAGAAATAGAAACTTTTAGTCGCTGGGCTCTAAATAGACTCGGCTATCAACTAGGCGACCAAAAAAAAGCTGAGGGGGTTCTATATGCATTCGCAACTCAGATTAAGAATCTTTCGCCTCAATATGTCGTTAACGAATGCAATTACATTCTAGGTCGCTTTGAGCCGGAGCGGCTTAATAGTTATCTAGATGCAGACCGAACTGGGCGAGGCCAGATGCCGCGAGTCCCCAAAGCTACGCGGCAACAAATTCTTGATGAAGTTATTGAGCCTTATCATGCATGGCTTCGGGAGAATAATATAATAGACTGGAATCAACTTGCAGTCTTCATGGCAAGAAATATAAGCCCGATCGGCTACGACATTGTAATTGTCGACGAGACCCAGGATTTCTCAGCTACTCAGCTTAGAGCAATAAAGCATCATTTGGCTGATGATCACACCGTGACATTTGTGATTGATACGGTTCAGCGTGTTTATGCTAGGGGCTGGGCATGGGCAGAGGCAGGGTATGAAGTTCGCTCTGAGAGAATTACCAACCTTCGCAACAATCATCGTAATACTCAACAAATCGCTGCTTTCGCGGCTGGAATTCTTGCGGGAGTAACTGTAGATGGGGAAGGTGCCATGCCTAATCTGCATGCAGCAACGGAGAACGGGCCTCTACCTCTCATACTAAAAGGGAAATATCAGCGCCAAATAGACTGGGCTATAGATTATATTTGCCGTAAAATCAATCTCAAAGAGGAGTCGGTCGCATTTCTCAAACCACTAGGTGGCGGATGGTTTGATACCATTCGTGCTTCCTTAGATAGTGCACGTATTCCTTATGCCAATATTACCAGAGAGCGAGAATGGCCTCGAGGTCAAGAAAACGTGGCCACATGCTCTTTTCATTCAGCAAAAGGCCTAGAGTTCGACTACGTTTTTATCCTGGGTTTCAATCAAAGAAATACGGAGTTTTCTGAGGAAGATAAAGGCGACCAGCTTCTTGTTCTGCGTCGCTTGCTCGCTATTGCGGTAGCCCGAGCGAGAAAAGCGGTCTTCGTTGGTTACAAGCCTGGAGAAGAGTCGAGACTGATCCAGTTCTTTGAAGTAGGCACCTATGCTGAGGTTGATGTGTAATGCTTATTGAAGAAATTAAGAGGCGTGGTATTGTTGAGCTTCTTCATTTTACAACCAATCGAGGAATTGTAGGTACGCTTGATTCTGGCTATCTGCTTTCTCGTTATCGTGTAAGACAAGAAGATAATCTCAAATACATCCTGCATTGCAATTCAACAAATCGCCCAGAAGAAAGCGATTTTTTTGATAAGAGCGAGCATTGGATTGATTTTGTAAATCTATCAATTTCAGAGATTAATAGAAGATATTTTGAGGTCTCTCAGGGTTGGCATCTCAATGCGGATGTTTGGTGGGGTATTCTTTCCTTTGATGTCGCTGCAATGGCTGACGATGGCGTGTATTTTGCTACAACTAATAATTCTTACGATTACTGTATAAGAAAAAAAGGACTGGAAGGGTTTAATGGTTTGTTTGCACCTGTGATAAGGCGAAAACCACCAAGTTGGAGTGCGTGTCGCCTAAGACGAGCTGAGCATCTTCCTACATGTGAGCAGGCGGAAGTACTCTATCCCCGTGCACTTCCAATTCGATATTTACGCTGTATATACGTATTAGACGAAACCTGCCATGATACAGTCATAGGTTGGCTAGGGGAGTTTGGGCACACTGATGTCGATGTCCAAATAAATCCCCAAAAGTTCCAAGGAGTGAAAAATTGAGCAATCCACTATCCGCAAGCAAAGCTTCTGATCTCAGACAGTCTCACGCCTTCACACAGACCGTTGTTGAGTCAGCCTTGTGGGCTGCTGCTGGCGACGCGCTAGGCTGGATTACAGAGCTTTCGCATGGGCCTGCTGGTGTTAAGAACCGGACTGGGTCAACTGAGGTGAAGCAACCAGTCGCCTGGCAGCGATTGATCGCTGGTCGTAATGGTCCCAAAGTCGCTCTGCCTGCGGGAACCTACTCTGACGACACTCAGCTGCGCCTTGCAGTATCACGCTCCATTCGAGGAAATGGAGTGTTTGATGTTGAGACATTTGCAAAAATTGAACTACCTGTTTGGCCTACTTACGCATTGGGTGCAGGTTTAGGCACAAAAGCAGCAGCTCTCAATCTTTCACGTAGAGGCGTTAATTGGTTTTCAAATTTCTATGTGAAAGGCGCACAGAGTTATATACAAAGTGGTGGTAACGGAGCGGCGATGAGAATTCAGCCGCACGTCTGGTCATCGAAAGGTGATGATCAAGAGATGCTCTTGAACGTATTTAGAGATGCCATCACAACCCATGGTCATCCTCATGGTTTTTGCGGCGCTGTATTTCATGCTCTTGTCCTAAAGGAAACGCTGCAAGAAGGTTCTATTCCTGGCCCTTCCAGTTGGAAAGAAATTGCTCAACAATTTCTAGAGTTACCGAAGATAATCCGCGAGGACAGCCAGCTAGTAGATTTTTGGCTCGCTTCTTGGGAGCGTGAAACAAAAAATACCCTAGAAGAAGCCATGTCCAGGTTTTGTGGCGAGGCGCTGCATGATATTAGCCGAGTCTCTGAGGCGATAAACGATAATCCAGTTGCTGCATATAAATCAGCAATTTCATCTATTGGGTGTTTGACAGATCGTTTCCGTGGATCTGGGTTTAAAACAGCACTAGCCGCTTCGGTGCTGAGCTATCTGTATCGCTCTGAACCCATAGAGGAAGCGCTTGTGTTGTCTGCCAATGTGCTTGAGAGCGACACGGATACTATTGCAACTATGGCCGGAGCGCTTTTGGGGGCTATAGCAGGTCGCTCCCCAATATGGAATATTCAAGATTCGGATTACATTATCTCTGACGCGACACGTCTTGCTAACATCGCCATCGGAAATCCTCAGTCAAGCTTTTCTTACCCTGACATTGGGCGATGGAATCCTCCTGTCAATCAAGGTGCATCCATTCGCGTATATGAAGATAGGCTCGCAATTGCCGGACTTGGTGCGCTGGAAACTTATGGTGACGAATACAGTTTCGGGGATCACGTGTGGCAATGGTCCACACTGCCATTTGGCCAGACAATTCTTGCTAAGAGAAAAGCTTTCATAAATGATGTTGTCGGCATAGATCAACTTCCGAAGCCAAGCGCGCCTTCCTATATGCCACCAAGCCGAAGTGCGCCTGACTCTCAATTTAATATTCAGCAACCTGAGTTAAATTTCGAAATTGGAAATACTCAGTCAGCACAAGAAAAACCGTGCGAAGATATGTTTTTAAATGATCTTGATGCCGAATCGGATATCATAATCTCATCAAATTTTGATAGCCACACAATAGGTAAGATTTTTAAAATTCGGATCGATGCGACTTCCTCGATCGAGTCGGCCATGACCCTTTTGGCAATTGTAGCTAAGGCTAGAATCGCCAGAAATAAACGCCGAAAATGAGAGAATGGTAATGATCTGAGACTGATATTTAATGCCTCGCGATGCAGTGCATTGAAATGCAGCTGCATCGTGGCTCACTGCGTTAAATAGTGGTGAAGGATCTGAGTACGAAGTAGAGTTGGGCAAGGTGGGTTCAGTGGTGAGTAAAGTAGTTTTTATCTTTTCCGGGCTTTTTGAATCATGATCAGGCTTTTAGCCGCACTCACAGCCACCTCAGGCTCTACTGACGAAAAGTCTTGCTTGATCAAAAAATGCAATAGAAGCTCGAAACCATTGCTTGTTGGGGGTGATATGAAAGATCGTAGTCACGATGAAGCAATGGCCGAGGTTTTCCGGGCTGATCCCGCATACGCTATTGAATTGCATGCAGAAGTCTGTCGTGAGGGCTGCGCTGGCGAACTGGCCGTGCTGACGCGGCAACTCTCCACTGGCGTCGCCTTGCTGAAGATGGTTCATAACGACACAGGCCATAAAGATTGATTTTTAATTAGTATGGTATTTTCCATGGTTTTAAAATTCTTGTCGCCTTTGTGCGCCCTAGATCCAAGGGCTTCGGCGCTCTATTGATAATAGAGTGGGAGTGATCCTGCAATAGCAGGTGAGTGCTGAATAACAAAACCCCGGCCATATGCCGGGGTTTTGTGTTTCAGGTGGCAGGCGAGGTCAGAAAAACTCGTCCAGCAAACAATAGAACTTCATGCGCTGTTCATCGGGTTCAACACCATAAAGCTCAAAAAAGGCTTTCACCCATGCCTGCCCCAGGTTGCGTTCAATACTTCGCGCTGCCAGGGCCAGGTCTTGATAACGGTCACTGATTCCCAGGCGGCCGCAGTCGATGAAGCCGCTGAAGCGAGCGTCTGCCGTCATGAAGTTCGGTAGGCAGGCATCGCCATGGGTGACAACCTGATCTTGGATCTTTGGCCGAGTCGACAGCAGTTCGGCAAACACGTCCTCTGCACTTCGTCCCAGTCGCTCATCGTCGAAGTCCGCCTCGTCCACGAGCCCGGCACTGACATGCTTCTGGGCGCGTGTGATACGTTGCTCAACTGAATGGTCGAAGGGGCAAAGCGCGACGGGGACTTGATGCAAAGTCCGCAGCGCCGTCGCCAGTATGTTGATGACCTGCGCGGCAGAAAGCCCGGTGGCACTGGCCAGGTCCTGTCCCGGCACGGCGGTCATCAGCAGCCAATGGCGATGGTCGTCTTGCACTTCATCCAGGACCACAGGTGCAGGCAGATCCATTTGCCGCAGCCAACGAAGCCGTTCGACTTCGTCTGCCAGCTCGCTGTGTTCATCGATCCGCTCTGATTTCAGGAACAGATCCGTGCGGCCATCCTGGCGCAGGCGAAAGACGTCTGCCCGCGACTCGCCGATGGCTTGCTGCTCGATGAGTGCATGGGGGTATTGTCTATGCCATTTGCCTGGGATTTTCATGTTTGTTTCCGGCTTATCGACGTGCAATATCCGAAAAATAAAACTTATCCAACGTATGCCGCGACTCGGTGTACTCGAACTGCCGCCCGTCCTGCAAAAACGTCTGGTTACTCACCACGATCACATGGCTCTGGCCTTCGAGGTCGAGGTGGGTCTGGTCGTCTTTGCCGCGCGGCAGGGCTTCGATGGTGCGTTGGGCGTAGGCAATCTGCAACTGCAGGGTCTGTTCGATAAACGCGTAGATCGATTGTTCGGCAATGTCGCGATCCAGCCCCGGGATCACGTCCGCGACGAAGTGGTTGATGTCCAGGATCACGCGTTTGCCGCCGATGCGCCGTACCCGTTTGATGCGGGTGATCAGGGTGCCGGGCTCTGCTTCGATGTGTTGCAGCAGTGTGCCTTCCAATGGGAGCTGGGTGAACTCGACGACTTCGGTGCGTACGTCATCGCCCAGGTCGGCGTGGGTTTCGTGGAAGCTGACGATACCGCCCAGTTGGAACTCGATCGGGTTGGGCGACAGCACGAAGGTGCCCTTGCCGTGGATCTTTTGTGCAAAACCACGTTCCTGCAACTGCTCGATGGCCCGGCGCACGGTGCCTCGGCTGGCCTGGTAGCTGTCCATCAATTCGGTTTCGGAGGGAAGGCGCGTGCCGCGTTGCAGGCGTTCAGTGGTGATGCTGGCAAGCAGATCCGTATAGATCTGGTTGTATTTGCTCATGGAGATGGCTCTGTGCCCGACTGATGAAGGTGACTGCGCGTTCAGGCAGGAACCTTAGTGGCAGAGGTGGGGTTTGTCCATTGCAGGCCGGCGTAAGAGCTGAAATGTCTGACTCAAGGTTCGGAAAAGTAAACAATTTGTAACTCGTCTGTACGAGTTGTTGCTTTAACTCGTACAGACGAGTACTTTTGCCCTCGGCGTGCTGCCAATGACTGCCCTCCAATAAAAAAATCAAAGTGGAAACCAAGCATGAGCCACGACTATTCGACGATTGCCCGCGAGATTCTCGAAAACCTCGGGGGCAGCGAAAACCTTGAGCAAGCTGCCCACTGCGTGACCCGCCTGCGCCTGGCGCTCAAGGACCCAAGCCTGGTCAAGAGCAGCGCGTTGAACCAGGTCGATCTGGTCAAGGGCTCGTTCTTCACCGGCGGTCTGTTCCAGGTGGTGATCGGCCCCGGTGAAGTGGAAAAGGTCTACGCCGCCTTGCGCGAGCAGACCGGTCTTGCGGCCGCCACCATCGCCGACGTGAAGAAGAAGGGCGCCGACAAGACCAACGCCATGCAGCGCCTGGTGCGGGTGTTCTCCGACGTGTTCATGCCGATCCTGCCCGCGTTGATCATCGCCGGCCTGTTGATGGGCGTGAACAACCTGATGGGCGCCAAGGGCATGTTCATCGAGGGCAAGACGCTGCTGGAGGCCTATCCGAACCTGGATGGCTTGTGGAGCCTGATCAACCTGATGGCCAACACCTCGTTCGTGTTCCTGCCGGCGCTGGTGGGCTGGTCAGCGGCCAAGCGCTTTGGCGGCAGTGAAATCCTCGGCATCGTGCTCGGCCTGATGCTGGTACACCCGGACCTGCTCAATGCCTGGAACTACGGCAAGGCAGTGGCCGGGCTCGACGGCCAGAGCCTGCCGTACTTCGATATTTTCGGCTGGTTCAAGATTGAGAAGGTGGGCTACCAGGGGCAGATCCTGCCGATCCTGATGGCGGCATATGTGATGAGCGTCATCGAGAAATGGCTGCGGGCGCGGGTGCCGAATGCGATTCAACTGCTCGTGGTGCCGATCACCACCATCGTCGTGACCGGTGTGCTGGCGCTGGCGATCATCGGCCCGGTGACCCGTCACCTGGGCATCCTGATCACTGAAGGCGTGGTGACGCTGTTTGATCTGGCACCGATGATCGGCGGGGCGATTTTCGGCCTGTTGTATGCGCCGTTGGTCATCACCGGCATGCACCACATGTTTCTCGCCGTGGACTTGCAACTGATCTCTACCCAGGGCGGCACCTTTATCTGGCCGATGATCGTCATGTCCAACCTGGCCCAGGGCAGCGCCGCACTCGCGGTGTTCTACACCACCCGCAATGCGCGGGACAAAAGCATGGCGTCGACCTCGGCGATCTCCGCGTACTTCGGCATCACCGAGCCGGCGATGTTCGGGGTCAACCTGCGCTTCAAGTTTCCGTTCTATGCCGCTCTGGTGGGCTCGGCGCTGGGCAGCATTTTCCTTTCGCTGAACAAGGTGCAGGCGTCGGCCATTGGGGTAGGGGGACTGCCTGGTTTTATCTCGATCGTACCGAGCGCCATTCCGATGTTTGTGATTGGGATGGTCGTCGCGATCGTGGTGCCGTTTGTTTTGACCTGTGCGTTGAGCATGAAGATTGTTCGGCCCGGGTATCGCGTCGCCTGATCAACCGCTATCGGGAGCAAGCCCCCTCCCACTGTTTGATGTGTGAATGCATTCAAGTGTGGGAGGGGGTTTGCCCCCGATGAGGCCCGAGAGGCCAGTCCCCCAATCAACTGAAGGAACCCACCATGCAAGACTGGCAACACTCGGTGATCTACCAGGTCTACCCCAAAAGCTTCCACAGCCACGCGGGTAACGCCACCGGTGACCTGCTGGGCATCGTGGACAAACTCGACTACCTCCAATGGCTGGGCGTGGATTGCCTGTGGATCACTCCGTTCCTGCGTTCGCCGCAACGCGACAACGGCTACGACATCAGCGACTACTACGCCATCGACCCCAGCTACGGCACCATGGCCGACTGCGACCTGCTGATCAGCGAAGCGGCCAAGCGCGGCATCAAGCTGATGCTGGATATTGTGGTCAACCACACCTCCATCGAACATGAGTGGTTCCAGCAAGCGCGCAGCAGCCTCGACAATCCGTACCGCGACTTCTACATCTGGCGCGACCAGCCGAACAACTGGGAGTCCAAGTTCGGCGGCTCGGCCTGGGAATACGAAGCGCAAACCGGGCAATACTTCCTGCACCTGTTCGACCACACCCAGGCCGATCTCAATTGGGATAACCCCCAGGTGCGCGCCGAGGTGTTCAAGTTGATGCGCTTCTGGCGCGACAAGGGCGTGGGCGGTTTCCGCCTGGACGTGATCAACCTGATCTCCAAGCCTGCCGATTTTCCCGAAGACAACAGCGATGGCCGGCGCTTCTACACCGACGGCCCGAACGTGCACGAATACCTGCAGGAAATGCACCGCGAAGTCTTCGAAGGGCACGACCTGATCAATGTCGGCGAGATGTCCTCCACCAGCCTGGAGCACTGCGTGCGCTACTCACGGCCGGAGTCGAAAGAGCTGTCGATGACCTTCAACTTTCATCACCTGAAAGTCGATTATCCGAACTTGCAGAAGTGGGTGAAGGCCGACTTCGATTTCCTGCAACTCAAGCAGATCTTTTCCGACTGGCAACTGGGCATGCAGGCCGGTGGTGGCTGGAACGCATTGTTCTGGTGTAACCACGACCAGCCCCGTGTGGTCTCGCGCTTTGGAGATGACGGCGAGCACCGCGTGGTCTCGGCCAAGATGCTCGGTACTGCGTTGCACTTTCTGCAGGGCACGCCGTTTGTGTACCAGGGTGAAGAACTCGGCATGACTAATCCGGGTTTCGACAACATCTCGCAGTACCGCGATGTGGAGACCCTGAACATCTTCCGTCTCAAGCGCGATGCCGGAGAGTCCGAGGCTTCGAGCATGGCGGCGATCATGCAGAAGTCCCGCGACAACAGCCGCACGCCGATGCAGTGGAGCAACGAAGCGAATGCCGGTTTCAGCACGGGTGAACCGTGGATCGGCATTCCGGCCAACGCGGCGCACATCAACGTTGCCAACCAGCTGGATGATCCGGATTCGGTGCTGCATCACTACCGTGCGCTGATCGCTCTGCGGCGCCACGAGCCGCTGATTCAGCAAGGCGTTTACCGCCAACTGCTGCAAGACCATCCGCAAGTCTGGGCCTATGTGCGCGAAGGCCATGGCGAGCGCTTGCTGGTGCTCAACAACTTCTACGGCGAGCGCTGCGAAATCCAGTTGCCGGAAACGCTCATCACCGCGGCGACTGAGCAACGCCTGCTGATCAGCAACTACCCCGACTGCCCGCGTCGTTCGAACCGGGTGGTGTTACGCCCCTATGAATCGTTCGTGCTGCACCTCAAGGATTGAGACCGGCTGGAACCCCTGTATGGGAGTGCAGGGGCGCTTCAAAAAACATAATAAAAAAGTGGAGTGCTTCATGAAAACAACAATCAAGCTGGGCCTTATTGCGTCGTGTCTCACTGCCCCCTTTGCCGCTCAGGCCCTGGAGTTCGCTGGCTACCTGCGCAGCGGCGCGGGCACTTCGACCGGCAGTGGTAAACAGCAGTGCTTTCAATTGCCGGGGGCGCAAACGAAATATCGTTTGGGCAATGAATGTGAGCAGTACGCCGAGTTGGAATTGCGCCAGGACCTGCTCACCCTGGATGACGGTTCGGTGTTGAGCGTCGATGCCATGGCGTCCCTCTACAACCGGTACGACCGTGCCCTGAAGTTCCAGGGCGAGGATAACGGCTCGGCACGTATGCCGCAGATGTATGCGCAGTGGTCCAAGCTGCCCAGCCTCAATGGCGGTTCGCTGTGGGCGGGGCGGCGTTACTACAAGCGTAACGATATCCATATCTCCGATTTCTACTACTGGAACCAGAGCGCTACGGGCGGTGGCGTCGAGGACGTATTGATCGGCGACCTCAAATACAGCTACGCGATTTCCCGCAAGGACAATCTGTACCAGAAGGAATACGCCACCCGTCACGACTTCAACGTGGCGGGCTTCAAGACCAACCCGGGCGGTGAGCTGGAGTTCGGCTTGAGCTACATCGACAAAGCGGGCGGCCGCGACGCTCACAGCGGATGGGCGATCACGGCGCAGCATGTGCAAAAACCTTTCCTGGGTGGCAAGAACAAATTCGCCCTGCAATACGGTGAAGGCCCCGGCACCGGCCTCGGTTATACCGGCGATACGGCGCTGGACAAAAGCAGCAAGAGCTACCGTGCCGTGGAGTTTTTCGACTGGCAGGTGACCCCGCGCTTCGGCGGGCAGGTCGAAGCGGTGTACCAGAAAGACATCCGTCCCGGCAGCCAGGACCAGACCTGGATGTCCATCGGCGTGCGCCCGGCGTATGCGATCAGCGAACAATTCAAACTGGTCACCGAGCTTGGCCATGATCAGGTCGAGGCCAGTGGTGGCACGCGCAAACTGAGCAAATTCACGTTTGCTCCGACCTGGTCGCCTAAAGGCCCGGACTTCTGGGCGCGACCGGAGGTGCGCTTGTACTACACCTATGCAAGCTGGAACGAGGCGGCCAAGCGTGCGGCGAATGAACTGGCGGCGGGTTCGGCGTTGTCCGACACCGGCGCCTACGGCACGGCACGGCATGGCTCGAATGTGGGTGTGCAAGTCGAATACTGGTGGAAATAGCGTGGCCCCATGTGAGAGGGGGCAAGCCCCCTCCCACATTTGATTCCTGTCACTGATGGGATTAGCTCCCACCCAATGATTTTTAAAGAACAAGACAGCAGGTGAAGTCATGACCACAACTCAACCCCTGGAACTGCTGGCGCCCTTGTCCGGTGTCCTGCTGGCGCTGGATCAGGTGCCCGATCCGGTGTTTGCCAGTCGCCTGATCGGTGACGGCCTGTGCATCGACCCGACCTCGCAGACCCTCTGCGCGCCGTTGGCCGGGGTGATCAGCAATATCCAGGACAGTGGGCATGCCGTCAGCGTGACCGACGACAATGGTGTCCAGGTGCTGCTGCATATCGGCCTGGATACCGTAAACCTGGCGGGGCAGGGCTTCACCCGACTGGTGCAGGAAGGCCAGCGGGTGCTGCTGGGGCAGCCGCTGATCGAATTCGATGCCGACTACTTGGCGCTCAATGCGCGTAGTTTGCTGACCCTGATGTTGGTGGTCAGCGGCGAACCCTTCACGCTCCTGGCCAATGGGCGAGTGGAGGTGGGCCAGCCGCTGCTGCGGGTTTCAGCCTCTCAACCCGCTGATGAGGAGGTTGAAGAGGAGGGCGAGGCGCTGTTCTCCAAGCCGTTGACCTTGCCCAATGCCAACGGCCTGCACGCCCGCCCTGCGGCGGTGTTGGCCCAGGCGGCGAAAGGGTTCAAGGCGAGCATTTACTTGCACAAGCAAACCCAGAGCGCCAATGCCAAGTCATTGGTGGCGATCATGGCGCTGCAAACCGTACAGGGCGATACCTTGCAGGTGAGCGCCGCTGGCGAAGATGCCGAGGCAGCGATCAAGGCGCTGGTGACGTTGTTGAATGAGGGCTGTGGTGAGGCGGGCGTGGCGACGGTCGAGGTGGCTGAGCCGTCGGCGCCTGCGGCGTCATCGACAGTGCTGCGCGGCGTTTGTGCCTCGCCAGGGTCGGCGTTTGGCCAGGTGGTGCAGGTGGCCGAGCCTGAACTGACGATCACCGAAGCCGGCGCTGGCGAAGCGCTCGAGCGCGCGGCCCTGGACCGTGGCCTGCTGGCGGCGACCGTCGCCCTGCAAAGGTTGCAAGACAACGCGACAGGCAGTGCCCAGGCCGAGATTTTCCGCGCCCACCAGGAGTTGCTCGAAGACCCGAGCTTGCTGGAACAAGCCCACGACCTGCTGGCGCAAGGCAAGAGCGCTGCGTTTGCCTGGCACAGTGCCACGGTGACCACCGGCAAATTATTCCAGGGCCTGGGCAGTACATTGCTCGCCGAGCGTGCGGCTGACCTGGCCGATGTCGGCCAGCGCGTCTTGAAGTTGATCCTCGGCATTCAGGACCGCGCCTGGGATTTACCCGAGCGCACGATCCTGATCGCCGAACAACTGACCCCCTCGCAAACCGCCAGCCTGGACACGCACAAGGTGCTCGGCTTTGTCACCGTCGGCGGTGGCGCGACCAGCCACGTCGCAATTCTTGCGCGGGCGTTGGGGTTGCCGGCGATCTGCGGCGTGCCGGTGCAGGCACTGGCGCTGGCCAACGGCAAGCAGGTGCTGCTCGACGCCGACCAGGGCGAACTGCACCTGGAGCCGAACCTGGCTGAAATCGAACAGTTGGAAGCGGCGCGCCAGCAGCAAGTGCTCAGGCGTCAGCGTGACGTGGCGCAGGCGGCTTTGCCGGCCACTACCCGCGACGGCCATCACGTCGAAGTCACGGCTAACGTCGCCTCGTTGCAGGAGGTAGAACAATCCCTGGCCCTCGGTGGTGAGGGCGTCGGGCTGCTGCGTTCGGAGTTTCTGTACCTGGACCGCAACCGTGCACCTAGCCCGCACGAACAAGCCGGCACCTACGCCGCCATTGCCTGTGCCTTGGGCACCGAGCGCAATCTGGTGGTCCGCACTCTGGATGTGGGCGGCGACAAACCATTGGCCTATGTACCGATGGACAGCGAGGCCAACCCCTTTCTCGGCTTGCGCGGTATTCGCCTGTGCCTGGAGCGCCCGCAGTTGTTGCGTGAACAGTTGCGCGCGATCCTTGCCAGTGCCGGTTTCGCACGCCTGCACATCATGTTGCCGATGGTCAGCCTGCTGTCGGAGTTGCACCTGGCCCGCACGATGCTTCAGGAAGAAGCGCTGGCGCTCGGGCTCACCGAGCTGCCGAAGCTGGGCATCATGATCGAAGTGCCGTCTGCCGCCTTGATGGCTGATGTGTTTGCGCCGCATGTGGATTTCTTCTCCATCGGCACCAACGACTTGACCCAATACACCCTGGCCATGGACCGTGACCACCCGCGCCTGGCCAGCCAGGCCGACAGCTTTCACCCAGCGGTATTGCGTTTGATCGCCACCACCGTCAAGGCCGCCCACGCCCACGGCAAGTGGGTAGGGGTGTGCGGCGCGTTGGCGTCCGAGACGCTGGCGGTGCCGGTGTTGATTGGCCTGGGGGTGGATGAGCTGTCGGTCAGCGTGCCGTTGATCCCGACCATCAAGGCCACTGTGCGCGACCTGGACCTGGCTGACTGCCAGCTCATCGCCCGCCAGGTACTGGGCCTGGAAGAAGCCGCCCAAGTACGTGAAGCCCTGCGCCTGTACCACGCGGCTACCGTTGAAACCTCACCTGTTGTGGAGCACTGAGCATGTTCGAGAAAGTACAGCGGGCGTTCTGGAAAGCCCTGACCCCGGATCTGGTTGCCGAGACGGCCACTGCGCCGACGCAGAGTCTGTTGTCGGCCGAAGTGCTGAGCGCATTGGGTGGGGCCGATAACCTCAAGTCGCAGCAGCGTGTGGCGCTGACGCGGGTGCGGGTACAGTTGCAGGATGTGGGACGCCTGGATGAGATGAGGTTGAAGGCGGCGGGTGTGCCCGCCGTGATGGTGTTGGCGGGTGGGGTGGTGCATCTGCTCACCGGCTTATAGCCAAGTGAAGATCCACCTGTGGGAGGGGGCTTGCTCCCGATAGCGGTGTGTCAGCCAGCCTATTCAAAGCTGATTCACCGCCATCGGGAGCAAGCCCCCTCCCACATGGCAGTTTGCAACGTTCTTATAGCTGCGGGGTGTCTTCCGGCGGCTTGGTTTTGTCGATACCCGGCACGTGCAGGTTGCCCTCGACCACCTGGTTGCCCTCCAGCTGCGGCTGGGTTACCCAGGTCAGGATGTCGTAGTAACGGCGGATGTTCGCCACAAAATGCACGGGCTCACCGCCGCGGGCGTAGCCGTAGCGGGTCTTGCTGTACCACTGCTTCTGCGAGAGGCGCGGCAGCATCTTTTTCACATCCAGCCACTTGTTCGGGTTCAGGCCGTCGCGCTTGGCCAGGGTGCGCGCATCTTCCAGGTGGCCTGTGCCGACGTTGTAGGCGGCGAGGGCGAACCAGGTGCGATCGGGCTCGGCGATGCTGTCGTCCAATTCATCCTTGATTCTCGCCAGGTACTTGGCACCGCCCATGATGCTTTGCTTGGCGTCCAGCCGGTTGGACACGCCCATGGCCTGGGCGGTGTTCTGGGTCAGCATCATCAGGCCGCGCACGCCGGTCTTGGAGGTGACGGCCGGTTGCCACAGGGATTCCTGATAGCCGATGGCCGCCAACAGGCGCCAATCGACTTTTTCTTCCTTGGCGTAGGTGCGAAAGTGTTTCTCGTACTTGGGCAGGCGCTGCTGCAGATGTTGCGCGAAGGTGTAGGCGCCGACATAGCCGAGCACATCGACATGCCCGTAGTAGCGGTCTTTCAGGCGCTGCAGGGTGCCGTTCTTCTCGACCTTGTCCAGGTAGCTGTTGATCTCGTTGAGCAGGCTGTTGTCATCACCCGCCGCCACTGCCCAGCTCTGGTTGCTGGCGTTGCCGAGGTCAAACGCCACGCGCACATTGGGGAAATACACCTGGTTCATCGCCACTTCGTTGGAGTCCACGAGGGTCAGGTCGATCTGGCCCTCGTCCACCATGCGCAGCAGGTCGACCACTTCAACGGCGTCGGATTCTTCGTATTCGATTGCAGGATTTTGCTTTTTAAGCGCCGCCAGTTGTTCGGCGTGGGTGCTGCCCTTGAGCACCATGATCTTCTTGCCGACCAGGTCCGCCGCGTTGGTCGGGCGCGACTGGCCGTTGCGGTAGATGATCTGCGGGGTCACTTCGAGATAAGGATGGGAGAACCGCACCTGTCGCTGGCGCTGTTCACTGCTGACCAGGCCGGCGGCGGCGAGCACCGGGCCCTTGGGTTTGCCCAGCTGGCCGAACAGGTCGTCGAGATTGTCGGCGGTCTCGATTTCCAGCTTCACTCCCAGTTCGTCGGCAAAGCGCTTGACCAGCTCGTACTCGAAACCGGTTTCACCGTTGCGATCCTGGAAATAAGTCGCCGGGCTGTTTCGGGTAACCACCCGCAACACACCATCCTCCTTGATTCGCTCGAGCGTGCTGGGTTTATCAACACAGGCGCTGAGCAGCAGGAAGAGTCCGGTGACGAAGAGCCATTTGGCGCATCGCTGGCGCAAAGCAGTTGGGGAGAACATTGGCGCAGTATACGCAAACGGCCCTCGGCGCCATATCTCGACAGCAGGGGACTTGTCTGCTAGCGCCCGTAAAACCGGGCTGCAGCCCGCAGAAACGCGGGTTGGCAAAGGTTTATGACGGTTAAAATAACTGCATGCGCGGCCCGGCAAAACGCCCCGGGAGCGTGCATTACCTGCCAACTGACGTTCGGCAGCGGCCGGCCGTAGCGTTTCGGGTGCCGTTGGCGGCGGTTTACGCTAGAATGCACGGCCTCAAAGCACACCCCCTTCCCGAGGCTGTCCCGAAGATGTTGATCCTGCGCGGCGCTCCTGCCCTTTCTGCCTTTCGCCACAGCAAACTCCTTGAGCAACTGAGCCAGAAGGTTCCAGCTGTTACAGGCCTGTATGCTGAATTTGCTCACTTCGCCGACGTTACCGGCGTCTTGACCGCCGACGAACAGCAAGTGCTCGCACGCCTTCTGAAGTACGGCCCCAGCGTTCCCGTTCAAGAGCCGACCGGCCGCTTGTTCCTGGTTCTGCCACGGTTCGGCACCATCTCGCCCTGGTCGAGCAAGGCCAGCGATATCGCCCGCAACTGCGGCCTTTCGAACATCCAGCGCCTGGAGCGCGGTATCGCTTTCTACGTCGCCGGCCAGTTCAGCGAGGCCGAAGCCGAGCTGATCGCCAGCAGCCTGCACGACCGCATGACCCAGATCATCGTCAGCCAGCTGGAACAGGCTGCCGGCCTGTTCAGCCATGCCGAACCCAAGCCGCTGACCGTGATCGACGTGCTCGGCGGTGGCCGTGCCGCCCTCGAGAAGGCCAACACCGAACTGGGTCTGGCCCTGGCCGAAGACGAGATCGACTACCTGGTCAACGCCTTCAACGGCTTGAAGCGCAACCCGCACGACATCGAACTGATGATGTTTGCCCAGGCCAACTCCGAGCACTGCCGTCACAAGATCTTCAACGCCAGTTGGGACATCGACGGCGAAAGCCAGGAAAAAAGCCTGTTCGGCATGATCAAGAACACCTACGTGATGCACAGCGAAGGCGTTCTGTCGGCTTACAAGGACAACGCCTCGGTGATCGTCGGCTCCGTCGCCGGCCGTTTCTTCCCGGACCCTGAAACCCGCCAGTACGGCGCGGTGCAGGAGCCGGTGCACATCCTGATGAAGGTTGAAACCCACAACCACCCGACCGCGATTGCCCCGTTCCCGGGCGCAGCCACCGGTTCCGGCGGCGAGATCCGCGACGAAGGCGCCACCGGCCGTGGCGCCAAGCCAAAAGCGGGCCTCACCGGTTTCACCGTGTCGAACCTGCAGATCCCAGGTTTCGAACAGCCGTGGGAAGTGCCGTACGGCAAGCCTGAGCGCATCGTCAACGCACTGGACATCATGATCGAAGGCCCGCTGGGCGGCGCGGCGTTCAACAACGAGTTCGGGCGTCCGGCGCTGACCGGCTATTTCCGTACCTTCGAACAATCCATCACCACCCCGCGTGGCGATGAAGTGCGCGGTTACCACAAGCCGATCATGTTGGCCGGCGGCATGGGCAACATCCGTGAAGAACACGTCAAGAAAGGCGAGATCCTGGTCGGCTCCAAGCTGATCGTGCTCGGTGGCCCGGCGATGCTGATCGGCCTGGGCGGCGGCGCGGCTTCCTCCATGGCCACCGGCACCAGCTCGGCGGACCTGGACTTCGCTTCCGTACAGCGCGAAAACCCGGAGATGGAGCGCCGCTGCCAGGAAGTCATCGACCGTTGCTGGCAATTGGGTGACAAGAACCCGATCAGCTTCATTCACGACGTCGGCGCGGGTGGTCTGTCCAACGCCTTCCCGGAACTGGTCAACGACGGCGACCGGGGTGGCCGTTTCGAATTGCGCAATATTCCAAACGACGAGCCGGGCATGGCCCCGCACGAAATCTGGAGCAACGAATCCCAGGAACGCTACGTGCTGGCCGTTGGCGCTGAAGACTTCGCGCGCTTCCAGGCCATCTGCGAACGCGAGCGTTGCCCGTTTGCCGTGGTCGGTGAAGCCACTGCCGAACCGCAGTTGACCGTGACTGATAGCCACTTCGGCAACAGCCCGGTGGACATGCCGCTGGAAGTGCTGCTGGGCAAGGCCCCGCGCATGCACCGTTCGGCCGTGCGTGAAACCGAGCTGGGCGACGATTTCGACCCAAGCCCCCTGGACCTGGCCGACAGCATCGAACGCGTGCTGCACCACCCGTCCGTGGCAAGCAAGAGCTTCCTGATCACCATCGGCGACCGCACCATCACCGGCCTGGTTGCGCGTGACCAGATGGTCGGCCCGTGGCAAGTTCCGGTGGCCGACGTTGCCGTCACCGCCACCAGCTTCGACGTCTACACCGGTGAAGCCATGGCCATGGGCGAGCGTACCCCGCTGGCCCTGCTGGACGCTCCGGCGTCGGGGCGCATGGCCATTGGCGAAACCCTGACCAACCTTGCCGCGTCGCGCATCGGCAAGCTGTCCGACATCAAATTGTCGGCCAACTGGATGTCCGCTGCCGGTCACCCGGGTGAAGATGCACGTCTGTACGACACCGTCAAAGCGGTCGGCATGGAACTGTGCCCTGAGCTGGGCATCACCATCCCGGTGGGCAAGGACTCCATGTCCATGGCCACCCGCTGGAATGAGAACGGTACGGACAAGAGCGTCACCTCGCCGTTGTCGCTGATCGTCACCGGCTTCGCACCCGTGACCGACATCCGCCAGACCCTGACCCCGCAACTGCGCATGGACAAGGGCACCACCGATCTGATCCTGATCGACCTGGGCCGTGGCCAGAACCGCATGGGTGCCTCCATCCTGGCACAAACCCACGGCAAACTCGGCAAGCAGGCCCCGGACGTCGATGACGCCGAAGACCTGAAAGCCTTCTTCGCCGTGATCCAGGGCCTCAACGCCGACGGTCACCTGCTGGCTTACCACGACCGTTCCGACGGTGGCCTGCTGACCAGCGTTGTCGAGATGGCCTTCGCCGGCCACTGCGGCCTGAACATCGTGCTCGACAGCGTTGCCGAGGCGGCGGCTGAAATCAACGGCATCCTGTTCAACGAAGAATTGGGCGCGGTGATCCAGGTTCGCCAGGACGCTACCCCGGATGTCCTCGCACAGTTCAGCGCCGCCGGCCTGGACGACTGCGTGGCGGTGATTGGCCAGCCGGTCAACAACGGCGAAATCAATATCTCCTTTGATGGCGATACGGTGTTCTCGGGTCAGCGCCGCTTGCTGCAGCGCCAGTGGGCCGAGACCAGCTACCAGATCCAGCGCCTGCGTGATAACGCCGACTGCGCCCAGCAGGAATTCGACGTGATCCTGGAAGAAGACAACCCGGGCCTGAGCACCAAGCTCAGCTTCGACGTCAACCAGGACATCGCCGCGCCTTACATCAAGAAAGGCATCCGCCCACAAGTTGCCGTACTGCGTGAGCAAGGCGTCAACGGCCAGGTGGAAATGGCGGCTGCGTTCGACCGTGCCGGCTTCAATGCGATCGACGTGCACATGAGCGACATCCTCGCCGGTCGCGTTGACCTCAATGAGTTCAAGGGTCTGGTCGCCTGCGGCGGTTTCTCCTACGGCGACGTGCTGGGTGCCGGTGAAGGCTGGGCCAAGTCGGCCTTGTTCAACAGCCGTGCCCGCGATGCGTTCCAGGGCTTCTTCGAACGCAACGACAGCTTCACCCTGGGTGTGTGCAACGGTTGCCAGATGATGTCCAACCTGCACGAACTGATCCCGGGCAGCGAGTTCTGGCCGCACTTCGTGCGCAACCGTTCCGAGCAGTTCGAAGCCCGTGTCGCCATGGTGCAGGTGCAGGAATCCAACTCGATCTTCCTGCAAGGCATGGCCGGTTCGCGTATGCCGATCGCCATCGCTCACGGTGAAGGCCATGCCGAGTTCGCCAGCGAAGAAGCCTTGCTTGAAGCCGACCTGTCCGGTTGCGTGGCCATGCGTTTCGTCGACAACCACGGCAAGGTCACCGAGGCCTACCCGGCCAACCCGAACGGCTCGCCGCGTGGGATCACCGGCCTCACCAGCCGCGACGGTCGCGTCACCATCATGATGCCGCACCCGGAGCGTGTGTTCCGCGCCGTGCAGAACTCGTGGCGTCCGGAAGAGTGGAACGAAGACGGCGCCTGGATGCGCATGTTCCGCAACGCCCGCGTGTGGGTGAACTAAGGCTGTGTACAAGCTCGCCTTCTTTGTGCCCGCCAGCCACGTGGAGACGGTAAAAACCGCCGTCTTCGCCGCGGGTGGCGGGCGCATCGGCAACTACGACAGCTGCGCCTGGCAAGTGCCGGGTCAGGGCCAGTTCCGCGCGTTGGACGGCAGCCAGCCGTTTATCGGGCAGGTGGGCCAGGTTGAAGTGGTTGAAGAGTGGAAGGTTGAGCTGGTGGTGGCGGATGAGTTGATCGTGGCTGTCGTGGCTGCGCTCAAACTCAGCCACCCGTACGAAACACCGGCGTATGAGGTGTGGCAGTTAGCGGATTTTTGATTCGCACGCTGCATAAACAAGAAACCCGCTGGGCCAGTTTGGTCAGCGGGTTTTTTGTTGTGTAGGAGGGAGCTTGATCAGGCATCAGGACGGCGATTTTGTAGCGTCAACTGTCAATGTTCACAGTTACGGTAAATACAGGGGAAGTGTTTACTTGAAGTCCGACTTCGCTTCAGAGGATAAAGTCATGACACTGCAGATCACTAGCGTAGAGGATTCACAAGGAAATACGATCCCTGATCGCGGGCAAACCCGGGATGTAACACTGAAGTGCTTTGTTGAAACCAATTTTCCCAATCAGGCTTATCTGCTTCGGGTTTCAAAGCGAGTATTGGGCCAAGGAACGTCCGATTCAAATAGGGTGGGTTCGATCACTGTAGATGTTTCACACCTGGAGAAGGCGCAACACTCTTTTAACGTTGCTCTTTCGGACAGTGACGTGTCTAAAAGTTATGTCATTGAGCTTCTTTCATGAATGCACTCTGAATGACGTGTCAGACCTCAAAACATCAGGCGCCCGTTAAGCCCATTCGCGAGCAAGCCCGCTCCCACACTTTGAATGTATTCACAGATCAAAATGTGGGAGCGGGCTTGCTCGCGAAGAGGTCTTTTCAAACGATGAAGCGTCAGGCGCTTGCCCCGATCTGCGGAGCTCCTACCAACCGCTCCAGTGCCTCACCCAACCTCGGCGCTTTGTCACCAATCAACAGGTGCCAGACACCACTGTCGAGTTGGCTCACACCCTGGCAACCCAGCGCAGTCAGGTCCGCTTCGGACAACACTGAATCATCGCCCAACTCCACCCGCAACCGAGTCATCGCCACGGCTTGAAGCTGGCGCACATTCGCCCGGCCGCCCAAGGCGTTCAGCCATTGCTCGGCTTCTTGCACATTCACTGTCATCGGCTTATCCGCAGGCGCAACGCCCACCGGCGTACTGGGCACAAATGACGGCATGGCCAGGCGAATTTCATCGGCGATGCTGTCGGCCATCGGCCCGACCACCACCTGCAAACTCCCAC
Organism: Pseudomonas sp. ICBG1301; assembly: GCF_016918385.1. Classification (NCBI taxonomy): domain Bacteria; kingdom Pseudomonadati; phylum Pseudomonadota; class Gammaproteobacteria; order Pseudomonadales; family Pseudomonadaceae; genus Pseudomonas; species Pseudomonas sp. ICBG1301. Next base: position 192,951 of record NZ_JAEKGB010000006.1, read on the forward strand.
CGTTACCTGGCCGCACCACGGCCATGGCACCCAGCGCTTTCAACTCTGCATCCACCGCCTTGTTGCGATCCACCATGTCCAAGCGCAGGCGCGTGGTGCAGGCACCGACGCTCAGCAGGTTCTCTGCGCCGCCCAAGGCCTGGATGTAAGCCGTAGCACGTTGGTTGTCGCTCATGACTTCTGCCTGCACCACCTGGATATCTTCACGCCCTGGCGTCTTCAGGTTGAACCGACGAATGCAGTAATTGAACACGCTGTAATAGATCAGCGCATAGGCCAGGCCCACCGGGAACACCAACCAGCCGTTGGTGGACTTGCCCCAGCCCAGCACCATGTCGATAAACCCACCGGAGAAAGTAAACCCGAGGTGGATATTCAGCAGATTGGTGACCGCCATCGACAGGCCGGTCAGCACCGCATGGATCAGGTACAGGAACGGCGCCAGGAACATGAACGCGAATTCAATCGGCTCGGTCACCCCGGTCAGGAACGAGGTCAGTGCCATCGACAGGAAAATCCCGCCCATGACTTTACGGCGCTCCGGCAGTGCATTGCGGTACATCGCCAGGCAGGCGGCAGGCAGGCCGAACAGCATCACCGGGAACATGCCGGTCATGAACTGGCCACCTTTGGGGTCGCCGGCGAAATAGCGGGTAAGGTCGCCGGTCACGACCGCGCCGGTGGCCGGGTCGGTAAAGCTGCCGAACACAAACCAAGCCATATTATTGAGGATGTGGTGCAGGCCGGTGACGATCAGCAGGCGGTTGAACACGCCGAACACAAACGCGCCGAGGCTGCCGCTTTCCATCAGCAGCACGCCAAAACTGTTGATGCCATGCTGGATGGGCGGCCAGATCAAGCCAAAGATCACGCCCAGGCCGACCGCACTGAACCCGGTCACAATCGGTACGAACCGTCGTCCACCGAAGAACGCGAGGTACTCCGGCAGCTTGATGTCCTTGAAGCGGTTGTACAGCCCGCCGGCCATCAAGCCGCTGGCGATCCCGGCGAGCATGCCCATGTTGATGCTGGTGTCCATCACCTTGAGGGTGGAGATCATCACCAGGTAACCAATCGCGCCGGCCAGGCCCGCGGTGCCGTTGTTGTCACGGGCAAAGCCTACCGCGATGCCGATGGCGAAGATCAGCGCCAGGTTGGCGAAGATCGCCTGACCGGCGTCGTGCATCACCGCGATATTCAAAAGATCGGTGTCGCCCAGGCGCAGCAAGAGGCCGGCGATCGGCAAGATCGCAATCGGCAGCATCAGGGCACGGCCCAGGCGTTGCAGACCTTCGATAAAGTGTTGGTACATGGCGTGTCTCCTTTTTTCTTGTTGTTGTCAGCTCAGCGGCCAGTGGTGTTGACAGGCTTGGCGAACCGCCCTGGCGCTGCTCAGGTCGAGCAGGCCCTGGCTCAGTTGCCGGCATTGCGCTGCGTCCAGGTGCCGGACGCGGTCCTTGATTTCGCCGATCTGCAGCGGGCTCACCGACAGCTCGCTGACCCCCAGGCCGACCAATACCGGCGTGGCCAGCGGGTCGGAAGCGAGGGCGCCACACACACCCACCCAACGCCCATGCCGGGCCGCGCCGGCACAGGTCTGGGCGATCAATCGCAGCAGGGCCGGGTGCAAGGCGTCGACCCGGGCGGCGAGGCCGGCGTGGTCGCGGTCCATGGCCAGGGTGTATTGGGACAGGTCGTTGGTGCCGATGGACAGGAAGTCCGCGTGCTCGGCCAGTTGTTCGGCCATCAGCGCAGCGGCCGGCACTTCGATCATCACCCCCAGTTCCGGGCGCGTGGTCAGTTCCAACGTTGTGCATAACTCATCGAGGCGCTGGCGAATCTGCAGCAGTTCGTCGACTTCGCTGACCATCGGCAACAGGATGCGGCAGCGCCCCAACGGGTTGACTTGCAGCAGGGCGCGCAATTGCTGGTCGAGCAATTCGGGGCGCGCCTGCGCCATGCGGATGCCGCGCAGGCCCAACACCGGGTTGGCTTCCACAGGCAGCGGTAAATAGTCGAGCTGCTTGTCGCCGCCCACATCGATGGTGCGGATAATCACGGACTTATCGCCCATCGCGTCGAGCACGGCTTGATAGGCTTGGCGTTGTTCCTGTTCATCCGGCGCGGTACGGCGGTCGACGAAGAGGAATTCGGTGCGCAGCAGGCCGACGCCGTCGGCGCCGTTGTCAAACGCCACCTGGGCCTCGGCGCTGGAGGCGACATTGGCGGCAATTTCAATGCGTACGCCATCGGTGGTGCATGCCGGTTCCCGGGCCTGTGCCTGTTGTTGCTGGCGGCGGCGTTTTTGTGCGTCGCGAATCTGGTGCACTTCGGCGTGGCGCGCTTCGCTGGGCGCCAGTTCCAGGCGGCCGTTGGCGGCGTCGAGCACGACGCGTTGGCCTTGCGGCACGTCGAGGACTTCGCTGCCCAGCGCGACCACACACGGCAGCCCCTTGCCACGGGCCAGAATGGCGACGTGGGAGGTGGCGCCGCCTTCAGCCATGCAAATGCCGGCGGCGTTCTGCGCAGTCAGTTGCAGCAGGTCGGATGGCGTCAGCTCATGGGCGCTGACAATCGCGCCGGCGGGCAGTTCGAAATGCCAGGCTTCGCCCAGCAGCGCACGCAGCACACGTTGCTGCAAATCGCGCAGGTCGTTGGCGCGCTCGGCAAACAGCGGCTTGCCCAGGGCCAGCAGTACGGCACATTGCGCCTGGATTGCGTCGCGCCAGGCGTGGGTGGCGGCGCTGCCCTGTTCGATGGCGGCAGTGGCGGCTTCCAGCAGGGCCGGGTCTTCGAGCAGGGCGAGGTGGGCGGCGAAGATGTCTTCTTCTTCGATGCTCTTGCGCTGGCGGGCGTGGTCCAGCGTACTGCGGATTTCACCGCGTACCTGCTCCAGCGCGGTGTCCAGCCGGCGCAGTTGTTCACTGGCGATGTGATTGCCGGTATCGTGCGGCAGTTCGATGCCGGCCAGGCGGAACAACGGCCCGCAGGCCAGCCCCGGCGCGGCGCACACGCCTTGCAGTACGCCGGCTTCGGTGTTGGTCCGACGCGGCGCGGCGACGGCTGGCGCGTGGTGCTCCTCTTTAATGCTGGCGGACAGGGCGGCGACCAACGCTTGCACAGCCGCCTCGGCGTCCTTGCCACGACAGGTCACCTGCACCTCATCGCCTTCGCCGATGCCCAGCCCCAACAAACCGATCAGGCTGTCACACGCGGCGTATTTCTCGCCGAAGCGCAGATGGGCGGTGCTGCTGAAACCCTGTGCGGTCTTGCGGATCAACGCGGCAGGGCGGGCATGCAAACCGCCACGGTGGGTAATGCGTACGCTGGCGCTGGCCTCCAAGGCGCAGTTATCCACAGCCGTTTCAAGCGCTGACGTCGAGCGCGCAGTGATCTGCAGCAACGGCTGGCCGACCTCAACGGTTTGCCCTGCGAGCGCGCGTAGTTCAAAACGCTCGCCATTGGTCAGAATGATCAGGCTGACCAGGCTTTTGCACTGGCGCGCGATGCGGTCCAGATCAAACTGCACCAGCGCCTGGCCCAGTTTCACCCGTGCGCCGTTTTCAACCAACAGCGCAAAGCCTTCGCCATTGAGTTCTACCGTGTCGATGCCCACATGCATCAAGATTTCGGCGCCGTTCTCGGCACGGATCGTCAGTGCATGCCCGGTGCGGGCCACATGGATGATCACCCCGTCACACGGCGCGTGCAGGCGATCATTCAGCGGGTCGATGGCAATCCCATCGCCCATGGCGTGGCTGGCGAACACTTCGTCGGGAACGTTGCCCAGGCTCAGCACCGGTCCGCTTAAGGGGGCGCTGAGGGTCAATGCATTATTGTTGTTGGACATGGACACGGTACTCATCAGGAAAACGGTGCACACCACTCAGTGGGTGCGGGTAACTTTGCTCAGGTGACGCGGTTGGTCCGGGTCCATGCCCCGTGCCACCGCCAGGCCGGCGGCCATCACGTAAAAGCTCTGGATCGCCAGGATCGGGTCCAGGCTCGGGTGTTCGGCGCGACTCAGGGTCAGGTCGCGTTCGCCGATATCATCCGGCGCGGCCAGCAACACGCGGGCGCCACGCTGGCGCATATCGGCGGCCAGGCTCAGCAGGCCGGCCTGTTCGGCGCCGCGGGGGGCAAACACCAGCAAGGGGTAGTTCTTGTCGATCAACGCCATCGGCCCGTGGCGCACTTCGGCACTGCTGAAGGCTTCGGCCTGGATCGCCGAGGTTTCCTTGAGCTTGAGCGCGGCTTCCTGGGCGATGGCAAACCCGGCACCACGGCCGATCACCATCAGTTGCCGGCAGTCGCGCAGGGCGTCTATCGCCAGGCTCCAATCCTGCTGCGCGGCGGTACGCAGCTCGTCCGGCAAGGCGCGGCAGGCTTGCAGCAAAGCCTCTTCCTGGTTCCAGTGGCCGATCAGCAGCGCGCTGGCGCTCAAGGTGGCGATAAAGCTTTTAGTCGCGGCAACGCTTTGTTCCGGCCCCGCGCACAGCGGCACGTGGAATTCGCAGGCGGCCTCCAGTGGCGAGCCCTCGGCGTTGACCAGCGAGATACTCAGGGCGCCGCGTTTGCGCAACAGGCGCAGGCTGTTGACCAGGTCCGGGCTTTGCCCCGACTGGGAAAAACCGAACGCCACCTGGCCGCTGACCTTCAATGGCGCCTGCAACAAGGTCACCACCGACATCGGCAACGACGCCACCGGGATACCCACGTGCTGCATGGCCAGGTAGGCAAAGTAACTGGCGGCGTGGTCCGAGCTGCCGCGGGCGATAGTCATCGCCACTTGCGGCGGCTGGCGGCGCAGGCGGCCGGCGATTTCTTCCAGCAGCGGATCCAGGCGCTGCAGTTGCGCCGCGACGGCGTCACATGAGGCCAGGGCCTCTTCAAGCATTTTTGAAGTCAATGGTTTCTCCTTCGACCATTACGTCGGTCAGATGCAGGGAGCGGTCCAGGCGCACGCAGTCGGCAAAACTGCCGGGTTGCAGGCGACCGCGTTCTTCCAGGCCCAGGTAGTCCGCGGGAAACTGCGACAGGCGTTGTGAGGCTTCGCTGATCGGCAGGCCGATTTTCACCAGGTTGCGCAGTGCCTGATCCATGGTCAGGGTGCTGCCGGCGAGGGTTCCGTCGGGCAGGCGCACACCGCCCAGGCATTTGGTCACGGTGTGGCTGCCCAGCTTGTATTCGCCGTCGGGCATGCCGGCGGCGGCGGTGGAGTCGGTGACGCAGTACAGGCATGGGATCGCACGCAGCGCCACGTGCATGGCGCCGGGGTGGACATGCAGCAGGTCCGGGATCAATTCGGCGTACTTGGCGTGGGCCAGCGCCGCACCGACGATGCCCGGCTCGCGGTGATGCAGCGGGCTCATGGCGTTGTACAAATGGGTGAAGCTGGTGGCCCCGGCGGCGAGGGCGGCGACGCCTTCTTCGTAGCTGCCCAGGGTGTGGCCGATCTGCATGCGTACGCCGCGCTCGCTGAGGGCGCGGATCAGCGCGTCATGCCCGGCGATTTCCGGGGCGATGGTGATCACGCGGATCGGCGCCAGGCGCAGGTAGGCTTCCACTTCGGCCATCAGCGCGGTGTGGGCGAAATTGGGTTGGGCGCCGAGTTTTCCTGGATTGATGTAGGGGCCTTCCAGATGTACGCCAAGCACTCGGGCGGCGCCTGTCGGGCGCTGCTCACAGAACGCGCCGAGCTGGCCCAGCACGCGAGAGATTTCGTCTACCGGCGCAGTCATGGTGGTGGCCAGCAGCGATGTCGTCCCAAATCGCACGTGGGTGCGGGTGATGGTCTCGAAGGCGTCGCTGCCTTCCATGATGTCAGCGCCGCCACCGCCGTGTACGTGCAGGTCGATAAAACCTGGTAGCAGGTACGGCAAATCGTTTTGCGCCGGGTCGCACGGCGTGCCTTCGACGGCGATCACCTTGCCGTGTGCGTGCACCAGGCGGCCGCGAATCCAGCCGCCGGGCGTGAGGATATTGTCTTCGGACATGGGCAGTTCTCTAAGGCCGCAACTCGGCGGCGAAGTCATACCTGCGCAGCTCGGCTACGAAGTCGTAGTAGTCGTTGCGGCAGTAGGTGTCGGTGATTTCAATCGGCGTGTTATCGGCGGTGTAGCCGACCCGAGTCATCAGCAGCATGGCGGTGCCGGGGGCAATGCCCACCAGCCTGGCGAACTCGTCGGAAGCGTTGATCGCCTGGATATGTTGCAGGGCACGCACGATGGGTTTGCCGATGCCTTCGAGGTATTCGTACAGCGAATTGCCGATGGCCTGCGGTTGCGGCAGCACCGAGGCGGGCATCGCGGTCATTTCAATTGCCATTACGGTGTCATCGGCTTTGCGTAAACGCTTGAGGCGCGCCACTTTGTCGGTAGGCGACAGGCCCAGGCGGATCAGCTCTTCGTGGGTCGGCGGGGTGATTTCGCGTTCCAGCCATTGGGAGCTGGGCACAAAGCCCTTGAGCCTTAACATTTCGCTGAAGCCCGACAGGCGTGACAGCGGCTGTTCCAGGCGCGGGGTAATAAAGGTGCCGGAGCCCTGGCTGCGGCGGATCAGGCCCTGGGCCAGCAGCACCTCCAGCGCTTTGCGGGCGGTGACCCGTGAGAGGCCCAATTGCTCGCTGAGGACGCGTTCCGATGGCAACGCCTGCTCGGATTTCCACTGGCCGGCATGGATCGCCGCTTCCAGGTTACGCGCCAGTTGCAGGTACAGCGGCGTGGATTGTTTGTCGTCGGGGCGCAGGGTCTGGATGGCATTCATCTGTCAGGTGTCCGATGCGGTTATTGGAGTGTTGTCGCCCGGTATTGGCCGGAAATTAATACCACTTAAATACCATGTCAATGCGCCAAAAACAGTGAAAACCACGGTTTTAAGGCCATGTAATGGGGCTTTGTATGAAGTGGTATTAGAGAGGTCTTTGCCGCGTGCAGAACGACGCAGCGCGGCGCGGTGAACTGGTATTCACCGGCAGGCGCTGTAGGAGGGCAGGATTTTTTTCGAATTATTTTACGAACGGTACGAGATTACGGACGAATCTCGATCAGGGTGCCATCTTTGACCAGGTTCCAGACTTCGCGCATGTCCACGTTGCGCATGCCGATACAACCGTCGGTCCAGTCCAGCGTGTGGAACAACTGCTCCGGGTAGTCCTCGCTGTCGGGAGTGCCGTGGATCATGATCATGCTGCCCGGTTTCACCCCTTCACGGCGGGCGCGGGCGGCGTCGCTGATGTTGGGGTAGGAAATGTGCATCGACAGGTTGAATTTGTCGCTGGTCTTGCGCCAGTCGATCCAGTAGAGGCCCTCCGGCGTGCGGCGGTCGCCCTCGATCAGCTTGGCGCCCTTGGGGTTGCGGCCCAGGGAAATGCGGTAGGTCTTGAGAGGCTTGCCGTCGTTGATCAACTGCAACTGACGGGCAGACTTGAGCACCAGGATTTTTTCGACCGGCTTGCCGCCGATGATTTCCACCGTGGAGGCCGAAGACAACGTAGCGAATGACAGGCAGATAACAGCGAGCAACCAACGCATTGAAACGGTTTCCATTGTGGACGATGCCGCCTTGAGTGTTATTTGGCCGGTGGCTTCATAGGCGGCACCGACTCGCTGCGCACCGGGAATACGTGTTGGCGGCGGTCAGCGAAGAAGCATTCTAAGGTACGCCCGACCGTGCGGAAAGCCAGCTCTGACCAAGGGATCTCGGCTTCATCGAACAGCTTCACTTCAAGGCTTTCGGGGCCTGCGGCAAAATCCAGGTCGAGCAGTTCGGCGCGGTAGAAGATATGCACCTGGCTGATGTGCGGCACATCGATCAGGGTATAGATGCACAGGTTGCGTACGCGGGCGCAGGCTTCCTCGAGGGTTTCACGCGTGGCCGCCTGCTCCACGGTCTCGCCGTTCTCCATGAAGCCTGCGGGCAGCGTCCAGTAACCCAGGCGCGGCTCGATGGCGCGGCGGCACAGCAGCACTTTGTCGCCCCACACCGGCACCGTGCCGGCGACGATATTGGGGTTCTGGTAGTGAATGGTCGAGCAGTGGTCGCATACATAGCGCAGGCGGCTGTCGCCTTCGGGAATGCGCTGGGTGACCGGTTTACCGCACTGGCTGCAGAAGTTCATGCTGGGGTTCCTGGAGAGTGGGCCTATCTTGGCTTGGCGGGCAGGGCCCTGCAAGTTGTCGTTTCGCGACATGCACCGGGTTTTGGGGTTGGGTGCCTGCCCGCTTTGGTGCATGATGCAAGGTAGCCAACAGACCGAGATGACTCATGCTGGACGAGCTACTTCGCCGGGTAAGCAATCACACTCCCCACACGCTTGAGACTGACGGGCGTTTCCCCGAGGCCGCCGTGCTGGTGCCGATTACCCGCAGTGACGAACCGGAGCTGATCCTGACCTTGCGCGCCAGCGGCCTGTCGACCCACGGCGGTGAAGTGGCTTTTCCCGGTGGGCGCCGCGATCCGGAAGACCCCGACCTGATTTTTACCGCGTTGCGCGAAGCCGAAGAAGAAATCGGCCTGCCACCTGGTCTGGTGGAGGTGATCGGGCCGTTGAGTCCATTGATTTCCCTGCATGGCATTCGGGTCACGCCCTACGTCGGGGTGATTCCGGATTACGTCGACTACCTGGCCAACGATGCCGAGATCGCCGCAGTCTTCAGCGTGCCCCTGGAGTTTTTCCGCCAGGACCCGCGCGAACACACCCACCGAATCGATTACCAGGGACGCAGTTGGTACGTGCCCAGTTATCGGTTTGGCGAATACAAGATCTGGGGCCTGACGGCGATCATGATTGTCGAACTGATCAACCTGCTGTACGACGACGCCCAGATCAGCCTGCACCAACCCCCCAAGAGTTTCATCAACACCTGAGCCACCGCTTGAGTGGCAACGCCGTGAGGACACACCATGAAATATCGCCTGGGCGAAGCCCGCGTCGAGACCCATCCCCACAGCTGGGTGGCGCCCAATGCCACGCTGGTGGGCAAGGTCAAGCTGGAGGAGGGCGCGAACGTGTGGTTCAACGCGGTATTGCGTGGCGACAACGAACTGATCCTGATCGGCAAGAACAGCAATGTGCAGGACGGCAGCGTAATGCACACCGACATGGGCTACCCGCTGACCCTGGGCACCGGCGTGACCATCGGCCACAACGCCATGCTGCATGGCTGCACCGTCGACGACTACAGCTTGATCGGCATCAACGCGGTGATCCTCAATGGCGCCAAAATCGGCAAGCATTGCATCATCGGGGCCAACTCGCTGATCGGTGAAGGCAAGGAAATTCCTGACGGCTCGCTGGTGATGGGGTCGCCGGGCAAGGTGGTGCGTGAGCTGACCGAAGCGCAGAAACGCATGCTCGAAGCCAGTGCCGCGCACTATGTGCATAACGCGCAACGCTATGCGCGTGACCTGGTCGAGCAGGCAGAATGAACCCCGTTGAACGCCCCGTCGCCTCACCGTGCGTGAGCATTTGTGCACTGGATGATGATGATATTTGCACCGGCTGCCAGCGCACCGTGGATGAAATCACCCGCTGGAGCCGCATGGACAATGCCGAGCGGCGGGTGGTACTCGGGCTGTGCCATGAACGGGCGAAAGCGAGTGGGTTGGTGTGGATGATGCCCGGCAAATCCGGTGCCTGATAGATCGCTTTCGCGAGCAAGCCCGCTCCCACATTTTGACCGCGTTCCTACAGGATGAACACAGTCAACTGTGGGAGCGGGCTTGCTCGCGAAGAGGCACTCCCAGACGATATGTCTTTATTTGTGTACCCTGTGTGGCATTACCCACAGGTCCCTTCCCATGCTTTTCCTGATCGCCTACATCAGCAGCGTCGTGCTGATCAATTTCGCCTTTTCCACCGCCCCGCACCTGGATGTCATCTGGTCCGCCTGGGGTGGCCTGGTGTTTATCCTGCGCGACATGGTGCAGACGCGCTTTGGTCATGGCGCGATCGTCGCCATGCTGGCGGCGCTGGTGCTGTCATATGTGACGTCCGACCCGGCGATTGCCCTGGCCAGTGCCACGGCGTTCGCGGTGTCCGAGTGTATTGACTGGCTGGTGTTCACCATCACCAAGCGCCCCCTCCACGATCGTCTGTGGATAAGTTCGGCGCTGAGCATTCCGCTCGATACCTTTATTTTCTTCGGCCTGATTGGTGCGCTCACACCGGCGGTGGTGGGGACGGCATTGGTGTCGAAATTTGCCGGGGTCACGGTGGTGTGGCTGGTCATGGCGTGGCGCCTGCGCAAGCGTGCCGTCGCCAACTGAGGCCAATTTTTACAGTTCATGTAAAATGCCGGCCTTTCTCCCCCATGATCCGCTCCCCTGAGGACCTGAGATGACCCGAATCGGAACTCCATTGTCGCCAACCGCGACCCGCGTTTTGCTGTGTGGCTGCGGTGAGCTGGGCAAGGAAGTGGTGATCGAGCTGCAACGCCTGGGCGTTGAAGTGATTGCCGTGGATCGCTACGCCAACGCGCCGGCCATGCAGGTCGCCCATCGCAGCCATGTGATCAACATGCTCGACGGCGCGGCCCTGCGCGCAGTGATCGAGGCCGAGAAACCGCACTTCATCGTGCCGGAAATCGAAGCCATCGCCACCGCCACCCTGGTGGAACTGGAGGCCGAAGGCTTCACCGTGATCCCGACCGCGCGTGCCACCTCGCTGACCATGAACCGCGAAGGCATCCGTCGCCTGGCCGCCGAGGAGCTGGACCTGCCGACCTCGCCGTACCACTTCGCCGATACCTTCGAAGGCTACAGCAAGGCCGTCCAGGACCTGGGCTTCCCCTGCGTGGTCAAGCCGGTAATGAGTTCGTCGGGCAAGGGCCAGAGCCTGCTGCGCAGCACTGACGACGTGCAGAAAGCCTGGGATTACGCGCAAGAGGGCGGGCGCGCCGGCAAAGGCCGCGTGATCATCGAGGGTTTTATCGACTTCGACTACGAAATCACCTTGCTGACCGTGCGCCACATCGGCGGCACGACCTTCTGCGCGCCGGTTGGCCATCGCCAGGAGAAGGGCGATTACCAGGAATCCTGGCAGCCGCAAGCGATGAGCCCGATTGCCCTGGCGGAGTCCGAGCGTGTCGCCAAGGCGGTCACCGAGGCGCTGGGTGGGCGTGGCCTGTTTGGCGTGGAGTTGTTCATCAAGGGTGATCAGGTATGGTTCAGCGAAGTGTCGCCACGTCCCCATGACACTGGCCTGGTGACCCTGATCTCCCAGGACCTGTCGCAGTTCGCCCTGCACGCGCGTGCCATTCTGGGCCTGCCGATCCCGTTGATCCGTCAGTTCGGGCCTTCGGCTTCGGCAGTCATCCTGGTGGAAGGGCAGTCGACCCAGACCGCATTCGCCAACCTGGGCGCCGCACTTAGCGAGCCGGACACGGCGTTGCGACTGTTCGGCAAGCCGGAGGTGAATGGTCAGCGCCGCATGGGTGTGGCGTTGGCGCGGGATGAGTCGATCGAAGCCGCTCGGGCCAAGGCGACCCGTGCTTCCCAGGCTGTCGTTGTAGAGCTGTAATCACGTACAGATCGTTCCCACGCTCTGCGTGGGAATGCCGCTTGTGACGCTCTGCGTCACGCTTTGGGACGCAGAGCGTCCCGGTCTGCATTCCCACGCGGAGCGTGGGAATGATCATCAGGCGACCTTGTTCAAGTCATTACAGATCGTTCCCACGCTCTGCGTGGGAATGCCTCTTGTGACGCTCTGCGTCACGCTTTGGGACGCAGAGCGTCCCGGTCTGCATTCCCACGCGGAGCGTAGGAACGATCATCAGGCGATCTTGTTCAAGTCGTTATCCCGCGTCTCTTTCAGGCACAGCACCGCAATCAAGCTGAGCAGCGCCGCCGCCGAGACATACCCGCCGACATAACTCAGCCCGCCCATCGCCACCAGCTTGGTCGCGAAGAAGGGGGCGGCCGACGCGCCGACAATCCCACCCAGGTTATACGCCGCCGAAGCGCCGGTATAACGCACGCGGGTCGGGAACAATTCCGGCAACAGTGCGCCCATGGGGGCGAAGGTCACGCCCATCAGGAACAGCTCCAGCGCCAGGAACAGCGCCACGGCCCAGGTTGAGCCGTGGGTCAGCAGCGGCTCCATGGTGAAACCCGACAAAATCGCCAGGATCGCCCCGGCAATCAGTACCGGCTTGCGCCCATAGCGGTCACTGGCCAGGGCCGCCAGTGGCGTCGCCAACCCCATGAACAGCACGGCAAAGCACAACAGGGCGAGGAATGTCTCGCGGCTGTAGCCCAGTGTCGACACGCCATAGCTCAGGGAAAATGCGGTGGTGATATAGAACAGGGCATAACACACCACCATCGACGCGGCCCCCAGCAGTACTGGCGCCCAATGCTGGCTGAACAACTCCACCAACGGCACTTTCACCGGGGCCTCTTTGGCCACGGCGTTGGCGAACACCGGGGTTTCGTGCAGCTTCAAGCGTGCATACAGGCCGACCATCACCAACGCGGCGCTGAGGATGAACGGGATGCGCCAGCCCCAACTGCGAAATTGCTCGTCGCTCAGGCTCATGGCCAAAATCAGGAATAAGCCGTTGGCGGCCAGGAACCCAATCGAAGGCCCCAGTTGCGGAAACATGCCGAACCAGGCGCGTTTGCCTTTCGGCGCGTTCTCGGTGGCCAGCAACGCTGCGCCACCCCATTCCCCGCCAAGGCCAAGGCCCTGGCCGAAACGCAGCACGCACAACAGGATCGGCGCCCACGCTCCGACGCTGTCATAGCCGGGCAGCAAGCCAATCAGTGTGGTACACACCCCCATCAGCAACAAGGACGCGACCAGCGTGGATTTGCGGCCGATGCGGTCGCCAAAGTGGCCAAACAGCGCCGAACCCAGCGGGCGGGCGATAAAAGCGATACCGAAGGTCAGGAACGACGCCAGCATCTGTGCGGTGCCGGAGGTCTGTGGGAAGAACACCGGGCCGATCACCAGCGCCGCAGCGGTAGCATAGATGTAGAAATCGTAGAATTCGATGGCAGTGCCGACGATGCTCGCCGTGGCGACCCGTGCGGTCGAGTTGCTCGGGGCGGCGCTCGCGGCCTCGTTGTAGGTGGTGCTCATGGCAGTATCCCTGACAGTCATTGCGCGTTTGGACGCGGATTTTTATTGGTCGAACACCCAGGGTTCAGGGCAGTGCGCGGAGTGGCTCGGGATGGGAGCAAACACCGGTCAGACAGGATGGTGCGGTGCCTGGACGCGCTTCGTGCGGGTAGCACGCGGTCGGGCGGGGCTTGGATAAGCCGCCCGATTATAGGAAGGGGGGTGCAGTTCCAACAAGAGGGTCAGGCGGCGACCGGCACCCGGCTGGTGTGCCAGATCAGCACTTTGCTGACGCGGTTGTCCTCGGTCTCGAGGATTTCCAGGCGATAACGGCCGATTTTCAGGCACACCGCGCAGTCGGGAATGGTCTCCAGCGCTTCGGTCACCAGACCGTTGAGGGTCTTGGGGCCGTCGCTGGGCAGGTGCCAGCCCAGGCTCTTGTTCAGTTCGCGGATCGAGGCAGCGCCGTCGATGATATAGCGGCCGTCGGTCTGGGCTTCGATATGCGGGTTGTCTGAACTTTGCTCGCTTTCGAATTCGCCGACGATTTCTTCGAGGATATCTTCCAGGGTGACGATGCCCAGCACTTCGCCGTATTCGTCCACCACCATGCCCAGGCGGCGTTGCTGTTTGTGGAAGTTCAGCAGTTGCAGCTGCAGGGGCGTGCTTTCCGGTACGAAGTAAGGCTCATGGCAGGCGGCGAGCAACGCTTCCTTGGTCAGGCTGGCATCGGGCAACAAGTGCTGGATCTGCCGCGTGTTGAGCACGGCTTCGACCTGGTTGATGTCGCTGTGGAACACCGGCAGGCGGGTGTGCTGGGAGGTGCGCAGTTGTTCGATGATCTCTTCGGTCGAGTCGTCCAGGTTGATCCCGTCCACCTCGCTGCGAGGCACCAGGATGTCGTTGACCGTGATGTTGTCCAGCGCGTGGATACCCGGCAAGCCAGGCGTTCGGCCTTCGTCCGAGTCTGGTTGCGGCTCATCGTCATGCTCGGGCAACGGCTGGTCGCTGTTTTTTACCACGCCGGATTTACGCGCGAACGGGCGCAGCAGCAACAGGCTGATGCCATTGAGCAGCCAGGCCAGGGGGTAGAGGATTTTCAGGGGGATGCCCAGCAGCGCATTGCCAAACCCCAATACCGCCTGCGGGTGGCGGGTGGCCAGGGCGCGCGGCAGGTAGTCGGCGAGTATCAGCAACAGCGCGCAGGCAATCAGCCAGCCGAGCCAGGGGCCGTTCTGCGCCCAGGCGTAGATGGCCAGCAAGGTGCAGAGAATCACCACGCCAGCGCGGCACAGGCTGTTGCACAGGATCAGGCTGTTACGCGGGAAGCTCAGGCGGGCGGCGGCCTTGTCGCCCTGGCGTGTACCGGGGCGGAGGGCCAGCAGGTGCTGTTGTGCGGCTTCGATGGCGGTAAACAGCGCCGCCCATAAAATCAGCAGGGCGATCACCGCGAGCATCGGCCCCAGGGGCAAGTTGTCCATTTTTGCTGCCCGTCAGATATGCAGGATGTATTCGCGAACCAGCTTGCTGCCGAAATAGGCCAGCATCAGCAGGCAGAAACCGGCCAGGGTCCAGCGGATCGCCTTGTGCCCGCGCCAGCCAAGGCGGTTGCGCCCCCACAGCAGCACGCTGAACACCACCCAGGCCAGGCACGCCAGCAGGGTTTTGTGCACCAGGTGCTGGGCGAACAGGTTTTCGACGAACAGCCAGCCCGAGATCAGTGACAGCGACAGCAGCGTCCAGCCGGCCCACAGGAAGCCGAACAACAGGCTTTCCATGGTTTGCAGCGGTGGGAAGTTCTTGATCAGCCCGGACGGATGTTTGTTTTTCAGCTGGTGGTCCTGCAACAGCAGGAGCAGAGCCTGGAACACCGCAATGGTGAACATGCCGTAGGCCAGGACCGACAGCAGGATGTGAGTCAGGATGCCGGGCCCTTCATCAATGACCTGCACGGTGCCGGTCGGCGTGAAGTGCGCCAGCAGTACCGTCAATGTTCCCAGCGGGAAGAGCAGGACCAGCAGGTTCTCGACGGGAATGCGGTAGCACGCCAGCAGGGTCAGCGCGATGACGGCGGCGGCGATCAGGCTGGCGGCGCTGAAAAAGTCCAGGCCCAGGCCGACCGGTGTCATCAGGTGGATGAACAGGCTCGTGGCATGGGCCAGCAGGGCCAGGACGCCAAGGCCGACGAGCAGACGTTTGTCCGCTTTAGTGCCTTGGGCCAGACGAGTGCCCTGATAGAGGGTCGCAGCGGCGTACAAGATGGCGGCGGCGAGGCTGGGTAGCAAGCTGGGTGACAAAGGGAGCATAAATCCTGATAGACAAGCCCGAAAGGCGTTGAGTTTGGCATACCCCCGCGTTCCACGAAAGACTCCCGGGCCAGACAGCGGGTGTGCATGGGCGCAGTCTTCGCTATAATCCGCGATCTGCCCACGCCGCAGGCTCGCCGTGCGCTGTTTTTAATAGCGATTTATCACAGCCTGGGCTGCCATTACCTCGGTCTACCATTGCACTTCGATGAATAGGGCCTGAAAGGATCGCGCATGTTTGAAAACTTGACTGACCGTCTCTCGCAGACGCTGCGCCACGTTACCGGCAAGGCCAAGCTGACCGAGGACAATATTAAAGACACCTTGCGTGAAGTACGCATGGCGTTGCTGGAAGCCGACGTGGCCTTGCCTGTGGTCAAGGACTTCGTCAACTCGGTCAAGGAGCGCGCGGTCGGCACCGAAGTATCGCGCAGCCTGACGCCGGGCCAGGCTTTTGTGAAGATCGTCCAGGCTGAGCTCGAAAGCCTGATGGGCGCGGCCAACGAAGATCTGAACCTCAGCGCCGTGCCTCCGGCCGTTGTGCTGATGGCCGGTCTGCAAGGTGCGGGCAAGACCACCACCGCCGGCAAGCTGGCGCGCTTCCTTAAAGAGCGCAAGAAGAAGTCGGTCATGGTGGTGTCGGCCGACGTATACCGTCCGGCGGCAATCAAGCAGTTGGAAATGCTGGCGGGCGAAGTGGGCGTGACCTTCTTCCCGTCCGACCTGAGCCAGAAGCCGGTCGACATTGCTAACGCTGCTATTAAAGAAGCAAAACTCAAATTCATCGACGTGGTCATCGTCGATACCGCCGGTCGCCTGCACGTCGACGAAGAGATGATGGGCGAGATCAAGGCGCTGCATGCCGCGATCAACCCGGTCGAGACCCTGTTCGTGGTCGACGCCATGACCGGCCAGGATGCGGCCAACACGGCCAAGGCCTTCGGTGACGCGCTGCCGCTGACCGGTGTGATCCTGACCAAGGTCGATGGTGATGCCCGTGGCGGTGCCGCGTTGTCGGTGCGTGCCATTACCGGCAAGCCGATCAAGTTCATCGGTATGGGCGAAAAGAGCGAAGCGCTCGAGCCGTTCCACCCTGAGCGTATTGCTTCGCGCATCCTCGGCATGGGCGACGTACTCAGCCTGATCGAACAGGCCGAAGCCACCCTCGACAAGGACAAGGCCGACAAGCTGGCCAAGAAGCTGAAGAAGGGCAAGGGCTTCGATCTCGAAGACTTCCGCGACCAGCTGCAACAGATGAAGAACATGGGCGGCCTTGGCGGCCTGATGGACAAGCTGCCGAACATCGGCGGTGTGAACCTGGCGCAGATGGGCAATGCCCAGGGTGCGGCAGAGAAGCAGTTCAAGCAGATGGAAGCCATCATCAACTCCATGACCCCGGCCGAGCGCCGCGACCCTGAGCTGATCAGCGGTTCGCGCAAGCGCCGGATCGCCATGGGTTCCGGCACCCAGGTGCAGGACATCGGTCGCTTGATCAAGCAGCACAAGCAGATGCAGAAGATGATGAAGAAGTTCTCCGCCAAAGGCGGCATGGCCAAGATGATGCGCGGCATGGGCGGTATGTTGCCCGGCGGCGGCATGCCAAAAATGTAAAAGTTTCGAGCGGGAGCGTGCTCCTGCTCCGCCCCACAAGGATGTGGGATCTCCAGCAAACCCGCCATCGGCGGGGGCTGACTCGCCGTTTTAACCGACGGCTCTATAGCAGATCTGAATGGCACGCCGATAGGCGCCAGAAAAAGACATTTGCAAAAGTCCGGATATTCCTTAGAATATGCGGCCTTTCGGGCACCTATGCCCGCTGTGCATTTAGATTTGCAGCACCGACTACAGGAACGATGTTCACATGCTAACAATCCGTCTTGCCCTTGGCGGCTCCAAAAAGCGCCCGTTTTACCACTTGACCGTAACTGACAGCCGCAACCCACGTGACGGCTCTCACAAGGAACAAGTTGGCTTCTTCAACCCGATCGCTCGTGGTCAAGAAGTTCGTCTGTCCGTGAACCAAGAGCGCGTAGCCTACTGGCTGAGCGTTGGTGCACAACCATCTGAGCGTGTTGCTCAGCTGTTGAAGGACTCGGCTAAGGCCGCGGCCTGAGCAATATGAGCGCGACGCCAGCTGTTGCTGATGATTTGATCGTTATCGGCAAGATTTATTCTGTTCATGGCGTTCGCGGCGAAGTGAAGGTGTATTCCTTTACTGATCCGACTGAAAACCTGTTGCAGTACAAAACCTGGACGCTCAAGCGCGAAGGGAGTGTGAAACAGGTCGAGCTGGTCAGTGGACGCGGGAGCGATAAGTTCCTGGTCGCAAAGCTCAAGGGTCTTGATGATCGTGAAGAAGCTCGTCTTCTGGCCGGTTATGAGATCTGCGTGCCGCGCAACCTGTTCCCTGAATTGACCGACGGCGAATACTACTGGTATCAGCTGGAAGGTCTGAAGGTTATTGATCAACTCGGGCAACTGCTCGGGAAAATCGATCATCTTCTGGAAACCGGCGCCAATGATGTAATGGTGGTCAAGCCTTGCGCTGGCAGCCTGGATGATCGCGAACGTCTGTTGCCCTATACGGAGCAATGCGTGTTGGCCGTCGACCTGGTCGCAGGCGAGATGAAGGTGGAATGGGACGCGGACTTCTAAGCGTGGCTAATTTGCGCATTGAAGTGATCAGTTTGTTTCCCGAGATGTTTTCTGCCATCAGCGAGTACGGCATCACCAGTCGGGCGGTGAAACAGGGGCTGTTGCAGCTTACCTGTTGGAACCCGCGAGACTACACGACGGATCGACATCACACTGTGGACGATCGCCCATTTGGCGGTGGCCCGGGCATGGTGATGAAGATCAAGCCCCTGGAAGACGCGTTGGTTCAGGCCAAGGCTGCAGCCGGGGAGAAGGCGAAGGTAATTTACCTGTCCCCTCAAGGCCGTCAGCTGAAACAGGCTGCGGTACGCGAACTGGCGAATGAGGAAGCATTGATCCTGATTGCCGGTCGCTATGAAGGCATTGACGAGCGGTTTATTGAAGCTCATGTCGATGAAGAGTGGTCGATTGGGGACTATGTCCTGTCTGGCGGCGAGCTGCCGGCGATGGTCCTGATAGATGCGGTTACACGACTGCTGCCTGGAGCTTTAGGGCATGTGGACTCTGCGGAGGAAGATTCCTTCACGGATGGTTTGCTGGATTGCCCGCACTACACCCGACCGGAGGTGTATGCGGATCAGCGTGTTCCCGACGTATTGCTAAGTGGCAATCACGCACACATCCGGCGTTGGCGTTTACAGCAGTCCCTTGGTCGGACCTATGAACGACGCGCCGATCTTCTGGAAAGCCGCTCGCTTTCTGGAGAAGAGAAGAAGCTGCTCGAGGAATACATCCTCGCGCGGGACGATAGTTAACAACGTATCGATGGTAGGTCCATTGACTTACCTTAGGAGCACAGCATGACTAACAAAATCATCCTTGCACTCGAAGCAGAGCAGATGACCAAAGAGATCCCTACCTTTGCCCCGGGCGACACCATTGTCGTTCAGGTGAAAGTGAAGGAAGGCGACCGTTCGCGTCTGCAAGCGTTCGAAGGCGTGGTAATCGCCAAGCGTAACCGTGGTGTGAACAGTGCTTTCACTGTTCGTAAAATCTCCAACGGTGTTGGCGTAGAGCGTACTTTCCAGACCTACAGCCCGCAAATCGACAGCATGGCCGTCAAGCGTCGCGGTGACGTACGTAAAGCCAAGCTGTACTACCTGCGTGACCTGTCCGGTAAAGCAGCTCGCATCAAGGAAAAACTGGCTTAAGTCCAGCTTCCCGATGCAGAAAAAAGCAGCCTACGGGCTGCTTTTTTGTGCCTGAAATTTGTCTATTTGCCGGTATTGTCCATGACCACCCGCCTCGAAGAAATCCAACGCCGCACCGACCTGTCCGTCACTCACGTCACCAAGGCGGTGTTTCCGCCGACCACCAATCACCACAACACCTTGTTCGGCGGCACTGCCTTGGCCTGGATGGACGAAGTGTCGTTCATCACCGCCACGCGTTTTTGCCGCCTGCCATTGGTGACGGTTTCCACTGATCGGATTGACTTCAACCATGCGATACCGGCCGGTTCCATCGTCGAGTTGATCGGCCGCGTGATCAAAGTGGGCAATACCAGTCTCAAGGTCGAAGTGGAAGTCTTCGTCGAGAGCATGAGCGCCGATGGCCGCGAGAAGGCGATCCAGGGCGTATTCAGCTTTGTAGCGATCGATGCCGACAAACGCCCGGTGCCGGTGTTGCCTGGGTTTGTTGACTGATTTATCCGGCTGCGCAGGTTTGCGGTTGAATCACTGCCAGCAAGGTCCAGCCGGCGGTGGGCTTCAAGCTGCTGTCCGGGGTGATGACGTGCACCCAGCCGCTGATATCGCGGGCAAACAGCAGTGTCGCGCGATCACCATGCAGTGCCTGGTACTGCTCCAGCCCAAACCCCTCCGTGAGATGCGTGCTGTATAGCTCGGCGCCCTGGCCCAACAGGCTGGCGAGTTTGGTATAGCTCAAGGGTTGGCTGCCCAGCAGGTGGCCGCGGTGCTCGTGGCTGGCCTTGTGTTTATCGGTGCGGCGGCTTTCCTGGCTGCTGGCCAGGGCGAACAGGCGATGGCCGAAGTCGTGGCGGAAACGCATGGCGGCCAGGGTATTCAGCTCGCCGGAGGGGGAGAGCGCCAACAGGTGGCCCAGCCCAACCAGATCCAGATGCGATTCGGCGTGTTGTGAGGCAGGGTTGCCGAAGTAAGTGGGCAGTCCTTCCATGCGGCTTGCACGGATGTTCTCCCAGCTTGAGTCGGTCAGCAACACACGGCTGCCCAGTTGCTGCAGGGCCTTGCCCAGAATGCGCGCCGGGCCATTCGCACCGACGATCAGAAAACCGCTGGGCGCAGGCTCGGCGACTTTCAGCAGGCGGGCCAGCGGGCGTGCCGTGGCGCTTTGCAGGACCACGGTGCCGATGATCACGGCGAACGTCAGTGGAACCAGGAGTAATGCGCCGGCATGGCCTGCTTCATCCAGGCGAATGGCGAAGATCGCTGACACCGCCGCGGCCACGATCCCGCGTGGGGCGATCCATGACAGCAGCGCACGCTCGCGCCAATTCAGCCCGGAACCCCAGGTTGAAAGCGCGACGTTCAAGGGGCGTGCGATAAATTGAATGACCAGCAACAGAATCAGCACCAGCGGCCCCAAGGCGATCAAGGCATTCAGGTCCAGGCGCGCTGCCAGCAGAATGAATAGCCCGGAGATCAGCAGCACACTGAGGTTCTCCTTGAAGTGCAGGATGTGCCGTACATCCACGCCTTTCATATTGGCCATCCACATGCCCATGAGGGTCACCGCCAGCAGGCCGGACTCATGCATCACCCGGTTGGCGGCGATGAATATCCCCAACACCCCGGCCAGTGTGGCCAGGTTGTGCAGGTATTCGGGCAGCCATTGCCGACGCATGATCTGCCCCAGCACCCAGCCACCGGCAATGCCGAACAGGCTGCCGCACAGGATGACCCCGCCGAAGGTCAGCAGACTGTGGCTGAGGCCTTCGCCCGATGCGCGGGCGATGATGAAGCTATAGACCACCACGGCCAGCAGCGCGCCGATCGGGTCAATGACAATGCCCTCCCAGCGCAGAATATTGGCGATGGACGCCTTGGGGCGCACCACCCGCAGCATGGGCACAATCACGGTGGGCCCGGTGACCAGGGTCAGGGTGCCGAACAAGAGGGCGAGCAGCCAGTCGAACCCCAGCAGCCAATGGGTGGCAACGGTAATCACCGCCCATGTCGACAGGGCGCCGAGCGTGACCAGGCGATGGACGACGCTGCCGATTTCCTTCCATTCCGAGAGGTGCAGGGTGAGGCTGCCTTCAAACAGAATCAGCGCCACGGCCAGGGATACCAGGGGCATCAGCAGCGGGCCGAACATTTCCTGGGGATTGAGCCAGCCCAGCACCGGGCCCGCCAGGATGCCGCTCAACAACAGAAACAGGATGGCTGGAAGTTTCAGGCGCCATGCCAGCCATTGGCAGGCCAGTGCGGCCACGCCAATGCCGCCCAGTGCCAGCAGGATCTGTTGTTCGTTCATTGAAGCTCCCTGTTCCTTGAAATAGCGGGCTATGAAAGACTAGTGGGCCTTGTCACAGTTCACTAAATAATTCGCGCAAAGCCCTGTGCTGCGCCGCTTGAGTGCCCATGCCTGCCATTGACCACCCGCTGATCGACCGCTTCCTTGACGCTTTATGGCTGGAGAAAGGCTTGTCGGACAACACCCGCCAGGCCTACCGCAGCGATTTGGCCCTGTTCAATGGCTGGTTGCAGGAGAAAAATCTCGAACTGATCAATGCCGGTCGCGAGTTGATCCTGGATCATCTGGCCTGGCGCCTGGAGCAAAACTACAAGCCGCGTTCCACTGCACGATTTCTCTCTGGTGTGCGTGGTTTTTATCGCTACTTGCTGCGGGAAAAGCTGATCGCTGTCGACCCGACCCTGCAGGTCGACATGCCGCAACTTGGTAGGCCTCTTCCCAAATCCTTGTCGGAAGCCGATGTGGATGCCTTGCTCGCCGCGCCCGACCTCAGTGAGGCCATCGGCCAGCGTGATCGTGCCATGCTCGAAGTGCTGTATGCCTGCGGCCTGCGGGTGACTGAACTGATCAGCCTGACCCTGGAGCAGGTCAATCTGCGCCAGGGGGTATTGCGGGTGATGGGCAAGGGGAGCAAGGAGCGCTTGGTGCCGATGGGCGAGGAAGCGATCGTGTGGGTCGAGCGCTATATGCGCGATGCCCGCAGCGAACTGCTCGGTGGGCGGCCCAGTGATGTACTGTTTCCCAGCCTGCGCGGCGAGCAGATGACCCGCCAGACCTTCTGGCACCGCATCAAGTACCAGGCCAAAGTGGCCGGGATTGGCAAAGCGTTGTCACCCCATACATTGCGTCACGCCTTTGCCACCCATTTGCTCAACCATGGGGCGGATTTGCGGGTCGTGCAAATGTTGCTGGGCCACAGCGACTTATCCACAACCCAGATCTACACCCACGTCGCGCGTGCGCGTTTGCAGGACATGCATGCCAAACATCACCCGCGTGGCTGAAAACCGCCAATTTATCCGGCTACGGGCTGCCCTGCGGCCCAACTGTGGTAGGCTTTGCCGGTTAGTAAGGGGGACGGCGCCTGTGTTTATAGCCCGGTGTCTTCAAGCGGTGCTCCGCACCCGTCCCTGCATCTGCCTTCAGGAGTTCCCATGCGCTTGACCCAGATTATTGCCGCCGCAGCCATTGCGTTGGTTTCCACCTTCGCATTCGCCGATGACGCCGCCGAGCAGACCATCCGCAAAAGCCTGGCCAACCTGCAACTCGACACCCCGATCGAAAGCATCAGCGCCAGCCCCATGGCCGGCCTGTATGAAGTCAAGCTCAAGGGCAGCCGTGTGCTGTATGCCAGTGCCGATGGCCAGTACATCGTCCAGGGCTACCTGTTCCAGCTCAAGGACGGCAAGCCGGTCAACCTGACCGAAAAAGCCGAGCGCCTGGGTGTGTCCAAGCTGATCAACGGTATCCCGGTGGCTGAAACCGTGGTCTACCCGGCCATTGGCGAGACCAAGACCCACATCACCGTATTCACCGACACCACCTGCCCGTACTGCCACAAGCTGCATGCCGAAGTGCCTGCGCTGAACAAGCTCGGCGTGGAAGTCCGCTACGTCGCGTTCCCGCGCCAGGGCCTGGGCTCGCCGGGTGACGAGCAATTGCAGGCGGTGTGGTGCTCGACCGACAAGAAAGCGGCCATGGACAAGATGGTCGATGGCAAGGAAATCAAGGCGGCCAAATGTGCCAATCCGGTTTCCAAGCAGTTCGCACTGGGCCAGTCAATCGGCGTGAACGGTACACCGGCCATCGTTTTGGCTGACGGTCAGGTAATTCCGGGCTACCAGCCGGCACCACAAGTTGCCAAACTGGCTCTGAGCGCCAAGTAAATCAGCGTCGTCGAACCTTTGACGACCATGGCCCGCCGACAGATCGACGGGCCATCAAATTGAAAGCCGCAGTCGTGCGGCTGTTTTCCACGGCCGACCTAGCGTCGGCCGTTTCATGGGGAGTTCTTCAGTGAAACCGGTCAAAGTAGGCATCTGTGGGTTAGGGACCGTCGGTGGCGGTACCTTCAACGTACTTCAGCGTAACGCCGAAGAAATTTCCCGCCGCGCAGGGCGTGGGATTGAAGTGGCGCAAATTGCCACGCGTTCGCCAAAGCCTCAGTTCCAAACGACCGGTATCGCGATTACCAACGATGTCTTCGAAGTGGCCACCAACCCTGAAATCGATATCGTCATCGAACTGGTCGGCGGCTACACCGTGGCGCGTGAGCTGGTGCTCAAGGCCATCGAGAATGGCAAGCACGTGGTCACCGCCAACAAGGCGCTGATAGCCGTACACGGCAACGAAATCTTCGCCAAGGCCCGCGAGAAGGGCGTGATCGTTGCGTTCGAAGCTGCCGTGGCGGGCGGTATCCCGGTGATCAAGGCGATCCGTGAGGGCCTTTCCGCCAACCGTATCAACTGGGTGGCCGGCATCATCAACGGCACCGGCAACTTCATCCTCACCGAAATGCGCGAGAAGGGCCGTACCTTCGAAGACGTGCTGGCCGAAGCCCAGGCCCTGGGTTATGCCGAAGCCGACCCGACGTTCGACGTCGAAGGCATCGACGCCGCCCACAAGCTGACCATCCTGGCGTCCATCGCCTTTGGTATCCCGCTGCAGTTCGACAAAGCCTACACCGAGGGGATCACCAAGCTGACCACCGCCGACGTGAACTACGCCGAAGCCCTGGGCTACCGCATCAAGCACCTGGGCGTGGCGCGCAGCACTGCGGCCGGTATCGAGTTGCGTGTACACCCGACCCTGATCCCGGCCGATCGCCTGATCGCCAACGTCAATGGCGTGATGAACGCGGTGATGGTCAACGGTGACGCGGCGGGCTCGACCCTGTTCTATGGCGCTGGCGCCGGCATGGAGCCGACCGCTTCGTCGGTGATCGCCGACCTAGTGGACGTGGTTCGCGCCATGACCAGCGACCCGGAAAACCGTGTACCGCACCTGGCCTTCCAGCCGGATTCGCTGTCGGCACATCCGATCCTGCCGATCGAGGCTTGCGAAAGTGCCTACTACCTGCGCATCCAGGCCAAGGATCACCCGGGCGTATTGGCCCAGGTGGCGAGCATCCTGTCGGAGCGCGGTATCAACATCGAGTCGATCATGCAGAAGGAAGTCGAGGAACAGAACGGCCAGGTGCCGATGATCCTGCTGACCCATCGCGTGCTCGAGCAGCATATCAACGATGCCATCACCGCGCTGGAAGCCCTGCAGGGCGTGGTCGGCCCGGTGGTACGCATTCGTGTCGAACACTTGAGCTAACCGATTTGATCCAGAGGCCCCGTGTGTGCGGCGGCCTCTGTTCGAGAATGTTTTAGAGGAGCCAGTCATGCTTTATATCAGCACCCGCGGCCAGGCACCGGCCCTGAATTTCGAAGACGTTTTGCTGGCGGGCCTTGCCACTGACGGCGGCCTGTACGTGCCGGAAAACCTGCCACGTTTCACCCAGGAAGAAATCGCTTCGTGGGCCGGCCTGCCGTACCACGAACTGGCGTTCCGGGTGATGCGCCCGTTCGTTACCGGCAGCATTCCGGACGCGGATTTCAAGAAGATCCTGGAAGAGACGTACGGTGTGTTTTCCCACAACGCCATCGCGCCATTGCGTCAACTGAACGGCAACGAGTGGGTACTCGAGCTGTTCCACGGCCCGACCCTGGCGTTCAAGGACTTCGCCTTGCAACTGCTGGGTCGCCTGCTCGACTACGTGCTGGAGAAGCGCGGCGAGCGCGTGGTGATTATCGGCGCGACCTCCGGTGATACCGGCTCGGCGGCTATCGAGGGCTGCAAGCACTGCAAAAACGTCGACATCTTCATCCTGCACCCGCACAAGCGTGTGTCGGAGGTGCAGCGTCGCCAGATGACCAGTATTTTGGGTGACAACATCCATAACATCGCCATCGAAGGCAATTTCGATGACTGCCAGGAAATGGTCAAGAACAGCTTCGCTGACCAGAGTTTCCTGAAAGGCACCCGCCTGGTGGCAGTGAACTCGATCAACTGGGCGCGCATCATGGCCCAGATCGTCTACTACTTCCACGCCTCGCTGCAGTTGGGCGGGCCGGCGCGTTCGGTGTCGTTCTCGGTGCCGACCGGCAACTTCGGCGACATCTTCGCCGGTTACCTGGCGCGCAATATGGGCTTGCCGATCAACCAGTTGATCGTCGCCACCAATCGCAACGACATCCTGCACCGCTTCATGAGCGGCAACCAGTACGTCAAGGAAACCCTGCACGCCACCTTGTCGCCGTCCATGGACATCATGGTGTCGTCGAACTTTGAACGCCTGCTGTTCGACATGCACGGGCGCAACGGCGCAGCCATTGCCGGCTTGATGGACAACTTCAAAAGCGGTGGTGGTTTCAGCGTTGAGCAAGAGCGCTGGACCGAGACCCGCAAACTGTTCGACTCCCTGGCCGTGGACGATGCGCAGACCTGCGAAACCATCGCTGAAGTCTATGCCCAGACTGGCGAACTGCTTGACCCGCACACCGCCATCGGCGTGAAGGCCGCCCGTGAATGCCGTCGCAGCCTGGATGTCCCGATGGTGATCCTCGGCACTGCTCACCCGGTAAAATTCCCGGAAGCGGTGGAGAAGGCCGGGGTGGGCAAGGCGCTGGAACTGCCGGCGCACCTGACTGACCTGTTCGAGCGTGAAGAGCGTTGCACGGTGTTGGCCAACGACCTGAAGGCCGTGCAGGCGTTTGTCAGCCAGCATGGCAACCGCGGTAAGCCGCTGTAAGGCAAACCACGTAGGCAAAAACGCCGCTTTCCCTTCCCTGGGTCAGCGGCGTTTTTGTTTCTGGCGTCCTCGGACACCCCGAAAAACAGTCCCCCGTGCATAAGCACTTAGGTGCGGCCGTTTTTTCGTTGTCATGTTGCAAGCGCATGCTGGTCCAAGTCACACCCTAACGGCCCCATAAAGACGAAAAAGCGAACTTTCCTACGTCACAACCAGTCACTTAGGATAGATGCAGCTCCCGTTGAAACGATTGTTCCCGAACTATTGAGTGGTGATCGAGATGGAAAGTATCAGCCTATTGCTCGAAGAAGCACTGAGCCCTTATCAGGTTACGTTGACCACCGCGGGTGTGCAGGACGAGTGCCTGGTCACTGTGAAGAACCCTGCCGGCGCCATCGTGGTGGAGCGTGAAGTCGATCGCGCACAATTGACCGATAAGCGCGTCCTGGTGGACGTGGTGGATTGCCTGCTGCGTGACCTGAAGATTGCTGAGGGGCGCCTCGAGCCGTCGGTGATCGCGGCCTTGCGCAACGCTGCCCAGACCCGCAGCACCGCCTGCGCATGAAGAATTGTTCATCTGTGGAAACTTCCCACAGCAAGCTCGGTCAGATTTTTTAACAGCAAGAGCAAACATTGTGCTCCGGTGTTTGTGGCTTGCTGTACTGGTCTTTGTAGGCCACGTTTAACCCCGAGTTGTCTCCCCACTGCTCGGGGTTTCTTTTTGCCTGAAATTTGTCAGGGCAGCGGCGAAACCTGGAAAAAGTGGGGGTTGTCCTTCAAATACCGCTCGCGCATGTGCGGGTCGAGCCATAGCGCATAGGCGTTCTG
The DNA here is from genome assembly GCF_016918385.1 of Pseudomonas sp. ICBG1301. Taxonomy (NCBI): domain Bacteria; kingdom Pseudomonadati; phylum Pseudomonadota; class Gammaproteobacteria; order Pseudomonadales; family Pseudomonadaceae; genus Pseudomonas; species Pseudomonas sp. ICBG1301. The sequence goes on from NZ_JAEKGB010000006.1 coordinate 220,057, forward strand.
CGCATCGGCCTGTGGCAGGCCTTCCAGTGCCTGATTGATCCGCGCGATGGCCCGGCGCCCCTCGACGGTGTCCGAACATCCGATGTAGATGCGTTGGTAAGGCGCAGCGCCTTTTATCGCAAGGAACATCAGGTCATCAGGGGCTATGCCCTGTCGTGTGGCCTGGTAGCGGATTTCCGTCCAGTAACCAAGCACGGCTTCCAACCGGCCCAGGCGTTGCATTTGCAGCAGGCTGCCCAGGGCGTCATTACCGTAATGCAGGGCGAGCTTGTGCGAATCGGTTTGCTTGAGACGCTCATCGATCGCCGGTCCGTAGCTGCGCTCAGCGATGGCCCCAAGGCGGGCGTCGGGGGTTTGCAGGAATGCCTGCAGGTCAAACTTCCCATCGACGATAAACGGTGCCATCGCTTCCCGCTGGCTGCGACGGATCATCACCCCATTGCTGAGTACCACGAATGCCTGTTCGGAAAAGGCCACGTACGCTGCTCGCTCCGGGGTCCACAGCACTGAGGGGTCGCAGGTCAATGATGGGTTGCGCAGCATCTGCATGCCGCGGGCACGATTCACGTGCAGCACCTGATGGTGATATTCCGGCAGCTGCGCTTCAAGCATCGGTATCAGGTGGTCCAGTGCCCCATGATCTTTTTGCGGTCCTTCGAAGATAGTCAGTGGCGGCAGGTCGCGCAGCAGCCAAGTCAGTGTGTCTTCGGCGCTGGCCGACAGGGGCCAGCCGAGGGTTATCACGCTGGCCAGGCACGCGTGCATGAACCTGCGCAGGGCGCGGCGAGTCATCAGATCGCGCCATCCTCACGTAGACGGGTAATGGCAGCGGCGTCGTAGCCCAGCTTATTGAGCACGGTGTTGTTGTGCTCGCCCAACTGCGGCCCGACCCATTCACAACTGCCCGGTGTGTCCGAGAGCTTGGGCACGATCCCCGGCATCTTGAAGTCCTTGCCGTCCGGCAGCTGTGCCTTGAGGAACATCTCGCGGGCCAGAAATTGTGGGTCGCCCAGCATGTCTTCAGCGCTGTAGATGCGACTGGCGGGCACCTCGGCTTGGTTCAGGACCTGTATCACTTGAGCCAGCGGCAGCGAATTGACCCAGCGATCAATCACGCCGTAGAGCTCATCACGACGGCTGTCGCGCCCATCGTTGCCGGCCAGTTGCGGATCGTTGGCCAAGTCCTCACGGCCAATGGCGGCCATGAAACGTTTAAAGATCGCATCGCCATTGGCGCCGATCTGCACGTGCTTGCCATCGGCACTGGTATGGATCGAGGAGGGTGTGATGCCCGGCATGATGTTGCCGGTGCGCTCGCGGATGAACCCGAACACGTCGAACTCCGGAATCATGCTTTCCATCATCGCGAAAATGGCCTCGTACAACGCCACGTCCACCACCTGCCCCAGGCCACCGTTGACCTCCCGATGACGCAACGCCATCAACGCGCCGATGACCGCCCACAACGCGGCAATCGAATCACCGATGGAAATCCCGGTACGCACCGGCGGACGATCTTCGAAGCCGGTGATGTAGCGCAAGCCGCCCATGGACTCACCCACCGCGCCGAACCCCGGCTGGTCCTTCATCGGCCCTGTCTGGCCGAAGCCGGACAGACGCACCATCACCAGTTTTGGGTTCAGTGCGTGCAGGGTTTCCCAATTGAGGCCGAGTTTCTCCAGGACGCCGGGGCGGAAGTTTTCGATCAGGATGTCGGCGTCCGCCAACAGCTGCTTGAGGATCGCCAGGCCGTCCGGATGCTTGAGGTTCAGCGTCAGTGACTGCTTGTTGCGCGCCTGCACAAACCACCACAACGAGGTGCCTTCATACAGCTTGCGCCATTTGCGCAGCGGGTCGCCGCCGTCCGGAGATTCGACCTTGATGACCTCTGCACCAAATTCGGCACAGATACGCGACGCAAACGGGCCGGCGATCAGGGTGCCCAATTCGATGACTTTCAGGCCGGCGAGTGGTTTGGCATTAAACGACATGAGGTTCCTTGTCTGCTCAGGACGGTGGTGTGATGCCTTTTAACATAGGCGAGCGGCGCACGGATAAGGATGATGCAGCGCAGTATTCGTTGAATGGCCCTCGCATCGGGTAGACTGGCAACCTTTCCCAGTCTACTAGAAGCCCGTTCATGGCCCAGCCGTCCACGACCTACAAATTCGAACTCAACCTCACCGACCTTGACCGTTCGGTGTACGAAAACGTCAAGCAGACCATTGCCCGCCACCCTTCGGAAACCGAAGAACGCATGACTGTACGCCTGCTGGCCTATGCCCTCTGGTACAACGAGCAGTTGACGTTTGGCCGCGGTCTGTCAGATGTAGACGAGCCGGCCCTGTGGGAAAAAAGTCTGGATGACCGTGTTCTGCACTGGATAGAAGTCGGCCAACCTGACGCCGACCGCCTGACCTGGTGTTCACGCCGTACCGAGCGCACCAGCCTTTTGGCCTATGGCAGCCTGCGTGTGTGGGAGGGCAAGGTGGTCCCGGTGGCGAACAACCTGAAGAACGTAAATATCGCGGCCGTGCCGCAGGACGTCCTCGAGACCCTGGCCAAGGACATGCCCCGCGTTATCAAGTGGGATGTGATGATCAGCGAAGGCACGATGTTCGTCACCGACGACCGTGGGCAGCACGAAGTGCAATTGCAATGGCTGGCCGGCGAGCGCGGTTGAAAACAAGCCAGCCAGTTCCTCATTTACCCAAAGAGATTTCCCAAGCGTCCCATGCGTATCGATCCTCGCCCGTTGCCTGCTGTCCTGCCGTTTCTCGGTGACTTGCCACCGTTGTTGACCCGTCTGTACGCCGCACGCGGGGTGCAGTCGCAAGCCGAGCTGGACAAGAGCCTGGCGCGGTTGATTCCCTACCAGCAGCTCAAGGGCATCGACGCGGCGGTAGACCTGTTGGTGACGGCCTTGGAGCAGCGCCAGCGCATCCTGATCGTCGGTGACTTCGATGCCGACGGCGCCACGGCCAGCACCGTGGGCACCCTGGGCCTGCGTCTGCTGGGGGCGGCCCATGTGGATTACCTGGTGCCGAACCGATTCGAGTATGGGTACGGTTTGACCCCGGAAATTGTCCAAGTGGCGCTGCAGCGTCAGCCGCAGTTGCTGATTACCGTGGACAACGGGATTTCCAGCGTCGAAGGCGTGGCGGCGGCGAAGGCGGCGGGTTTGAAGGTGCTGGTCACTGACCACCACTTGCCCGGGGATGAGTTGCCGGCGGCGGATGCCATCGTCAACCCGAACCAGCCGGGCTGCGAGTTTCCCAGCAAGGCGCTGGCCGGCGTAGGGGTGATCTTTTACGTATTGATGGCCCTGCGCGCCCGTTTGCGCAGCCTGGGCTGGTACGACAGCCAGCCGCAACCGAATATCGGTGAATTGCTCGACCTCGTGGCCTTGGGCAGTGTCGCCGACGTGGTGCCGTTGGATGCCAATAATCGCATCCTGGTGCATCAGGGGCTGGAGCGTATCCGTGCCGGTCGCGCCCGGCCGGGGATCAAGGCGATCCTCGAAGTCGCCAAGCGTGATCACGCGCGCATTACGTCCACCGACCTCGGTTTTATCCTGGGGCCACGGCTCAACGCTGCCGGGCGCCTGGATGACATGAGCCTGGGTATTGAGTGCCTGCTCACGAGCGACTTTGCCGCGGCACGGGAAATGGCCGCGCAACTCGATGGCATGAACCAGGACCGCAAATCCATTGAGCAAGGCATGCAGCGCGAGGCGCTGGCTCAGCTCAAGGACTTGCCGGTGGAGTCGATGCCTTATGGCTTGTGTCTGTTCGACCCGGAGTGGCACCAGGGTGTCATCGGCATTCTGGCGTCACGCATGAAAGAACGCTATTTCCGCCCGACCATCGCTTTTGCCGATGCCGGTGATGGGCTGCTCAAGGGCTCTGGGCGCTCCGTACAGGGTTTTCATATCCGTGATGCCTTGGCCGTCGTGGCGAGCCAGTATCCCAACCTGATCACCAAATACGGCGGCCACGCGATGGCGGCTGGCCTGACGTTGCCCGAGGCGAATTTCCCACTGTTTGCCCAAGCGTTTGATGCTGAAGTACGTCGGCAACTGCGTGAGGAAGACCTCACGGGGCGCCTGCTGTCTGACGGCACGCTGGCGGTGGAAGAATTTCATCTGGAGCTGGCACGCGCACTGCGACATGCCGGGCCTTGGGGGCAACACTTCCCGGAGCCGTTGTTTCACGGGGTGTTCCAGTTGGTGGAGCAGCGCGTGGTCGGTGAGCGGCACCTGAAAGTGGTGCTCAAGAGCGAATGCGGGTCGGTGAAGCTTGATGGCATTGCGTTTGGTGTCGACCGAGAGGTCTGGCCGAACCCGACCGTGCGCTGGGTTGAGTTGGCCTACAAGCTGGATGTGAACGAGTTTCGAGGCAATGAAACTGTGCAGTTGATGATTGCACACATAGAACCGCGCTAGATCCGAGCAACACCCCAAAACAACTGTGGGAGGGGGCTTGCTCCCGATTACGGTGTGTCAGTCAACGATGATGTGACTGACTTGCCGCTATCGGGAGCAAGCCCCCTCCCACAGTTTGTTGGGTGTAAAGAAGTTACTCGGTTTTGTCCTTGGCCTGGTGCTTCACGATGATATCCACCAGGCGCTTGGCCAGTGCCGGGTAGTTCTCATCGAAGTGATGCCCGCCTGGCAGCTTCACGGCTTCGCCCACGGCAGTCTTGTCGGTGCAGCCGCTCTCGTCGACTTCTTCGGCGCCGTAGATGCACACCACTTTGTCAGCCGGCAGCTTGGCCATTTCCGGGCCGGTAGCGGCTTCTTTGCCCGCGTTGCCCAGCCAGCCTTCCACTTCGATTTCAAAGCTGCCGGTACGTGCGAAGGCCAGCAGGATGATCGCGTCAACCCGTTGCTGCTCGTTTTCCGGCATGCGGTTATAGATGGCAGGCAGCACATCGGCACCGAACGAGTAGCCGGTCAGTACGAAGCGCTTGGTGCCCCACTTCTGCCGGTAGTGTTGCATCAGTTCGGTGAGGTCCTTGGCGCTTTGCTCAGGGGTCTTGTGCTGCCAGTAATAGCGCAGGGTGTCGATACCGACGACCGGGTAGCCGATCTTGGCCATTTCACCGGCTACGTCGCGGTCCAGGTCGCGCCAGCCGCCATCACCGGAGAGGAACAGGGTGACGGTGTCCTTGGCTTGGCCGGCCGGCACTTCAACCACGGGAATCGCCAGGCCGCCGTTGTCCGAACCCACCAGTTGCTTGCGCAGTTCGTTGTTCAGCACTTGTGGGTAGTGAATGTCGTAGTCGCTGATGCTGGTGGTCGCGCGCGGGGTATCACGTACGAAACTGGCGCTCTCGTCGTCGGGGTTGTCGTTCCAGGCCACCAGCCAGTTGCCATGGGCGGCGGTTTTCGGCAGCGGGTCCTTGCAACCTTCCTGCACTAAAGCGAAACCGACGGAGATAGCGTTGGCCTTGTCATCGTTCTGTGTGGCGAGCCAGCGCCATGCCAGTGCCGCACCCGGGCCGATACCGCTGACCAGGGTCGCCGGGCCTTTAAGCTGGCCCAGAGCGCTTTGCAGCGCTTGTTCCTGCAACGTGCAGTCACCCTTTGGCAGGATGACCTGAACGATTTGTGCCTTGCCGCCCTGGCTCAGGGCAATCAGCTGGCTGTCGCTCAGGACTTCATCGGCCAGCACGGCTACCGCCACGCGGGCTTTCGGTGTGCCGTTGGGGGTTACGCGGGTCATCACCGAACCATCGGCCTGAGGCAATTGTTCTAGGATCGGTTGCGGGGCAGGGCGGTTCCAGTACCAATAGCCACCGCCTGCAATCAGGACGAGCAGCACTACGATGGCCAATACATACCGCCAGGAGCGTCGAATCATCAGCGTTTCACCAATCCAGTCAAGCCGCCTGCAATCAGGGCGGCGGTATCGGCCAGTGCCACCAGCGGATCAAGTCCTGCGGGCACGGCCATGTAACGAGGTTCCCAGTCGGGCTGGAACTTGTCTTTGAAGCGGCGCAAACCTTGGAAGTTATACAGTTGCTCGCCACGACGGAACACCATCGAACCCAGACGCTGGGTCAGCGGGGCACCGCGGCGTGGCTGCAAGCCTGACAGGGGCACCATGCCGAGGCTGAAACGAGCGTAGTCATGGTTCTTATAGTGTTGAATCAGGCCAACCATCATGAATTCCATGGTCAGCTTGGGCGCGTCGGGGTGGGCGCGCATCAGGTCGAGGCTGGCCAGGTCGTGGTTGTAAGTCTCGAGCAGGTTGGCGAAGGCCACCGGGCGCCCTTCGAAGCGGACGATCGCAATTCTGAAGTGCTTGAGGTAGTCGTCGCTGAAGCGTCCCAGGGAGAAGCCTTTTTCCCGTACGTTCTTGCCGGTCAGCCAGGCATCGGAGATGACTTTGAGTTCATCCATCGGGGCCTGGCCCTGATCGAAGATCTCCAGGGACAAACCGTCCCGGGTGCCACGGTTCCAGGTGTAGCGCAGGTCCTTCATCTCTTTGCCCTTGGCTTCCAGGTCAAAGCGTTTCAGGTCGACGCGGGCCTCTTCGCCCAGCTTGATCGCGGTGAGGCCGATATCCATGTAGTACGGCAGGTTCTCGGCACGTACCTGATAGAACACCGGGCGGGCATGATGGATGTCGCACAGGTCGCGGAACTGCCAGATCATTTCGGCGCGCGGCTGGGTCGGCCCGATCGGGTCATACAAGGCCACCAGGCTGCGCCCGCGACGGGCGTACATCAGGAAGGCTTCGTCGTTGGGGTGGAACAGCAACGCCTTGTCGCCGGTCAGTGCCAGGCCGCCATCGGGCTGGGAGGAGGCCATCAGGATCCTGGTGGCGCGTTCCAGTTCATCCGGTGTCGGCAAATGAATGATCGGGCGTGCGGTACGCAGCAACCAGGTCAGTGAGACGATCACCAGCAGCACCGCCGCGCCCAGCAGCGAGCGCAGGCCGCGTGGGGCGTTGGCGTCCAGGGTGAATTGCCACCACAGCTGGTGGCTGTAAGGCACGTCTTGATAGGCGAACAGCAGCAGCCAGATCGAGGCCCCCAGCACGCACACGCTAGCCACCAGGTACAGCGGCGAGAACGGCAGTTCGGTCAAGCGGCTGGCGCGGTAGAACGAACGACGGAAGATCGCCAGCAGCACGGCGGTCATGATCATCAGGCTGGCTTCTTCCCAGTCGAAGCCTTTGAGCAGGGAGAGCAGGGCGCCGGTCAACAGCAGCACCATGGTCAGCATCCAGGCGGCGGACAAGCGTCGACGCAAGCCCTGGGCGAGCAGCAGGCACAGTACGCCGATCAGGCTGGCACCAAAGTGCGAGGCGTCAATCAGGCGGTGGGGAATCAGGAAACCGATGTTTTCCAGGCGTGAGTCGATTTCCGGGGTTGCGCCGGAAAACAGCAGGACCACGCCGGACAAAAAAACCAGTACGGCCAGTACGGGCGCCGCGAGACCGGATGCCACCCGCAGGCTCTGCTGGGTCTGGAACAGGCGTTGGGCTTCGTTGACCAGCAGGAAGATACAGGCGATCAACAGCGGCAGTACCACGTAGATCATGCGGTACAAGAGCAAGGCTGCCGCCAGCGGTGCCGCGCCGAGTTTGTCGGCGAACGCGGCCAGCAGAATGGCTTCGAACACGCCGACACCGCCCGGTACATGGCTGAGCACGCCTGCGGCCAGGGCCAGCAGGTACACCAGCAGGAACGGGCCAAACGGCGGGGCTTCCGGCAACAGCATATAAAGGACGGTCGCGGCAGCGGCGACGTCCAATGCGGTAATGATCAATTGCAGGAAGGTCAGGCGACGGCCTGGCAGGCGCAAGGTACGACGCCCGGCCTTGACCAGCAGATTGTCCGGGTAAGGCTGTTCGGGCAGGCGGCGGCGATAAATGCCGATGCACAGCACCGCCGACAGCACCAGCACCGCGCCGGCAATACCGCCCAGCAAGCTTTGCGGCAAATGCAGGTAGGTGGACGCCGCCGGCAGGTTGCTCAGCGTGGCCAATGCGGCCAGCGGCGGCAGGGCGGTGCCCAGGGCCAGGCTGGCGAACACGGTCATGTGGGCGACTTCAGTGGCCCCGATACCATGGCGGGCATATAAACGATAGCGCACCGAACCACCCGAGAGCATCGACAGGCCAATGGCATTGCCGATGGCAAAGGCGGTGAAGCCGCCCATGGCCAGGGTTTTTGCGGGCAGTGTCACGCCGGCATAGCGTGCGCCGGAAAATTCATAGCCCAATAGAATGATAAAGCCGGCGACCGCTGCGGCAAATGCACCCAGCAGCGCCGGCTTGGGCACTTCCAGGATCGAGTCGTGGAGGGCGTACAGGTCCAGTTCCAGCAACAGGTGTCGGCAGGCGATCAGGGCGATTGCGAACAGCAACAGGGTGACGGCCAGCCCGATGGGTTGGCGGTACTTGCTCAACAGATCTATCCAGCGCAAGCGGGTGGGTGGGATCGGTTGTTCTGCTGTGACGGTGTCTTGTGGTTCAGACGAGTTGGCGCGCATCAATCACCTCGTGGATCGTGCGCGACAGGATGGAGGTATCGAGCCAAGTTACCAATCCCTATGGACAAAATAATTACAAATATTAACGCGTATCGCCGGGAGCGGCGACTGCGGCCATTGGTCGTAGAGGGTCTTGCTTGAGTACTGAGCATAGCTTGCAATGACATGGACTCTGCAAACCGTGTACGGTTTCATGAAAGATGCCATGCCATTGTTTCAGAAGAACTTTTTCACAGGATACAAAAAAGGCCACTCTTTCGAGTGGCCTTTCTTGATATTTGGTTGCGGGAGCCGGATTTGAACCGACGACCTTCGGGTTATGAGCCCGACGAGCTACCAGGCTGCTCCATCCCGCGTCTGTGGGCGGCATTCTACAGTCCAGCGACGAGGTGTCAACCGTTAATGGGCTAATGAGTCAAATAAGTGTGAATCAGCCGCTCGGGCTGGCCTAAGTCCGCGATTGAAAACGCTTTGTAGTGAGCGGGCTTGCCCCGCGCTGGGTGGCGCAGCCGCCCTAGATCCAGCCACCTCGGTCTTTCTGAAATCGCGCGGCGTCCTTGTTGGGGCGGCTGCGCCACCCAGCGCGGGGCAAGCCCGCTCACTACTACAGAGTTATGCCGCAGCACGTAGTGGCTTAACAAGGAAAAATCAGCACGCACAAAAAAGGCCACTCTTTCGAGTAGCCTTTTTTGATGTTTGGTTGCGGGAGCCGGATTTGAACCGACGACCTTCGGGTTATGAGCCCGACGAGCTACCAGACTGCTCCATCCCGCGTCTGTGGGTCGGCATTCTACAGAGGAATGTCACCGTGTCAACCCGTGATTCTAAAAAAAGCGCTTGTGGTTCAATCGGTTAGCTCTGAAAAGTCAGCTCTGGATGGGCGCGGGGCCAGTCTGGCCGAGGCTTTCAGCTCTATTGGGGCGCTGGATTCGATTGAGAAAATAAATTCCTTTGGGCGATTTCCTACCGCTCAAACGGAAGTTTCAAACTACTGGTGCTATATACAGTAACGAATGCGATACTGACCACCCGTTGGGCCACACCCCCGTTTATATGACGCAGCGCAAAATCATCCACATCGACTGTGATTGCTTCTACGCCGCCATTGAGATGCGTGACGACCCGAGCCTGGCGCAAAAGCCCCTGGCCGTGGGTGGCTCCGCCGATCGCCGGGGCGTGATCGCTACCTGTAACTATGAAGCTCGGGCGTACGGGGTGCGTTCCGCGATGTCGTCACGCCACGCCCTGAAATTGTGCCCCGACCTGACCATCGTCAAGCCGCGTATGGATGCCTATAAGGAAGCGTCGAAGGAAATCCAGGCGATCTTTCGTGACTACACCGACCTGATCGAACCGCTGTCGCTGGACGAAGCCTACCTGGACGTCTCCGATAGCCAGCATTTTGGCGGCAGCGCCACACGTATAGCCCAGGACATTCGTCGCCGCGTCTCCAACCAATTGCACATCACGGTGTCGGCCGGCGTAGCGCCGAACAAGTTTCTGGCGAAGATCGCCAGCGATTGGAAGAAGCCCAACGGTCTGTTTGTGATCACCCCAGACCAGGTCGAAGACTTTGTTTCCCAGTTGCGGGTGAACAAGTTGCATGGTGTGGGCAAGGTGACGGCCGACAAATTGGCGCGCCTGGGCATTGAGGACTGCCTGCAACTACGTGAGTGGAACAAGCTGGCGCTGGTGCGCGAATTCGGCAGTTTTGGTGAGCGGCTTTGGAGCCTTGCGCGTGGGATCGATGACCGCGTGGTACACAACGACAGCCGTCGGCAATCCATCAGTGTGGAAAATACATACGATGTGGACCTGCCGGATCTCTCAAGTTGTCTGGCAAAACTCCCTGAGCTGATGGAAACCCTGGCCGGGCGCATGGCGCGCATCGACAGCAGCTACCGTGCGGGCAAGCCGTTCGTTAAGGTGAAATTTCATGACTTTACCCAGACGACCTTGGAGCAGGCGGGGGCAGGGCGGGATTTGGAGAGTTATCAACAGTTGATGACCCAGGCGTTCAATCGCGGCGGCAAACCGGTGCGATTGCTGGGGATTGGCGTGCGCTTGCTCGACCTCAGTGGTGGCAACGAGCAATTAGAGTTCTCCTGGTAAACACCGGGAGCAACATGTGGAAGGGGGCTTGCTCCCGATTGCGGTCTATCAGTTAGCTTATGCATAGCTGACACACTGCTATCGGGAGCAAGCCCCCTCCCACATTTGGATCTACATTGGCCCAGGAATATCAGCGAGTCCCAGGATCTGCGACAAGTCGCCCCGCATCCTTGGTCAGTGCCTGCAGGAATTCCTGCTGCAATTCAGGATCATTGCGGGTCAGCTCGATCAGGCTTTGCTCCAGCTCACTGGCTTCTTCTTCCAGGCCCAGTTCTGACAGACGCTTGACGCGATGCACCCACTGGTTGACTTCGTCGTCTTCAAGGTCGTCGTAAATCAGGCCATGGGCTTCGAGCAACTTGCTGCGCAGAGTGCTGCTGATCGCCAAGGTGGAGTCTGAGTGCACGTCGTCCTGGCCATCTTCGACGCTGATTTTCAGGGTGCTGATCCGGTTCAGGTCTTGCTCGGCAAACGGACTGTCCAACAGGTTCAGGCGCAAGACGCCGTTGCGGTCGGTGGTCAGTTCGTGGGTTTGCTTGCCGGCGGTGACTTGTACCGGGCGTTCGCTCCAAGGCAGGCTCGAATACTCCAGGCGCTTGTCGCGCTGGACTTCATCGATACCCGCCAGGTTCTGTTGCGCACGGCCATGGGATTGCACGTTCATGAACGGGTTGATGCCGTCCACGCCGTAGCTCAGCCAGTCACGGGTCATGCTGGTGGGCAGGTTGCCGAGGGCGAAGATGTTCGCCACGTTGGCTCCCGCGCCCGCCACCAGGGCTACCGCGCCCAAAGGCATCTCGTAGACCTTGCGCCAGGGTTGATAGGGGGTATAGCGATCGTAACGGCGGGTCACTTCGAATTCGGTGACCTCAAAGGTCTTTTGCTCGTGAATCCGAACCCGGCGTTGCGGCAGTTCCAGCACTTTGGGCTTGCCTACATCGATCTGCAGGCTGTGGTCGAGCAACTTGCGCTCGATCCGCTCCTCGTGCTCACTGCGCTGTGACATATGGTTGGCACAGCCGCTGACCAGCAGGGCGCCGCACAAGGCGGCGCCCCCCAGGGCTCTGGTGTTTCGCTTGAACATGACTTCTCTTGATCTGGTTTTCAGCGACGAATACGCGCCTGAAGGAAAGACAGCACGTCAGCCACCGGCAACGGTTGGGCTTCGGCTTCGGTCCGGCTCTTGTATTCCAGATTGCCATCAGCCAGGCCGCGGTCACTGACCACGATCCGGTGCGGGATGCCAATCAGCTCCATGTCGGCGAACTTGATGCCCGGGCTGGTCTTCTTGTCCCGGTCATCCAGCAGCACTTCAAAACCGGCCGCCGTCAGTTCGGCGTACAGCTTGTCGGTGGCTTCGCGTACTTGCTCGGTTTCATAACGCAGCGGCACCAGGGCGATCTGGAACGGCGCAAGGGCGTCACTCCAGATGATGCCTTTGTCGTCGTTGTTCTGCTCGATGGCCGCGGCCACCACGCGCGACACGCCAATGCCGTAGCAGCCCATTTCCAGGGTGATCGGCTTGCCGTTCTCGCCCAGCACTTCGCACTTCATCGCCTTGCTGTACTTGTTGCCCAGCTGGAAGATGTGCCCGACTTCGATGCCGCGCTTGATTTCCAGGGTGCCCTTGCCGTCCGGGCTTGGGTCGCCGGCAACAACGTTGCGCAGGTCAGCCACGGTCGGAACCGGCAGGTCACGTTCCCAGTTCACGCCAAAGTAGTGCTTGTCGTCGATGTTCGCGCCAATACCGAAGTCGCTCATCAGCTCGACCGAGCGGTCGATGATGATCGGCAGCGGCAGGTTCAGCGGGCCGAGCGAGCCGGCGCCGGCGCCAATCGCGTCGCGCAGTTCGGCATCGGTGGCCATGACCAGTGGGCTGGCGACGCCAGGTTGCTGGGCCGCCTTGATTTCGTTGAGTTCGTGGTCGCCACGGATCACCAGCGCAATCAGCTTGCCTTCTTCTTCGGCGCGCACGATCAGGGTCTTGATGGTCTTTTCAATCGGCAGATTGAATTTCTCCACCAGGGCCGCGATGGTCTTGGTGTCCGGGGTGTCCACCAGGCGCAGTTCTTCAGTCGGTGCCGGGCGCGAGGTTTCGCGTGGCACGGCTTCGGCTTTCTCGATGTTTGCCGCGTAGTCCGAACCGTTGCTGAATACGATATCGTCTTCGCCGGACTCGGCCAGCACATGGAACTCATGGGAGCCGGCACCGCCGATGGAGCCGTTGTCGGCTTCAACCGGGCGGAACTTCAGGCCCAGGCGCGTGAACACGTTGCAATAGGCCGTGTGCATGCGGTCGTAGGTGACCTGCAGGGACGCCTGGTCGGCGTGGAACGAATAGGCGTCCTTCATGATGAATTCGCGGCCGCGCATCAAACCGAAGCGTGGGCGGATTTCGTCACGGAATTTGGTCTGGATCTGATACAGGTTCAGCGGCAGCTGCTTGTAGCTGCTCAGCTCGTTGCGCATCAGGTCGGTGATCACTTCTTCGTGGGTCGGGCCGGCGCAGAAGTCGCGACCATGGCGATCCTTGAAGCGCAGCAACTCAGGGCCATACTCTTCCCAGCGCCCGGATTCCTGCCACAGCTCAGCCGGTTGGGTGCTCGGCATCAACACTTCCAGAGATCCGGCGGCGTTCATTTCTTCACGAACGATGGCTTCGACCTTGCGCATCACCTTCAAGCCCATGGGCAGCCAGGTGTACAGGCCGGAGGCCAGTTTGCGGATCATGCCGGCGCGCAGCATCAACTGATGGCTGATCACAACCGCGTCGGAAGGCGTTTCTTTCTGTGTGGCGAGCAAATATTGACTGGTACGCATGGTAGGCCGTTGTCGGTTGCTTGGACTTGAAATGACTTGGGATTGTACGGGCGTGAGCCGCCGCCGTACAGGTATCAGAATAAAGGGCTGTCTGTAGTGAGGGAGCTTGCTCCCGTTCGACTGCGCAGCAGTCGCCCGCTTTTTTTTGAGGGCGCTGCGCACCCCACCGGGGGCAAGCGCCCTCGCCACGGAGTGCTTGTCAGTCTTCTACTGGAGGACTCAACCGCGCCCGTCGACTTTCCTGAAACCAGTGCAACGCAATCAGGAACAACGTCGGTACACCCAACAGGCAGGTGATGATAAAGAAGTTGTGATAACCGAACTTCTCCACCATCACGCCGGAGTACCCGCCAATCAGGCGCGGCAGCAACAGCATGATCGAACTGAGCAGCGCATATTGGGTGGCGGAGAACTTGAGGTTGGTCAGGCTCGACAGATAGGCGACAAACGCCGAAGTGGCCAGGCCCGAGCTGAAGTTATCCAGGGAAATGGTGAAGATCAGCATCTGCAGGTCCGGGCCCATATCGGCCAGCATCACGAACAGCAGGTTGGTCGCAGCCGAGGCCGCGCCGCCGATAAACAGGATCGGCAAGATACCGAAACGCACAATCAGCAGGCCGCCCATGCCGGCGCCGAGCAGGGTCATGATCAGGCCGAAGATCTTGCTGACCCCGGCAATCTGGTCCTTGGTAAAGCCCTGGTCGATATAGAACACGTTGGCCATCACGCCCATCACGGTGTCGGACATGCGATAGGTCGCGATCAGCCCGAGCAGCAGCAACGCCTGCCAACGGTAGCGCAGGATAAAGTCGTTGACCGGTGTCAGCACCGGCGCCAGGCCGCGGCGGCCCATGGTCGACAGGCACAGGGTGGTGAGCAGGATATAGAGGATGGCACGCAGGAAGGCGCGATCTTCCATCAACAGCTCCCACAGGGTGACGCCGTGGAACAGCACGCTGGCGAAATCGGTGTTGTACAGCTGGGTGAACATCGCCGGGACCGACACCAGCAGCACGATCAAGACGAATACCGAGACCAGTTGGTGCGAGAAGCTGTAGCGGCCGGCCTGCAGTTGGGTACGCAGCGGCACATCGGGTTCGCGCATGAACAAGGTGGTCAGGAGTGCCGGGATCATCAGCACGCCGAACATGACATAGGTGCCGGTCCAGGCCGAATGCTTATAGTTGAAGCCGGTAGAGCCGAAACCTTCGGCAAAGAACAGCGCGCCGGCTGTGGCCAGCAACGCCGCAATGCGATAACCGGACATGTAGCTGGCGGCCAGTGCGGCCTGGCGGCTGTCGTCGGCGATTTCCAGGCGATAGGCATCTACGGCGATGTCCTGGGTGGCCGAGGCGAAGGCCACGATCACCGCAATGGCGATCAACCAGGACAGGTGTTTTTGCGGGTCGCAGAACCCCATGCCAATCAATCCGAGGATCACCAGCGACTGGGCAAGCACCAGCCACGAACGGCGGCGCCCCAGTTTTCCGAGGAGCGGCAGGCGCCATTGGTCGAGCAGCGGTGACCAGACCCATTTAAAGGCGTAGGCCAAGCCGATCAGGCTCGCATAACCGATGGTCTCGCGGGCCACACCGGCCTCGCGCAGCCATACGGAAAGCGTCGAGAACACCAACATGTAAGGCAAGCCGGCGGCGAAGCCGAGCAACAACAGCACCAACGTCGAAGGGCTGGCATAGGCGGCGAGCGCGGCGCGCCAGGTTTTACGGGGCATGGGCTGGAATCTGCCTCAGATTTGCGGAAACAAAGCGCGCACTCTAACCGCTGTGCTCTACCGGGCGCCAGCCATGACGCTGAATATCAACGCGATTGTTCAGGATGCTGACACCTTCGCTGCGTAAACGCGCACGTTGTTCGTCACCTGAAGCACTGCCCACCGGCAGACTTATCCGACCACCGGCGCCCAGCACGCGATGCCAGGGCAATCGAGTGTCTTCGGGCAGTTGGCTGAGGGTACGTCCCACCCAGCGTGCTGCCCGACCCAGGCCGGCCAGGCGCGCCAATTCGCCGTAACTCACGACACAACCTTGCGGGACTTGCGCCAGCGTCAGGTAGAGCGCGGTACGGCGCATCTCGGCGGGGTTTTGCGGCGTATCGGCAGGTGGATTCACTGTGGATATATCCGTTGAGATCTTCGCGTATTTGTAAGAAACGTCTGTAAACATGGCGATGAGAATTGAACTCAATATAAATCCTTGAGTCAGTCGTAGCTATCTAACACGATAGCGCCCTTTTTTCGCCAACCTCGAGCCCCGAATCTGCTTATGTTGTCCAGAACCCTGCTGTGCCTTGCTGTTTTAAGCGCCTCCACCCCTTTGCTCGCCGACACCGTGTGGTTGAAGAACGGCGACCGGCTGACCGGCAAGATCAAAGTCTTTGACGGCGGCAAACTGCTGATCCAGACAGACTACGCCGGCTCGATCCCGGTGGACTGGAAGCAGGTGAAAACCCTGGAGAGCGATCAGGAATTGCTGGTCAAGCAGGATGCCTATACCGGTGAGAAAGCCAAGTCGCTGAAGGCCGCAGACGATGGAAAGGTAGTCCTGGCCAACGGTGAAGCGCCCAAGACCGTGGACCTGGCGAGCATCCAGCAGATCATCAAACCCAAGCCGGTGATCGAGGACCTGGTGTGGAAGGGCAATGTCGACCTGGCGCTGGACTACAAGCGTGCCGACAAAGACACCAACGATTACGACATCGACTTCAAGACCACCGCCCGTCACGGCCAGTGGCGCCATACCGGGAAGGGTGAGTACAACCGCGAGTTCCAGGACGACGTCACCACCACCGACAACTGGGCCCTGGAATATGACCTGGACCGTTTCATCACCGAACACTGGTTCTGGCAGGGCCGCCTGACCTACAAGCGCGACAAGGTGGAAGACCTGGCGCGGCAACGCACCGTGGGTACCGGCCCCGGCTACCAGTTCTGGGATGATGAGCTGGGCGCATTCTCCCTCGGTTCCCTGGTCAACCGCACCGATTACGAATACGCCGACGGCGGCAAGGACAACTTCTACTCCCTGGCCATGAAGTGGAACTACAACCGCTACCTGGTGGGCAAGACCGTTGAGTTCTTCACCAGCGGTGAATTGGGCAAGCCGCTGGCCGGGCCGTCCGAATACTCCGTGGATGCGCAAATGGGCCTGCGCTACAAAGTCACCGAGTGGGCTTCGCTCAATCTCAAGGCCGAGCGCGACATTATCAGTGGCGATTCGGAAAGCAGTTTGAGCAAGACGCGCTACACTGCGGGCTTTGGCGTGGCCTGGTAACCCACACGGCAAAGCGGCCAGGGCGGCGCTGGCAACCTGCGCGGATATTGATTACCTTGTGTTGAGATCCATTCCCATGTGCCATGGGCGACCGAATACCCAAGGAGTCATACGTTGAGCGCGCACGTTGCCAAGAACGCCCGAGAGCTGTTGCTCAAGGAATACCGTGGGGCTCTCTCCACACTGTCCAAAGCCATGCCCGGCTTCCCTTTCGGTTCGGTCGTGCCTTATTGCCTGGACGAGCAGGGCCGCCCGCTGATCCTGATCAGCCGCATCGCCCAGCACACCCATAGCCTGCACAAGGACCCGAAATGCTCGCTGCTGGTGGGTGAGCGCGAGGCCGATGATGTGCAGGCCGTCGGGCGCCTGACCTACCTGGCCGAAGCCGAGCAACTGGACGATCAGGCGGCGATCGACGCGGCGGCCGAACGTTATTACCGCTACTTCCCCGAATCGGCCAACTACCACAAGGCCCATGATTTTGATTTCTGGGTACTCAAGCCGGTACGCCACCGTTATATCGGTGGTTTTGGCGCGATTCACTGGGTCGACCAGTTGACCCTGACCAACCCCTTCGCGGGCAAGGCTGAGCGCAGCATGATCGAGCACATGAACAGCGATCACACCAAGGCGATTGCCCATTACGTCGACCTGGCCGGTTTGCCGACGTCCGAGCCTGCGCAACTGGTCGGTATCGACAGTGAAGGCATGCACTTGCGCATCGGCCAAGCGTTGCATTGGCTGCCGTTTGCCGAGTCTTGTAATACTCCGACACAAGTGCGCGAGGCCTTGGTTTCATTGGCTCACGCCGAGGTCTGGCCGAAAAAAGCAGCGGCCGGCGCTTGAATTCACGAAATGGCGACGTCATCTAAGGTGGACTAGCAAGGCATTCTTGCGTTGAGGAACCATTTGATGCGCCCTTTTTTATTGCTCTTTCTGCTGTTCCCGGTGCTGGAGCTGTTCGTATTCGTTCAAGTCAGCAGCGCAATCGGGTTTTTCCCGGCGTTGTTGCTGATTATTGCCGGCTCGATGCTCGGCGTCCTGGTGCTGCGCGTCGCGGGCCTGGCTACGGCCCTGCGTGCCCGTGAAAGCCTGAATCGCGGCGAGTTGCCGGCCCAGACCATGCTCGAAGGCTTGATGATGGCCCTGGCCGGTGGCCTGTTGATCCTGCCGGGCTTTATCAGCGACGTGGTCGGTCTGGTCATGCTGCTGCCGTTCACCCGCAAGCTGCTGGCCGGCAAGATGCGCCAGCGTGCCGAAGAGGCTGCGATTCGCCAGCGTGCCTTCGCCGATGACCTGCAACCCCGTGGCGGTCCGGCTCCGCGCCAGCCCCTGGGGCGTGAAGGTGACGTGATCGAAGGCGAGTTCGAACACCGCGACTCCAAATAAGCGCTTTATCGGCACGGCACCTTCGGGTGCCGTGTTGCTTTTACCCGACCGTAGACATAAAAAATTTCATTCATGGCCCCTTGTAATAAGCCCAGGCGCCCTTATGTAACGGTCACCGCAAGGTTTCTGGTGGCGACACCAGACAGACTTCAGCGGTTTGCTTTGCGAACCGCGACCGGCTCCGCCGGAATTTAACCCGCCGGAATTGATACCGGCCGATGAAAAACACAATTAGGAGAGATCGACAATGAAGCTTCGTCCTCTGCACGACCGCGTCGTAATCCGTCGCAGCGAAGAAGAAAAGAAAACCGCTGGCGGTATCGTTCTGCCAGGTTCGGCTGCTGAAAAAGCCAACCACGGTGTGATCGTCGCTGCGGGCCCAGGCAAGACTCTGGAAAACGGTGAAGTACGTGCGCTGGCCGTTAAAGTCGGTGACAAGGTTGTTTTCGGCCCTTACTCCGGTAGCAACACTGTGAAAGTTGACGGCGAAGACCTCCTGGTAATGGCTGAGAACGAGATTCTCGCCGTACTGGAAGCCTGATTTCCCCGCTCATTTTTCCGTTACTCCAAAGAATTTAAGGAATATCGATCATGGCTGCTAAAGAAGTTAAATTCGGCGATTCCGCCCGCAAGAAAATGCTCACCGGTGTCAACGTCCTGGCTGACGCGGTAAAAGCGACCCTGGGCCCGAAAGGCCGTAACGTGATCATCGAGAAGAGCTTCGGCGCTCCGACCATCACCAAGGACGGCGTTTCCGTCGCCAAAGAAATCGAACTGGAAGACCGTTTCGAAAACATGGGCGCGCAGCTGGTCAAAGACGTTGCCTCCCGTGCCAACGATGACGCAGGCGACGGCACCACCACCGCCACCGTTCTGGCTCAGTCGATCGTCAACGAAGGCCTGAAAGCCGTCGCTGCCGGCATGAACCCGATGGACCTGAAGCGCGGTATCGACAAGGCGACCATCGCCATCGTCAAAGAGCTGAAGAACCTGTCCAAGCCTTGCGCTGACTCCAAGGCTATCGCTCAGGTAGGTACCATCTCCGCCAACTCCGACAGCTCCATCGGCGACATCATTGCCGAAGCCATGGAAAAAGTCGGTAAAGAAGGCGTGATCACCGTTGAAGAAGGCACCGGCCTGGAAAACGAACTGTCGGTTGTAGAAGGCATGCAGTTCGACCGTGGCTACCTGTCCCCGTACTTCGTCAACAAGCCGGACACCATGGTTGCCGAGCTGGACAGCCCGCTGATCTTGCTGGTCGACAAGAAGATCTCCAACATCCGCGAAATGCTGCCAGTGCTGGAAGCCGTTGCCAAAGCCGGCCGCCCACTGCTGATCATTTCCGAAGACGTTGAAGGCGAAGCCCTGGCGACGCTGGTTGTGAACAACATGCGTGGCATCGTCAAAGTCGCAGCCGTCAAGGCACCGGGCTTCGGCGACCGTCGCAAGGCCATGCTGCAGGACATCGCCGTCCTGACCGGCGGTACCGTTATCTCCGAAGAGATCGGCCTGAGCCTGGAAAGCGCCACCCTGGAAAACCTGGGTAGCGCCAAGCGCGTGACCATCTCCAAGGAAAACACCATCATCGTTGACGGTGCTGGCGTTGACGGCGACATCGAGTCCCGTATTGCTCAGATCCGTGCCCAGGTTGCTGAAACTTCCTCGGACTACGACCGTGAAAAACTGCAAGAGCGTCTGGCCAAGCTGTCCGGCGGCGTTGCAGTAATCAAGGTTGGCGCTGGTTCCGAAGTTGAAATGAAAGAGAAGAAAGCCCGCGTTGAAGACGCCCTGCACGCAACTCGCGCAGCCGTCGAAGAAGGCGTGGTACCTGGCGGTGGCGTTGCGCTGATCCGCGCGCTGGAAGCCCTGACTGGCCTGACCGGCGACAACGCTGACCAGAATGTCGGTATCGCTGTTCTGCGTCGCGCTGTTGAAGCTCCGATGCGTCAGATCGCTGCCAACTCCGGCGACGAGCCGAGCGTTGTGGTCAACGAAGTCAAGAACGGCAAAGGTAACTACGGTTACAACGCTGCTACTGGCGAATACGGCGACATGATCGAAATGGGCATCCTGGACCCAACCAAGGTAACCCGTTCCGCGCTGCAAGCGGCATCCTCCATCGGCGGTCTGATCCTGACTACCGAAGCGGCTATCGCTGATGCACCGAAGAAAGAAGGCGCAGCTGGCGGCGGTATGCCAGACATGGGCGGCATGGGTGGCATGGGCGGCATGATGTAAGCCAGCCTTACCCGGCACCTGAAAAACCCCGCCTGCAGTGATGCAGGCGGGGTTTTTTTATGCAGCGCCGGCGCTCAGCCTATTGAGCGGCGCCTCAGCAGTTTCTTGAACGTGAACCCCCGTGCCAAGGTCAGTCGGGTACTCGACATGAGGGCCATGGGTTGCGATAGAGCTTGGTCGAGCGGCTGATGAACAGGCAGGTGCGCGGTTCTTTCAGGGGGCGCAGGCCTGGGCCGTTCCCAGTGGCCGGACATGACCACCATCCCCAGCAACTTGAGGGTATTGGCGTAGTAGTCATGGGCCTTGAGTGGACGGTGTTGCAGGTTGTCCCAGATGTTATTGAGCCATGGCTGGTTGCCGGGGCTGATCATGGCGCTGACCCCCAAGGCGGAAATAAACACCGGGTCATCCTGGTCTTCGTCGAATACGCTGCCATCGACCCGGTAGCCGTTGTTGAAAGCGGCGGGCTGATCGCCGGTGATTGTGCGCGCCCAGTGGTTGAACGGAGTCAGGGCCTCCAGTGCGCGTGCGTCGCCGTACATCAGGTAATCCAGGCCGACCCGCCACGGGTAGCGGGCCGCATTCCACGCGTAATCGCCGTCGTGCTTGCCTTCCAGCAGGTCGGCGCGGGCGGGTGTGATTGAGGTGTCGAGGTGGCTGATGAAGTCCGGCAGCAGGGCGCTGCCTGCGCTGTAGCGCTCGGTGAAGGTGTGGATGATCGAGTAGGTTTTGTCACGAACAGCCAGCCAACGCCTGTCACCGGTCATCGCAAAAAAACTGTTGAGGTGCGACTGCATGAAGTCCGAGCTGCGGGTGGCGTATTCAAGCTCGGAATCGCCATCGGTGCCGGCCCAGTCGCCGAGCAGCAGATGATGGGTTCGCGGGTGTACCTCATGGTGCATGATCGCCGCCAGCACTTGGTTGGCTTGGCTGCGGTAGTCAATCGCACCTTGGCTGCCCCACGCCTGGTCAGCCAGCAGCAGGGCGTAGGCGATATCCAGGTCACCGTCGGTGGCGCTGGCGTTGCCGCGGAACCGGCCAGTGGAGTTGCCGCAGCCTTCGACCTGGTTCCAGGCCATCAACCCGGGATCGGATTTGGCCGGGTGGTCTTTGAAATAGCGCACCATGCCGTCAAAGATCTGCTGCGCGTCCGGGTCCTGCTCGGCCATCATCACGCTGAGCAGCATGCCATAGCCGTGGGCTTCGGATACGGTAATGGTGTGCGGGGCGGTGCCGCCGCCCACCGGCTTGCCGTCGGCATTGACCTTGATGAAATAGCGCCCGTTGCCGCATTCGGCGGACAGGTAAAGCGCCTTCCATTCTGTGTAGAACCGGGTCAGTTGCTGGTCCATGACCGCCTGGGGCAGGTGGTTCGGCTTGATCGAGCCGGCGTGGTAAGGCGCCGCTTGGGCAAAAGCCCAGGCATCGCTGACGAACAATGAGCTGGCGGCAATGCACAATGACCCCATCAGCCGGTAAAGGTGCTTTTTCGGGGGACGCATGGGCGGGCTCTCCAACCTGGAATTCAGGTGGCGAGGTTACGGGCGATACGAACTGTTCGCTGTCACAGGCTGTAACACGCGCTGCGCTACTGAGGTGGGCGCAGCGGCAGGACCAGACTCAAGCGTGCGCCCCCCCGTGGGCTGCGGGCCACCGATAGTTCACCGCGGTGCCACTGCGTCGCCCGTTTGGCCAGCGCCAGGCCAAGGCCGAAGCCGCCTGGAGCGTCACCGCCCATGGCCAGCCGTACGAAAGGCTCGAAGATTTTTTCACGGTTTTCCGCGACGACGCCAGGGCCGTCATCGTCGACGTGCAGTATCAGATGGTGTTGGCCATGGTAGGCCGCGCTGACACACACCTGGTCGCGGGCATAGGTGATGGCGTTGCTCAGCAGGTTGCGCACGATCAGGTGCAACAGCGCACGGTCGCCGATCAGCTCCAGCTCCGGTGGGTCGGTCTCCAGGCTCAGGTGGCGCTGATGTCCGTCCAGCAAGGCAAATTCCTGATGCAGCCACTCGCGAATGCGGATGGGCTCGTAATGCAGGTCTGACGCAGAACCGGCCATTCGTGCGAAAGCCAGGCTGGCCCGCACCAAGGCTTCCAGTTCTTCGACGTCGGTGAGCAAGCGCTCCTGAAGTCGGGTGCGTGTCGGCGGGTCGTCACTTTTGCCCAGCAGGGTCAGGGCAAAGCGCATGCGTGCCAGGGGCGTGCGCAGTTCATGCGACACCGCTTGGGAGACTTCGCGGTGGCGTTCGCCCATGGCGCTGATGGCCTGGGCATGTTGTTGCAGCGTCTGCAGCAACGGCGCCCATTCCTTGCCCATCGCGGGCAACATCACATTCGGCGTGTGCGCCAGTGTACCGAGGCAGGCATTGAGCTTGCCCAGTTCGCTGGTGCGCCGGCTGTGTGCGCGTAAGCCGAGCCAGAGCAGCAGTAACACCGGCAGGCCGGCGACGCCTGCTGTTATCCAGTAAATCGGAAATTTCAGCAGGTCATCGACCTCAGCCGTGCCCCACATGGGGCCGAACTGGATCACGGTGTCGTCGTCCAGCGGGAAGTAGGTGATGTCTTCGTCGCTATTGAGCGCCGGCTGTTGATGTTCCAACATCACCAAGGCTTCCGGCGGCAGCTCGACGTCATCCAGCGCGACCAGTGCCACCGGGTACTGGAAATGTGCGCGCAAGGTGTCCATGTGCGATTCGCGTTGGTCGGCCGGCAAGGCCTTGAGCTGCTCGGCCACTAGGTAGCCCGGCCCGGCCATCAAGCGTAGAAAGCTGTCTTCACCGACAAACACCGAAGCGTTGGCGCACAGCCACAACAGATAACACGTCAAGGCCGCCCAAGCGGTGCCCGCCACGACGGCCATCCAGGGGCGCACTTTAGACAGCATCTTGGCCGTCCGGTGGGATTTCGACAAAGAGATAGCCTTGGGCCGTGATCGTCTGGATGGTCACCGGGCAAGCCAGGTTCATCAGCTTTTTACGCAGGCGCGACACGCGCATATCGATGGAGCGGTTGACCCCGTCGTACTCCAGGCCCCGCAGGCTCTGGAGGAGTTTTTCGCGGGTCAGCAACACGCCGCAATGGCGGGCGAAAATCGCCAGCAATTCGAACTCGGCCACCGAAAACTGCAAAGGGGTTTCTTTGAGCCAAGCGAAATGGCTGTTCAAGTCCAATCGGAAACTACCCCATTGGTAAGTGGCGCGGGGCGTTTGCGGACGGCGGCGCAGCAGTGAGCGGATACGCGCCAGCAACAGCAGCGGGTCGACGGGCTTGACCACATAGTCGTCCGCGCCCACATCGAAGCCGGTCAATTGTTCGGCGTTTTCATCCAATGCCGTCATCATCAGGATCAGCCCGGGGTAGTGATCACGAATCTGTCGACACAGAGTGAAGCCGTCGATACCCGGCAACATCACGTCCAGGATCAACAGCGCCGGCTGTTCATCGAGAATGCGCTGGGCTGCATGATCGCCACGGTGCTCCACCGCAACGGTAAAACCTTCGGCGCGCAGGAACTCGGCCGTCAACGCGGCCAGTGGGCGGTCGTCTTCAATCAGCAGGAGGGTGTCGGACATGAAAAAGGGCCGTCGCCGAAGCAAGGCCGCAAGTGTTACGCCCTTGCCTGGGAGGAGGCAAGGGCGGGACGCGCACTTCGTGGGTTTATCAGTCGGCGGTGAGCGCCGGTGCCGCGTTCTTGGGGGCTTTCCAGCCGAGCAGTTGTTGTGTGTAACCGTAGCTGGCAGCTTGATAGTAGGTGATCGCCCGCTGGATCAACGGATCATCGCTGCCCACGCGTAACTCCTGGCTTTCACCCAGTGCCTGATCATGGCGACGCAACCCTTGGCGCGGGCTGAGGATCGCCAGGTCCTTGCCGTCGAACAACCCCAGGTGCTGGTAGTTGCCGACCACCACACGCGGTGGCAATGGACTGTCTTGCAACAGGTTGCGACCAAAGAAGGTGGACTCGTAGCTCAGGTTGAGCAGGCCCAGCAAGGTGGGCGCCAAGTCGATCTGGCTGGCCAGTTGCGCGGTTTCCCGTGCCTCGATCAATTTCGGGGCGTAGATGAACAGGGGGATCTGGTAGTTGGTGATCGGCAAGTCTTCCTTGCCCGCGCTGCCGGCCGTGTGGTCGGCGACGAACACGAAGATCGTGTTATCGAACCAGGGCTTCTGGCGTGCGGCCTCAAGGAACTGGCCGATGGCGTAGTCGGTGTATTTGACCGCACCGTCTCGGCCCTTGCCGGACTTGATATCAATACGCCCGTCCGGGTAGGTGTAGGGGCGATGGTTGGAGGTGGTCATCAATTGCAGTAGAAACGGCTGCTGCTTGGCGTAGTCGGCATCGGCCAGTTTCAGGGTCTGCCGGTAGAGGTCTTCGTCGGCCATGCCCCAGGCATTTTTAAACGAGATATCCGATTCGGCCACGCTGCTCTGGTCCACGACCCGATAACCGTTGCCGCTGAAGAACGCGTTCATGTTGTCGAAGTAACCACGCCCGCCATAGACAAACACACTGTCGTAGCCGATGGCGCTGAGTTGTTGACCCAGGCTGGCAAAGCCGCTTTCCCGCCCTATGCGCTTGACGATCGAGCGCCCTGGCGTTGGCGGAATGGCCAGGGTGATGGCTTCCAGGCCACGGTCGGTACGCGTACCGGTGGCATAGAAGTTATTGAAGTACAGGCTTTGCTTGCGCAGCGCATCGAGGTTGGGCGTAAGGTTGCGCCCATCACCGTTGCTGCCCATGTATTTGGCGCTGAAGCTTTCGATGGTCACCAGCACGATATTGGGCTTGCGCAAGGTGCCGGGGTTCTCGATGGCACGGCGGATATCCAGCGGGTCTTTGCCGATAAAGCGCGCGTTGGGCTCGCTGAGTTCGGTGCGTAGCTGCTGGGCGACCACCTCGGTTGGCAGGCTCTTGTAGAACTGCGTGTAGTCCAGCTCGTTATTGCGAAATGCCGCGAAAAACTGATACGGGCCATTGCTCGCCAGTTCGTTCTTGTAGGCGTTGCCGCCCTGGGTACGCGGGCTGTCCTGGCTGATCAGTTGCAGGCTGAGGCCGGCGGCGATCAACAGGCTCAAGGCGCTCAGCAAGCGGCCGCGCATCGGCGGCAGCGGTGCATTCAAGGCGGCGTTGAAGGGTTTGCGCAGTGCCACGCTCAGCACCACCGCCAGCATCGCCAACAGGCTGAGCAACTTGCCGATCGGATAAGACTCCAGCAGGTTGTTCAGCACCTCGTCGGAATACACCAGGTAATCCACGGCGATAAAGTTGAAGCGCACGCCGAACTCGTCCCAGAACAGCCATTCGGCCACCGAGGTAAACAACATGGCGAACAGGCTGACCGTCAACACCGCTTGCAGGAACCAGCGATGGCCGCGACGGCGCCACAGCCCCGGTGGGCAAAGCAGCAAATACAGGCCCAGCGGCAAGGCTGCATAGGTCAGGAAGCCCAAGTCGTACAGCAAGCCCACGCCAAACACCGGCAGTACGTTGCCTCCGACTTCACTCAGGTGAGTCAGTAGCAGGACGCTGCGGGTGAGCAGGAAAATAACCAACCATGCGCCGGTGACGAGCAGCAGGTAGCGCATAGGCGCGGTTTTGAGAAACCCCATGTCCAGCATAATCCTTCTATTAATGGGCGATGATCTTCGGCCAGGCCTTATTGGCGGCCTGTGAATCTATAGTGAAAAACTCATTAGATCATAAAGTTGGTTGAGAAGATTAATCGATAAGTCCGACAGGTCTATCCCTGAGCCACGCCAGGCCTTAAGCTGCGCGAGCCAGCACGGCTGGCACGACAGTACGGAGACACTGCTCATGCGAATTCTATTGGTTGAAGACAACCGCGATATTCTGGCCAACCTGGCGGACTACCTGGGGCTCAAGGGCTATACCGTTGACTGCGCGCAGGACGGTTTGTCGGGCCTGCACCTGGCGGCCACCGAGCATTACGACCTGATCGTGCTCGATATCATGCTGCCAGGCATTGATGGCTACACCTTGTGCAAACGCCTGCGCGAAGACGCGCGCCGTGACACACCGGTGATCATGCTCACTGCCCGCGATCAGTTGGATGACCGGTTGCAGGGCTTCAAGTCGGGTGCCGATGATTACCTGCTCAAGCCGTTCGCCTTGTCCGAATTGGCTGCGCGCATTGAAGCTGTGCTGCGCCGCGCCCAGGGCGGTGGTCGTCGCGCCTTGCAGGTGGGCGACTTGTACTACGATCTCGATACCCTGGAAGTCACCCGCGAAGGGCGCCTGCTCAAGCTCAACCCGGTGGGCCTGAAGTTGCTGGCGGTGCTGATGCAGAAGAGTCCGCATGTGTTGCGCCGCGAAGTGCTCGAAGAAGCCCTGTGGGGCGATGACTGCCCGGACAGCGACAGCCTGCGCAGCCACGTTCACCAGTTGCGCCAGGTGATCGATAAACCTTTCGCCAAGCCATTGCTGCAGACGGTGCACGGCGTCGGTTATCGCCTGGCCGAGGGGCGTGATGGAGTTTAAGCAAAGCCTTGCCCAGCGGATCATCATCGCCTTTGCCTTGATGAGCGCGCTGGTGGCGGGGGCTTTCGCCATGGGCATTGTTGCGACGGTGCACCTGGTGGAAGAGAAACTGATCTCGGCGGGCCTGGGTGGCGACCTGCAACGGTTGCTATTGATGGACAGCGTCGAAGACTGGAGCCACCGGCCGGAGCCGGACCAGTTGTTCTATTTCAGCGGTGGGCGCGGCGATTTCGAACTGCCCAAGGATTTGCGACACCTGGACCCAGGCTTTCATGAGGTGTTTCGCGAAGCGCTGTCGTACCACGCCATGGTCGAAGTGGTTGACGGTCGGCGCTATGTCCTGCTGCAAGACCAGAGCGACTTTGAAGAGCGTGAGCGCGTGTTGTTTGCGGTGGTGCTGGTGGGGTTCGTGCTCAGCCTGGCGCTGGCGGTGTTCCTGGGTTGGGTGTTGGCCCGCAAGGTGATGGCACCGGTGGTACGCCTGGCCCGCCAGGTACGCCATCGTGACCAGTTGCTGGGCCTGGCGCCGCCGTTGGCCCCGGATTATGCGGCTGATGAAGTGGGTGAACTGGCGGTGGCTTTCGATGCCACGCTCGGCCGCTTGCGTCAGGCGTTGTCCCGTGAGCAGTTGTTTACCAGCGACGTGAGCCATGAATTGCGCACACCCTTGATGGTGTTGGCGACTTCCTGCGAACTGTTGCTGGAGAACCCGGCGATTGATCAGCGCGGCCGTGCCCAGGTCGAGCGCATCGCCCGCGCCAGTGAGGAAATGCGCGAGCTGGTGCAAACCTTCCTGATGCTCGCCCGTGCCAAACATGATGATGCTGCCATGTCGCCGCAGGTCAATCTCAAACAGGTGGCCGATGACTTGCTCGGTATCTGGCGCGAGCCCATCGAGCAAAAAGGGCTTGAGTTGATCTACATTCCTGGCAACCCCTTGGCGACCCGCTACAACACCACGTTCTTGCATGCGGTGATGGGTAACTTGCTGCGCAACGCGCTGCATTACACCGAGCAAGGGTT
The DNA here is from genome assembly GCF_016918385.1 of Pseudomonas sp. ICBG1301. Taxonomy (NCBI): domain Bacteria; kingdom Pseudomonadati; phylum Pseudomonadota; class Gammaproteobacteria; order Pseudomonadales; family Pseudomonadaceae; genus Pseudomonas; species Pseudomonas sp. ICBG1301. The sequence goes on from NZ_JAEKGB010000006.1 coordinate 247,940, forward strand.
TATCCGCCTCACCCTGGAGCCGAGCGGTTTTATCGTCGAAGACTCCGGCGTCGGTATACCGGAAGAAAAACGTGAAGCGATGTTCGAGCCTTTTGTGCGTGGCAGCGAGAAGCGCGGTGAGGGCCTGGGATTGGGTTTGTCGCTGGTGCAACGCATCTGCGAGAGCCAAGGCTGGAGCGTCAGCCTGAGCACCATGGAGCCCAACGGCTGCCGCTTTCATGTCGAGTTGAGCCAGGTCAAACCCTGACTCGCCAGCCTGCCGCTATGCTGCGGCAGTTAGCGTGCTTTTCGGCGAAGATGGCCCCAGGCCACCGTTTGTGTCTGTAAAGTCTTGAAATGTATGGGGTTGGACAGGACAAGTTTTTCACAACCAGTTGACCTGTCGCTCACAGTTTGCTGCTTAAGGTTGTAGGCATCAGCAACTGGAGATGTTTAGATGCCTTCCCCGATCAAGCTCGAATTTTCCGAAAAGTACGACGACCAACACGCGCAAAATTATTTGCTCAAGCATCAGGACAATCTGGCTCGCCGGTTGTCCCACAAACGCGACGAGCAATTGGCGCGCGGTGCGCTGGCCATGGCCGGTGAGCCTGGGCTGGTCCTGGACCTGCCCTGCGGCGCCGGGCGCTTCTGGCCATTACTGGCCGAAAAACCCAACCGTGTGATTATCGGCGCTGATAATTCGGCATCGATGTTGAAGGTCGCCACAGTCGCCCAACCGGCGGACGTGGTGAAACGGGTACGCACTTTGCAGACATCGGCCTTTGATATCGATTTGCCGGACAACTCGGTCGACAGCATTTTCTGCATGCGCTTGATGCACCACATTGGTGATCCGGAGCATAGGCTGGCGATATTGCAGGAGTTTCAGCGTGTGACGCGCGACAGCGTGATCCTCTCGCTGTGGGTCGATGGCAACTTCAAGGCCTGGAGACGCAAGCGCGCCGAGTCCCGGCGTCGCGAAAGAGGTGAGCAGGAAGGTTACCAAAATCGGTTTGTGTTACCGGCGGCTACTGTCGAGGCAGAATTTGAGCAGGCCGGTTTCCGTGTTCAGGAATCCCTGGACTTCATGCCGCTCTATGCCATGTGGCGAGTCTATGTATTGCGTAAGAGGTGACAGGATGGCAGTTGAGTGCGTAGCAGGTAGTCATGTAGCTCCCGAGGAGCGGTTTGATTATTTCTGGCGCCTGAAAGGGGAATGGGTCGAGGAACCCAATCGTCGGCGTGGCGGTGAAAGTGGTGTGCAGCGGGTCATCAGCCCCAATGGGCGCTTGCTCTACAGCAAACGCCAGACCGGGCACATCTACCGCAGTTGGCTTCACCCGTTCGGACGCCCGACCGTGCTACGTGAGCGTGACGCCCTCAAGGGCTTGCGTTTACTCGATGTACGCGTACCGGAGCTGGTGTTTTGCGAGGCACGTCGCGACCCGGAACACCGATGGAAAGCACTGCTGGTCACGGCGTCCCTGGACGGTTTCGACGAGATTGAAAACTGGTATGCCGCCGGCGGCCGCGAACAGTACGGCGAGCTTGTTCATGAGCGCCTGCTCAAGGAACTGGCCGGCACCCTGGCGCGCATGCACAAGGGCCGTTGGCAGCACGGTTGCCTGTATATCAAGCACATCTTCGTGCGGGTAACGGGCGAAGGTGATTCGGCCAATGTGGAAGTTGCGCTGCTGGACTTCGAGAAGTGTCGCCAGCGTTTGACCGCCTATCGGGCCGCTTCCCACGACATGCTGCAACTGCGTCGCCATTCGTCGTGGAGCGATGCCGACTGGAAAAAACTCAGCTACTTTTACGAGACGGCGTTTGGCAGCGCTATCAAGGGTTTAACCAGATGAAGCTAGAAATAGCACGAGGTTTGTTTCTGGTCGGCGCGTTGGGTGTTGCAGCCCTAGCCCTGGCTGCGTGGGAGCAACCTCATACACAAGTGCTCAGTGCGGTGGACGGTAACGGGCAATGCCTGTTACCGCGTGTCGCCAAGGCGAACGTAAAGGCAAGGCCCGATCATGATCTGCTGTTGTTCATGTTCGGGATGTCTCAAGGGATGAGGCCACAGAGTTGAGATGAACCTTAAAAAATTCACCCCCCCGAAACAGGGCCTTGCGATGCGAGGCCCTTTTTTTTGCCTTCAAATCAGATGCAGGTGGTTATCCCAAAGCCCCGCCGGTAACTCCAAGGGGGTGGCGACCAATGGGTTCTGACGGCAATCGTAGAACCGGCAGCGTCCCTGGCCGGAGGTGACGACAAAGCCATCCGCCACTGCCCCCACGCCGGCACAGTCGGGCAAAGGGCCGTCCAGGCGCAGCTCACCGCTGTCGATATCCCAGATAAAAAACCGATTGCCCCGTGGCGCAGTCAGCGCCACCAGGCGCAATTGGCTGTGCACCGCGACGCTGGCGGTGTAGTGCCCCATGGCCTGCAATTGCTCATCGGCCACCGGGAACGCCACGAACGGTTGCCCCGGCCGCTTGATCGCCAGCAGTTCCGAGCGTTCGTGGGAAGGCCCCATGAATTGTTGCCCGGTGAGGACAGTGCCATCGTTGGCGATGCCCATATGGCGCACGCTGTTCATCTGCTGGCCGAGGGTTTCCTTGCTGATCAGCGTGCCATCGCGGCGCATCAGCACCAGGCTCGGCTCCATGGCGTTGAGGTTCATCTCCACCCGGCTTTCGGCTTCGGTGCGAATACCGCCGTTGGCCACCACCAGGGTTTCGCCGTCGGGCATCCACGACACCTGGTGCGGGCCGATGCCGTGGGTGGAGAGCTCACCGTTGTGCACCAGGCGCTCACCTTCGAACCGGTAAACACCGAGCAGGCCACGACCGGGATCGGAGGTGTCGTTCTCGGTGGCATACAGCCATTCGCCGCTCTGGTGAATCACCGCGTGGCCATAGAAGTGGCGGTTGGCGTTCGAGGTGATGGTTTGCAGCAACGCGCCATCACGCAGGTCGATCAGATAACTCTCGGTGCCCGGGCGGCGGGCCACAAACAGCGCAATCGGCAGCGCCGGGTGGTTGATGATGTCGTGGCAGCGTTGGCCGACCTGGGTGGCAAACACCTGCTTGCCATCCAGGCGGAAACCGACCGCGTAGTGCTTGCCCTCGGCATCATCGCGTGCCGAGAGCAGCAGTGGGCTTTTGCCCTTTTGCTTGAATAGCGTCCAGCCACCCAACGTGAGCGCGCTGAGCAGCACGCTGCCAATCGCCAAAGCCTGTCGCCTGAGCATCATCAGTCACCGTCGTTGGCGTTGAAGCCCAGCTGGATGCCCAACGCCTTGGCCAGCTCACCTTCGTGCAGGCGATGGACCACGTTGAGGCTGTCGTAGAGGTCATTGAGCTGCTGGCGCCCGGCGTCATCGTTCAACAACTCGCTGAGGGTGCGCTGGTTGCTGGCGAACAGTTTCAGGGCGGCGGCATAGGCGGCGTCGATCTTGTCGGCCAGCGGCTTTTGCTCCGACGGCAGCAGGTTGCGCAGGCCCTTGTTGTCGACCCCCACCCAGACGGTTTGCGCGGCGGCCAGGCTGGTTTCCAGGCTTTGCAGGGACGACTGGCTGCGCCATGCGTCAGCCTGGAACGGTTGCGGGATACCTTTGGCCTGGCGGCCCATCGGCGTACCGAGTTTCTTTTTCAGGGTGTCCAGCGCGGTCACCTGGGCACGCAGCAGGTCGGCGATGGCTTCGTGGGAATCGGCGTAGCGCTGGTTGGGAAACTTGGTCATCTGCGCGAGCATGCCGTCGGTGCTGTTCCAGCTGGCGAGAATCTCTTCGGCGAGGCTTTTCTGGCGCTCGCCGATCGCCACCAGCAGTGGGCAGTAGCGCGCCTTTTGCGCTGGATCGGCGACGTCGGTCTTGGCGTCGTAGAGGATGTATTCGTAGGCCGACAGGCCCTGTACCACGACGCTGGACTTGGCCAGGGCAGCGGCGTCGATCTGCGGCTGGGCGCTGACCAGTTGTTCGACCTGGCGGCCCACCAGGTTTTTCTTGTCCGGCCAGAACTGCACCTGCCACGAACGGTTGCCCTCGGCCAGCGGGCCGACCAGCAGCGGTTGCAACTCGGCCCAGGCTTTTTGTGCGTGGAGGAAGTCGGCGCGGGCGGTGTCCAGGCTTTCCTTGCCCTGGCAATAGGCGAGGGCGCTGACGGCCAGTTGGCGGTCGGCTTCAACCCAGCGGCTGTAGGTCGGCAGGATGACTTGCTTGGCGATGGCCGCCGAGGTCACTGCTTGCGGGTCCTGGGGCGAGCAGGCGCCGAGAGCGAGTGCGGCCAGGCTGGTGAACAACAACTTGGGACGGAACATGTAGAGCTCCCTTCTGTAATTGGGGCGAAGCTTATAGAGAATTCAGGAACGCCAGCAACGCGGCGCGCTGCTCGGCGTTGAAAGACAACACCTGTTGTTGCGCCGCCTGTGCTTCACCGCCATGCCACAGCACGGCTTCGAGCAGGTTGCGGGCGCGGCCGTCATGTAAAAACTGGGTGTGGCCACTCACGGTTTGCGTCAGGCCAATGCCCCACAACGGGGGTGTGCGCCAGTCGCGGCCCCCGGCCTTGAATTCGCTACGCTGGTCAGCCAGACCTTCGCCCATGTCGTGCAGCAGCAGGTCGCTGTAGGGACGGATCGTCTGGTTGGCCAGTTCGGGTTCGGACGCAGAGGCGGACGTGGTGAACGTCGGTTTATGGCACCCCTGGCAACCGGCCTGGTGAAACAGGTTTTTGCCGGCCAGCACCTGTGGCGTATTGATGTCACGGCGTGCGGGGACCGCAAGGTTGCGCGTGTAAAACAGCACCAGGCGCAGGATGTTATCGCTGACTTCCGGCTCGCCATCGGGGCCATTGCCGTTGGGGGCCTGTTTGCAGGCAATCTGGGCATCCGTGCAATCATCAAAGGGTCTCAGGGACGTGGTGAGGCCCATGTCACCAGAGAACGCGTGAACATTTTGTTGATTAAGGTTGGGTTGCCCGGCTTTCCAGCCGAAACGCCCGAGGACGGTCTTGCGCTGGGCATCGTCCCACACCCAGTTGGCGCGGCCGACGAGGGCTTCCTGGTCGGCGGTTTTCGCGTCGGTGTTGCGCAGGATGTCGGCGTCGCTGATGGCTTCGAGCAGGCCCAGGCCGATCATCGGCGGTGCGATTCGCGCTGAAAAAAGTGTATCTGGATGCATCGGCCCGTAGCCGAGCTGGGTGATTTGCAAGTTGGGCTTACGCAACTCAACCACCGTGCCGTCCTTGAAGCTGACGTTGACCGGCGTGTAGTCCACCCGCACCTTGCCTTCGGGGACCACGCCCGGCACGGCCATGTCTTGCAATTGCCCGCCGTAGACAGGCTCGGGCACCACGCCGAGTTGCTCGATAAGCTTGGCATCGATCGGCGCAGGCGGAATCGACAGGCGCACCAGCATCGATACTGCATTCGGCGCGTCGGGCAGCGGCGGGTGCCCACGGCCGTCCTTGATATGGCAGTTCTGGCAGGCGTTGGTGTTGAACAAAGGCCCCAGGCCATCACGCGCGGTGGTGGTGGACGGTGCGATCACCCATGGGCTGCGGAAAAAACTGTTGCCGACGCTGAAGTCCAGACGACGGCTCGGCGCCAGGTTGGCTGAGGGCAGGGAAAACGCATTCTGGTCGCGCTTGTTCACCGTCGTCGCGCCGCCGGCCCGCGATTCCCCCGGCTCTGCCTGGGTAAACCTGGGTGGGGCATCGCAGGCGGTCAGGCTCAAGGCCATCAACGCTGCCGACAGGCGAAAAAACGAACGGAACATCGAGTTTCCTGGAACAAGGCGGAAAATGAGGCCGCAAAGTCTAACAGGGCAGGGCGGATTGAATAAGAGCAATTATCGTTTGGTGGAACCCGATTCATTCCCGCTAGAATGGCCGCACATTTATTTCTGGAGGTGGCCAATGCAGGCTCTCGACGCTTTGCTCAACCGTGTTTCCGTGCCGCGTTTGCTTGAGCCGGCACCGACCCAGGAGCAGCGCGATGTGCTGTTCGCCGCCGCCATGCGCGCGCCGGACCATGGCCAGTTGCGCCCATGGCGTTTCCTCACCGTGGAAGGCGCCGCCCGTGAGCAAATGGGCACGTTGTTGGCCGAAGCCGCCCGCTTGCAAGATGCCGATGCTCCGCAAGCCGTCATCGACAAAGCCCAGAACGGCCCGTTGCGTGCCCCGTTGGTCGTGGTGGTGATTGCGCGCTTGCAGGAACACTTCAAGGTGCCGAAGTCCGAACAGTTGCTGGCAGCCGCCTGTGCGGCTCATGGCATTCTGTTGGCGGCCTATGCCCAAGGGATTGGCGCCGTGTGGCGCACCGGCGAATTGTCCTACTCGGCCCACGTCGCCAAAGGCCTGGGGCTGACGGCGGATGAGCAAGTGATTGGCTTCCTCTACCTGGGCACCCCGCAGAACCCGCCGCGTACGGCGCCGAAAGAAGATGTGGCGCCGTTTGTCAGCGCCTGGACCGGTGTTTAGGTTGTCACAGATCTAAATGTGGGAGGGGGCTTGCTCCCGATAGCGATGGGTCAGCTACCAATAAGTTGACTGACATACCGCCATCGGGAGCAAGCCCCCTCCCACATGGGGTCAGACCTTGAACTGATCCATCAACTTCATCTGTTGACCGGCCAGCGCATTGAGCTGGCTGCTGATGGCCGCCGATTCGGTCGCCTGGCCGGTGAGAGCTTCAGTCACGGTGCGGATCGCCGAGACGTTGCGATTGACCTCTTCGGCCACCGCGCTCTGCTCTTCGGCGGCGCTGGCGATCTGCAGGTTCATGTCGCTGATCACCGTCACCGCATCGCTGATCTTGCCCAGAGCCTGCACGGCTTGATGGATCTGCCCGGCGTTGCTCTGGGCCTGGTGCTGGCTGGAATGCATGGTCGCCACCACGCCACGGGTGCCACTCTGGATGCGCTCGATCACCTGGCGGATTTCCTCTACCGAGTCCTGGGTGCGTTTAGCCAGGTTGCGCACTTCGTCGGCCACCACCGCAAAACCACGGCCGCTTTCCCCGGCCCGCGCCGCTTCGATGGCGGCGTTGAGCGCCAGCAGGTTGGTCTGTTCGGCGATGCTGCGGATCACCTCGAGCACCGAACCGATCTGCTCGCTGTTCACCGCCAGGGCTTCCACTTCAGACACCGCCTTGCTGACCTCTTCGGCGAGTGTGGTGATGTCGCGGGTGCTCTGCTCGATGATCGACATGCCTTCACGCGCCGACTGGTCGGCCCCGCGTGCCGCATTGGCGGCACTGGAGGCACTGTTGGCTACATCGTGGGCGGTGGCGCTCATTTCGTTGGACGCCGTCGCCACCTGGTCGATTTCGCGGAACTGCACTTGCATGCCTTCGCTGGTCTGGCGGGCAATCTCGGATGACTGATCTGCCGTACCACGGGCTTCGGCGATGCTTTGCTTGATCTGCGCGATGGTCGGTTGCAGCTTGTCGAGGAAGCGGTTGAACCAGTTCGCCAGTTCGCCCAGTTCATCTTTCTTGGCGTACGCCAGGCGCTGGGTCAGGTCACCCTCGCCGCTGGCGATATCCTTGAGCATGGCTGCCACGTTGTTGATCGGGCGGGTGACGCCGGTGGCGGTCAGCCAGATCAGCAGCAGGCCCAGCAGCGCGGCGGCGGCGGCGATCAGTAAGGTCTTGATCAGGCTGCTGGCCTGGGCTTCGTCGAGTACCGCTTGCAGTTTGATGTTATCGGCGAGCATCACGCTCTTGGGCAGTTTGATGAGTACGCCCCAGTTCTTGGCGTCGGCAATCGGTTTGAACGGGTAGACGGCGCGAATCGTGTCGTCCTGTTCGCGGATCATTGGGTTGCCGGTGGCCAGCAGTTGCACGATCTCCTTGCCTTCCGCACCCAGGGTATCGATCAGGTTCTTGCCGACCTTGGCGGGTTCACCGCTGTAGGCTGCGATCAAACCGGTGCTGGAGAGGTATTCCAGGTGCGCCGCGCCGTTGAACAGGCTTTTCTGCGCGGCGTCGGTGTTGGCTTGCAAGGCGTTGAGGGCGATGTCGACGCCGATCACGCCGATGACTTTGCCGTCCACGATCAGCGGCAGGGAAATGGTGGTCATCAGCACCGGCTTACCGGCCACGGTGTCCTCGTAGGGGTCAAGCAGGCAGGTGTTGCGGCTGTCTCGTGGGCAGGTGTACCAGCTGTTGTAGGGGATGCCACTGAGGTTGAGGGTGGTCTTGGTCAGATCCTCTTCGACCATGATGGTGTTCAAGCCTTCACCGCCGGCGCGGCTCCAATAGCTGGAGAAACGCCCTTTTTCGTTGGACACCCGCGCCTTGTCATCGATGAACTCGCTGTCTTTGCCATCCAGGGCATTGGGTTCGAACGAGAGCCAGACACCCAACACGCCACGGTTGCGCTCAAAGGCCGTCTTCAGGCTCTGATTGAGTTCTTCACGCAATGCCCCAGCCTCCAGCCCGCGCTTGGCGCCGGTGTTGCGCAGGTCCTTGATCTGGTCAGCCAGTGCGGTAATGGCCACCAGGCTGTCGCTGAAGGTTTTCTGCAATTGCGCGGCTTGTTCGCCAGCCTTGGCTTGCAGCAACTGCTCAACGCTGGAGGTGAGCATGCGCGAGCTTGAGTCGCTGACTAATTGGTCGTTTTGGTGGGTGTTATAGAGGTTGAGGCTCACGACCAGCGCGATCACCCCCAACAGACACAGGCCGGACAGCAGCACGATTTTCAAGCGAATGGAGAGGGTGTCGAACATAGGTTCACTCGTGAATGAATGTGTTGGAATGCAAGCAAGGCAAGCCAAATCCATTCGGCGCTATATCCGGAGCATCGGCGCAGTCGGATGATTCATGAGGAGCAGGCGATGAGCGGTAGGAAAAACCCTACACGCAGCGTTAGACGGGGGTTGCGAGGCGTTCCGGACGCGACCAGATCCACAAGTTGCCTAGGCTCATTCCGGCAATCGCCAGGTAGATCGGCCAGCCATGATCGAGCATCACCAGCATCAGGCCCGCGCACAACAGCATGCTCACCGTGGCGCTGACTTTGGCGCGACGCGCGATGATCTTGCCATTGCGCCAGTTAAACAGGATCGGCCCGAACAGCCGGTGGTTTTCCAGCCAGGCGCTGAGGCGTGGCGAGCTTTTGGTGGCGGCCCAGGCGGCGAGCAGGATGAATTCGGTGGTGGGCAAACCCGGTATGACAATCGCCACCAACCCGATGCCCAGGCTGACGTAGGCCAGCAGGCCGAACAGGATACGGGCGATTTTCGAGGGGGATTGGGTTTTGCCGGTCATGGATGGGATGGTCACAGAAAATCAGGGCGCAATGAGATCTAGCTGTGGGAGGGAGCAAGCCCCTCCCACAGGTTGATGGCATTTCAATTCAGGCGTCAGGCCAGTTCGGGGGCGCTAGCGTACGCCTGTTCCAGCAGCACGGTGAAGCGCACGAATGCATCGATTGCACCTTTTTCTGCCGCGGCCTCTTCTTCGGCGTTCAATTCCAGGCCGTCGAGGGTGCGGGTAAAGCGCTTCCAGCCTTCGGCGCGGCCACCGGCCGGTTCACCCAGGTGACGGGCGCCGAAGGTTTCACTCAGGCCCAGGCCCACGGCGCGCTTGATCAGGAACGCGGCTCCCAGCTTGGAGCCTTCCGACACGAACAGCCAGCCCAAGGCTTGGGCTTTGCTGGGGTTCTTCACTGCGCCTGCGACCGGTGCCGGCACGTCGGTGTCCAGGTCGCCCAAGTCCAGCCTGGCGGCTTCGGCACGGCAGCGCTCGGCCAGGTCCGGGAAAATCTCGATCAGTTGCGGGTCGTTGTACAGGGCCACCAATTCCGACTGGAACAGGTATTGCGCCACTACGAAACGGGCGAAGTTGGCCTGGGTTTCGAATGGCGCGTGGGCTTTGACCAGCGCGTCGAGCTGGGCGTGTGGGGCGTGGGTGATCTGGTTCAGGCGCTGGGAGCGCAGGCTTGGGCGTTCTGCGGTAGGGGAAGCGGTCATCGAAAAAGTCCTTGAGAGGGGGAGCGCCTTGTGGCTCTAAAGAGAGCGGTTATCAACTAGACGAACAGGAAGACGCGGCACAGTAAAAAATCCTCACCTGCCGGCGACTGAAGCCGGCGAGGTGAGGTGCTTCGATCAGATGTCCCAGATCACATTGATCGCAAAGTTGCGGCCAGGCTGCGTCAGGCGGTCCAGGTTGGCCGGGCCGGTCACCGCGGCTTCGCCGACGCTGTCGTAGCTGCGTACGTCATCCCAGTTCCAGTACTTCTTGTCGGTCAGGTTGTAGAGGCCGGCGTTGAGGGTCACATCGCGGGTGACTTTGTAGTAGCCGGTCAGGTCGAGCACACCGAAGCCTGGTGTCTTGAACGGGCCGTTGCCATCCGGTGCGTGGAAGGTGCTGCTGTCGACGCGGTTCTGGCGTTTGACCAGGGTCCAGCTCAGCAGGCCACCGTAATTGTCCTGGTCGTAGCCCAGGCCGAACACGCCCTTGAGCGGGTTGACACTGTTGAGCGGCTCGCCGGTTTCGTCGTTACGACCGTAGGCATAGGACACCGAACCTTGGGTGTAAAGGCCGTGAGGCGCGCCGAAAGCATCCAGGTTCAGGCGACCCTTGGCTTCGGCGCCCTTGATGGTGGCACGCTTGATATTGACGGCCTGGAACTGTTCGACGGTGCCGCCGACCACGGCGTTGTCTTCGTCGATGAAGTTGCGGTACTTGTTGTAGAACACCGCGATGTCGAAGGAACCTGCGTCGAACTTGCCACGAATCCCGGTTTCAATGCCTTTGCTGGTTTCCGGCTTGAGGTCTGGGTTGGGCTCCACGGTGTAACCCAGGTTGAGGTTTTCAAAGCGGCCGTACAGCGCCTTGGCCGATGGCGTGCGGAAGCCCTCGGCGTACTGGCCGAACAAGGTGTATTGATCGGTGAGGGCGTAAGTCAGGCCGAACTTGGGCGTCACGCGGTGCCAGGTTTTGTCCTTGTCGTTGACCGTATCCTGGCCGGTCGGGTTGACGGTGTTGAGGAATTCCTGGGTCAGCTTGGGTTTGAGCTGGGTGTAGTCGTAGCGCAAGGCCGGCAGGAAGGTCCATTTGTCCCAGGAGATCTGGTCCTGGGCGAACAGCGAATAGGTGTTGATGGTCGGGTCCGGGAAATCACTGGACTTTTTCACGCTGTCGCCGGCGGAAGGGCTGGGCGCACCGATGGCGGTGCAGCCGGAGCCGACGGCCAGGCAGGTCGCCGAGCCTTCGCGCGAGCCGGTGACTTTCTGCTGCTTGAGCGTGGTGCCGTAGGTCACCTGGTGATCGGTCTCGCCGAGGCTGAAAGCCTTGTCCAACTGGGCGTCGAACACCCACTGGCGTTCTTCGTAAAGGGTATCGCGGGTACGCAGGACGCGACGGCCGGACTGATAGATCTCAGCCGTGGTCTGGTCGGTCTTGGCGATCTGGTAATTGAGGCTGGTCTTGATGCGGTCGGCAATCGGCGATTGCAGGGCCAAGCTGTTTTCCAGGCCGAAGCGTTCACGGGTGATGGTGTCGTTGCCCCGGCGGTCACGGTACAGATTGAACCCCCGTCCGCCGATGAACGGGCCGCCTACGGCATTTTTCAGGTTGACGTCGCGGTCATCCTTGAACTTCTCGTAGGTCAGGCCCAGGCGGTTGTCATCTCCATAGTTCCAGCCCAGCTTGGCGAGGACATTGGTGGTGCGCGCCTCTTCCGGGTTGGCGCCGGTGCGGGCCAGGCCGGTGGCGTTGTTGCCGTCGTAGGACTCCATTTCATGCCCATTGCGCTGGCTCAGGTGCAGCAAGCCGTCAAAGTCCTGCACGCGGCCGGCGACGGTGCCGGAGGTCAGCCAGCTATCGTCGGCGGAGCTGTAGCCGGTTTTCAGGCGGGCACCGACATCCTGGCCGGGCTTGATGATGTCGTCCGGGTCGAGGGTGAAATAGCTCACCGCGCCGCCAATCGCACTGCTGCCGTACAGGGCTGAGGCCGGGCCGCGGAGGATTTCCACACGCTTGACGATTTCCGGGTCGACATAATTGCGACGCGTCTTGGCGTAGGGGCCGTTGAAGAAGTTGTCAGGGACTTCGACACCGTCCACCTGGGTGAGGATGCGGTCACCGTCGATACCACGAATGTTGTAGCCGGCATTGCCGGAGCGGGTGCCCGCGCCGCCGACGGAGACGCCAGGTTCGTAACGCACCAGTTCGCGAATGGTGCTGACGTTCTGGCGGTCCAGTTCCTCGCGGTCATGCACCGTGACGGTGCTCGGCACACTGTTGACGTCCTGTTCATTACGGGTGGCGCTGATGGTCACCTGTTGCAAATTTAGCGTGCTGCCAGCTGCGCGCTTTTCCAGGACGATGGTGTTATTGCCCAGTTTGCGGTAGCTCAGGTTGGTCCCCACCAACAGCCGGTCCAGGGCTTTTTCCGCTGACAGCGGGCCGCGTACACCGGGGGACGATACGCCCTGGCCCAGTTCCGCCGGCAGGCCGACTTGCCAGCCAATCACCGCGCTAAAGGCATTCAGCGCCGAGACCAGGGGTTGCTGCTCGATACTGAAAGTGTAATTGCCATGGCTGCGGGCGATGGGCTCGGCAGCCATGGCGACCGTCATGGGCGCGCCCGCCAGCAGGATGGCGGCGGTCAGCAAGGACAGGACGGGCGAGGAAGACCGGCGGTTGAAACGAGAGGACATCGAGAGCGCTCCGGAGGTACGAATCTTATAGTTGCGCACTGAACCAAATAGGAATCAGTTGCATTGGCTAAGACGAGACGTACCACTGCAGGCTATCGAGTAAAAATAATTCTCATTTAGTTCAGGATGACCAGTGCCGGGTACTCCGAAAGCTTGGCCGAGGTGATGTGCGCCAGGGAGCGCACCACGTCCAAGGGCTGGTCAAGCCGGTAATTGCCGGTGACGGCGACGCTGGCGAGCTTGTCGTTGTTGTTGACGATCCAGCCTGGGTAATAGCGGCGCAGTTCAGCCAGTACTTCGCCCATCGGGCAGTTTTCAAACACCAGTCGGCCCTGGACCCAGGCCAGGTCCTTGCCGGCATCCAGTTTGGCCGGTTGGCCAAAGCCCTGGGGGCCGATGCGGATGCTTTCACCGGCGCTCAGGCGCACCCGGGCATCGTTTGCGGTGGTGCTCAGGTCGACATCGCCGCGTTGCACCTGCACCTGCGCTTCGCCATTGAGGTAACGCACGGCGAAGTCGGTGTCGCGCACGCTGGCGCGCACCGGGCCGGCATCAATCTCCAGGGGCAGGCCGCGGCTGGGTACGACTTCGAAAAACGCCTCGCCTTGATACAGGCGTGCGACGCGCTGGTGATCCTTGATGCTGCTGGAAAGTGCCGAATTGGTATTCAGCAATACCTTCGAGCCATCGTCCAACTGCAGGCGCTGGCGTTCGCCCACGACGGTCAGGTGGTCGGCTTGCAGGCGCATGGGCAAATTGCTGAAGCTGAACAGGCCGAGCAGCAGCACGGCGGCGGTGGCCAAGGGTTTCCAATGCGGCTTGAGGCGGCGCCAGGCACTCGGCTTGCGGGGTGCGTCCAGGGCTACGGCGGCGCTGTGCACCGGCGCGCTACCCCACGCCGCCTCGGCTTTGGCGAAGGCGTGCGGGTGCGCCGGGTCGCTGGCCAACCAGGCGTCGAACTCGGCCTGTTGCCCGGGATGTGGGCACTGCAAGGCGATCAGCCAATCGAGCGCCTGGTTCATGGCCACATCTTGCAGCACCTCATGAGCCAGCTCATGAGGGCGCAGTTTATTCGGGTCCGTCACGGTGTTCCTCGGGGCTTCGCCACGTTTTATTGGTCTTTCCTACAGCCTGGATCAACATTTCTGTCGGGTGCAGCTTAAGGCTGATCCAGCCGGTCGGCCACACCTACACAGATGGCCATGATCAATTTCAGTTCCTTTTGCACAGTACTCAAGGACACGTGGAGTTGGTCGGCAATCTCTTGATAGCTGCAACCGTGCAGGCGACTGAGGATAAAGATCTGCTGCTGGCGGGCGCTCAACTGGCCGAGGCTGACGCTCAGGTGTTCAAGCAGTTGCTCGGCCTGGGTTGCATCTTCCGGGGTGCTGATGGGGGCGGCAACGCTTTGCAGGATATCCAGTGGGACATCTTCCTGCAGCGTACGGGCTTGAATCCTGCGCGCACGCAGATGATCCAGCGCCAGGTTGCGCGCCGTCTGATAGACGAAGGGTTCGAGGTGGTCGATCGGCCGCTCGCTGAGGGCACGGGTGACGCGCAGGTAGGTTTCCTGCAACAGGTCTTCGGCGGTGCTGTGGTTATTCACCATCCGCTGCAAGGTGCGTAGCAGAATCACCCGTTGGGTGAGAAAGACTTGGTTGAAGCGAGATTGGCTCACAGTGATACCAGACCGATTTGCAGTTAATGATAATGCTTATCATCAACTGAAATGGCAAGTGCGGTATTTTGATCGTTCCCACGCCCTGCGTGGGAATTCATCCTGTGACGCTCCGCGTCACGACCTTGGGACCGGGACGCAAAGCGTGGGAACCTGCAGGTCGCCTTATTCGGCGTTACACAGCGCCAGGCAGTTATCCAGCATACGGTTGGAGAAACCCCATTCGTTGTCATACCACGCCAGCACCTTCAGCAACTTGCCGCTGACCTTGGTGTGATTGGCATCGAAAATCGACGACAACGGGTTGTGGTTGAAGTCGCTGGAAACCAGCGGCAAGGTGTTGTATCCGAGGATTTTCGAGTGCTGGCTGGCTTCTTTGAGCAGTGCGTTGACTTCCTCGGCGGTGGCTTCTTTCTTCAACTGCACGGTGAGGTCGACCAGCGACACATTGATCACCGGTACACGGACCGCCATGCCGGTCAGCTTGCCCGCCAGTTCCGGCAGTACCAGGCCGACGGCTTCGGCTGCGCCGGTCTTGCTCGGAATCATGTTCTGGGTGGCCGAACGCGCGCGATACGGGTCGGTGTGGTAGACATCGGTCAGGTTCTGGTCGTTGGTGTAGGCATGAATGGTGGTCATCAAGCCGCTTTCGATCCCCAGCTCGCGATGCAGCACCTGGGCGACTGGTGCCAGGCAGTTGGTGGTGCACGAGGCGTTGGAGATGATCTGGTGGGATTGACGCAAAATGTCGTGGTTCACACCGTAGACCACGGTGGCGTCCGCGCCTTTGGCCGGTGCGGAGATGATCACCTTGCGCGCACCGGCGGTAACATGGGCGGCAGCCTTGGCACGGTCGGTGAACAGGCCGGTGCATTCGAACACCACATCGATTTTCAGCGCGGCCCATGGCAGTTCGGCCGGGTTGCGAATGGCACTGACGGCAATCCGGTCGCCGTTGACGGTCAGGCTTTCCTGATCGTGGGCGACCTCTGCTTCAAAAGTGCCATGCACGGTGTCGTATTTGAGCAGGTGGGCATTGATCGCGCTGTCGCCCAGATCATTGATGGCGACGATCTGCAAATCCTGGCGGTAGCCTTGGGTATACAGTGCGCGCAGGACATTACGGCCGATGCGGCCAAAACCATTGATTGCGATGCGAAGAGTCATTGGAAAGTGCCTGTCGTCGATTTGTTGTAAGAATTACAAGATTATTCGCATAAAAATAGAAAACAAGCCTTTTTAGTGGCAATATTTTGTTCAATCTACAACGAGTGACCTGAATCAACTGGTCCGATGATCCGAACGACACCCTGCCATCCCATGAGCTGCGGGCGTTTGGTCAACATAGGAACGAGGGTCGCCACATCCGTTAGCCTGGAGTTCTACACATGCATCCCCGCGTTCTTGAGGTCACCGAACGGCTTATCGCCCGCAGCCGCGCCACCCGCGAGGCCTACCTTGCGCTCATTCGCGGCGCCGCCAGCGACGGTCCGATGCGCGGTAAGCTGCAATGCGCCAACTTTGCCCATGGCGTGGCCGGCTGCGGTGCTGAAGATAAAAATAGTCTGCGTTTGATGAATGCCGCCAACGTGGCAATTGTTTCCTCATATAACGACATGCTCTCGGCACACCAGCCGTACGAACATTTCCCTGAACAGATCAAGCAAGCCCTGCGTGAAGTCGGCTCGGTCGGCCAGTTTGCCGGCGGCACCCCCGCCATGTGCGACGGTGTGACCCAGGGTGAGCCCGGCATGGAGCTGAGCCTGCTCAGCCGCGAAGTGATTGCCATGTCCACGGCGGTAGCGCTGTCCCACAACATGTTCGACGCCGCCTTGATGCTGGGCATCTGCGACAAGATCGTCCCTGGCCTGATGATGGGCGCGCTGCGCTATGGTCACCTGCCGATGATCTTCGTCCCGGGCGGGCCGATGCCGTCGGGCATTTCCAACAAACAGAAGGCCGATGTGCGCCAGCGCTATGCCGAAGGCAAGGCCACCCGCGAGGAGCTGCTGGAATCGGAGATGAAGTCCTACCACAGCCCCGGCACCTGCACCTTCTACGGCACCGCCAATACCAACCAGTTGCTGATGGAAGTGATGGGCCTGCACTTGCCGGGCGCTTCGTTCGTCAACCCGTACACGCCGCTGCGTGACGCACTGACCCGTGAAGCGGCGCATCAAGTGACGCGCCTGACCAAGGCCAACGGCAATTTCATGCCGATCGGCGAGATCGTCGACGAGAAGTCGATCGTCAACTCCATCGTTGCCCTCAACGCTACCGGCGGTTCGACCAACCACACCTTGCACATGCCGGCCATCGCCATGTCGGCGGGCATCATTCTCACCTGGCAGGACATGGCCGACCTCTCCGAGGTGGTGCCGACCCTTTCCCACGTGTATCCAAACGGCAAGGCCGATATCAACCACTTCCAGGCGGCGGGCGGCATGTCGTTCCTGATTCGCGAGCTGCTTGAGGCCGGCCTGCTCCACGAAGACGTCAACACCGTGGCCGGCAAGGGCTTGAGCCGCTACACCCAGGAGCCGTTCCTGGTCGACGGCGAGTTGATCTGGCGCGACGGCCCGATCGAGAGCCTCGATGAAACCATCCTGCGCCCCGTGGCCCGTGCGTTCTCGGCCGAGGGCGGTTTGCGCGTGATGGAAGGCAACCTCGGCCGTGGGGTGATGAAAGTCTCGGCCGTGGCCCTGGAGCATCAAATCGTCGAAGCGCCGGCCGTGGTGTTCCAGGATCAACAGGACCTGGCCGACGCATTCAAGGCCGGCGAGTTGGAAAAGGACTTTGTCGCGGTGATGCGATTCCAGGGCCCACGCTCCAACGGCATGCCGGAATTGCATAAAATGACCCCGTTCCTCGGCGTGCTGCAGGACCGAGGCTTCAAAGTGGCATTGGTCACGGACGGGCGTATGTCCGGAGCCTCAGGTAAGATCCCCGCCGCGATCCACGTCAACCCCGAAGCACAGAGCGGCGGGCCGCTGGCGCGGGTGCAGAATGGCGATATCATTCGCGTGGATGGCGTGAAGGGCACCTTGGAGCTTAAGGTGGACGCCGAAGAATTCGCAGCGCGCACGCCTGCCACGGGCCTGTTGGGCAACAACGTGGGGGCTGGTCGTGAACTGTTTGCATTTATGCGCTTGGCCGCAAGCTCCGCAGAGCAGGGCGCCAGCGCCTTTACCTCTGCCTTGGAGACGCTTAAGTGAAGCTTGCGCTGGTCGGTGACATCGGGGGAACCAACGCCCGTTTTGCGTTGTGGCAGGATCAGGAGCTGCATTCGATCCGGGTGCACGCCACGGCGGATCACTCAAGCCCTGAGGCGGCCATCATGGTCTACCTCAAGGAAGAGGGCCTGGAAATCGGTGACATCGGCGCGGTGTGCCTGTCGGTCGCCGGGCCGGTGAGCGGTGATGAATTTAAATTCACCAACAATCACTGGCGCCTGAGCAAGACTGCATTCTGTAAAACCCTGCAGGTGGATAACCTGCTGCTGGTCAATGATTTCACGGCCATGGCCCTGGGCATGACACGGCTCAAGCCCGACGAATTTCGCGTGGTCTGCGAAGGCACGCCGGAAGCGTTTCGCCCTGCGGTGGTGATCGGCCCGGGCACTGGCCTTGGCGTCGGTACGTTGCTGGATCTGGGTGGCGGCCGTTGGGCGGCGTTGCCGGGGGAGGGCGGCCATGTCGACCTGCCCCTGAGCAGCCTGCGTGAAACCCAGCTGTGGCAGCACATCCACAATGAGATCGGCCACGTCAGCGCCGAGACCGCCCTGAGCGGTGCGGGCCTGCCGCGTGTCTATCGCGCAATCTGTGCGGTGGATGGCCACACGCCGGTGCTGGACACGCCCGAAGCCATTACGGCGGCGGGGTTGGCCGGTGACCCGGTGGCCGTGGAAGTCTTGAACCAGTTCAGCATCTGGTTGGGCCGCGTAGCGGGCAACAACGTGCTGACCACCGGCGCGCGCGGCGGTGTGTATATCGTGGGCGGGGTGATCCCGAGGTTTGCCGACTTCTTCATCAACAGTGGTTTTACCAAGAGCTTCAGTGACAAAGGCTGCATGAGCGACTACTTCAAAGGTATTCCGGTGTGGTTGGTGACCGCGCCGTATTCCGGGTTGACCGGGGCGGGTGTGGCGCTTGAGCAGGCTTTTGCATAGACCTTGATGGCCTCATCGGGGGCAAGCCCCTCCCACACTTCGATGTGTGAATACATTCAAAATGTGGGAGGGGGCTTGCTCCCGATGGTGGCCCTAAGCAACACATGACTCAAGCTTGGCCATAACTACAAGGAGGACCCCGTGAGCGTAATCAGTAAATCGATTCTCCTCGTCGACGACGACCAGGAAATCCGCGAATTGCTGCAAACCTACCTCAGCCGCGCCGGGTTCCAAGTCCGTGGCGTGTCGGATGGTGCGGGGTTCCGCCAGGCCATGAGTGAGGCGCCGTGCGACCTGGTGATTCTTGATGTGATGCTGCCCGACGAAGACGGTTTCAGCCTGTGTCGTTGGGTTCGTCAGCACCCACGTCAGGCCCAGGTGCCGATCATCATGCTGACCGCCAGTTCCGACGAAGCCGACCGGGTGATCGGCCTGGAGCTGGGCGCCGACGATTACATCGGCAAGCCCTTCAGCCCCCGCGAGTTGCAAGCGCGGATCAAGGCCCTGTTGCGTCGTGCCCAGTTTGGCCAGGAGCGCAGCGGCGCAGGTGATGTGCTGGCGTTTGACGAGTGGCGGCTGGACATGATCAGCCACCGCCTGTTCCATGTGGATGGCGAGGAGGTGATCCTCTCCGGCGCCGACTTTGCCCTGCTCAAGCTGTTCCTTGACCACCCCCAACAGATTCTCGACCGCGACACCATCGGCAACGCTACCCGTGGCCGCGATCTGATGCCGCTGGACCGTATCGTCGACATGGCGGTCAGCCGCTTGCGCCAGCGCCTGCGCGATACCGAAAAACCCCCGCGGCTGATCCGCACCGTGCGTGGCAGCGGTTATCAACTGGCAGCCAGCGTGGTTGCCGGCAATGCCCACTGAGCGCCTGACCGAGCGCCGCGTCCGCTTTCCCGTGCCCCGTTCGCTGCTGGGGCGCATGTTGCTGCTGACTCTGCTCGTGGTGCTGTTTGCCCAGGCACTGTCCAGCGTGATCTGGGTCTCGCAATTGCGCGCTACCCAGCTTGAGGGCCTGGTCACCAGTGCCCGTAGCCTGGCGCATTCGATGACCGCCAGCGTCAGTTACTTCCGCTCGTTGCCGGTGGCCTATCGCCCGTTGGTGCTCGACCAACTGCGCAGCATGGGCGGCACCCGTTTCGTGGTGACCCTCAATGACCGGCCGCTGGACATGGCGATATTGCCGCAGACGCCGCGCAAGCAGGCCGTGCTTGAGGCCGTGGATGAAGTGCTGCGCCAGACCCTGGGCGCCGATGTGCATATCTCGGTGGAGTTCGTCAGCGCCGAAGACCTGCGGATTTTCAACGCCGGTTTGAAGCTCGATGAACTGCCGCGCTCCTGGGCGCATTACGCGCTGACCCTGGAACCGGTGAACCCGCCGGTGCTGGTGACCCAGATCCAGCTTGCGCCCGGTGAGTGGCTGTACATCGCCTCGCTGCTGCCCGAGCCTTACACCAGCCTGGAAGAACAGGGCCTGCCGGCCCAGCAGGTGTGGTTCATCGTGCTGACCAGCGGCTTGCTGTTGCTGTTCATCGGCCTGCTGGTGCACTGGCAGAGCCGGCCGCTCAAACGCCTGGCGCGGGCGGCGCGGGATATGTCCCTGGGCGCCGATGTGGAGCCGGTAGCCGAAGGCGGCGGCAGCGAAGTGGTGGAAGTCGGGCGGGCCTTCAACGCCATGCGTGAGCGCATCAGCCGTTACTTGACCGAGCGCAGCCAATTGTTCAGCGCGATCTCCCATGACCTGCGCACGCCGATTACCCGCTTGCGTCTGCGCGTGGAGCTGCTGGAAGACGAGAACCTGCAAACCAAATTCGGTCGCGACCTGGATGAGTTGGAGCTGCTGGTAAAGGGCGCGCTGCAATGTGTGAAAGACACTGACATCCACGAAAACATCGAACCGGTGGATTTGAATCACGTGCTCGACTGCCTGGTGGAGCCGTACCTGGCGCCCAATGGCAATGGCCGCATCACCCAGGACGGTCGTGCCCTGGCGCCTTATCCGGGCAAGCCGCTGGCGCTCAAGCGCTGCATCGGCAACCTGATCGACAACGCCTTGAAGTACGGGCAGAAAGCTCACTTGCATATCGAGGACGATGGCGTGGATTTTATCCTGCACGTCGACGACGAAGGCCCCGGCGTACCGGAGCAGCGCCTGGAGCAAGTCTTCGAACCGCATTTCCGTCTGGCCGGGCAGCAACAGGGCTACGGCCTGGGCCTGGGGATTGCGCGCAACATCGCGCACAGCCATGGCGGGGAAGTGAGCCTGCAGAACCTGCGTGAGGGTGGCCTGCGGGTGACCTTGCAACTGCCTCGTGGATTAGACTGAATACATGAGGTCAAAATGTGGGAGGGGGCTTGCTCCCGATTGCGCTGGGTCAGCTAGAGATAAGCTGACTGTCACACCGCTATCGGGAGCAAGCTCCCTCCCACATTTTTGATCTGCATGGGCTCAGATGCTCTGGCGCAATCGGGCCAGGTCTCTTAAAGGCGGTGCCCCAAACAACCGGCTGTACTCGCGGCTGAACTGCGACGGGCTTTCATACCCGACTCGATACCCTGCCGCCGACGCTTCCAGCCCTTCGGCGATCATCAGCCGCCGCGCTTCCTGCAAGCGCAACTGCTTCTGATATTGCAGCGGGCTCATCGCGGTGATCGCCTTGAAGCGATGGTGCAAGGTCGAAACGCTCAGGTTCACTTCCTTGGCCAGGTCATCGATACGCAGCGGTTGTTCGTAGTTGCCGTTTAACCAGGTGATTGCCTGGCTGACCCGATGGCTCTGGCTGTTGGCGACGGCGATTTCATACAGCCGATAGCCCTGCGGGCCACGCAATAGCCGATAGAGGATCTCGCGGTTGATCAATGGCGCGAGCATGGCGATGTCTTTGGGCGAGTCCAGCAGGCGCGTCAAGCGCAGCACCGCGTCGAGCAGTTGGCTGTCGATGCGGTCGACGTACATGCCACGGGAGGTGGGACGCGAGGGCACGCCCATCGGCCCGGCCTCGGCGATCAGGGCGGTGAGCTGCGCCGGGTCGATATTGATGCGTACTGACAGGTTGGGATCGTGCGGCGTGGCGTCGATGATCCGTCCCGCCACGGGCATAGCAACCGAGAACACCAAGTAGTTGAGTGGGTCGTAGGCAAAGATTTCGTCGGCCAGGCGGACTTCCTTGCTGCCACTGGCGAGGATGCACAAGGCCGGCTCCACCAGCACCGGCATGAAATCGCGCGGTGTGTTGTGGCGGTTCAGGTACAGCGAAGTGATAGCCGTGCCATAGGAACCGTCTTCCCAGGTATGGCGTTGCACGATGCTGGCCAGTTCGGCGCGCTGCTTTTCCATCTCGGCATCGAGGGGAATCAGCGGATGTTCAGGCGACGACATGGAGTGACCTCTACACGCTTCTTCGATGGGCTCAGCTTAGTGGGCGCTTTTCAAAAAGTGTTACGTCGATTCTGCACAATCCTTGCCTGATCCTGCGATATGGCGTGAATCAGGCAAGCGCAAGGCCCGTCATCTCCCTGAAACACTGAGCGTGTGCCTGGAACACGACCTGCTGGCCGAGTGGCTTATCTACGCTTCTCGCAGGATTGTGCAATAAGCCTGCAGGAATTGACTAACCGCGTTTGCACCCGCGCCGTTATCTTTGATCCTGTGGCAACCCGCCCTCAGCGTGTTTGCCGAGTATCACTTCTCAACGGGAGAGTCGAACATGTCCACCCCCATTCCCGCGAGCCATATGGCCTTTATCCGTGCCCGTACCGGGTGCAGCACCGAACTCGGTGCACGCTTGAGCAGTTTGATCGAACCGGGCCGTCAGGCTCAGGGTTGCCTGCAGTTTTCGTTGCAGCATTCCCAGGTCGACCCCGATGTGTGGCTGGTCTCGGGTTTCTGGAGTAGCGAGCAGGCGATGAGTGCCTACTTCAACTCGCCGGCCCTGATGATCTTTACCGAGTTGTTGAACGACATGGTAGTGCGCAGCATGGACTTCCAGACCTTCACCGATGCATCTGCCGTGCATGCCTACGGCGAGTACCTGCAACTCGCCGGTTGAGGGTTAGAATGGCCGACTTTCCATTGGCCAGGACCTGCAACATGGCACGTAAACAATTTGCCCACCACGAAGCCGTTTCCGCCGTAGTACCGGGGGAAGGGGGCTACAGCGCCGCCGTCGCCGTCAAGGCACTCGATGGCATGGGCGCACCCAGGTTTCACAAGATCCTTGATGGCCAGAAGTTCAAGACCGCCTCCGACGCCGACGATGCAGCCGCGCTGCAGCTTGAATACCTGGTCGACGTAGACGAAGACGGCCAACTGGCTTGGGCAACTGCCGCAAACTAGAAAGCGCCGTCGATCAGGGAGGGGGCTCCTGATAGCAGAGAGTCAGTCGATGCTGTGTTGACTTCACCAATGCTATCGGGAGCAAGCCCCCTCCCACAGGTTCAATTGCATGCTATCAGCGGCTATTGGCACCAGGGCGATACATCTTGAACAGCGCCTCTGGCCCCAACTGGAAGTAATCCGCCGGGCCGCCACCGCGCAGGATCGGTTCGGCGGCGGCGGTGTCGTAGATGCCATCCTTGAGCAACCACTTGGCGATGTGCACCGCGACCACTTCGCCCAGTACCAGCCAGCTCGGCACCAGTTGCTTGTCGGCGCGCTGCAGTTGAATGATCTGGGTCACCTTGCATTCAAACGAGACCGGGCTCTCGCCCACCCGCGGTACGCCAACGATTTTCGAGGCCACCGGCGTCAGGCCGGATAACTCGAATTCGTTCACCTCCGGCGCTACGGCGGCGCAACTCTGGTTCATCTGCTCGGCCAACGGGCGAGTGGCCAGGTTCCAGACAAACTCGCCGGTCTGTTCGATGTTGTTAAGGCTGTCTTTACGCCCGACGCTGGAAAAACCAATGATCGGCGGAATGTAGTTGAACGCATTGAAGAAGCTGTAGGGCGCCAGGTTCAGGCGACCTTCGCGATCGTGGGAAGAAATCCAGCCGATCGGCCTTGGCCCGACGATGGCATTGAACGGGTCATGGGGCAGGCCGTGACCGTTGGCAGGCTCGTAGAAATGGATATCGTCAGACATGACCGGGCGTTCCTGCTATTGGCTTCGGGAAGGAGGCCATACTGCAAGGCATGGCGCTGAATTTCCATCAACCGTATGGAATTTTCATTGATTGCCCACCGAATTTTCACAGCTCTGCATTCAGTCTGCGCGCCAGGCCGACACCCCTCTAAGTCGGCGCGTTGAAAGACTGAGCTTCGGAGCCTTCTGTACCATGAACAAACTTCCTCAGATCACCCTGGCGTTCTGGGTCATGAAAATCTGCGCAACCACCCTGGGCGAAACCGCCGGGGATTTGTTGTCGATGACCCTCAACGTTGGCTACGCCATCAGCTCGATGATCTTGATCAGCGTGTTCCTCGTCACCTTGCTGACGCAACTCTGGTCGAAAACCTACAACCCTGTGCTGTACTGGATCGTGATTTTGTCCACCAGCACCGCGGGCACCACCATGTCTGACTTCATGGACCGCACCCTGGGGCTGGGCTACGCCACGGGCTCCATGATCCTGATCGCGATCCTGATGATCATCTTCGCGTTGTGGCATGTCAGCGGCGACTCGCTGAACGTGAACAAAGTGCAAACCTTCCGGGGCGAGTTGTTCTACTGGATGGCCATCCTGTTCTCCAACACCTTGGGTACCGCGCTGGGCGACTTCCTGGCCGATGACTCTGGGCTCGGCTTTGCCGGTGGCGCCTTGTTGATCGGCTCGGCGATTGCCGGGGTAGTGGCGCTCAAGTACTTCACCCGGATCTCGTCGGTGCTGTTGTTCTGGGTGGCGTTTGTCTTGACCCGGCCGTTTGGTGCGACGCTGGGTGACTTCCTTACCAAACCCTATGAAAAGGGTGGGCTGGATTTCGGCACCATCGGTTCGTCGGCGGTATTGGCGGGTGTACTGGTGGTGATGATTGCCGGGGCGTCGTATGCGCAGCGGCGATATGGGCGTCAGCCGGCAGCAGAGCTGTCCTGATCCGACTATCCTGGCAAGATAGAACTCAATGTGGGAGGGGGCTTGCTCCCGATAGCAGTGGTTCAGTCAACCGATTTATGGCTGACACACCGCCATCGGGAGCAAGCCCCCTCGCACCGTTTTAGTCGGTGGTGATGCGCGAGTGCTTGCGGGTGTCTTTCATGGTCACATAGACCAACAACGACACCGCGATACACGCAGTCACGTACCAGTAGTAGCCGGTTTCCATACCGATACTCTTGAACCACAGCGCGATGTATTCAGCGGTACCGCCGAAGATCGACACGGTCAACGCATACGGCAGGCCCACGCCCAAGGCACGAATCTCGGTGGGGAACAGCTCGGCTTTCACCACGGCATTGATCGAGGTGTAGCCGCTGACGATGATCAACGCCGCCATGATCAGGAAGAACGCACCCCACCAGGTCTGGATGGTGTGCAAGGTGGTGAGGATCGGTACGGTGCAGAGCGTGCCGAGGATGCCGAAGGCGATCAGGATCGGCCGACGGCCAACCTTGTCCGACAGCCCGCCGACCAGGGGTTGCAGGCACATGAACAGGAACAGCGTCGCCGCCGAGATGGTGGTGGAGTCGGAGATGCTCATGCCGACGGTGTTCACCAGGTATTTCTGCATGTAGGTGGTGTAGGTGTAGAACGCTAGGGTGCCGCCCATGGTCAGGCCGACGACGGTCATCAGTTCCTTGGGATGGCGCAGCAACGTGCGCATCGCGCTTTCCTTGGCTTTCTCCTTCTTGGTGAACGACTCGGTTTCTTCCATGCCACGACGCAGGTACAGCGCGACAACCGCGCACAGGGCGCCGATGGCGAACGGGATGCGCCAGCCCCAGGCATACAGTTGCTCGGTGGTCAGTACTTGTTGCAGCACGATCAATACCGCCAGCGCGATGAGCTGGCCGGAGATCAGGGTCACGTACTGGAAGCTGGAGAAGAAACCACGACGCTCCTTGGTCGCCATTTCACTCAGGTAAGTGGCCGAAGTGCCGTATTCGCCACCGACCGACAAACCTTGCAGCAGGCGGGCGAAGACCAGCAGGATCGGCGCGCCGATGCCGATGGTGTCGTAGCCAGGGCTCAGGGCGATCAGCAGCGAGCCGAAGCACATCAGCAATACCGAGGCCATCAGTGCAGCCTTGCGGCCCTTGTAGTCGGCGTACATGCCCATCAGCCAGCCGCCGATAGGGCGCATCAGGAAGCCCACGGCGAAGATCGCAGCGGTGTTCATCAATTGCGCGGTGGAGGAGCCTGCCGGGAAGAAGGTCTTGGCGAAGTACAGCGAGAAGGCGGCGTAGACGTACCAGTCGTACCACTCGACCATGTTGCCGACGGAGCCACTGAAAATCGATTTGATCCGGCTGGAGGTGGTGCGCTCTTTTGCCGGCACGGCCGCCGACCCCAGAGGCAGGGTGTTGGAGTTATCCATTGAAGGATCCTTCATCTAGTTGTTTTTATGGAGCAGCGCGTGCGCAGCCTGGTTCGGCTATAGCAGGAGCTGTGCCAAGGGGATGAAGGCCCGATCTAGAAGGGTTGCAGGATTATTTTGAGCGGAAAGTCGCCGATGATTCTTTATGGTTGAGCGGAAATCCGCTTATGGCGGCAGGCCTCATCGGGAGCAAGCCCCCTGCCACATTGTGATTTGTGAACACATTCAAGTGCGGGAGGGGGCTTGCCCCCGATGACGGCCTGAAAGGCACCGCAAAGCCTGGCTTAGAGAAACATCTCCCGCACCAACCCATGACGCTGCATCTTTTCATTGAAAGTCCGGCGCGGCAGTTGCAGTTCCGCCAGGACCGCCTTGATATCGCCCTTGTGCCGGGTCAATGCGGCCTTCAAGCAATGAGCCTCGAAGGCTTCTTGCTGCGCGGCCAGCGATTGCCCGGCCTCGATACCCTCAGGCTCAGGTTCGCCAAGCCCCAGCACCTGGCGTTCGGCAACGTTGGCCAGTTCGCGCACGTTGCCCGGCCAGTCATGGCTGAGCAGGCGTCCCAATTGCGCGCCGCCGAGCGGCTCGGCGCTGCGGCCAAGGCGCTCGGCGGCATTTTGGGCAAAGTGATCGAACAGCAGTGGAATATCTTCACGGCGCTCACGCAAGGGCGGCAGGCGCAACTGTGCGACGTTCAGGCGATAAGCCAGGTCTTCGCGAAAGCGCCCGGCGCGGGCCTCTTCCAGCAGGTCGGGTTTGGTGGCGGCAATGATTCGCAGGTCGACGTGGATACTCTGGTTGGAGCCCAGCCGCTCCAGTTTCTGCTCCTGCAACACACGCAGCAGTTTCACCTGCTGGGCCAGGGGCATGCTTTCGATTTCATCCAGGAACAGTGTGCCGCCGTGAGCGTATTCCAACTTGCCGATACGCTTGCCCTGGGCGCCGGTGAAGGCGCCGCTTTCGTGGCCGAACAGCTCGGCTTCAAACAGCTGCTCGGGGATCGCTGCACAGTTGAGCGCCACAAATGGCTTCTTTGCCCGCGGGCCGAAATCATGCAGGCAACGGGCAACCAGCTCCTTGCCGCTGCCGGTCTCGCCACGGATCAGCACATTGACCGGCAAGCTGGCCAGGTCCAGCACCTGCCGGCGCAAGGTCTGCAAACCCCGGGATACGCCGAGCAGGCTGGATTCAAGCTGTGCCCGGTGATCGGCCTGCTGGTGCAGGCGGCGGTTCTCCAGGATCAGCCCGCGTTTGTCCAGGGCGCGACGCAGGCTATTGAGCAGGGTATCGGGGCTGAAGGGTTTCTCGAGGAAATCGTAGGCACCGTCACGCATGGCTTCCACCGCCATCGGCACGTCGCCGTGGCCCGTCAGCAGGATCACCGGCAGGTCGGCATCGCGGCGCTGCACTTCGGCCAGCAGCTCCAGGCCGCTGAGCCCGGGCATGCGCACGTCGCTCAAGATGACACCGGGAAAGTCCCTGGGCAGTTGCGCCAGGCAGGCCTCGGCGCGGCTGAACAACTGCACGTCAAACCCCGTCAGGCTCAGCCATTGCTCGACGGCCGTGCGGATGCTGGCTTCGTCATCGACCACAATCACCGCGTTCAACATAGGTCGGGTGTCTCCAGTGCGATAGGCAAGGTCAGGGTGAACACGGCACCGTCGCCACGGTTGCCGGCGATCAGGCGCCCGCCCAGTTCGTGCACGATAGCGTAAGACACCGCCAGCCCCAGGCCCAGCCCGTCACCTACCGGCTTGGTGGTGAAGAAGGGGTCGAACACGCAGCTCAAATGCTCTTCGTCAATCCCGCCGCCACTGTCGCTGACGGTCAGTTGCCACAGCTGCTGATCGGCCTGCAGACGGATTTCCAGGCGCTTGCGCGGTTTATCGGCCATGGCGTCAAGGGCGTTGCGCAACAGGTTGATCAGTACCTGTTCCAGGCGGATCGCATCGCCGCGTACCCAGGCGGGGCGGGTCAGGTCCAGCACCACGCCGATGGCCTCATTACGCAGGCGCGCATCGAGCAGGTGCAGGGACTGGTCAACCACCGTGGCCAGGTCCAGGCGTTCACGCAGGCCACTGGGGCTTTTACGGGCGAACGTCTTGAGGTGGCCGGTCAGCGCAGCCATGCGTGTGAGCATGTCGTCCAGTGGGGTGAGCGCTTGGTAGGCATCGTCCACGCGGCCATGATCCAGCAGCAGGCGCAGGGTTGCCAATTGCATGCGCTGGGCGGTCAGAGGCTGGTTGATTTCATGGGCGAGGGCGGCGGACATCTGGCCCAATGCCGCCAGCTTGGCCGATTGCACCAAACCGTCCTGGGCCATGCGCAAGGCTTGGGTGCGTTGCGCCACAAGCTGTTCGAGCTCTTCGCGGCTGCGCTGGCGCAAACGGGCCAGGCGCCAGCGCTGGGTCAGAAACAGCGTCAGGAACACCAATGCCAGCCAGGAGCCGGCAGCGGCGAGGCCGGCATTACGCTGGTCTTCAAGGGCGGGCTGGGGTTTGCGCAGCAGGTGCAGCGTCCAGCCTTCGGCCTTCAGCGGCAGCGATTCCCAGATGTAATCGGCGCTGCCGTCGGGGCCATTGACGCGCATCAGGTGGCTGTTGTCGTCGAAACGCTGCAGGGCTTGGGTCTCCAGTGGCTGCAAGCGCTTCTTGTCGTATTGGCGTGTGGCCTTGAGCTCGGCGAGGTCGCCGTCCGACAACGGGCGCAGGTTGCGATAACGCCAGCCCGGCTGGTTGGCGATAAATACGATGCCGCGCGCATCGCTGACCAGCAGCAGGTCATTGCCCTGGGCCCACTCGCGCTCAAGCTCGGGGAACTCCAGCTTCACCACCATGGCACCGAGAAACTGCTCGTGTTCGTCCACTACCGCGCTGGAGAGAAAATAGCCGGGAATACCGGTGGTCACGCCCACCGCATAAAAGCGCCCGGCGCCCTGGCTCAGGGTCTGGCTGAAATAGGGACGAAACGCGTAGTTATGCCCGACATAGCTGCTGGGCAGGTTCCAGTTACTGGCGGCGACAGCAAGGCCGGTGCGGTCCATCAGTTCCAGGGTAGAGGACTGCGCCGCGCTGTTGATGCGTTCCAGCTTGCGGTTGAGCACAGCCTGGGTGGTGGCATCCAGCGGGCCCTTCAATGCGTTGATCATTTCCGAGTCCAGCGCCAGCACGGCGGGCAGGGCACGGTAACGTTCGATCAGGGTGTGCAGGGAATTGCCATACAGCGTGAGCTGTTGTTTGGCGCGTGAGGCGTCGTCCACCAGGGCCTGGCGTTCGGCATGGCGGGTGGCGAAGATCGCGGCGAGCAGCGCACCGGCGATGATCAACAGGCAGTAGAAAGTCAGGCGCAGGGGGCGAGGGATCGCGATCATACGGTGATGGGCAGGCACAGTAAGGGGTGAGCACCATACCATGCGCCATCGGGTGTAGTGAGCGGGCTTGCCCCGCGCTGGGTGGCAAAGCCGCCCCAAACCCAGGCGCCTCGGTATTCCTGAAACACCGTGGCGCCCTGGTTGGGGCGGCTGCGCCACCCAGCGCGGGGCAAGCCCGCTCACTACGGGCTTACTGGACTTCTACCGCCAGGCTGTCACTGATCTTTTTCTGCCAGATGGCAGGACCGGTGATGTGGACGGACTCGCCCTTGCTGTCCACCGCGACGGTGACCGGCATGTCTTTGACCTCGAACTCGTAGATCGCTTCCATGCCCAGTTCGGCGAAAGCCACGACGCGCGACTTCTTGATGGCCTGGGCCACCAGGTAAGCGGCGCCGCCGACGGCCATCAGGTACACGGCTTTGTGGTCCTTGATCGCTTCGATGGCGGTTGGGCCGCGCTCGGATTTGCCGATCATGCCCAGCAGGCCGGTTTGTTCGAGGATCTGACGGGTGAACTTGTCCATCCGCGTCGCGGTGGTCGGGCCTGCCGGGCCAACCACTTCTTCGCGCACCGGATCAACCGGGCCGACGTAGTAGATGAAGCGGCCCTTGAGGTCCACCGGCAGGGTTTCGCCCTTGTTCAGCATCTCGACCATGCGCTTGTGCGCCGCGTCGCGACCGGTGAGCATCTTGCCGTTGAGCAATACGGTTTCGCCCGGCTTCCAGCTCTGCACTTCTTCCGGGGTCAGGGTATCGAGGTTGACGCGGCGGGCCGACGGGCCGGCTTCCCAGACGATTTCCGGGTAGGCGTCCAACGGTGGCGCTTCCAGCGATGCCGGGCCGGAACCGTCGAGCACGAAGTGGGCGTGACGGGTGGCGGCGCAGTTGGGGATCATGCACACCGGCAAGGACGCGGCGTGGGTCGGGTAGTCCATGATCTTCACATCGAGCACGGTGGTCAGGCCGCCGAGGCCCTGGGCGCCGATGCCCAGTTGGTTGACCTTCTCGAACAGCTCCAGGCGCATCTCTTCGATACGGTTCTGCGGGCCGCGCTTTTTCAGCTCGTGGATGTCGATGGATTCCATCAACACTTCCTTGGCCATGACGGCGGCTTTTTCGGCGGTGCCGCCGATGCCAATGCCCAGCATGCCCGGTGGGCACCAGCCGGCGCCCATGGTCGGAACGGTCTTCAGCACCCAGTCGACGATCGAGTCGGACGGGTTGAGCATCGCCATTTTCGACTTGTTCTCGGAACCGCCGCCCTTGGCTGCTACATCCACCTCCACAGTGTTACCCGGGACGATGGAGTAGTGGATCACGGCCGGGGTGTTGTCCTTGGTGTTCTTGCGCGCGCCTGCCGGGTCGGCAAGGATCGATGCACGCAGGACGTTTTCCGGCAGGTTGTAGGCGCGACGCACGCCTTCGTTGATCATGTCGTCCAGGCCCATGGTGGCGCCATCCCAACGTACGTCCATGCCCACGCGCACGAACACGGTGACGATACCGGTGTCCTGGCAGATCGGGCGGTGGCCGGTGGCGCACATGCGCGAGTTGATCAGGATCTGGGCGATGGAGTCACGGGCCGCTGGCGATTCTTCGCGCAGGTAGGCTTCGTGCATGGCCTGGATGAAGTCAACGGGGTGGTAGTAGGAAATGAATTGCAGGGCGTCGGCAACGCTCTGAATCAGGTCGTCTTGCTTGATCACGGTCATGAGTCGCGCTCCTCTATAAGGGAACATTCAATAAAGGTGGCTTCAGTGTTGCATCGGTCGGCTGAAACCACCTTTCCAAGGCACGCCAAAGTGGTGCAGGCGCGACGCTAAAAAGGCGCGGCAGTATAACCCGGCACGGTGGCCGATACACCCGACTATGGTCAAACTGTCGCAGGCGTGATTCCCTGTGTGCCCCTTATGATTGAGTCCTCCCATGCCTGAACTGTACGTCGGTGAGCGCCACTGGTCGGTCACCACCGGCAGCAACCTGCTGGATGCCCTGAACCAGGCGGGTGTGGGCGTGCCCTACAGTTGTCGGGCGGGCAGTTGCCATGCGTGCCTGGTGCGATGCCTGGGACAGGTCGACGACCAGCAGCCAGACGCCTTGAGCCCGGCGCAACGCCAGGACGGCTGGCGTCTGGCGTGTCAGTGCCAGGTTATCGGCGATCTTGAGGTTGAGACCTTTGATCCGCTGCGTGACGGTTTGGCGGCCCGGGTGGTGGGCGCCGACTGGTTGAACACAAACGTGCTGCGCCTGCGCCTGCAACCGGAACATGGCCTGCGTTATCGGGCCGGGCAACATCTGGTGTTGTGGGCGGGGCAGGTAGCGCGCCCCTATTCCCTGGCCAGCTTGCCCCAGGAAGATCCGTTCCTGGAGTTTCACCTCGATTGCCGCCAGCCGGGTGAGTTCAGCGATATTGCCCGGCAGTTGCAGGTGGGCGATGCGCTGCGATTGGGCGAGTTGCGCGGGGGAGCACTGCAATACGATCCCGACTGGCACACCCGGCCGTTGTGGCTGCTGGCTTCCGGCACCGGCTTGGGGCCTTTGTGGGGTGTGCTGCGTGAGGCGTTGCGCCAGGATCATCAAGGCGCCATCCGCGTGATTCACCTGGCCCATGATGCGCAGGCTCATTACTTGGCCGGTCCCCTGGCGGAGCTGGCCGCGCAGCATCCCAACTTGACTGTGGAACTATGGACGGCGGCTGAGCTGGCCCAGGCATTGGCGCAACTGCGGCTTGGTTCGCGGCAAACCCTGGCTCTACTCTGCGGGCATCCTGCCAGTGTCGAGGCGTTTTCCAAGCGGCTGTTCCTGGCCGGCTTGCCGCGTAATCAACTGCTGGCCGATGTGTTTGTGCCCCGTGGTTGAGGGCTGAATTGAATCCATTAAGACAGTTGCTCCCACATTGTGATTTGTGAACACATTCAAGTGTGGGAGGGGGCTTGCTCCCGATGGGGCTATGAAGCCAATACAAAATCCGATCTGCAAAGCAAAAAGCCCCGCCATTCACATGGCGGGGCTTTTGTTTTTCAGCGTGTCACTCAGACCTGCGGGTCGCCCACATGCAGGATCTTCATGCCATTGGTGCCACCGGTGGTGTGGTAGCTGTCGCCCTTGGTCAGGATGACCCAGTCGCCTTTCTCGACGACGCCGCGCTTGACCAGTTCGTCGATCGCCTTCTGGCTGACTTCGTTAGGTGCCAGCGAGGCCGGATCGAACGGAATGGTGTATACGCCACGGAACATCGCCGCGCGGGCCTGGGCTTCGCGGTGGGGGGTGAACGCGTAGATCGGCACCGAGGAGCGGATGCGCGACATGATCAACGGCGTGTAGCCACTTTCGGTCAAGGCGATGATCGCTTTCACGCCCGGGAAGTGGTTGGCGGTGTACATGGCGGCCAGGGCGATGCTCTGGTCGCAGCTTTCGAACACTTTGCCGATACGGTGGCTGGAGGTCTTGCTGGTCGGGTGCTTTTCGGCACCGACGCAGATACGCGCCATGGCTTGAACGGCTTCCAGCGGGTACGGGCCGGCGGCGCTTTCAGCCGAGAGCATCACGGCGTCGGTGTAGTCGAGCACGGCGTTGGCCACGTCGGACACTTCGGCACGGGTCGGCATCGGGTTCTGGATCATCGACTCCATCATCTGGGTCGCCACGATCACCGCTTTGTTGTGGCGACGGGCGTGCAGGATGATTTTCTTCTGGATACCGATCAGCTCGGCGTCGCCGATCTCCACGCCCAGGTCACCACGGGCAACCATTACGGCGTCGGAGGCGTTGATCAGGCCGTCGAGGGTTTCGTCATCGGCCACGGCTTCGGCGCGTTCGATCTTCGCCACCAGCCAGGCGGTGCCGCCGGCTTCGTCACGCAGTTTACGCGCGTATTCCATATCAGCGGCGTCGCGCGGGAAGGACACGGCGAGGTAGTCCACTTCCATTTCGGCGGCGAGCTTGATGTCGGCCTTGTCTTTGTCAGTCAGCGCCGGCGCCGTCAGGCCACCACCGCGACGGTTGATGCCTTTGTGGTCGGACAGCGGGCCGCCGATGATCACGGTGCAGTGCAGTTCAGTCGGGGTCGCGGTTTCGACGCGCATCACTACGCGACCGTCGTCCAGCAGCAGCTCGTCACCGACGCCGCAGTCCTTGACCAGGTCCGGGTAATCGATACCCACGACTTGCTGGTTGCCTTCGGTCAGCGGATGGCTGGTGGAAAAGGTGAAGGTGTCACCGATCTTCAGCTCGATACGCTTATTGGTGAATTTGGCGATACGGATTTTCGGGCCTTGCAGGTCACCCAGCAATGCAACGAAGCGACCGTGCTTGGCGGCCAGGTCACGCACCAGTTTGGCGCGAGCCTTGTGCTCGTCCGGGGTGCCGTGGGAGAAGTTCAGACGGGCGACGTCCAAACCAGCCAGAATCAGCTGTTCGAGGACTTCCGGCGAGTTGCTGGCCGGGCCAAGGGTGGCGACGATTTTGGTACGACGGACGGACATGCACAGACTCCTGAGTTCAAGCGCTGGAGAAGGCTACTATGCTCTTTCGTTGTAGTCATTGTTCGTTTGCACTACTTATCGGCGATTGACTTGTTTTCGTTGCGGCTGAATAGGCGAACGCCCTTGAAGATTTTCGACAAGGGGTCGATACACTGCACAAGACAGGAGAACCCCCATGCGAATTTTGCTCGTTGCCGCCTTGGCCGTCAGTGTAGTCGGCTGTACCCGTTGGTCGATGGACCATCATTTGAACAATGCCTACCGTGCCTACGGGGTGGGTGATTGCGAGCGTGTCACCCTTGAGCTGTCCCAGGTCGACCGTGAAAGCCGTACCCGCCGCTATGTGCAACCGGAGGTCTCGATGTTGCGCGGGCAATGCCTGGAGCGGCAGAAACTGTTCGTCGATGCGGCACAAACCTACCAGTTCATCATCAGCCAATACCCATCGAGTGAGTACGCCTATCGTGCCCGAGCCCGGCTCGATACCTTGCAGCAGCTGGGGCACTACTCGGGAGCCAGCGTGGCACAGCCACGTCCCGCATCGTTGTAATGATATTTGTGATTTGATTGCTGGCCTGTTGCCAGGCGTGGGCTATCCTTTCAATGTCCGTTTGTACAAGTTTCCATTCAAACGGATGAGGCGCCCGGATTTGGCAGTTGTTTTGGCAATGCAATAGCTATTGCCACACCGATATCCAGGCAGAGCGGGCAATGGGCTCGTTCCGAATCACTGGCACGGTCAGATACATGGCCACTGGATGGCGATTTCATCATGATTACCGAACGAAGGATCGAACGGCATCAGTTACCTTGTTTTTTGCAGGTGTTCAATCGTCTTACCGACAAGCCTATCGGCTTTCTGGGCAATCTCTCTGAAGAAGGGCTGATGTTGATCAGCCAATTACCCATGATGGTCGATGCGGATTTTGAGTTGCGCTTGAAGATCCCCGGATCTGACGGCGAGTTTCAGTACGTTGACCTGACGGCCACCTGTTTGTGGAGTTATGAGGACATCAACCCACAGCATTATGATTCCGGCTTCTGCATACGTCAGGCGTCCGAAGAGTATCGGCAGTTGATCACTGCGTTGTTGCATTATTTCAGTTTCGATCCTCTGCAGGCCTCTGCTTGAACACTGCGTGTTGTCGGCTCGGTCAGGCGCTTGTCCTCGACCGGGCCGTACGTTTTTTTAGAAAGCCCCGGCTTTTTTCCAGCTCTGATAGCGCGTGACCAACTTGGCTCCCAACTCGGACGGCAGGGCATCGAGCACCGATAGCCCATGGGCGTTCAAACGATCATGCAGTTCATTGCGGGTGTTGAGGTAATCAATCGCGCCACTGTAGGCCAATGCTTCCGACAGGGTCTGCACGGGGACTTGGCGCAGTTCATCGAGGACATGTTCTCGCAGGCTGGCCACCATCACCCGGTGCTGCCGACTGATACGGTTGACGGCAGTCATGAGTGCCTCATCGTCTTCATCCCTTAGGTTGGTCACCACGATCACCAGCGCCCGACGCTTTTGTCGAGCCAGCAGATGGCTTGCGGCGGCCTCATAGTCGGCTGTTTTACGGGTGGTATCCAGGTCGTAAACCGTATTGAGCAATACGTTCAGTTGGCCACTACCCTTGACCGGTGCCAGGTAACGCGGCTGGTCACTGGCAAAGGTGCACACACCCACGGCATCGCCCTGTCGCAACGCGACGTAGCTGAGCAACAGGCAGGCGTTGAGGGCGTGATCGAAATGGGAGAGCTCGTCGTCCTGGCTGCGCATGCGCCGACCGCAGTCGAGCATGAACACGATTTGCTGGTCGCGCTCATCCTGGTATTCGCGGGCGATTGGCGTGCGTTGCCGTGCCGTCGCTTTCCAATCGATCTGGCGCAGGCTGTCACCCTCGCGAAACTCGCGCAGCTGATGAAACTCAAGCCCCAACCCTCGTCGCGGGCGTTGACGTACACCGAGTTGGCTCAGCCAGTTATCCACACCCTGCAACTGTGCGCCGTACAATCGGGCGAAATCCGGGTAAACGCGGGTAGCGTCCCGAGCGTCGATCAAGCGTCGAGCCGACCATAGCCCTAAGTGACTGGGCAGGTGGATTTCGCAACGACTGAAGCTGAAATGCCCTCGTCGCAAGGGGCGAACGCGATAGCCCAGCTCGCTGCGCTCGCCAGGTCGCAACTCGATGGACTGCGGCAGGTTCTCCAGGCTCAAGCCATCCGGTACGTGATCGAACACCGTCAAGGTGATGGGTTGTGGATAACTGTGCTGCACTGCCAGCCTGATTTCCCCCCAGCGTCCCAGCGCCAGGCTGCCGGGTAATTGCCGTTCTACTCGCGGCGAAGGGCGGCGGCGCAGGCGTAAAGCGTCCAGCAGTGAGAGCAGCAACAATGCCAGCAACAAGCCCCAGGCCACCGAATGCAACGTGTCGGGCACCTTGAGCTGCAAGGCTGCCGCAGCACCCAGCACAATATTCAAGCCCAGCAGCACGCCAAGCCAGGTCAGAAGCAGACGGGTTGGTTTCATTGCCGGGTCATTGCCTTGGTGCCGCAATTTGATCAAGCAACTGCTTGAGTACCTGGTCCACTTCCAATCCTTCTATGTCCAGCTCAGGCGCAATACGTACCCGGTGACGCAGTACCGCCAGGGCGCAGCCCTTGATGTCGTCTGGCGTGACAAATTCCCCGCCGCGCAACAGGGCCCGGGCACGAGCTCCACGTACCAGAGCGATCGAGGCCCGTGGGCCGGCGCCGATGGTCAGCCCTGGCCAGCTGCGAGTGGCGCGCGCTATCCGTACCGCATAATCGAGGACTTGTTCATCCAGGGGCATCTCACTGGCTATCTGTTGCAGCTGCACCACATCGTCTGCCTGCAGCACAGTGCGTAATGGTTGCACGTCCAGCATGTCGGCCCTGGATGACCGGGTCACTTCGCGCACCATATCCAGCTCTTGTCGAGCGTCGGGATAATCCATGCGCACCTTGAGCATGAAGCGATCCAGCTCGGCTTCCGGTAGCGGGTAAGTACCTTCCTGTTCGATGGGGTTCTGGGTCGCCAGCACCATGAACGGTTGGCCGATGGGCAAGGCTTCCCCTTCAAGCGTGACTTGGCGCTCCTGCATGGCCTCAAGCAGCGCCGCTTGCGTCTTGGCGGGAGCACGGTTGATTTCATCGGCCAGTAGCAGGTGCGTAAACAACGGCCCCTTGCGCAACTTGAACTGTTGGCTTTGCAGGTCGTACACGGCATGCCCGGTGACGTCGCTGGGCATCAGGTCGGGGGTGAACTGGATGCGTGCGAAATCGCCACCAAAGCAGCGGGCCAGTGCCCGGACCAGCAGGGTCTTACCCAGGCCAGGCACCCCTTCGAGCAATACATGGCCTCCCGCGATCAATGCCGTGAGCACGTCATCAATGACCTGATCCTGGCCGATCACGGCTTTGCGCAATTCAACGCGCAAAGCCTGGGCTTGCTGGCTGGCCTGCTGCAGGGTTGTGGTGTTCAGGACGGTGGACGGTGGGTATTCGCTCATAAGGCATTCCTGAGAGTTTGCAGGCTGGTCACCTGGCGGCTGAAATCGGCGCTGGAGAGCCGTTTCAACGGGAGTGGGCCGAGTGCCTGGCGGATGGCATCGGAGGGTTGTCGAGTCAGGTTTTCCAGTACCTGCCATTGTGCTGCCGTGTCCAGGTGTTCAAAGCCTGGATGGCGCTTGCGGGCGGTGCGCAGGATGTCGCGTTGCAGCGCTTGCAACAGTGCGGCCTGCCCACCGCGACGCAGCAGGAAATCGGCGCTGGCCTTCAAGTGTTCCTGCAACTGCCGGCGCGCTCGGGGGACGGGCGCCTGTATCGGGCCTTGGCGCATGCCGACGTGCCAGAGCGCCAGGCTTATCAGTGCGACGAGCGCTACCAATGCCTGTGGGAAATAACGCATCAACAGGGTCAGCAAGTTTTCCACGTCGCTATTGAACAGCAAGGTGACGTCGGTGTTCTGGTTGAGGTACCACAGCAGCCAGGCGTTATCGTGC
This sequence comes from Pseudomonas sp. ICBG1301, assembly GCF_016918385.1. Lineage (NCBI taxonomy): Bacteria > Pseudomonadati > Pseudomonadota > Gammaproteobacteria > Pseudomonadales > Pseudomonadaceae > Pseudomonas > Pseudomonas sp. ICBG1301. Next base: position 285,788 of record NZ_JAEKGB010000006.1, read on the forward strand.
TTGCCGATATTCGGGGTTTTCCACAGGTCGCTGTCGGTGACCACCGTCACATGGCCTTGCCCCAGGTCAAGTTGCATCAGGTGGCTGGACTTGGCGCTATTGGCTGAAAACTGGGCAAGGTGTCTCGGGTCGGTGAGGTTGAAGTCGGTATCGAAACTGAAGTAGGCCGGGGCGGTTTCGTTGTCGACGTAAAGCTTGGTCAGGTCCGGTGCTTTCTTTTTACGCGGTGATGCCGGCTCGTCGAACGCATCACTCAGGGCCTGATGGATATTCAGGCGATCGAGCAGCAGGTCGCCGCTTTTGCCCGTTTCCTCATCCCATAACGCCTCGGCCACCACCAGCAGGTGGCCACCGGCTTTTGCCCAATCCAGCAGTTGTTCAACCTGGCGCGGGGTCATGTTGCTACGCTCACCCAGCAGTAACAGGCTTTGGCCTTTAGCTGGGCGATCGGTTAGCCGTTCGATGCCATAGGCATGTTCCACTGCCAGGCCTTGGCTGCGTAGAAAGTACTCGGCTGCCAGGTAGGGATTGGCCAGCGCTTGCGCAGACGGACCGTGGTCCACCACTTCGTCATAAGGGATCGCCTTGTGCCAGGCGTACAAAGCACCGGCTCCCAGCAGCCCAGCCAGCAGCAGCGTCACCCACAGTAATGGCCTGTTCATGGGCGCACTCCCGAACTGAAGAGTGCGCGCCAATCGTTGCAAAGCTGTTGTTGGGCAGCGGCGGGAGGCAGGCGGTGACCGTACGCAAGGTTTTGCCAGTGGCGCGTCAGCTCATCACTGAAGGCCAGCAATTGCGGTTGCCTCAAATGATGAATGTGTTCCAGTACCTGGCCTTCGGTATCGGCGCTTTTCAGCGGCAAATTGAATTCATGCAGTAATCGGCTGAGCAGGCCGCGATACAACAAGCCCAGTGCTTCCCGTGGTTGGCTGGCCCATAGCTGTTCGGCAGCGCCGGCGATGTCTTCCGGCAAGGTTTCAACTCCCAGTTCCAACCCGAACAACTGAGCGGGAACCGGTTTGAGCGTTTTGGGTAAAGGCTGCCGGATACGGCTGACGAATGTGCGCAGCCATTCACGGTAGCGCCACAGCAGCAGGGCGACTGCGCCGAGCATCAGGCTCCACAGCAGTATCTCCAAGCCTTGGGCAACGTGTTTGAAGGCATTGCTGTTGAGGTCATCCAAGAGTGCCTGCAACCAGGCTGGCAATTTACCATCGCCTTTTGTTTTGCTTTTGACGGCTGTTTTTTCTTCACCAAAGCGATAACGGGTGACGGTTTCAGGGTTCTTGAAGGGAGGGTTTTCCAGCACCGATTGAATGGATTGGCTGGCCGAGTGAGTGCTGAGCGGTTTGGAAACAACCGGTTCGCTCGCCATGGCGGGTGGGGTGAAGGGTGTGAGCATCAACCCGACCACCAGCACCAGTAGCGGTACGATGCTACTCAGGCGTTGGCGCAGGTTGCGGAATATCAGCTCCAGGTCCCAGGCTTCCAGGACGGTACGGCGATTGAGGTACAGGCTGAAGCCGCAGGCGACGTAGATAGGTTCCCAGAACACCAGGATCAGGGCGTAGAAGGCGTTGCCCAGATGGTCCAGCCACAGTTCGTTGGCGTCTGCTGCCAATGCCATTCGTTGCCAGTCCCAATCCATTTCTATCTGTTTTGGAATGAACAGGTAGAACAGGGCCATGCAACCCAGCCATAGGCCGATTTCCAGGTGCATCCCTATGAGGGTCAGCCAGCGTGCGGCTCCAGCGTTATGTTGCAGCAATACCCCCAGGCGCTTCTGACGTGCCGGGCCGTCCAGGCCCTCAAGCTGGCTGACCGGCAGCACAAAGCTGCGGCTCAGGCTCAGTCGGCGCCAGGTCAGGCTGGCCAGCAGTTGGCCCTTGAGCAGGCGCGGCCAATGGCGTACGGCCTGCCTGATGCCTGGTATTTCACCAAACAGCGCCTTGGAAAGGATGTACAGCGGGAGGCGGTCGAAGGCCGGCTTGAGCCACCAGAACAGCAACAGGGAAAAAGACGGATACTCCCAGAGCAACACCGTGAGCAAGGTAAATATCGGCAAAGTGACCATCGCCCAACTGCTCATCAGCAGACGACGATGTTCTCTGGCCATCAATCCACCAAGGTCCATGGCTTCCCAGGAGGTACGCGGGCGAATGGCCACGCTGGCGTCAGTCAGGCGCATGACGGGTCCGTCCAGCCAGGCTCAGATAAGCGACCACCAAACACCAGAATGTGGTGCCCACGAGGTATTTGATCCAGGGGGCGATCGTGGCGATGGATGACCAGTACGCTTCGATGAACGCCGCGATCAGCAGGAATATCATCACGCCACAGAGCATCTGCACGCTTTTGCGCGCTGCCAGGCGCAGGGATTCGCTGCGCGTCAAATGCCCGGGGGCTATCAACGACCAGCCCAGTTGCAAGCCTGCCGCACCGGCCAGGGCGATGCCACTGAGTTCGAATGCACCGTGACCGATCACAAATGACCAGAACGTCTGGCCGTAACCGATTTCGGTCAGGTGTCCGGATATCGCTCCGATGATCAGCCCGTTGAAAATCAGGAAAAACACGCTGCCCACGCCGAACAGCAAGCCGGCGGCAAATGTCTGGAAGGCAATGCCGATGTTGTGCATCACGTAGTAGCCGAACATCATCCAGTCTTCGCTGGAGGCCCGTTCGGCCGCACGGCCCAGGTGGCTGGCATCAGGGTCGTACATGCCTTGCATTTCAGCGACCTGTTGGGGGCTGACGATGCTGTAGATCAGGTCAGGGAACAGATAGACCAGCAGGGCTATAGCCACCAGGCTGCCGAAGAACAACAGGCCGGCGATCAGCACAAAACGCCACTGTTCGCGTACCAGGCGGGGGAAGTCGGCCAGGATGAAGGCCAGTACGTTCGCCGCCAATTGGCTGCGATGACGATAGAGTTGTTGGTGGCCACGCAGCGCAAGTTGCTGCAGCGGGTCCACCAGATAACTGCTATAGCCGCGCTCCTGGGCCAGGGCCAGGTGTTGGCACAACCGCCGGTACTGATAGGGGAAGTCGGTGACATCAGCGGCCTTGGCTTTACCTTGTTCCAACTGCTCCAGTTGTTTGGCGAAGGCTTGCCATTGCTGCTGGTGGCGGCTTTCAAATTGGCTCTGCTTCATGTCGGCCCCAACAGGCCGCGGGCCACGCCATTGAGTTGTTCGGCGGCACGAGCCGGGGACACGTGCAGGGGCACGGCAAGGATTGCGGCCAGTTCATGCACGCGCTCGGCCGACAGTTCGCCCTGGCGTTCGGCGAAAGCGAGGATTGCACGTTGTTCGTTCAGGTCCAGTGCAAAGGGCAGGCGCAGGGGGGCGGCTTGAGGTATGCGGGGCCGAACCAGCGGCTGCTCGCGATAGACCACCAGCGTCCCGGCGGCCAGGTCGCCGAGCCGTTTGAAATGGGGATGTTGCAGGCAACTGATGGCGCCGAGGAAGTAGCCGAAAGGCAGCATGTCGACAAAGCGCAACAGGTTGCGGATCAGGGAGGACGACCAGCCGATGGGAGTACCGTCGTCCTGTACGACACGCAGGCCCATGACCTGCTTGCCTGGGGAGCTGCCTTGGTTGAGGACTTCAAACAGCACCATGTACCACCAACTGACCAGGAACAGGAGCAACGAGCCCAGGCCGATGCCGATGTTGCCGAGCAGCGCCAGTGGCACGAGCAGGAGGCCCATGAGCAGCCCACGCAAACCCAGGTCAAAAGCAAAGGCTAATACACGTACCAGCAAGCCGGCGGGGCGCAGGGGCAGGTCGATACCCTCCGGGGTCTCGATCTGGTAGCGGGTGTCCAGCGGGGCTGATGACATTGCGATCCTTGGCAGTGCTGAGCGGTTCAGAGACACGGATGCTAGCAGTGTCGACGCCGGAAGCAACCATTCAAGGTTTTGCTGGATGTTTGTACAGTGCATGTGGCGCTGGCCCCGGACGCCTCGCTGCGCCTAGACTTTGTCGATCTTCAGTACAGGAATAGCCCGTGACCTCCATTTTCTGGTACGACTATGAAACCACCGGCATCAACCCGCGCAGCGATCGTCCGCTCCAGGTGGCCGGCATTCGTACCGACCTCGAACTCAACGAGATCGGCCCGCCGCTCAATCTTTATTGTCAGCCCAGCGACGATATCCTGCCCCATCCGGCGGCATGCGCGATCACGGGTATTACTCCGGGCGTACTGGCGGAGAAGGGCCTGGCCGAAGCCGATTTCATGACGCGGGTGCATACTGAGCTGGCTGCGCCCGGTACGTGCGGTGCAGGCTATAACACCCTGCGGTTCGACGATGAAATGACGCGCTACAGCTTGTATCGAAATTTTTTCGACCCTTACGCACGCGAGTGGCAGGGGGGGAACAGTCGCTGGGATCTGATTGATGTGGTTCGCACCGCCTACGCCCTGCGTCCCGAGGGGATTGTCTGGCCGGAGCAGGATGGGCGGGTCACCCTCAAGCTTGAGCGGCTGACCCAGGCCAATGGTATCGATCACGGGCAGGCCCATGATGCGCTGTCCGATGTGCGTGCGACCATCGCCTTGGCGCGGTTGGTTCGAGAAAAACAGCCCAAGCTGTACGAATGGCTGTTTCAATTGCGCAGTAAGCAGCGGGTGATGGACCAGGTGCGTCTGTTGCAACCGATGGTGCATATCTCCGGGCGCTTTTCCGCCGAGCGCCACTACGTGGGGGTGGTGCTGCCGCTGGCCTGGCACCCGCGCAATCGCAATGCACTGATCGTCTGTGACCTTGGGCTCGACCCCCAGGCCTTGCTGGACCTGGATGCCGATGTGTTGCGTCAGCGCCTCTATACACGCCGTGATGACTTGAAGGAAGGTGAGCTACCGGTTCCGCTCAAGTTGTTGCATATCAACCGTTGCCCGGTCGTTGCTCCACTGAATGTATTGCGGGCGCAGGATCGTGAGCGGCTTCAGTTGGATATGGACACCTGTCAGGCGCGGGCGCTGCGACTAACTGACGCACAGGAAGTTTGGCGTGACAAGTTGGCCGCCATTTACAGCGAGGAGGATTTTGCACCGAGTGCCGACCCGGAGCAGCAGCTCTACGATGGTTTTATTGGCGACCGCGATCGCCGCTTATGTGAACAAGTCCGTGCGGCAGAGCCTGCACAACTAGCACGCCAGCAGTGGCCTTTCGATGATCATCGTTTGCCGGAATTATTATTTCGCTACCGTGCCCGTAACTTTCCTGAAACCCTGGACAGGGACGAGCAACAACGTTGGAAACTTTTCTGTCAGCAGCGTTTGTCAAATCCGCAATGGGGGGCACCCAATACTCTGCTGGCATTTAAACAGGCGTGCGAGGAGTTGGCTGTTAGTGCTACACCGTTTCAGTGCCAGGTACTGGGCCAATGGCAGGAGTATGCCGATTCGCTGGCAGCGCGTTTGAACTCGTAGTCAGAAATTGCAGAATATTCAGACATAAAAAACGCCAGCAAGCTGGCGTTTTTTATGTATCGCGTATCAGGCGAGAGCCCGGCTCGGCTTAGCCCAGCAGAGTAGCCCAGCCTTCAACCACGTCGCCGCCCCACTTGGCTTTCCACTCTTTCAGCGTCTTGTGGTTGCCGCCTTTGGTTTCAATCACTTCGCCGTTGTGCGGGTTCTTGTATTGCTTGACCTTGCGCGCACGCTTGGTACCGGTGGTTTTCACGGCGCCACGCGGTGCTTTAACTTTCGACTCTGGATCCAGCAGGGCGATGATGTCGCGCAGGGACTTGGAGTATTCGCCCATCAGAGTGCGCAGTTTGCCTTCGAATTCCAGCTCGGTTTTCAGCTTGTCGTCTTGGGACAGGTTTTTCAAACGCGCTTGCAGCTCTTTGATAGCTTCTTCGGTGGCGCGGTATTCGTTGATCAGTGACATGGGGACTACCTTATGTAGAGCGCTGATTGACAGGGACAGTGAGCTAATAATAGTCAGGCAATTTCATCAAGTAAACATTTAAGCAGGCATTTATGTGAATTACTTTGAATGTTTGTGGTAAAGCTGCGCAGTCGAGTTAATTAGTCGGTCGCCGACCTAAAGATAATCCTGTTTGTTTTTTGATAATTCCTTGAGCTGGCCGTTGTACGGTCATATAGACGAGGTAAAACCTTACGCTATTAAGGGGTGTCCTCTCGGTCTGGATTCAGAATAAGGTGCAAGGAATACTGCAGTTTTTCTGCGCAATCGCTAGAATGGCGGCCTTTGCGAAGTTCTGGAGTTTCCCCCTAATGCGCACTTTTCGGCTGGTGATTGCTTGCCCGGACCGGGTTGGCATCGTTGCCAAAGTCAGTAACTTTCTGGCCTCCCATAATGGCTGGATCACCGAAGCGAGCCATCACTCGGACGATCTCAGCGGTTGGTTTTTCATGCGGCACGAAATCCGTGCCGACACGCTGCCCTTTGGTCTTGAGGCCTTCCGCGAGGCGTTTGCGCCGATCGCCGAAGAGTTCTCGATGACCTGGCACATCACCGACACCGAACAGAAAAAGCGTGTCGTGCTGATGGCCAGTCGTGAGTCCCACTGCCTCGCCGACCTGCTGCACCGCTGGCACAGCGATGAGCTCGATTGCGAGATCGCCTGTGTGATCTCCAACCATGACGACCTGCGCAGCATGGTCGAGTGGCATGGCATCCCGTACTACCACGTACCGGTCAATCCGCAGGACAAGGAGCCCGCGTTCGCCGAGGTCTCGCGTCTGGTCAAGCAGCACGAGGCCGACGTGGTGGTGCTGGCGCGCTACATGCAGATCCTGCCGCCGGAACTGTGCCGCGAATACGCCGGCAAGGTGATCAACATTCACCACAGTTTCCTGCCGTCGTTCGTCGGGGCCAAGCCGTATCACCAGGCATCCCTGCGTGGCGTGAAGTTGATTGGCGCAACTTGCCACTACGTTACCGAAGAGCTGGACGCAGGTCCGATCATCGAGCAGGACGTGGTGCGTGTCAGCCACAGTGACAGTATTGAAGACATGGTGCGTTTCGGCCGTGACGTCGAGAAGATGGTGCTGGCGCGTGGCCTGCGTTATCACCTGGAAGATCGCGTACTGGTACACGGCAACAAGACCGTCGTGTTCTGATCCAGCGTTGTGATTGAAGTCAGAAGGGCTTGGGCGTTAAATCGACCCAGGCCCTTTTTACATCTGCGCAGGACTGAGTGATGAGCGACCCGCTGGATAAAGCCACGTCAAAAGCCCCGGCAACATTGGGGGAGGGGTGTTTGAGCCGGTATGACCCGGACGCGCTGGACGCAGAAGACGGCACCGAGTTTCCTGGCGCCGCCGAGTTGTGGGAGCAGGAGCGGCGTAAAGACGAGCCCCCGGCAAAATAGCGGCCCGCCGCTGTATCAGCGACGGGCCTGGGCGTCAGATCCGGAAACTGCCCACCAGTTGCTTCAAGCGCGATGCCTGTTGCTCCAGGTCGGTACAGGCGCGCAGGGTTGATTGCAGGTTTTCCACACCTTCCTGGTTGAGGGTGTTGATTTCGGTGATGTCCATGTTGATCGACTCCACCACGGAGGTCTGCTCTTCGGTGGCGGTAGCGACTGACTGGTTCATACCGTCTATCTCGCCAATGCGCTGGGTCACGCTGCTCAACCGTTCGCCGGCCAGGTTGGCGATCTCCACGCTGTCCTGGCTGTGGCGCTGGCTTTCACTCATGGTGCTGACGGAATCCCGAGCGCCGACCTGAAGCTCCTCAATCATTTTTTGCACTTGCTGCGCCGATTCCTGGGTGCGATGAGCCAGGTTGCGCACTTCGTCGGCAACTACCGCAAATCCTCGGCCGGCCTCTCCGGCCCGCGCCGCTTCGATGGCGGCGTTGAGCGCCAACAAGTTGGTCTGCTGGGAGATGCTGGTGATCACCTCGAGGATCTGGCCGATATTGACCGTCTTGCTGTTAAGCGCTTCGATATTGTTGCCGGAAGCGCTGATCATCTCGGACAGTTGGTTCATCGCCTTGATGTTGCTTTCCACCACTTGCTGGCCGTCTTCGGCCAAACTCCGTGCGTCACTGGCTTGCTGCGAAGCCTGTGCCGCGTTGCGCGCGATTTCCTGGGCGGCGGCGCCCAGTTGGTTGATGGCGGCGGCGACGCTGTTGGTGCGATTAGCCTGTTCGTCCGAGTTGACCATCGACGAGTTGGAGGCACTGACCACCCGCAAGGCCACTTCGTTGACCTGTTCGGTGGCCGAGGACACTTCGCGAATCGAAGTATGGATACGCTCCACGAACCGGTTGAACGCCTCGCCCAGGGTGCCGAATTCGTCATGATTCTGGATGGTCAGGCGTCGGGTCAGGTCGCCCTCGCCATCCGCGATGTCCTGCATGGCCCGTGTCATCAGATTCAACGGTTGCAGCAAGACGCGGATCAGCATGCCCAGAAGGGCGATGATGATCACCACGGCGATGATCGTGGCGATCACCGCCGAAGTGCGGAACTGGCTGAGCATCGCGAAGGATTTGTCTTTATCCACCGAAACACCCAGGTACCAATTCACCGATGGCAAACCCTTGATCGGTGTAAAGGTCACGATATTGGTTTTGCCGTTGGCCTCGACTTCACTGAAGTCGGCGCTGATCTTGGGGGTGTTCTTCGGGTAAACCTCTGCCAGGGTCTTCATGACCAGGTTTTTGTCCGGGTGCACCAGCACTTTGCCGTCGGCACTGACCAGGAACGCGTAGCCCATACCGCCGAAGTTCAGCGCGCTGATGTTATCTACCAGGGTTTGCAGGCTCAGGTCGCCGCCCACCACACCAATACTCTGGCCGCCCTTGGCGCTGGGGGTGGCGATGGAAATGATCAACTGCCCGGTGGCCGCATCGATATAGGGTTCGGTCAGGGTCGAACCATTGCTGCTCTGGGCGCCTTTGTACCAGGGACGGACGCGCGGATCGAAACCGTCCGGCATCTTGGCATCGGGGCGGATGGTAAAGGCCCCTTTACTGTCGCCGACGTAGGTCGCCATAAAGGAAGAGGTCAGCGCTTTCTGTTCCAGCAAGTTGGCGACGGCGGACGGTTCGGGATTGATGGCGATGTTTTGTGCGGCGTTTTCCACCAGCACGATACGCCCGGCAAGCCAGGTTTGAATGTTGCTGGCGGTGACACCGCCCATTTCATGCAGGTAGTTATTCAGGTCGTCGCGTATCGCGTTGCGTTGCAGATAGTCGTTATAGAGGGTAAACAGCGCGAAGGCGGCGATGACGATAAGGGCGGCTGCAAGCAGGATTTTGTGGCTGAAGCGCAGGTTTTTATTCATGGCTTGTAGGGTCCGCTAAGGTCTTAAATATCCAAAGCGCGTCCTTTTGGGAGGCGCAAAATGGCAGCGTCAAAAAAGGTGTGGTACTTCTGGTGATAGCTCTGTGGGTTTTTGTAGGAACCCTCCGACCTATTTTTAGACTTTGTGGGTCTCACATTGGCCTGTATCGGCTTGGCTGCACTAAAGATTAACCATAGGTGACGAAATGCCTGACTCCACACAACTTCTTATCGGTGCCGGCCCTGACGGCCAGCCCATTGCTCAGGCCATGCGCCTGGCCAACCGCCATGGCCTGATTGCCGGTGCCACGGGCACGGGCAAGACCGTCACCCTGCAACGCCTCGCGGAAGCCTTCAGCGATGCGGGCGTGGCGGTATTCGCCGCCGACATCAAGGGGGATCTCTGCGGCCTGGGTGCCGCAGCCTTCCCCCAGGGTAAAGTCGCCGAGCGCATTGCAGGCATGCCTTTCCTCAATTACACCGCGCAGGCTTACCCGGTCACGCTGTGGGATATCCACGGACAATCCGGCCATCCATTGCGTACGACGATCAGCGAAATGGGACCGTTGTTGCTCGGCAGCCTGCTGGAACTCACTGACAGCCAACAGTCGGCGCTCTATGCCACTTTCAAGGTAGCGGACCGTGAGGGCTTGCTGCTGTTGGATCTCAAGGACCTCAAGGCACTGCTCAACCACCTGCGCTATCACCCGGAACTGCTGGGCGACGATGCGGCGTTGATGACCACCGGCTCCAGCCAGGCGCTGTTGCGGCGCCTGGCGGTGCTGGAGCAGCAGGGTGCCGAAGCCTTGTTTGGCGAGCCGGCCCTGCAGCTCGAAGATATTTTGCAGCCCGACGGCGACGGGCGTGGGCGGATCCACCTGCTGGACGCCAGCCGCCTGGTACATGAGGCGCCGAAGGTCTACGCGACCTTCCTGTTGTGGCTTCTGGCTGAGTTGTTCGAGCAGCTGCCTGAGCGTGGCGATGCCGACAAGCCGCTCTTGGCGTTGTTTTTCGACGAAGCGCATTTGTTGTTCGCGGACACGCCCAAGGCCCTGCAGGACCGTTTGGAGCAAGTGGTGCGCCTGATTCGCTCCAAAGGGGTGGGCGTGTACTTTGTCACGCAATCCCCGGGTGACTTGCCTGACACGGTGCTCGCGCAACTGGGGCTGCGCATACAACACGGTTTGCGAGCCTTCACCACCAAGGAACAGAAATCCCTGCGGGCGGTGGCCGAGGGTTTTCGCCCCAACCCGGCGTTCGATACCTTGGCGGTGCTGACCGAACTGGGCACCGGCGAGGCGCTGGTGGGCACCTTGCAGGAAAAAGGCACACCGGAAGTTGTCCAGCGGGTACTGGTCGCGCCACCACAATCGCGGATCGGGCCGCTCACTGAGACCGAACGGGCTGCGTTGATCGCCCGTTCATCTTTGCTCGGGCGCTACGACAAACCGATAGATCGTGAGTCGGCCTATGAAGTGCTGATGGCTCGCAAGGACCTGGGGCCCGAGGAACCAAGCAAGCCGGCGGCCGAAGAGCCGAGCTTTACCGACAAGGCCGGCGCATTTCTGGGCACGACGGCAGGCAAGGCGCTGAAATCAGCGATGCAGCAGGCCGCCAATCAGATGGGCCGCCAGTTGGTGCGTGGGTTGTTGGGGTCGCTGTTGGGCGGCGGCAAGCGCAAATAGCGGTCAGGGTTTGCGCCTGGCGTGGGCGGCCAGCCGCTCCAGCGCCGCGCGCAGGCCCGGATCACTGATCTCATCGGCCGTAGCCTGAATGGTTTCGGCCGCATTTTCCGAGAGGTCCACCGTATGCCCCACTGCGCGTGGCTGCACGGCTGGGGGCTGCACTTTGAACTGGATGCGCGTCAGGCCGGCAAACTCGTCAAAGGCCATCAGTTGTCGTTGCAGGCGTTTTTGTTGATAGCGCAACCGGGTGGCCCAATGGCCATCGGTGACAATCAGCAGCAAATGGCCTTCCCGCCACGACGCTACATGACAATGTTCACGCGCGGCCGGTTGCAACTGGCTTTCGAGCAGGCGTTGCAGCAGGCCCAGGCGTTGTGCATGGCCAAAGATGGCTTTCAACGGCTTGGCTTCGCGAAGCAACGCGCCGGGCGCGCGGGCTGGTTGATGGCGTAACGCCATATATAGACACCTGAAGTAACAGAGTGGTCATCTTAACAGAAAGCGCCCGTAAGCCCCCTGGCCATGCGTCCGCGTAGTTTTCCCGTAAAATCAATCGGTAACTTCTGCCTTCCATGGGTTGAAGTTCCAGTAAAAGCCCTTATTTTAAAAAGGGCCTCTCACAGTGCCATGCCTGCCTCGTGCAATAACGCCACTTTCCTCACCCACGATTCCGGGTAGAATGCGCGTTCGCATGCGGCCGTGAGGGCTGCTCGGGCCACTCACGGTGCGCCCTCCATCCCTATGTGTGGAAGAACCTGCCGATATGTTTGCGCCTTTGTTAAAGAAACTTTTTGGAAGCAAGAATGAGCGCGAAGTCAAACGCATGCTCAAGACGGTGCAACTGGTCAATGCCCTCGAAGAGCAGATGGTTGCCCTTTCGGACGACCAATTGCGCGCCAAGACCCAAGAGTTCAAGGCCCGCATAGCCAAAGGTGAAACCCTCGACAAACTGCTTCCCGAAGCCTTTGCGGTCGCCCGTGAAGCCGGTAAGCGTGTCATGGGCATGCGCCACTTCGACGTTCAGTTGATCGGCGGCATGACCTTGCATGAAGGCATGATTGCCGAAATGCGTACCGGTGAAGGCAAGACCCTGGTGGCAACCCTGGGCGTTTACCTCAACGCACTGTCCGGCAAGGGCGTGCACGTGGTGACGGTGAACGACTACCTGGCTCGCCGGGACGCCAACTGGATGCGCCCGCTCTATGAATTCCTCGGCCTGACCGTCGGCGTGGTAACGCCGTTCCAGCCGCCGGAAGAGAAGCGTGCCGCCTACGCTGCCGACATCACCTACGGTACCAACAACGAATTCGGTTTCGACTATCTGCGCGACAACATGGCGTTCAGCATGGAAGAAAAATTCCAGCGTGAACTCAACTTTGCCGTGATCGACGAAGTCGACTCCATCCTGATCGACGAAGCCCGTACTCCGCTGATCATCTCCGGCCAGGCCGAAGACAGCTCGCGCCTGTACACCGAAATCAACAAACTGATTCCGCGTCTGACCCAGCACATCGAAGAAGTGGAAGGCGTCGTGACCAAAGAAGGTCACTTCACGATCGACGAGAAGACCCGTCAGGTCGAACTCAACGAAGCCGGTCACCAGTTCGTCGAAGAAATGCTGACCCAGATCGGGGAGCTGGCCGAGGGCGAAAGCCTGTACTCGGCACACAACCTGGGCCTGTTGACCCACGTTTACGCCGGCCTGCGTGCCCACAAGCTGTTCCATCGCAATGTTGAATACATCGTGCAGGACGGCCAGGTCGTGCTGGTCGACGAACACACCGGGCGTACCATGCCGGGTCGCCGTCTGTCCGAAGGCCTGCACCAGGCCATCGAAGCCAAGGAAAACCTCAACATCCAGGCTGAAAGCCAGACGTTGGCGTCGACGACCTTCCAGAACTACTTCCGTCTGTACAACAAGCTGTCCGGCATGACCGGTACGGCCGACACCGAAGCGTTCGAATTCCACCAGATCTACAACCTGGCCGTGATGGTGATTCCGCCAAACAAGCCGCTGGCGCGTAAGGATTTCAACGACCTGGTATTCCTGACTGCCGAAGAGAAATACGCGGCAATCATCAACGATATCAAGGACGGCATGGCCAAAGGCCGCCCGATCCTGGTGGGTACCGCTACCATCGAGACTTCCGAGCACGTGTCCAACCTGCTCAACAAGGAAGGTATCGAGCACAAGGTCCTCAACGCCAAGTTCCACGAAAAAGAAGCCGAGATCATCGCCCAGGCCGGTCGCCCAGGCGCGCTGACCATTGCCACCAACATGGCCGGTCGTGGTACCGACATCCTGTTGGGCGGTAACTGGGAAGTGGAAGTCGCGGCACTGGAAAACCCGAGCCCCGAGCAGATCGCCCAGATCAAGGCCGACTGGCAGAAACGCCACCAGGCCGTGCTGGAGTCCGGTGGCTTGCAGGTGATTGCGTCCGAGCGTCATGAATCGCGTCGTATCGACAACCAGCTGCGTGGCCGTGCCGGTCGCCAGGGTGACGCCGGTTCCAGCCGTTTCTACCTGTCCCTGGAAGATAGCCTGATGCGTATCTTCGCCTCGGACCGGGTGAAGAACTTCATGAAAGCCCTGGGGATGCAGTCCGGCGAGGCGATCGAGCACCGCATGGTGACCAACGCCATCGAGAAGGCGCAGCGCAAGGTCGAAGGCCGCAACTTCGACATTCGTAAGCAACTGCTCGAGTTCGACGATGTCAACAACGAACAGCGTAAAGTGATCTATCACATGCGTAACACGTTGCTGGCCGCCGACAACATTGGCGAGACCATCGCCGATTTCCGTCAGGACGTGCTCAACGCCACCGTCAGCGCCCATATCCCGCCACAGTCCCTGCCTGAGCAGTGGGATGTCGCCGGCCTGGAAGCGGCCTTGAAGAGCGACTTCGGTGTTGACCTGCCGGTTCAGCAGTGGCTGGACGAAGACGATCACCTGTACGAAGAGACGCTGCGCGAGAAGCTGATGACCGAGCTGCTGGCCGCGTACAACGAAAAAGAAGAGCAGGCGAGTGCCGAAGCACTGCGCACCTTCGAAAAACAAATCGTACTGCGCGTGCTGGACGACCTGTGGAAAGACCACCTGTCGACCATGGATCACCTGCGTCACGGCATCCACTTGCGTGGCTACGCCCAGAAGAACCCGAAGCAGGAGTACAAGCGCGAGTCGTTCACGCTGTTCTCCGAACTGCTGGACTCGATCAAGCGCGATTCGATTCGCGTGCTGTCCCATGTTCAGGTGCGTCGCGAAGATCCGGCCGAGGAAGAAGCTCGCCTGCGTCAGGAAGCCGAAGCGCTGGCCGCCCGCATGCAGTTCCAGCATGACGAGGCACCGGGCCTGGAAGCGCCTGAAGTCTTGGGCGAAGAGGTGGATGTGGCGCTGGCTCAAACGCCGGTTCGCAACGATCAGAAGCTGGGCCGCAACGAACTGTGCTACTGCGGTTCGGGCAAGAAATTCAAACACTGCCACGGCCAGATCGAATAAGATTTTCGCCCGACGCTGCAATACTCCGCGCCGCGACCGGCTTTTGCCGTCGCGGCGTTTTGCCATTAATTTCACCGTCGCTTACGACGGCACAGACACCCCCTATTTTTGAGGAGCGCATTCATGGCTGTTGGTCTTGGTCCTTTGCCCACATTGCACCCGGTTGCCGGTTTCGAACTCGGTATCGCTTCGGCCGGCATCAAGCGTCCGGGGCGCAAGGATGTGGTGGTGATGCGCTGTGCCGAAGGCTCGACCGTGGCGGGCGTGTTCACCCTCAACGCGTTCTGCGCGGCACCGGTGATCCTGGCCAAGCAGCGCGTTGCCGGTTCGATTCGTTACCTGCTGACCAACACCGGCAATGCCAACGCCGGTACCGGCGAGCCTGGCCTGGTTGCCGCTGCGCGCACGTGCGCCAAGCTGGCCCAATTGGCAGGCGTAGACGCCAGCCAAGTGCTGCCGTACTCCACCGGCGTGATCGGTGAGCCACTGCCGGTGGAAAAAATCGAAGGCGCCTTGCAAGCCGCCCTGGACGACCTGTCTGTGGATAACTGGGCTGCCGCCGCCACCGGCATCATGACCACTGACACTCTGCCCAAGGGCGCGAGCCGTCAGTTCGTGCACGAAGGCGTGACTGTCACGGTGACCGGTATCAGCAAGGGCGCCGGCATGATCCGTCCGAACATGGCGACCATGCTCGGCTACATCGCCACCGATGCCAAGGTTTCCCGCGAGGTGCTGCACAAGCTGATGCTGGACGGCGCCAACAAGTCGTTCAACCGCATCACCATCGACGGTGACACCTCCACCAACGATTGCTGCATGTTGATCGCAACCGGCAAGGCCAACCTGCCGGAAATCACCACCACCGAAGGCCCTTTGTTCGACGCGCTGAAAAAGGCGGTGTTTGAAGTGTGCATGGACGTGGCCCAGGCCATCGTGCGCGACGGCGAGGGCGCTACCAAGTTCGTCACCGTTGAAGTCAACGGCGGCGGCAACCACCAGGAATGCCTGGATGTGGGCTATACCGTGGCCCACTCGCCACTGATCAAAACCGCACTGTTCGCCTCTGACCCGAACTGGGGGCGCATCCTGGCGGCCGTTGGCCGTGCCGGTGTGCCGGACCTGGACGTGAGCAAGATCGACGTGTTCCTGGGCGATGTGTGCATTGCCAGCCGCGGTGCCCGTGCTGAAACTTACACCGAAGCCCAGGGCTCGGCGGTGATGCAGCAGGAAGAAATCACCATCCGTATCGAGTTGGGTCGCGGCGAGTGCAGCGAAACCATCTGGACCACCGACCTGTCCCACGAGTACGTGAAGATCAACGCGGAATACCGTACCTGATAGCCAAGAGGATAAACGCGGTGAAACGAGTGCATGTAGCAGCAGCGGTGATCCGCGGTGCCGACGGCAGGATTCTGCTGGCGCGCCGTGCCGATACCCAGCATCAGGGCGGCCTCTGGGAGTTTCCTGGGGGCAAGGTGGAGGCCGATGAGTCGGTGGCAACCGCCTTGTCGCGCGAGCTGCACGAAGAGCTGGGCATCCGGGTCACCACGGCCCGGCCGCTGATCAAGGTGCAACACGACTACCCGGACAAGCAGGTGTTACTGGATGTCTGGGAGGTCTCGGCGTTTACCGGCGAGCCTCATGGTGCCGAAGGGCAACCGCTGGAATGGGTAGCGCCTCGGGACTTGATCAACTATGAGTTCCCGGCGGCCAATGCACCGATCGTTGCCGCTGCGCGCTTGCCTGCCGAGTACCTGATCACCCCGGGTGAGCTGGAAACTCCCACGCTGCTGCGCGGCCTTCAGAAAGCCATTGCCGGTGGTATCAAGCTGGTTCAACTGCGTGCGCCCAACGGTTACGACCCCAAGTATCGTGACCTGGCGGTGGATGCGGTTGGCCTGTGTGCCGGCAAGGCCCAGTTGATGCTCAAGGGGCCGTTCGAGTGGCTGGGGGACTTTCCTTCGGCCGGTTGGCACATGACTTCGGCGCAACTGCGTAAATACGCGAGTAAGGGGCGACCGTTGCCGAAGGACCGCTGGCTGGCGGCCTCGTGCCACAACGCCGAAGAACTGGCTCTGGCGCAAATGATGGATGTGGATTTCGTCACGCTGTCGCCGGTGCAGCCGACCCTGACCCATCCAGATGCACAGCCGTTGGGCTGGGAGCAGGCGGCGCAGTTGATCAGTGGGTTCAGCAAGCCGGTGTTTCTGTTGGGTGGGCTTGGGCCCGCCGAGCGAGAGCAGGCCTGGGAAGCCGGGGCTCAGGGTGTGGCAGGGATCCGGGCGTTCTGGCCGGAAGTCTGATCAGCCATTGATGGCCTCATCGGGAGCAAGCTCCCTCCCACAAGGGCAACTTGTTCAACTGTGGGAGGGGGCTTGCTCCCGATAGGGCCCGATCAGTCACTACACAACCCTCAGTGTGGTTTAGCCGCCGCCTGCCACAAAACCTCCGCAACACCCTGGCGCCTGGCAATCACTCGCGCCGCCACAAACAACAGATCCGATAACCGATTGATATACGCAAGCCCCACGCCCTCCAGCGGCTCAAGCGCATTCAACTGCTGACAGCGCCGTTCTGCACTGCGCGCCAGGCTGCGGCATACATGAGCTTGCGCGATCAGCGCCGAACCACCCGGCAGGATGAAGTTCTCCAGCGGCCCGACTTCTTCATTCCAGCGGTCAATCGCCGCTTCCAGCCGATCCACTTCCGCTGCATTCAAGGCTTTGTACACCGGCATTGCCAGTTCACCGCCCAGGTCGAACAACCGATGCTGACAAGGCGTCAGCACCTCGATCACATCCTTGAGTTCAGGGTGCTTGCCGCTCTGTTCCTCAAGATTGGCCAGCAGCAGGCCCAATTGACTGTTCAAAGTGTCGACCTCGCCAATAGCCTCCACCCGCGGATGGTCCTTGGGCACGCGACGGCCGTCGCCGAGGCCGGTCTCGCCTTGGTCGCCGGTACGGGTGTAGATCTTCGACAAGCGAAAGCCCATGGTCATTGCTCCGGTTGGGTGAGTTCGTAAGGTAATTGGCTGCCAGCCAAGGGCAGGCGCAGCGTGAAGCAGGTACCTTGGCCGAGGGTCGACTGTACTTCCATCTGGCCCTTGTGGTTGTTGGTGATGATGAAGTACGAGACCGACAGCCCGAGCCCGGTGCCCTGGCCGATTTCCTTGGTGGTGAAGAACGGTTCGAAGGTGCGCTTGCGCACGCTTTCGCTCATGCCGATGCCATTGTCTTCCACCTGGATTTCGGCCCACGGCGGGTTGAGGCGGGTGCGCAAGATAATGCGCCCCGGCTCGCTGTCGTCTTCACGCAGGTGAATGGCCTGGGCGGCGTTTTTCAGCAAGTTGAGCAACACCTGTTCCAGCTCGTTGGCGGTGCCCGGTACCGGGCCTAACAGTGGATCGAATTGGCGGATGATCGCCTGGCCCTTGAAGTCGAAGCCGATGGTCAGGTCAAAGTCGTTACCGGCGATTTCCACTGCCTGGTCGATCAGCGCCGGCAGATCGCAGGGCGCCATTTGCCGATTGCTACGGCGGCTGAAACTGAGCATGTGGGTGACGATCTTCGCAGCCCGAGCGCCGGCTTGTTGGATGCCGTCGAGCAACTGCGGCACTTCGCGGCTTTGCAGGTAGCGGTTGACGGTGTCCAGCTCGATGCCTGCCTGTTCGGCGTGTTCCAGGTTCTTGGGCAGGTCGGGAGACAGGCGGCGGCGAATGTTCTGGACATTGTGCAGGATGGCTCCCAGCGGGTTGTTGATCTCATGGGCCATGCCTGCGGCAAGCCCGCCGACGGAGAGCATTTTTTCCGACTGGACCATCATTTCCTCCAGCGACAGGCGCTGGGTGATGTCGTCGATCCGGATTACCACGCCGCGCCCGGCACCGCCCATCAACGGGTAAAACGTCAGGGCGTAATGCTTGGGCTCGTCATCCTTGACCCAGGTGACGCGCTCGATGCGTTCCACGCTGTGCTGCTCGACCGCGGCCTTGAGTTGCCTCAGGTAGGGTTTGAGCGGCTGGAAGGCGAGAAAGATCGGTTGATTCAGCGCTTCATCCAGGCGTGTCCCGGAAAGGGCGCTGGCTTCCTGGTTCCACTGGGTGACGTAGAGCTGTTCGTCCAAGGCGATCAGCGCCGACGGCATCGAGTCGATGATGCTGTTCAGGTAGTTCTGGAAGCCGGTGAGTTTTTTCTCGATCTTGCTGCGAACCTGTACTTCCAGCTCGAGTTTGCGGTTGGTATGACGGGTTTCCTCGGCCAGGCCCTGGGCTTGGTCGTAAGCGGCTTGGGAGTCATCACGGGCGCGTTTGAGCTGCTGCTCGCGGGCTTCGATGCGCGACAGCATCGTGTTGAAGGCTTCCGCCAGGCTGCCGATCTCGTCATGGTTGCCGCGCCCGGCGCGCAAGGAATAGTTCTCTTCGCGAGTCACCTGACGCGACAGCTCTTCCAGTTCGTGGATGGGGCGAGTGATCAGGCGCTTGATCTGTCGGGCAATGACCAGCCACAGCAGCACGCTGAAAATCAGGATGCCCAGGCTGGCCGTCAGCGTGCCGGTATAAAAGGCCATCGGCAGTTCGCTGCTGGCCACCAGCAGCAGATGCCCGGGAGGCTGGCCGGGACGGGGCAGGGTGATGACCTGGTTGCTGCGAAACTCAGTGAGGCGCCAAGCCTCGATATGCCGGTAATTATCCGGCAGGTGCAGGCGATTGGCGTGCTGCATCTGCGCCAGGCGAGTGCCTTCGCCGTCATACAGTGCGGCGGCGCGCAGCGGTGAATAGCTGGTCAGTTCATTGAGCAGGGCTTCGGCCTTGGTGGACGATTCGAGGGCTTCAGCGGCCAGTGACGGGTTGGACACCAACCGCCCGATAGCCTGTAGCGCCTGGGGCGCCATGCTTTCCTGGGAGATCCAGTAAGCCGCGCTGATGAACGTCAGGTTGGCCACCAACAATACGGTGGTCAACAACACCAGCAAGGCGGCCAGCAGTTTCTGCCCTACCGGTAGATTTTCAAGACGCTGGCGCAATGGCATCAGGGTTTTCCCAGGTGATAGACAGGTAGGCAGGGTAGCGCGTGCCTCAGTCGCTGGCCAATCCGTGTGCACGCAAGTGCTCGACCAGGCGCGCCTGTACCTGTTGCAGGTGCGGCAGGGCCAATTGATGGCGGGCAGCGGCTTCGCAGGCGTAGCCCAGCAGGTAGCTGATTTCGGTACGGCGGCGGTTGGCCACATCCTGATACATGGACGAGTAGTTGGCGGCGGTGGCCTGGATCACCCGTTCCACTTCACTGTGCAAATGCTCGGCAGCGGCAGGCTGGCCGCTGCATTCGAGTAACTCGGTCAGCTCGGCGCACAGGGTCGCCACTTCACATTGATGGCTTTGCAGGCCACCGTTGCGGCACTGGTACAGCACGGTCAAAGGGTTGATCGCACAGTTGAGGGCCAGCTTGCGCCAGAGGCGTGTGAGAATCGCGGTGCTCCACTCGTGGGGGATGCCCGCGGCGTGCAGGTCATCCAGCCATAGCGGTGGCGTGGGGTGGGCGGCATCGCCCAGCCACGTGTAGCCATGGCCGGCAAATACCACGCGCCAGTCGCCGTCGCGGAATGCGCCTTCGGTGCTGGAGGCAAAGATGCAGCGGGCCTGGGGCAGTTGGGCGGCGACGGCGTCCTGGCTGCCGAGGCCGTTTTGCAGCAGGACCAGTTCGGCGTCCGGTACCAATCGATGTTGCAACTGGGCTACTGCGCTTTGCGCGTCGTAGGCTTTGCACGCCACCAGCAGGCGATGAATCGGTTCCGGGCTGTCAGGCGTTTCGCCGATTACCGGATAGGTGTGCGCTATGCCTTGTTCGACCAGCGTCAACCCCGGGCCCGCCCGATAGCTGGCCAGGCGTGCATCATCACGCAGGATCAGCCGTACGGGCAGGCCAGCGCGTGCCAGGCGCGCAGCCCAGAGGGTGCCCAGGCTGCCGGCGCCGAGAATGTGCCAGGTGGTCGACATCAGTTTTTACTCCGTAGGGCTGCTCGCAGTGAACGCGGCGAAAGAACCGCTATAATGCCCCGGCATTTTAGCTCGGGCGCGCTCCATCTCTACTGAGCCCGCCCCTTATATTGGAGAAATGACATGCCTTCGTTCGACGTGGTATCCGAACTGGACAAACACGAAGTCACCAACGCCGTCGAGAACGCCGTCAAGGAGCTGGACCGTCGCTATGACTTGAAAGGCAAGGGCAGCTTCGAATTCAAGGAAAAGGAACTGACCGTCAACCTGACCGCTGAAGCCGATTTCCAGCTGGAAGCGATGATCGAGATCCTCAAGCTGTCCTTGGTTAAACGCAAGATCGACGCGCAATGCCTTGAAATCAAGGATGCCTACGCTTCGGGCAAGCTGATGAAGCAGGAAGCCGTGCTCAAGGAAGGCATCGACAAAGAGCTGGCCAAGAAAATCGTCGCCCACATCAAGGATGCCAAGCTCAAAGTGCAGGCTGCCATCCAGGGTGAGCAGGTGCGGGTCACGGGCAAGAAACGTGATGACCTGCAAGAAGCGATCGCAGCGCTGCGCGCCAAGTCCTTCGACATGCCGCTGCAGTTCAATAACTTCCGCGACTGATGGCTTTGCGGGGAACCCGTCGGCGTTTTTGACGTCCCACGCCCCGGAACCTGCGCCTGCCATTGAGCCCCAAGGGGCTCATTTGCGTTTTCAGGCAGTTGATAAAGCCGCACACCGCCCAACAGGAGAAGCTACATGGATTTAAACGCAGAAGTGGATCAGTTGATCAAGACCTCGCAGTCGTGGGTCCCGATGATCATGGAATACGGCAGCCGGTTTTTACTGGCGGTGGTCACCCTGGCCATCGGCTGGTGGCTGATCAACGTCTTGACCCATCGGGTCGGGCGTTTGCTGGCGCTGCGCAATGCGGACCTGGCGCTGCAGCATTTCATCACCAGCCTTGCGAACATCGCGCTCAAGGTCATGCTGGTGGTCAACGTGGCCTCGATGATCGGCGTGGCAACCACCTCGTTCGTGGCGGCGATTGGTGCCGCGACCCTGGCCATTGGCTTGGCATTGCAAGGCAGCCTGGCGAACTTTGCCGGTGGCGTGCTGATTCTGTTGTTCCGCCCGTTCCGCATTGGTGACTGGATCGAAGCCCAGGGCACCTCGGGTACCGTCGACAGTATCCAGATCTTCCACACCGTGTTGCGCACCGGCGACAACAAGACGGTGATCATCCCGAATGGCAGCCTGTCCAACGGCATCATCACCAACACCAACCGTCAGCCAACCCGCAAGGTGGTGTTTGATGTGGGTGTGGACTATGACGCTGATCTGCAGAAAGCCCGTGAAGTGCTGCTGGAACTGGCCAAGGACCCTCGCGTATTGGCCGACCCAGCGGCTGTAGCCGTGGTGTCGACCTTGGGCGACAGTTCTATCACCGTTTCGCTGCGCTGCTGGACCAAGACGGCGGATTATTGGGATGTGATGTTCATGCTCAATGAACTGGCGCGTGATCGTTTGAAAGCGGCAGGTATTGATATTCCGTTTCCGCAGCGGGTTATTCGTGTAATGCAGGAAAGTGCTACGAAGTAACTAAGTGTGATGCTGCAAAACTTGGCTGAACGGTCAGGTCAGGTGTGCGGTTTTTTATCTGGTTAGTTAGCTTGCTATTTTTCCAGTGAAATATAACTGCAATAAAAAAGCCGCTCCCTTGTGAACAGGGGAGCGGCTTTTTAGTTAAGGCGGATGCCTTAGGTCATCATTGTAATCAAGCGGCTAATTACAAGATGTTCAGCGGGTATTGCGCGATCAGACGCAGTTCGTCGATGGACGCCGAACCGTAGTACACGCCGTCAGACGAACGATAGGTCGCTTGACGTACGCGCAGGCTCAGGTCTTTGGCCGGGCCGCTCTGGATCACGTATTTGGCTTCGATGTCGCGTTCCCACTCTTTACCGTTCGACGTGGTGCCGGTGTTGGCGCCGCTACCGCTGACGTAACGAGTCATGAAGCTCAGGCCTGGCACGCCGAAGGTGGCCATGTTCAGGTCATAGCGAGCTTGCCAGGATTTCTCGTCTTCAGCGTTGAAGTCGGAGCGGGCGACGGAGTTGGCCAGGAAAATCGTGCCGCCACCGTCTACGCCATAGCCGTAGTCACCGTCACCGCTGACCTTCTGGTAGGCCAAGGTGAATGTGTGAGCCTGGTAGGTGTACGCGCCTTGCAAGCTGTAGGCACGGTTATCCAGCTTGGTGGTGCCGTCTTTTTCTGCGCGTTGCAGGCCGGCACCGTCGCTTTTGGTGCTGTAGATGTTGAAGTCAACGGCTACCGACTGATCTTTGTCGAGCGCGTGAGTCCAGTTCACGTTGGCGTAGAGCTTCTTCCAGTAGTCTTCTACTTTCGAGTAGTAGAGGCTGGTGGTGAACTCAGGCGTCCAGGAGTACACGCCGCCGACGAAGTTGGCATCGCGCAGGCCGGTACCGGTGCCTGGCTCGGAGCTGGCGATACTGTCCTTGTAGGTGTGGTCCTGGGCAACGATCGAGGTGAAGTGACCGGCTTCCAGTTTCAGGCCCTTGATCTCGTTGCTGGTGATCGAGATACCTTGCGGCAGCTCTGGCAGCAGGCGGCTGTCGTCGGATGCGAATACCGGAGCGGTGGTGTATTGGTCGCCCACTTTCAGGACCGTATCGGAAATACGGAACTTGATGGCGGCGCCACCCTTGGAATAGTCGTCCTGCGCACGGCCGTCGGAGCCGTTAGGGAACAGGCCGGTACCGGCGCGGCCCTTGCCGCTGTCGAGTTTGAGGCCCAGCAAGCCGATGGCATCGACACCGACCCCGATGGTGCCTTGGGTGTAGCCCGAGCTGAACAGACCGTGGAAGCCAAGACCCGTTTCTTCGCGGCGGCTCTGGGTGCCTGGCGCGTTGTTACGGAAGTCACGGCTGAAGTACAGAGTACGAGTCAGAATGCTGGCTGTACTGTCCTCGATAAAGCCCTTGGAGTCGTCCTGGGCGGACGCCATTGCGAACTGCGAGGTGCCTGCTGAAACAGCCAGGGCGATCATGCTCCACTTCATCACGCGCATCGTGATTTGCTCCTTTGGTTTTAGGAAGAGTACTGCCGTCCCACCTGTATTTTTATCTGGGCGGCTCTTTCTTTTTTGTGTCGGCGCAAAGTTATATCACGCAGACGTTATTGACGATACTTACCCATCTATCCTTTCAGCTTCTTTACGAGGCTGTCGTAAATCGCTAGCTCCATGTCGCAAATTCACAGCCCGAGTGTAACTGGGCTGACAACTTCAATACTCTTTCAAACTACCCTTCGAAGTTTGAACTCATCCTTGGCGTGCATTGAAACGCTGCTGTTTTTTATCGCGAAACACCGGCTTCCAGGCGAGTGTCGTTGCCGACGATGTGGGTGTGAATGCAACAAGCGTGCACAAAGGGGTAACCGAATGTCATTTTTTCGTGAAAAACATTACGGCCCTGTAAAAACCGCATAAGCACGGGCTTTTTACGCCGTTTGGTTTGGGCTTGACGCACGTGCCGTTTACCCCTTTGGTGGTCCATGAATCCTGTGCCAGAGCAAAACGTTACCGGTTCACACTCCTTGGTGGGTAATCGGCGGATCTCTTTGAGGCACAAGTGGGTCATTTTGGTGCAACTGCTGGCGACCAGGATCAGCGTAGCTCAACTATTGGCCTGCATCGAAACAGGGCATGAATTTTCGTCGGTTGACTCAAGGCCCTGCGCATTCGCCGTGAAGCCGCGTGCAATCGAAGGTATGCTGGGCGCCTGAAATCGACCTGCGCAACGGAGTACTCACGTGTTCGCCTTGGATCAACGCCTGCAACAAGACACGAAGGTCATAGGGGATTTCCCGCTTTGCCGCCTGCTGCTGTCCAACGACGCCCATTACCCCTGGTTCATCCTGGTTCCGCGTATTGAAGGTATCAGTGAAGTGTTTCAACTGGATGTTGCCGATCAGCAAACCCTGTGGCAGGAAACCACCGCCTTGGCGCAGTTGCTCAATGAAGGGCTGGCGGCCGATAAGATGAACATTGGTGCATTGGGCAATGTGGTCAGCCAGTTGCACGTGCATGTGATCGTGCGTAAACGCGATGACGCCGCCTGGCCTGCACCGGTCTGGGGCAAGCATCCGGCGCAGCCTTACACTGAAGAGCAAGTGGCGGCTATCCGTAGTCGATTGCGCGAGCTATTGCCTGCCAGCTTCATTTTTACCCAGGATTGAACCATGGACCTGCAAGACCGCGTCACTGACCTGGAAAGCCGCCTGGCCTTCCAGGACGACACCATCGAAACCCTCAATGACATTCTGGTTACCCAGCAGCGGGCCGTCGAGCGCCTGCAACTGCAGATGACCGCGCTGCTCAAGCGCCAGGAAGAAATGGGTGGCCAGTTCGAGACGACCGAAGAAGAAGCGCCGCCGCCGCACTATTGATCAATCGGCGCGAATAAAAAAACCGCGATCCAGCTTGGCTGGATCGCGGTTTTTTTTGCTGCGCCGGCTGGGGTCAGCGACGCGGCAGTGCAGCGATGAC
The DNA here is from genome assembly GCF_016918385.1 of Pseudomonas sp. ICBG1301. NCBI lineage: Bacteria > Pseudomonadati > Pseudomonadota > Gammaproteobacteria > Pseudomonadales > Pseudomonadaceae > Pseudomonas > Pseudomonas sp. ICBG1301. The sequence continues at coordinate 310,797 of NZ_JAEKGB010000006.1, forward strand.
ATCTTCGGCTTGCAGGCCTTTGTCACGGTTCATGACAGAGAACTCCACGCGCTGGCCTTCGACCAGGACGCGATGGCCTTCGCCACGGATAGCCCGGAAGTGGACGAAAATATCGTCGCCCGAATCGCGGGAAATAAAGCCGAAGCCTTTGGACGTGTTGAACCACTTGACGGTACCGGTATCCCGGTTGGTCATGTCGTAGTTTTGCGACGCGGCCGCAGGGGACGAGCGGTAGAAGCTGATGGCCAGGTGAAGAACGATGGCGACCACAGCGATCACCAGGCTGAGCAGGATGGCCGGATGGCCGCCCACTTCAGGCATCGGTGCCAGGAGGGTGAGGGTTTGAACGACAACGGTCAGTACCAGCAGCGCGCTGACCAGGTTTTGCAGTTGATGACGCGTGCCTTTGTTCCAGTAAGGAATTACCGGTGCGAGCGCCAGGTTGAGAAGGCCGAACAAGGCCAGGTACAGGGCATCGTGTTGTTCCAGATAGGGCAGGCTTTCAGGCTGCAGGCTCGGGATAAACGACAGCAGCAACGCTGCAACGCCCGTTAGCAGGTGGACGATTTTCAACATTTTGATTAACTCACGTTAAGACGGAACACTAAGGAAGAGCTGACCGGCACGGTTCGCTTCTGAACAATGGGAGGCGTTGAGCACGTGCGCGGGTATCAGCCTATGGGATGTGCCGCAGAAATGAACGGCCGCCCCACGTCACCTATTTAACAGCAAAGGCTGTGCCTACTCAAATCAAGCATTTCGGGGTGTTGCGGCTGCTTGGGCATTTCTGCGTCAAACACTTGTCCTAGACAGGTGCGGGTTTTTTGAGCGGCATTTTCGGCATTTTCCTACTCCCTGAAGGCTTGCCGGTCGCGGGCCGACAAGCCGCACAGGGACGATTTGCCGCACTCCACCTCGGGAGGGCGGGCTGCACGCCGCCGGCACTCTTGCTAGAGTGGTCCTGCACCTGATCAATGAATGCTCGTCAATTGAAGGGGAAAAACATGGCAATCGATATTGGTATCAGTGAAGACGATCGTAAATCCATCGTCGACGGACTTTCACGGCTGCTGTCCGATACCTATGTGTTGTATCTGAAAACCCACAATTTCCATTGGAACGTCACCGGCCCCATGTTCCGTACGCTGCACTTGATGTTTGAAGAGCAGTACAACGAACTGGCGCTGGCGGTGGACTCCATTGCCGAGCGCATCCGTGCCCTGGGGTTCCCGGCACCGGGTGCTTATTCGATATACGCCCGTCTTTCTTCCATCAAGGAGGAGGAGGGTGTGCCGAGCGCCGAAGAGATGATCAAGCAACTGGTCGCCGGCCAGGAAGCGGTAACGCGCACCGCGCGGGGGATCTTCCCATTGCTCGACAAGGTCAGCGACGAGCCGACGGCGGACTTGTTGACCCAGCGCATGCAGGTCCACGAGAAAACCGCATGGATGTTGCGCTCCCTGCTTGAAAACCAGTAAGGGTTAATTCCCGGGTGGCGCCTTCCTGGCGCTGCCCGCTTGTTTCCGTGCACTTCCTGGCGTTGTCCTACGATTATCAACGCCGTGTCTTCTGGCTGCTCCTCGCGTCCTGCTGTTTTATAGGCCCACTGCCCAATGGGAAAAGCCCATGGGCTGCTGTTTGGCAATGGAGTGTCAGGTGTATGTCACGCGGAATGGGTAAGGGAGTGATGGAGACCTGCGGTTTTCACAAGATAAAGGTCGACCCCTTCGCCAAGGGGTTCGACATGGGGCTGGCCAAGCCGCTGTCGCGGTCGGTGAGGCTCAATGGGTTTTCCACCTGCCTGCGGCTTGAACAGATCTATTGGAATATCCTCACGGAAATAGCCAGGATCAATGCCTGCTCGGTCAGTGCATTGTTGTCCTATGTCGATCGGGAAGTGCACTTGCGGTATGGGGGGGTGAAAAACTTCAGCGGGCTGGTCAGGGTGGTATGCGTGGTTCACCTGTTGAAAGGCCGCGTTGCCATCATGCCCCCCGATTAGCCTGGCGGTAGCGAAGCCGGCCCACTGTCAAGGCGGGCCGGGCTTCGGGCAGAAAGGCGGCTGCGCTGTGCCGATTTACCAGATATAATCCCGCGCTTTGCCGCGCATGCCGGCTTTCTTCGTGCTCCATGGAGCAGTGAGCAGGCGTGGCGCCGTAACGATCTGATCGCCGAGACATCTCCATGCCCATGTACGACTATCAATGTGCTTCCTGTGGTCATCAGTTGGAAGCCATTCAAAAGATCAGCGCAGCACCGCTGGTCGATTGCCCTGCCTGCCAGGCGCCTGAGCTGAAGAAGATGTTGTCGATGCCGGGCTTTCGCCTGAGTGGCAGCGGCTGGTACGAAACCGACTTCAAGACCGGTTCGAAGAAGAACCTGGCGGGCGGCGACAAAGCAGACTGAGTTGAACTCTACGCGCAGGCTCCTGCATTATCCGTCCCCTGCTTTAATGTACGGTGACGAGGCGGGCCTCCACCGAATTTCGAATTACGAGAAGTGAAACCACTACCATGATGCGCAGCCACTATTGCGGCCAACTGAACGAGACCCTGGAAGGTCAGGAAATCACCCTTTGCGGATGGGTTCACCGTCGTCGCGACCACGGCGGGGTGATCTTCCTCGATATCCGTGATCGTGATGGTCTGGCCCAGGTGGTGTTCGACCCGGACCGCGCCGAGAGCTTCGCCGCCGCCGACCGTGTGCGCAGCGAATACGTTGTGAAGATCACCGGCAAGGTGCGCCTGCGTCCGGCTGGTGCCGTGAACAAGAACATGGCGTCCGGCGGTATTGAAGTGCTGGGCTATGAGCTGGAAGTGTTGAACGAGGCGGAAACCCCGCCGTTCCCACTCAACGAATACTCCGACGTGGGCGAAGAAACCCGCCTGCGCTACCGCTTCCTGGACCTGCGTCGCCCGGAAATGGCCGAGAAGCTGCGCCTGCGTTCGCGCATGACCACCAGCATCCGTCGCTTCCTCGACGAGAACGGCTTCCTCGACGTTGAAACACCGATCCTGACCCGTGCCACGCCGGAAGGCGCACGTGACTACCTGGTGCCTAGCCGTACCCACGCGGGCTCGTTCTTCGCCCTGCCGCAATCGCCGCAGTTGTTCAAGCAACTGCTGATGGTGGCCGGCTTCGACCGTTACTACCAGATCGCCAAATGCTTCCGCGACGAAGACCTGCGCGCCGACCGTCAGCCGGAATTCACCCAGATCGACATCGAGACCAGCTTCCTCGATGAAAAAGAGATCATGGGCCTGACCGAACAAATGATCCGCAACCTGTTCAAGGAAGTGCTGGGCCTGGAGTTCGGCGAGTTCCCGCACATGACCTTCGAAGAAGCCATGCGCCGCTACGGTTCCGACAAGCCAGACCTGCGTAACCCGCTGGAACTGGTGGACGTGGCCGATCAACTCAAAGAAGTTGATTTCAAGGTGTTCAGTGGCCCGGCCAACGATCCAAAATGCCGTATTGCCGCCCTGCGCGTGCCTGGCGGCGCGAGCATGCCGCGCAAGCAGATCGACGACTACACCAAGTTCGTCGGCATCTACGGTGCCAAGGGCCTTGCTTACATCAAGGTCAACGAGCGCGCCAACGGTGTTGATGGCCTGCAATCGCCGATCGTGAAAAACATTCCGCTGGAGAACCTGAACGCGATCCTCGATCGCGTCGGTGCCGTCGACGGCGACATCGTGTTCTTCGGGGCCGACAAGGCCAAGATCGTCAGCGAAGCCTTGGGCGCACTGCGTATCAAGCTCGGTCATGACCTGAACCTGCTGACCTGTGAGTGGGCCCCGATGTGGGTCGTTGACTTCCCGATGTTCGAAGAAAACGACGACGGCAGCTTCAGCGCCTTGCACCACCCGTTCACCGCGCCGAAGTGCTCGCCGGCCGAGCTGGAAGCCAACCCGGCGGGCGCTCTGTCCCGTGCCTACGACATGGTGCTCAACGGCACGGAGTTGGGCGGCGGTTCGATCCGTATCCACCGTAAAGAGATGCAGCAAGCGGTGTTCCGCCTGTTGGGCATCAACGAAGCGGAACAGGAAGAGAAGTTCGGCTTCCTGCTCGACGCCCTGAAGTACGGCGCGCCGCCCCATGGTGGCCTGGCGTTCGGCCTGGACCGTCTGGTGATGCTGATGACCGGCGCCCAGTCGATCCGTGAAGTGATTGCCTTCCCGAAAACCCAGAGTGCTGCGGACGTCATGACCCAGGCGCCGGGTGTGGTGGATGCCAAGGCACTGCGCGAGCTGCACATTCGCCTGCGTGAGACGCCGAAGGCTGAGTAAGGCCGCTGCGTGAAAGCGCACTGAGGTTTACGCAGTCTAAAAAGGCGCATCTTCGGATGCGCCTTTGCGTTACAAGGGCTGCACTTTAAAAAGAAAAGTCCGCCCTGGGGCGGGGTTGATAAGGTTTCTACAGAATTTCGGAGTTGTGTTATGGCTGGCCATTCCAAGTGGGCGAACATCAAGCACCGCAAAGAGCGTCAGGATGCCAAGAAGGGCAAGATCTTTACCAAGTGGATTCGTGAGCTGACCGTCGCGGCCCGTCAGGGCGGTGGTGATCCGGGTTCCAACCCGCGCTTGCGCCTGGCGCTCGACAAGGCCCTCGGCGCGAACATGAGCCGTGACATCATTGACCGCGCCGTGGCCCGTGGCGCCGGCGCCGCCGACACCGATGACATGGTCGAGCTGAGCTACGAAGGCTACGGCCCAGGCGGTGTGGCGGTAATGGTCGAGTGCATGACCGACAACCGCAACCGCACCGCTGCGGCCGTGCGCCACGCATTCAGCAAGTGCGGCGGTAACCTCGGTACCGACGGTTCGGTGGCCTACCTGTTCGAGCGCAAGGGGCAGATCAGCTTCGCACCGGGAACGGACGAAGATGCGCTGATGGAGGCCGCGATGGAGGCGGACGCCGACGATGTGGTGACCAACGAAGATGGCTCCATCGACGTGTTCACCTCGTTCGCCAGTTTCTACGCTGTGCGTAACGCCTTGGACGCCGCTGGTTTCAAAGGCACCGACGCGGAAATCGTGATGCTGCCGACCACCAGCGCCGAGCTGGACCTGGACGGCGCGCAGAAAGTGCTGAAGATGCTGGATATGCTTGAAGACCTGGATGATGTACAGAACGTGTATTCCAACGCGGACATCCCGGAATCCGTCGCCGAACAGCTAGGCTGAAGGGCGATGTAGATCCATGTGGGAGGGGGCTTGCTCCCGATAGCGGTGGTTCAGTCGACTTATGGATAACTGACACCCCGCTATCGAGAGCAAGCCCCCTCCCGCATTGGCACGTTGATGTATCAACATTTGTTTTATTCAACCCGCAGGCGTTATGACTTTAATCCTAGGTATCGACCCCGGTTCACGCATCACCGGTTTTGGCGTGGTGCAGCAGACCCCGCGTGGCTGCGTGTATGTGGCCTCGGGTTGTATCCGCACCGGTGCGGGCGAGTTGGCCGAGCGCCTGCAGATCGTTTATCGCGGCGTGCGTGAGGTCATCCAGACCTATGGCCCGGTGACGATGGGCATCGAAAAAGTGTTCATGGCAAAAAATGCCGACTCAGCCTTGAAGCTCGGCCAGGCCCGTGGCGCCGCCATCGTCGCCGGTGCCGAGGAGGGTATGGAGATCGCCGAATACACCGCGACCCAGGTTAAGCAGGCCGTGGTCGGCACCGGCGCGGCTAATAAAGAGCAAGTACAGATGATGGTCATGCACATGCTCAAGCTCACCGCCAAACCGCAAATCGACGCCTCCGACGCCCTGGCCATTGCCATTTGCCATGCGCACACCCGTTCCAGTCTGCTGCCCCATGGTCTCGGCACTGCACGCAGTCGTGGCGGGCGGCTGCGTCTCTGATAGCATCAGCGCAATCGTTATTTCCGGTCAGGCTTTGATCTGACCCCAAGCTTTAAGGATCTGAACCGTGATTGGACGCTTGCGCGGCACCCTGGCTGAGAAACAGCCGCCGCACCTGATTCTGGACGTCAATGGGCTGGGGTATGAGCTGGAAGTGCCCATGACCACCCTCTATCGCCTGCCGTCGGTCGGCGAGCCGATTACGTTGCACACTCACCTGGTGGTTCGTGAGGACGCGCAATTACTCTATGGTTTCATCGGCAAGCGCGACCGCGACTTCTTCCGCGAGCTGATCCGCCTGAATGGCGTGGGGCCCAAACTTGCCTTGGCCTTGATGTCCAGCCTGGAGGTGGACGAGTTGGTCCGCGCGGTTTCGGCCCAGGACACCTCGGCCTTGACCAAGGTGCCGGGTGTCGGTAAGAAAACTGCGGAACGCCTGCTGGTGGAACTCAAGGATCGTTTCAAAGCCTGGGAGGTCGTACCGAGCATGTTCGCGCTGGTGCCGAACCAGCCAGATATGCCGGCGGCTCAGATCGCCAGTGCAGAAAGCGATGCCGTCAATGCGCTGATTTCCCTGGGCTACAAGCCCCAGGAAGCGAGCAAGGCGGTGTCGGCCATCAAGGACAAGAACCTGAGCGCCGAAGACATGATCCGCCGAGCCCTGAAGGGAATGATTTAAGTGATTGAAGCTGATCGTCTGATCGCGGCCACCGGCCCGCGTGACCGTGAAGAAGTCCAGGACCGGGCTATTCGCCCCCTGAGCCTGGCCGAATACATCGGCCAGCCGACCGTGCGCGAGCAAATGGAGCTGTTCATCCAGGCTGCACGCGGGCGCACTGAGTCCCTGGACCACACGCTGATCTTCGGGCCGCCGGGGCTGGGTAAAACCACGTTGGCCAATATCATCGCCCAGGAAATGGGCGTGTCGATCAAGTCGACCTCGGGGCCCGTGCTGGAGCGTCCGGGTGACTTGGCGGCCTTGCTGACCAATCTTGAACCCCACGACGTGCTGTTTATCGACGAAATCCATCGGTTGTCGCCGATTGTCGAGGAAGTGCTGTACCCGGCCATGGAAGATTTCCAGCTGGATATCATGATCGGCGAAGGCCCGGCCGCACGTTCGATCAAGCTCGACCTGCCGCCCTTTACCCTCGTGGGGGCGACCACGCGCGCCGGCATGCTGACCAACCCGTTGCGAGACCGTTTCGGCATTGTTCAACGTCTGGAGTTTTATAGCACTGCCGATCTGGCGACCATTGTCAGCCGTTCGGCGAGCATTCTCGGCTTGCCGCTGGACCCGGACGGTGCGTTTGAAATTGCCCGTCGGGCCCGGGGCACGCCACGGATTGCCAACCGCTTGCTGCGCCGGGTTCGCGACTTTGCCGAGGTGCGGGCCAAGGGGCATATCACCAAGGCCGTCGCGGACCTGGCCTTGAACCTGCTGGATGTGGATGAACATGGCTTCGATCACCAGGATCGGCGTCTACTCTTGACCCTGATCGAGAAGTTCGACGGTGGCCCGGTCGGTGTGGACAGCCTGGCGGCTGCGATCAGTGAAGAGCGTCATACCATCGAGGACGTACTCGAGCCGTACCTGATCCAACAGGGTTACATCATGCGTACGCCAAGAGGGCGAGTGGTGACGCGGCATGCCTATTTGCACTTTGGGCTAAACATTCCGTCACGATTGGGCGAGATGCCTGTAGTAGACGAATTTCTCGATGCAGTGGACGATTAAAAGCTTCACGCCAGACGATTTATCCGAGGTTTGTGCTGTCCTAGTGGCTGGTGTCGTCATTCAGTCAGTAGAAATGTTTCAGACAACGAAAAAACAGTTGCCCAGCCGGATTGGCAACCTGAGGAGTAAGCACTAGAGTATGCGCGCGCAAAACGGGGATCAGTCGTTCGTACATCGCTGTCGCGTTTATTACGAAGACACCGATGCCGGCGGCATCGTGTATTACGTCAATTACCTCAAGTTCATGGAGCGGGCCCGCACCGAGCGGCTACGAGAGCTGGGCTTTGCCCAATCCGAGCTGGCGGGAGAGGACCTGTTGTTTGTCGTGCATTCCAGCGAGGCGCGCTATCACGCGCCGGCGCGGTTGGACGATGAGCTGCTGGTAAGCGCTGAAGTAATCGAATTGAACCGTGTCAGCCTGCGTTTCAAGCAGCAGGTCAGGCGGGCTACGGATGCAACGCTGCTCTGTGAGGGGCAGTTCCTGGTGGCCTGTGTGCGCACCAATAGTTTGAAACCCCGGGCCATTCCCGAAGCTCTACGTGCGGCCTTTGCCGGCGTAAGCGGCGCGGGTAAACAATCAAAGCAGGAGATTTAGCGTGGAACCTACCGTCGTCGACCATTCCTCCATGTGGAGCCTGGTCAGCAATGCCAGTGTCGTGGTTCAACTGGTCATGCTGACCCTGGTAGCCGCATCGGTTACCTCTTGGGTCATGATTTTTCAGCGCAGCAACCTGCTGCGTGCCGGTCGACGTGCCCTGGAGAGCTTTGAAGAGCGCTTCTGGTCGGGTATCGACCTGTCCAAACTGTACCGCCAGGCCGGCAGCAACCCGGACCCGGACTCCGGCGTCGAGCAGATCTTCCGCGCCGGTTTCAAGGAGTTCTCCCGTCTGCGCCAGCAGCCAGGTGTTGACCCGGAAGCGGTGATGGAAGGCGTGGCCCGTGCCATGCGCGTCGCTATCTCCCGCGAAGAAGAGAAGCTGGAGCAAAGCCTGCCGTTCCTCGCCACCGTAGGTTCCGTCAGCCCGTACATCGGCCTGTTCGGTACCGTATGGGGGATCATGAACTCCTTCCGTGGTCTGGCCCAGGCGCAGCAAGCGACCCTGGCGACCGTGGCCCCGGGTATCGCCGAAGCCCTGGTCGCCACCGCGATCGGCCTGTTCGCTGCCATCCCCGCAGTAATCGCCTACAACCGTTTTGCCGCTCGCGGCGAAAACCTGATTGGCCGTTACTACACCTTCGCCGACGAGTTCCAGGCGATCCTGCACCGTAAAGTGCACACCAGCGAAGAATAAGCAGGTACTTCCCGATGGCTTTAATCACTCGAGCTCGAACCAAGCGCAAGCCGGTCGCCGAGATGAACGTGGTGCCTTACATCGACGTGATGCTGGTGCTGCTGGTGATCTTCATGGTGACCGCGCCGATGCTCAACCAGGGTGTGAAGGTTGACCTGCCCAAGGTTTCCAGCGAAGCCTTGCCCCAGGACAACAACACCCAGGTGCTGACCATTTCGATCAAGTCCGACAAGACCTATTACTGGAACCTTGGCAGCGAAGTCGACACGCAGAAGCAGCAGGACAAGGCGATGACCTTGCCGGCGATGACCGATGCGGTGACCAAGATCATTCGCGCAGGCAACGAAGGCGGCAAGCACACCCAGGTCTTCATCCGCGGTGACAAGGCGGTCGACTACGGCTCCGTCATGGGTGCCATGGGCGGGCTGCAGAAGGCCGGCGTCGGTAACGTTGGCTTGATTACCGAGGCGCCCTGATGCAGCAACAGCGAGAGCCGTCCGCCTCGGAAAGCTACTTCTGGCCTAGCGTCTGGGCAATCGCCCTGCACGTCCTGGTGTTTGGCATGCTGTTCGTCAGCTTTGCCATGACCCCGGACCTGCCGCCAGCCAAGCCGATCGTGCAGGCGACCCTGTATCAGCTGAAATCGAAAAGTCAGGCCACCACCCAGACCAATCAGAAGATTGCGGGTGAAGCCCAGAAGTCGGCTGCGCGCCAGACTGAAGTCGAGCAGATGGAACAGAAGAAGGTCGAGCAGGAAGCGGTGAAGGCTGCTGCGGAACAAAAGAAAGAAGAGGCGGCTCAAAAGGCCGAGGAATCGAAAAAGGCTGACGAAGCCAAGAAAGCGGACGAGGCGAAAAAGGCTGATGAAGCCAAGAAAGCCGAGAAAGCTGCCGAAGCGAAAAAGGCCGAAGAGAAACAATTGGCTGATATAGCCAAGAAGAAATCTGAAGAAGAAGCCAAAAAGGCTGCCGAAGAAGAGGCCAAGAAAAAGGCCGCTGAAGAGGCCAAGAAAAAGATAGTCGAAGACGCGAAGAAGAAAGCCGCCGAAGACGCCAAGAAAAAAGCTGAAGCAGACGAGGCGAAGAAGAAAGTCGCCGACGAAGCGAAGAAGAAAGCTGCCGCCGACGCCCAGAAGAAAAAGGCCCAGGAAGCAGCACGTAAATCCGCCGAAGAGAAAAAGGCCCAGGCCTTGGCAGATTTGCTTTCCGACACGCCTCAGCGTCAGCAAGCCCTGGCCGATGAACGTGGTGATGACGTCGCGGGCAGTTTCGACGACCTGATTCGGGCACGGGCAGCAGAAGGCTGGACACGTCCACCTTCGGCACGCAAAGGCATGACAGTAGTGCTGCAGATCGGCATGTTGCCGGACGGTACGGTGACTTCGGTCAGCGTGGCCAAGTCCAGTGGTGACGGTTCGTTCGACAGTTCAGCGGTTGCCGCAGTCAAGAATATTGGCCGGTTGACCGAGATGCAGGGAATGAAACCAAGCGACTTCGCTCCCTATCGTTCATTCAAGATGACATTCACACCTGAGGATCTAGCCTTGTGAGAAACCTTCTTCGAGGAATGCTTGTCGTTATTTGCTGTATGGCAGGGATAGCGGCGGCGGATGAAAAGAACATCCTGGTCACCAGCGGTAGCGATCGGGCCACTCCGATCGCGGTGGTACCGTTTGGCTGGCAGGGCGGCAGCGTATTGCCGGACGACATGGCCCAGATCGTCAGCGACGACCTGCGCAATTCCGGTTACTACGCACCGATTCCGAAAGGCAACATGATCAGCCAGCCGACCCAGGCCAGCGAAGTCATCTTCCGCGACTGGAAGGCCGTGGGCGCCCAGTACCTGATGGTCGGCAGCATCACGCCGGCCGGCGGTCGCCTGCAGATCCAGTACGCATTGTTCAACGTGGCCACCGAGCAGCAGGTCCTGACCGGCAGCGTTTCGGGCACTGCCGAACAACTGCGTGACATGGCTCACTACATCTCGGACCAGTCGTTTGAAAAGCTCACCGGTATCAAAGGTGCTTTCTCGACACGCCTGCTGTACGTAACCGCAGAGCGTTTCTCGGTAGACAACACCCGTTATACCTTGCAGCGTTCGGACTACGACGGTGCTCGCGCCGTGACCTTGCTGCAATCGCGTGAGCCAATCCTGTCGCCGCGTTTTGCGCCGGACGGCAAGCGTATTGCCTATGTGTCGTTTGAACAGAAACGTCCGCGTATCTTCGTCCAGCACATCGATACTGGCCGTCGTGAGCAGATCACCAACTTTGAAGGCCTCAATGGTGCGCCGGCCTGGTCGCCGGATGGTTCGCGCCTGGCATTCGTACTGTCCAAGGACGGTAACCCGGACATCTACGTGATGAACATGGCTTCGCGCCAGATCAATCGCGTGACCGCAGGCCCTGGCATCAACACCGAACCGTTCTGGGGCAAGGATGGTTCGACCATCTACTTCACCTCTGACCGTGGCGGCAAGCCACAGGTCTATAAGGCGAACGTGAATGGCGGGGGCGCAGAGCGCGTTACTTTTATCGGTAACTACAACGCCAACCCTAAGCTTTCGGCCGATGAAAAGACGTTGGTGATGATTCACCGTCAGGATGGTTTCACTAATTTCCGGGTTGCGGCCCAGGATTTGCAGCGCGGAACCGTAAAAATCCTTACAGATACCAACCTTGATGAGTCAGCCACTGTTGCGCCCAACGGCACCATGGTAATCTACGCCACCCGCCAGCAGGGCCGGGGAGTCTTGATGCTCGTGTCCATTAATGGACGTGTAAGGCTCCCGCTTCCTACCGCACAAGGCGAAGTCAGAGAACCATCCTGGTCCCCTTACCTGAACTGACGCGGCGCTACAAAAAGATTTGCTTAACACACTGGGGTTCATTAGGAGTTTCACGATGGAAATGCTGAAGTTTGGTAAGTTTGCTGCTCTGGCTCTGGCTCTGTCCGTAGCCGTTGGTTGCTCGTCTAAAGGCGGCGACAATGCCGGTGAAGGCGCAGCTGTTGATCCAAACGCTGGTTACGGCGCTAACACTGGTGCAGTTGACGGCTCCCTGAGCGAAGAAGCTGCTCTGCGCGCTATCACCACTTTCTACTTCGAATACGACAGTTCTGACCTGAAGCCAGAAGCCATGCGCGCTCTGGACGTTCACGCCAAGGACCTGAAAGCTAACGGCGCTCGCGTTGTTCTGGAAGGTAACACTGACGAACGTGGTACTCGTGAGTACAACATGGCACTGGGCGAGCGTCGTGCGAAAGCCGTTCAGCGCTACCTGGTACTGCAAGGTGTTGCTCCAGGCCAACTGGAACTGGTTTCCTACGGTAAAGAGCGTCCAGTTGCTACTGGCCACGACGAGCAGTCCTGGGCTCAAAACCGTCGCGTCGAACTGCGTAAGTAATTCGTCATGCGAACGTGCCGTCGTGCTCTGACTGTATTGGCTCTCAGCCTCGCGCCGCTTGCGGTGTGGGCTGCGGTTCCTGTGGAAGATAGCAACTCTGGCTATAACAATAGCGGGAGCAGTTATCCGCCGGCAGGTTATGGCACAAACGGCGCCTATGCTGGGGGAGCGGCTACGTCCGCCCCCTCGGCACAGGGCGAACTGTTCAACCAGCTGCAACGCATGCAGGATCAAATTGCGCAGCAACAAGGCGCCATTGAAGTACTGCAAAACCAAGTGAACCAGCTGAAGCAAGAAGGCCTTGAGCGTTACCAGGATCTTGATCGACGCATTGGAGCCGGCGCTACACCAGCCGCTACTCCTGACAATTCTTCTACCGGTGGCGCGCCAAGCGCTGCCGCCGGTGGTGCAGCAGCAGGGGCCGCGGCTGCCAGCCAAGCCCCTGCCGCCAGCAGTGAACCGGGTGATCCGGCGAAGGAAAAGCTGTATTACGATGCAGCCTTCGACCTGATCAAGGCCAAGGATTTCGATAAGGCCAGCCAGGCCTTTACCGCATTCCTGCGTAAATATCCGAACAGCCAATACGCGGGCAATGCCCAATACTGGCTGGGCGAGGTCAACCTGGCCAAGGGTGATTTACAAGCAGCGGGCCAGGCATTTGCCAAGGTCAGCCAACTGTACCCCAAGCATGCCAAGGTGCCGGATTCGCTGTACAAACTGGCTGACGTAGAACGCCGCCTGGGTCATGCCGACAAGGTCAAGGGCATTCTGCAGCAGGTGGTTGCCCAGTATCCGGGCACTTCCGCCGCACAGTTGGCTCAACGGGATCTGCAACGCTTGTAAGCCACGCAGCCGTTTAGAAGAAACCCGCGCCTGACGCGGGTTTTTTCGTTAGAATCCACGCCCTTTTATTGAAACACGCTTCCTGGGGTTGACGCGTTGTCGCAATCCCTTGAAGTGCCTGACGGAGGCGGACAGCCTGTTTAGCTGTTACGCCCGTGGCGACTATGCAAGACACATTACGCATTACCGAAGTTTTTTACTCTTTGCAGGGTGAAACGCGAACGGCTGGCCTGCCCACCGTATTTGTACGGTTGACCGGCTGCCCTTTGCGTTGCCAATACTGCGACAGCGCCTACGCCTTCAGTGGCGGCACGGTGCGCACCCTGGACGACATCCTGGAGCAGGTTGCGGGTTTCAAGCCGCGCTACGTCTGTGTGACGGGTGGCGAGCCCCTGGCTCAACCCAATGCTATCCCTTTGCTCAAGCAGCTATGCGATGCCGGTTACGAGGTCTCGCTGGAGACCAGTGGCGCCCTGGATATCTCGGCCGTTGACCCGCGTGTAAGCCGCGTGGTCGATCTCAAGACCCCGGGCTCCAAGGAGGCGCACCGCAACTTGTACGCGAACATGGACCTGCTGACGCCTAACGATCAAGTCAAGTTCGTGATCTGCTCCCGTGAGGATTATGACTGGGCGACCTCCAAGCTGATTCAATACGGCCTGGAGCGTCGGGCGGGCGAGGTGCTGTTTTCGCCAAGCCACCATGACTTGAACGCCCGTGATCTGGCTGACTGGGTCGTGGCCGATAACCTGCCGGTGCGCCTGCAGTTGCAGTTGCATAAATACCTGTGGAACGACGAACCAGGTCGCTGACAGGGTTGGTCGCTCTGCTTATCAAAAAGGGCGCGGTCATCCTGCTACCGGCCTGATGATGCCGGCCGTGCTTGTGGGAATAGAACGCCTGCCGACGGCGTGCCGACGGCGTCAAAACGGCCGGAATTACGCACCCAACGCATTATTTCTGATTTATTTTAAATAAAGTGTTGAATAGTCCTTAAAAATCAGTATTATACGCGCCACCACACAGCGGGTCGTTAGCTCAGTTGGTAGAGCAGTTGGCTTTTAACCAATTGGTCGTAGGTTCGAATCCCACACGACCCACCATATTTGGCGGTTTAGAAAATCCGGAAGGCCCACGAAAGTGAGGATTTCCGGGTTTTTTTTTGCCTTGTGAATAAGCGCCGCCTGCAATGGGCGGCGCGCAGGGTTTCAGCCAAACCGCCCGGTAATATAGTCCTCCGTCTGCTTCATCCTGGGCTTGGTGAAGATTTCATCGGTATTGCCATACTCAATCAGTTCCCCCATGAACATGAACGCGGTGTTGTCCGATACCCGCGCCGCTTGCTGCATGTTGTGGGTCACGATGATCACTGTGTATTGGGTCTTCAGTTCGGTGATCAGTTGCTCGATGCGCCCGGTGGAGATCGGGTCGAGTGCCGAAGTGGGCTCGTCCAGCAGCAATACCTGCGGGCGCAGCGCGATGGTGCGGGCGATGCACAACCGCTGTTGCTGGCCGCCGGAGAGGCTTTGTGCGCTTTGGTTGAGTTTGTCCTTCACTTCATCCCACAGGGCGCCGCCGCGCAGGGCCTGCTCGACGCGTTCATCCATTTCCCGCCGTGAGAGCTTTTCGTGGTGGCGTACGGCGTAGGCAATGTTGTCGTAGATCGACATCGGAAAGGGCACGGGTTTCTGGAACACCATGCCGACGTGACTGCGCAGGCGGTTCATCGAGTAGCCGGGGGCGAGGATGTTCTCGTTATTGAGCAACACTTCGCCACGGGCCTCTTGCTTGGGGTACATCGAGTAGATGCGGTTGAACACGCGCAACAGCGTGGATTTGCCGCAGCCCGAAGGACCGATAATGGCGGTGATGCGTTTTTCCAGGATATCCATGTCGATGGATTTCAGGGAGCGTTGCTGGTTGTAGAAAAACTCCAGCCCGCGGACTTGGATTTTGGTTTTTTCGGGTTCGATACGGGTGGTGTCCATCAGTGGGACCTATTGCGTAAAAGAATCAGGCGAGATATCAGGCTGAGTACCAGCACGAACAGCGTCAGGACCAGGGCGCCGGCCCAGGCGAGTGAGTGCCAGTCGTCGAATGGGCTCATGGCGTACTGGAAGATAACCACCGGGACGCTGGCGATCGGCTTGAGCAGGTTGCTGCTCCAGAACTGGTTGCCGAAGGCGGTGAACAACAGGGGCGCGGTTTCCCCGGTGATCCTGGCCAGCGCGAGCAGGATGCCGGTGACGACACCGGCCTTGGCCGCTCGCAACACGATCTGCAGTGTCAACTTCCACTGCGGCACACCGAGCGCCAGGGCCGCTTCGCGCAGGGTCGAGGGTTGCAACTGAAGCATTTCATCGGTGGTGCGCACCACCACTGGAATCACCAGCAGTGCCAGGGCCAAGGCACCAGCGATCGCGGAAAACCCCAGTTGGTGATGGCTCAGTTGGTTCAGCGGCAGAATAACGGCGGTATAGACAAACAACCCCAGCACGATGGACGGGGCCGACAGCAGGATGTCGTTGATAAAGCGCACCGTGGTGCCCAGGCGCGAATGCCGTGCGAATTCTGCCAGCCAGATACCGGCCATCAACCCGATGGGCGTGCCGATCAGCAAGGCAATCCCGGACATCAGCGCACTGCCGTAAAACGCGTTGGCCAAGCCACCTTCGGTACCGGGTGGTGGCGTCATCTGGGTAAACAGGCGCAGGTTGAGGGCCTGGAAGCCATTGATAACGGTGGTCAGCAGAATCCACGCCAGCCACAGCAAACCGAAGGCTGTCGCGCCGCAGCTGAGGAACATGGCCACGGCGTTTTTCAGCGCACGTCTGCGATACAGGCGTTCGTTGGTGTTCATAGGCCCTCCTTGCGTGACAGGCGCATCAGCAGCAAGCGCGCCGCCGCCAGCACGACGAAGGTCACGATAAACAGCAGGAAGCCCAGGGCGATCAGCGCGGAACGGTGCAGGTCGGTGTAGGCCTCGCTGAATTCATTGGCGATCACCGACGCAATCGAACTGCTGGGCATCAACAGTGAGGCGGAAAACTGTTGCGCGTTGCCCAGTACGAAGGTGACGGCCATGGTCTCGCCAAGGGCGCGGCCCAGGCCGAGGAAGATGCCGCCGACCACTGCCGAGCGCGTATAGGGCAGGACGATGTCCCACACCACTTCCCAAGTGGTGCTGCCCAAGGCGTAGGCCGATTCTTTCAATTGCGTGGGCACGCTGCGAAACACTTCATGCATCACCGACGTGATAAACGGCATGATCATCACCGCCAGCACGATGCCGGCGGTCAGCATGCCGATCCCCAGTGGCGGGCCCTGGAACAGCGAGCCGACAAAGGGCAGGGCACCCAGGTAGTCGTTGATCAGCGGCGAGAGATGTTCGGCCATAAAGGGCCCGAACACGAACAGGCCCCACATGCCAAAGATGATCGAAGGAATACCCGCCAGTAATTCGATGGCCGATGCCACCGGCATCTTCAGCCAGGGCGGCGCGACCTCTGTGAGAAAAATCGCAATGCCGAAACTCACCGGAACAGCGATCAGCAAAGCCAGGAACGAGGTGACCAGCGTGCCGTAAATCGGCACCACGGCACCAAAGTGGTTATTGACGGCATCCCACTCGGTGCTGGTAAGGAAATCGAAACCGAAGGTCTTGAACGCCAAGCCTCCGCCCCAGAGCGTGGAGGCTGCAATGGCGCCAAGCAACACCAACACCAGCATGGCTGCGCCAAACATCGAGCGCTTGAACCACAGGTCGTGGCGTTGATCGCGGGCGGCGCGGCTGTCGCCCCGTGTGTCGCTCGCGTGAGTAGGCATAACCAGGGGTTGGACCGTGTCGTTCATATCAGATGTACTCACCGCCTTCCTCGATCACCGCAAGTGAAGGAGGAAGGGGTTGCAGGGCGAATCAGTGAGTGAAGTCAGACTTCCAGTAATCTTCGATTCGCGTCACCAGGGAGGACGGCAGTGCTACGTAATCCAGCGCTGCGGCCTGTTGCTGGCCTTTTTCCAGGGACCACTTGAAGAAGTTGAAGGCTGCCTGGCTTTGTTCGGCATTCTTGGGCTGCTTGTACATGATGATCCAGGTGGTAGCCGTGATCGGCCACGCGCCTTCGCCCGGCGCGTTGGTCATGATCAGGTTGAAGTCCTTGGCGCCGGCCCAGTCGGCGGTATCGGCTGCGGCCTGGAACGCCTTGGCGTCAGGTTCGACGAACTTGCCTGAAGCATTCTTCAGCGAGGCGTAGGCCATCTTGTTCTGCAGGGCGTAGGCGTATTCCACAAAGCCGATCGAGTTCTTGATCTGCTTCACGTAGGCCGAAACGCCTTCGTTGCCCTTGCCGCCAACGCCGACCGGCCAGGGTACGGTGGTGCCGAAACCCACTTTGGTTTTCCAGCTGTCGCTGACTTTGGCCAGGTAGTTGGTGAAGTTGTACGAAGTACCGGAGCCGTCGGAGCGGTGCACGACGGTGATGTTTGCGCTTGGCAGTTTCACGCCGGGGTTAAGCGCTGCAATGGCCGGGTCGTTCCAGGCCTTGATATCACCGAGGAAAATTTTCGCCAGGGTATCGCCGTCGAGCTTAAGCTGACCTGCCGTCAGGCCTTCGACGTTCATTACCGGGACAATACCGCCGATCACGCTGGGGAACTGGCCCAGGCCGGCGGTTTTGAGATCTTCGGCCGACAGCGGGGCGTCGGAAGCACCGAAGTCAACGGTCGCTGCCTTGATCTGGGCAATGCCGCCACCGGAGCCAATCGATTGATAGTTGATACGGTTGCTGGAGGTTTTGCTGTAGTCCTGGGACCACTTGGACAGCACCGGGTAGACGAAACTGGAGCCGGCACCGGTCACGTCAGTGGCGTGGGCCACGCCGCTCAGGCACAGGGTGGTCAACAAAACAGACAGACTTTTTTTAGTCGGCAACATCACGACAACACCTCGTGGGAAGGGGTAAGTGGAAGGGTCCACCTGTCTAAGACGTGACGATTTAATTCCTGATATATGTCTGTTTAATGACCCATTGGCTTTATGAAGAAACATTTAGAAATGTTTGCTTCGGTGGAGCCAGGCTTGCCCATTTCCACCGAAGCAGTGCTACTTAGTTGATGCCCTGATCAATCCCGGCCTGCAACGCCTGGCTATCACTGTGCCCGCCGACCCGCAGCGGCCCCAGGTTGAATGCCTGATCCTTGCGCGTGGCGTCGTCCTGTTTCTGCGTCAGTTCGTCCTTGGCACCCAACAGCAGGTTGACCGGTGACTTCGACAGATTCAGCCCGAGATCGGCGCGATAGTCGCTACCTGCCAAGGTTGTCGCCGTGACCGTGGACCACCCCAGATCGACCATGCCGTTCTGCGCGCTGATCCGGCTGCCTGTGAGGCGAGTATCGCCATTCACCTGCAGGCTGACGCCGTGGGTACCGAGAATGCCCGATGCCTGAGCGACGCTGTCCTTGACCACATGGCTGACGTCCAGATTCAGCGTTGGGGTGTAGTTGGTGTTGCCGCTCTTATCACCGAATAGCACGTTTTGCGTGGTATCAGCTACCGAGCTGCCGGTGGTGTTCTTGCCGCTGACGGTGTAGCTGTCACTGGTTTTTGGCCAAACCTTGTCTTTGAAGCTGGACAGGCGAGTCCCCAACGCATCCTTCTTGTCGGCGAGGTAGGCCTTGGCTTGGTCCACGCGAGTGCCGAAGGCTCCGCGGGGCTCGGGGTTGACGTCGTAACTGCCGCTGCGCGTGAGTTTTTCAGCCAAACGTTCCTTGGCGTTGACCACGCTGTCCTTGGCCGACGCCAGGTGGTCGACGCCTTTGTCGACTGCGTTCTCGAGCTTCTCCCGGTGCTTGTCGAAAGTGCTCTCGGCCTTGGCTTGCACCTTATCCTTGAGCGGGCCGGTGGCCTTGGCCAGCTTGTTGACCACGCCGGGCTGGTTCTTCTCGACATCGAGCTTGGCGTCGACATTGACCTGGGTGCTGTTGACCTGGTCCTTGCGGCTCTCGACGATGAGGTCGCCGCCCACGTTGCCACTCACCTGATCGGCTTCGATACGTGCCCCTGCCAGGCGGGTATCACCGGCACTGTCGATGACCACGTTAGCCGCCTTGACCAGGCTGTTGTGTTGCGTGGTGCCTTGCAGGTGATCTACGTCGACCTTGGCCCGCGCATTGATGCCGTGCTGGGTCTTGGGGGTGTCGTGCTCACCGGCATCGGCCAAGGTGGTTGTTCCGCCACTGCCGCCCGCGCCCAGGGTCACGCCCCAACTGTTGTGGGCCTGCGTGGATTGCGCCGACTCTTGCAGGATGCCGCCGTTTTGCGCAGTGAGATTGACGCTGGCCGCCGTCACCTGAGTGCCTTGCAAGTGGATGGCATCGGTTGCGTCGGCGCCACTGTGCAGGGCGACATTGCCGTTGCTGTGCAACTGCCCGACGCTCACGCCGCTATCATTTTCCGCCACCTTGCCCAGGTTGAAATTGGCGCTCAGGCTGCCGGTCGTGCTGCTGCTTTCGGCGCTGCTGGTCTTGCCGGCGCCGACGGTCAGGCCGCCGCCCAGGTTGTTGCCATGGCTCAGATGGGTGTGGGTGGCGGCTTGCAGGTCCAGCTTGCCGCCGGCACTGAGGCTGATGTCGCCGGTTTTATCGGTGCTGCTACCGATCCGGGTGCCTTGCAGGGTCATGTCGCCGGCGCTGCTGAGTTGGATCGGACCGCTGCCCTGAATCGTTGCAACCCGGGCCTGGCTGTCCTGCGTGTCCAGCTGTTTGTGGTCCAGTTGCACGCCGGCACCGAGGTTGACGTTGGTACCGCTGGTGCCTGGCGCCGTGCCGACCGTCAGCGAACCACTGCCGCGCAGGCTGTTGCTGGCTGTACGTTGGCTGTCGTTGGCCTGATTCAGCGCCAATTCACCGCCCGTCTTGAGGTTGACGCCCGCCTGGCCGCCATCGAATTGACTGCCTGCATACCGCGCGTCGCCCTTGGCCTCGATGTTAACGCCTTGAGTGGCGACGTAGCTGCCAACCACCGCTGTGCTGCGCGATTCGCGCACATCGCTGCTGCCGCCACTGCCGCTGCCTCGCACGTTCAGGTCTTCACCGGTGGTGGTATAGACCCGTACGCCAACCTTGGCGTCTACACCCTGCTCGCTATTGCTGTGGGTATCGGTCGCCGCCGTGGCGACATGCTCGTCAGCCTGGATCTTCAGCGCGCCCTGGGTGGTCTGGTATTGAGTACCTTCATCCTGCAATTTACCCGCGACGTTGACCTGCACCGCACCGCCACTGAACTGGCTGACCACCGCTGTGCTGTCCTGCTGTGTGCCGGTCTTGTGGGTATGGCCGACTTCCACATCCAGCCCGACGTTGGGTTGTTCGAGCGCATCCAGCAGGCCAGGCTGATGGAATTTGGCCTGGGCTACCCCTTCGACGGCTTTTTCGATTGGCCGGGTGAGGCCTCGGTATTCGAGATTGGCGCCGATGTCGGCTGTCCAGCCATTCTCCTTGTGGGTGCTGGTCTGGCTGTTGTGCGCCGCCTGGTTATCGACCTGGCCGGCGTTGACCTGCAACTCGGAACCGGCCTTGACCTGTGCGCCCTGGCTGGTGAGGGTGTTGCCGGCGTTGACGGTCAGTTTGCCCGTCGCCGCCAGGCTGCTGGTTTGCGCCGTGGTCGTGCTGCGGGTGTCATGGCTGCTTTGATGGCTGAACTGTGCGCCGTTACCGGCTCTGTCCAGGCCGCCGGTGTAGTAGACGCCACCGCCGAGGGTGGTCTTGTCCGTGTCGCTGTGGACGGTGTCGTCGGTCGCCAACAGTTCGACATTTTTACCGCTCAAGGTTGCATCGCCGTCGGTGGCCTTGAGGTCCGAACCCTTGATGCTCACATCGCCCCCGGCCGTCACGACCAGGCTGTCGCCGCTGAGGCTGGACGCCTGCTGCCGGGTGGTGTCGGTCTTGCGGGTTTGCTGCTGGTCTGCATAGTTCACGCCCGCCCGGTACTGGCGGGTGCCAGGGGCCGTTTCCTTGGCGTAAGCAGCAAAACCGCGCGTGTGCGTGTCGGTTGTGTCGTGGGCGGTATTTTCAGCCGACGCGATCTTGATATCACCCTTGGCATCGGCCTGCAGTTCAGCGGCGGCCGAGACTTTTGAGCCGCTGACTTCGATGTCCTTGGCGCTTTGCAGCTTCAGGTTGCTGTCCGAGCGCAGGTGGCTGGCGACGACCGTGCTGTCCTTGAGGTTCTTGCGGCTTTCATCTTTGGAGATACCGAAGAACTTGCTGTCGTTGCTGTAGCGATTGTCGTGGGAGGTGTTCTGTACGCCGTCGATCACCAGCGAGCCCTTGTCACTGATGACACTGGCCTGTTTGCCGCCCCGCGCCTGGCTGCCACTGATGCGGACGTCGTCCGCCTTGACGATCAACTTGCCGTCGGCATTCACCTGGCTCGCGGTGTTCAAGGTCTTGCCTTGGTTGCCATCGCCGTTCTGGCCGAAGAAGCTGCCGCCGACTAGGTCGCCGGAGTACGCATTGTCGCTGCTGCTCTGGGTGCGGCTGGCGCTGGTGATAGCCACGTGGCGGGCGGCCAATTGAATGTCGCCAGGGGTTTTCAGCTCGGCGCCTTGCAATTGCAGGGTCTGTTGGCTGTTCAGTTCCAGCGCCTTGCCGGCCTTGAGGTTGCTGGTGACGCTGCGTTGTTCGCGGGTGGACTTGTCCCAGTTGGCTGTCCACAGGTGCTTGCGATGTTTGCCTTGATCGGTGGTTTCGTGGGTTTCGGTGGCGGCATTCACCTGCAGGTCGGCGCCGCTGTTGACGCGCAAGTCCGCCCCTGCGTTCACATGGCTGGCGTTGATCTGGGTGGTGGCGCCGGACGACAGCGCAGCATCCTGCTGGGCGACGACGTTATTGCCGTGCTGGCGCGAGTCGTTGTCGGTGGTGGTGCGGTCGTAGGTTTCGTAGGTGAACAGGAAGTTGCTGTTGTCCCACTGCTCACGCTTTTGCTGGAGCTTGCGGCTTTCCAGGCTGCTGAGGGTCAGGTTGCGTCCGGCATCGAGTTTGACATTACGCCCGCCGACATCGGCGGCGGCCAGGCTCAAGTCCCGGGTCGCCTGCACGTCCACATCGCCCTGATGACTCTGCACGCCGGCACGGGTAGCGTCGAGGCTGTTGGCGTGGACCTGCCCGCTGATATCGAGGTCGCCGGCCGAGCTGATCTTCACACCGTCGCGGCCTTGCACTTGCACCCCACCCACCCGCACGCCCGCGCCTTCGGCGGTGCTGATGATATTGATGCGCCCGGCCTGCATCGCACCGAACAGGCTGGCGTCGATACGCTGGTCCTGGGCCTTGCCGGCCGGGTCCACCTGGCGGACTTGCCCACTGGCGAAGTCGACCTGGTTGCGGCCGACCGTCAGGTTCAATTGGTCACGGGCGCTGAGGCGACCGTCGCTGTCAATGCGCGGCGCGATCAGGTTGATCGAGCCTTCGCGGTTTTGCAGGCCCTGGCCGTGCACCGTCAGTTGGCCGTGGGCGTCGCGGGTGCTCAGGGCTTGCAGTTTGCCGTCGTTGAGTTCTGGGTGGCCCACCACCAGGTTGGCATTCGGGGTGTTGATGAAACTGCCGCCATTCACGGAAATACCGTTCGGGTTGGCCAGCACGTAATCGGCGGCGTGGCCGAAAATTTCCTGGGCGCCGTTGAGGTTCGAGGCGTTGCGGCTGATCACTTCATTGAGGATCACGCTGGCCGCCCGGCCCTGGAACTGCGGGTTGGCCGCCAACTGCCCGGCGAGCTGGGATTGGCCGGCCTGCAAGGCATTGTTCAACACCAGGCCCTGGCGGTCGACGTTGTAGTCCAGGAACTGGTTATGCGACAGGCCGCCGGCATTCGGTGCGACGATGTTGACGATCGGCACGCCGCCCTGGTTTTGCAGTTGCGGTGTACCGCCGGGCCCTTCGGCGACGATCACGCCACCGGCCAGTACCAGTTGGGGCAGCAGGAACAGGCTGGCGATGGCCCAGCGCAGTTTGCCCTGGGGAGAGAGGTGAAACGCGGGGGTGTCATTGGGCATATAAAATTTCGCTCTGTGTTGGCTGATCCGCAACGTGCGTTGTTCGTTGCAACGTCACTGTGGTGGTCAGGTACAGCGGTTGTTTCAGGCTGATCCGGGTTAAATCTGCAGGCTGAGGCGTGTCAGCCAGACTTCGGGCTCCTGGCCGAAACCTGCGGGTGTGTTGAGGCTGCGTTGGTAATCGAAGTCGAGCTGTACGTTCTTCCAGCTCAGGTTGAGCCCGGCACTGGCACCGCTCAGGCGTTGGCCCGGGGCACCGTGTTCGCGCTTGACCCAGCCGTTGTCGAGGCCAAGTCGCGGGGTGATCTTCACTGGAAGGTTGTTGTTGAGCGGCAGGCTCAGGGTGTTGCGCCACAGCGCGCCGATGGCGCCGGACGCACTGTTTTCGCGATAGCCACGTACCGCCGAATCGTCGGTGCCCAGCAGTTGTTCAATAGCGGGCAACGCGTCGGGGCTGTATTGCGCGGACAACTGGCTATGCCACTGCCACGGTTGCCCGCCCCATTGGCCGTTGCGCCATTGGGTCAGGTTGGCGCGGTACTTGTGAAATTGCGCCTTGGGCAGATTCTTCTGTGTTGAGTCAGCGTCACGATCAGCGCCGAACCAGGTCAGGCCCTGGGCGTAATTGACGTCGAGGTTCCACACGGCGCTGTTGAGCCAGAACAGGTTCACCCCGGCCTGGGCCACGGTCAGCGTGGGGCTCTGAATCTCCAGATGGGCTTTTTGCAGGTAGCTGTCCACGTCCTTGTAGGCCAATTGCAGGTTGGCGCTGAGTTGATGGCCCTGGTCGCGCCACAACACCCGGTCGCTGCGCAGGCTGACCTGATCGGTGCGCCCGCCGTTGTAGAGCGTCGTGCGGCCGACGGTATAGGGCGAGCGGTATTCGACATGGCTGGCGAACAGGCTGTAGGTCCAGTACCCGTAGGGGATCGAATAAAACAGACTGTGACTGCGGCTGTAGCGCGGGCCATGGTTGAGGGTGTCGCTGAAGCTCAGGTTGAGCGAGTCGTTGAGCTCCAGCGGGCTGTCCAGGTTCAGGTTGACGGCGTTGCGATCGCGCCCGGTGCCGGCGCTGCCGAGGTTATCCAGCCCAAGCCCCAGCGCCCAGCGCGAGGCGCTGCTGCGTGGGCGCAGGAGGATGCGCGAGGCGCCGGGCGCGCTGCCTGGTGCGATGTCGGCGGTGAGGTCGACCGAGCGCAGGCGGTTGAGTTGGTCCAGGCCCTGTTCCAGGTCGCGCAGGTTCAGCGGCTTGCCCAGCATGCCGGGGAACGCTCCGCCCAGCGACACCGGCAGGCTCTGGTCGGCCAGCTCGATGGCTTCGAGGTAGCCTTCTTCGACGTGAATCGCCAGCGGCTGGCCGGCGGTCGGCTGACTGACCAGGTACGGACGACTGGCGATGTAGCCGGCGTCGACATACAGGCGGGTAATCTCGGCCAACAGGCGGTTGATCTGGGCGACGCCCATGCAGGGGGCCACGTAGGGTTCGATGCGTTTGTTCAACTGCGCCTTGCTGAACAAGGTGACACCAGCCAGGCGCGTGCCGCTCAGGGGCCAGCAACGCTCATCTTTGGCGGTCGCAGGCATGGCCGGCGTGGCCACGACGGGAGCGAAACTGCCGCGTTGCAGTTGGCGCTGGCGCTGTTCCAGTTGTAATTGCTGCAGGTCGCGCTGTTGTTGTTGCTGCAAACGCAGGGCTTCCAGATCGGGCTGCGGCCCATCGGCGGCACCTGCCGGCAGCGCGCACAGGCAGAGCAGGGCGATGCCCAGTTTCTGGATACCCCGCAGGCGTTCGGTTGAGGGCTGACTCGGCACTCGACTTCCTTAACGTAATCACACAAACGATGCCCCTGAGCCAAATCGTGAAGCCGGGGGACTTGCCATACTTGAGCCATCATTAAACGAATTGTTACATGGGTTGTAGGATTTATTGCAAAAAACGTGAGGAATGCCGCGTTATTTAGTAAAAAATCGCACAGTTTTGGTGCGCTCAGGCTGGGTTTATGCCTTTTTGGTCTTTGTTCTCGGGAGGGTCTGGCGGGAAGTAGCTTGCGGGGTGGTTTTGATTGTTGCGTTGAATCATCTTAATCGCCGCGTTTATCGGCAGTGTGCTGACCCACTGCTTGCCGCTTCTGAGCAGGGCTACGGCAATCAGCCAGTTTGGACATGGCTCTTTTGCGTCAATGTTGCCGCCCGCGCTGTCAATTTCGGAGGTTCGTCCAGGCGCGATTACCTGACGCTGCTTGAGCATGCGGCCCGGGCCGGCAAAAAATCCCAGGAAATCCCGGCCAGTCTGCAAGACTCGATTCTGCTGCAGGATGGCCCCGCCGTTATTGCCCGACAGGCGCGCCTTTAGAAAGCCAGATTAGGCTTTTGAATCCATTGGATATTCTGTAGCCTTGCGCAGCTTCACCCGTGCTTGATGAATACAATCACTTCGTCCGGCGGTGCCCGAAGGGCTCCAGAGCCGGTGGTACACTCGACTTTCGCGCAACTGCGCCTGCAGGTCTTGCGAACATGACGCAAATTTCCGAACGCCTACTGGTTCAAGCCCACCTCGACGCCAAGCAGCCCAAGGCCCTTAGCGCCGATGAAGAGGCGAGCCTGCGAACCGCCATCGCCGCTGAGCTTAAAGCTCAAGACGCGGTGCTGGTTGCCCACTTCTATTGTGACCCGGTGATTCAGGCCCTGGCCGAAGAAACCGGTGGCTGCGTTTCCGACTCCCTGGAAATGGCCCGCTTCGGTGCCGCTCACCCGGCCAAGACCGTACTGGTCGCCGGTGTGCGTTTCATGGGCGAGACCGCGAAAATCCTCACCCCTGAAAAACGCATTCTCATGCCGACCCTGGAAGCCACGTGCTCCCTGGACCTGGGCTGCCCGGTGGATGAGTTTTCGGCGTTCTGCGATCAGCATCCCGAGCGCACCGTGGTGGTGTATGCCAACACCTCGGCGGCGGTCAAGGCCCGGGCGGACTGGGTCGTGACTTCAAGTTGCGCGCTGGAAATCGTCGAAAGCCTGATGGACAACGGCGAGACGATCATCTGGGGGCCGGACAAGCACCTGGGCACCTACATCCAGCGCCAGACCGGGGCCGACATGCTGCTGTGGGACGGTGCCTGCATCGTCCACGAAGAGTTCAAGTCCAAGCAATTGGAGGACATGAAGGCGTTGTACCCGGATGCCGCCATCCTGGTGCACCCGGAGTCGCCGACGTCGGTGATCGAGCTGGCCGACGCCGTGGGGTCGACCAGCCAACTGATTGCCGCTGCCCAGCGTTTGCCGAACAAGACCTTTATCGTCGCCACCGACCGCGGCATCTTCTACAAGATGCAGCAGCTGTGCCCGGACAAGGTCTTTGTCGAAGCGCCTACCGCCGGCAACGGTGCCGCGTGCCGTAGTTGCGCACACTGCCCATGGATGGCGATGAACACGCTGGAACGCACGCTGCAATGCCTGCGTGAGGGCAGCAATGAGATCTTCGTCGAGCCTTCGGTGATCCCGCAGGCCGTGCGGCCGCTCAAGCGCATGCTGGATTTCACCCAGGCAGCGCGTCTCAAACTGGCCGGTAACGCCTGACTTGAGTCGGGTCAAACTGTGGGAGGGGACTTGCCCCTCCCACAGTTGATAGGTGTCCCTGGGATTATTTCTTTTGCTTCGGGATTCGCACCAACTGCGTATCCGAATAGATGTCATGCCAGCTGCGTTTACGCTTGTCGAACAGCGACCAGACAAACCCCAGCCCCACGCACAACCACGAAGCAATCGCGACCACAAAGCGCAGCAGCGCCTGCCACAGGCTGATGCGTGAGCCGTCGGCGTTCTGTACGCGCACGCCCCACACCTGCATGCCCAGGGTCTGCCCCGAATGGGTCCAGAACTTGGCGAAGAACCCAAACAGCACAAAGAACAGAAGGGTCGACAACAACGGGTCACCGTCCAGTGCCCCGGACTCGGTGAGGGTGCGCATCCTGGCTTCGCCGATAAAGGCGATCCACACCAGCTTGTAGATAAACGCCGTAACGATCAGCAAGGCGGTGCACAGCAGGAAGTCATAGAACATTGCTGCCAGTCGACGGCCCAGGCCAACGGCGGGGAATTCGCCTTGGGGACTCAGCAGGGGTTTGGACATGGCAGGGCTCTCAAGATAAAAAAGCCATTCTACGAACAAACGCGCATAAAAAAGCCCCTGATGTCACCATCAGGGGCTTTTTGTCGCAGGAAGGATCAGCCTTCTGCTTGTACTTGATCAGCCTGCATGCCTTTCTGGCCCTGCACGGCTATGAAGGTAACTTTCTGGCCTTCTTTCAGGCTCTTGAAGCCGTTGCCCTGGATTGCGCGGAAATGCACGAACAGATCCGGACCGCTTTCTGGAGTGATAAAACCAAACCCTTTCTCGTCGTTAAACCACTTGACGGTGCCGCTCTGACGATCAGACATTTTCTTCTTTCCTTTGACGCTAAAAATTAATGACAGCCCCTTTCACATGAAAGAGTACTGGGCTGAGTTGCAGGAAAGTAAGAGACGTCGAACGGGTTGTAGCAAACTTTGGCTACTGCCCAGGTCCAGGTTCAAAGCGACCCATGCAAACACAGTAACCAAACTCTACGCCAACTAAGACAGAAAATACAAGCCCCGCCAAAAGCCCAGGTTTTGCTTGGCTTCATGACACTTTGGTCAACAGTGCCCGGTTGGCTTATTCGATAGAAAGGATCACTTGTTATAGGTTTACTTCCAGTGCATTGACTATCGTCAATGCACTGTTTTATGGCGGTTGCGTTACAGTTTAGTGCACGTTAACGCAACCGCGTTACTTATAGGAACAGTCACTCAGCCACGATAGTAACGTTGTGGCACAAATGGCATTTTACTTACACGAAGTGGCACCTTTTTCCCACGCACCAACGCAGAGACTTCGGTGTCCAGTGCGGTGTGTGTGCTGTCCAGGTAACCCATGGCCAGTGGGCCGCCCAAACTTGGACCAAAGCCACCGCTGCACACGCTGCCGATCACGGTGCCGTGGGCGTCGACGATTTCCGCACCTTCACGCACCGGTGTGCGCTCCTGGGGCAGCAGGCCAACGCGCTTGCGGCTCACGCCGGTTTGCTGCTGGGTGAAGATGCGATCTGCGCCGGGGAACCCACCGGCACGTGCGCCGTCGGCCCGACGAGCCTTGGAGATCGCCCACAGCAGGCTCGCTTCGATCGGCGTGGTGTCAGTGTTCATGTCATGGCCATACAGGCACAGGCCGGCTTCCAGGCGCAGCGAGTCGCGGGCACCCAGGCCGATGGGCTGTATTTCGGTTTCGGCCAGCAGGCTGCGGGCCAGGCTTTCAGCGTTGGCGGCCGGCACCGAGATTTCGAAGCCGTCTTCACCGGTGTAGCCGGAGCGACTGACATAGCAGTCCACGCCCAGCAGGCGCAGGCTGGCGAACTGCATGAAAGTCATCTGGGTGACCTGCGGCGCCAGGCGCGCCAACACCTTCACTGCCGCCGGGCCTTGCAGGGCCAGCAGGGCGCGTTCTTCGAACAGCGGCTCGATGCTGCACTGCTCGCCGATATGCTTGCGCAGGTGCGCCAGGTCCTGGTCCTTGCAGGCGGCGTTGACCACCAGGAACAGTTCGTCGTTACCCAGGTTGGCCACCATCAGGTCGTCGAGGATGCCGCCTTGCTCATTGGTGAACATCGCGTAGCGTTGCATGCCGACCGGCAGGTCGATGATGTCGACCGGTACCAGGGTTTCCAAGGCTTTGGCGGCATTGGCGCCGGTGAGGCGGATCTGGCCCATGTGGGACACATCGAACAACCCGGCCTGTTCACGGGTGTGCAGGTGCTCCTTCATCACGCCCAACGGGTACTGTACCGGCATGTCGTAGCCGGCGAAGGGCACCATGCGTGCGCCGAGTTCGATGTGCAGCGCATGCAGTGGGGTTTTCAACAGGGTTTCGGTGGACATATTCAGCTCCTGAAAAACGTGCCGGCGCGCCGTGGGGCGTCAGCACTCGATAATGTTGACGGCTAAACCGCCACGGGCGGTTTCCTTGTATTTGCTTTTCATGTCGGCGCCGGTCTGGCGCATGGTGCGGATCACCTTGTCGAGGGACACAAAGTGCTGCCCATCGCCACGCAAGGCCATGCGCACGGCATTGATCGCCTTGACCGAGCCCATCGCGTTGCGCTCGATACAGGGCACCTGCACCAGCCCGCCAATCGGGTCGCAGGTCAGGCCGAGGTTGTGCTCCATCCCGATCTCGGCGGCGTTTTCTACCTGGGATACCGTGCCGCCCAATACCTCGCACAACGCACCGGCCGCCATGGAACAGGCCACGCCGACCTCGCCCTGGCAACCGACTTCGGCGCCTGAGATCGAGGCGTTTTCCTTGTACAAAATGCCGATGGCGGCGGCGGTGAGCAGAAAGCGCACCACGCCATCTTCATTCGCGCCCGGAATAAAGCGCATGTAGTAATGCAGCACCGCCGGCACGATCCCGGCTGCACCATTGGTGGGCGCCGTGACCACGCGCCCGCCGTTGGCGTTTTCTTCGTTGACCGCCAAGGCGTAGAGGTTGACCCAGTCGAGCACCGACAGTGGGTCGCGCAGCGAGGACTCCGGGTTCTTGCACAACTGCCGGTGCAGGGCGGCCGCACGGCGCTTGACCTTCAAGCCACCGGGCAAAATCCCTTCGTTGCGACAACCGGCGTCCACGCAGTCCTGCATCACCTGCCAGATCTTCAGCAGGCCGACGCGGGTTTGCACTTCGGGCCGCCAGGCACTTTCGTTGGTCAACATCACCTGGCTGATGGACAACCCATAGGTGGTGCAATGGCCCAGCAACTCCTTGGCGTTCTTGAACGGGAAGGTCAGGGCCGTGGCGTCTTCGACAATCCGGTCGGCGCCGGCCGCGTCTTCATCCACCACGAAACCACCACCGACCGAGTAGTACTCGCGGCTGCGGATCTGGATGCCGGCGGCGTCGAAGGCGCGAAAGATCATGCCGTTGGGGTGGTAGGCGAGGGGTTTGCGAATCATCGCCAAGTGTTCTTTCTCGTTGAACACAATGCTGTGTTCACCGAGCAGATTCAGGCGGCCATCTTGGCGCATGTGGGCCAGGCGGGCAGCCACAGTGTCGGTATTCACGGTATCCGGGTGTTCGCCTTCCAGGCCCAGCAGCACGGCCTTGTCGCTGCCGTGGCCTTTGCCGGTGGCGCCGAGGGAGCCATAGAGTTCCACCTTGACGCAGGCGGTGGCACTCAGCAGGTTGTCACGCTTGAGCCCCTCGACAAAGCGAGCGGCGGCGCGCATCGGGCCGACGGTGTGGGAACTGGAGGGGCCGATGCCAATCTTGAACAGGTCGAACACGCTGAGGGACATGGTTGTTCTCCGGTTTCTTATTATTTGGCTGGGTCAGTGTGGGAGGGGGCTTGCTCCCGATTGCAGTGGTTCAGCCAGCTAATCTGTAGCTGACCCACCGCTATCGGGAGCAAGCCCCCTCCCACAGGGGACCGAGTTGACCTTTCGGTTATGCGTAGCTCTCGATCGAAGGGCACGCACACACCAGGTTACGGTCGCCAAACACGTTGTCCACACGACCCACCGGTGGCCAGTACTTGCCTTCGATCAACGACGCCACCGGGTACACCGCTTGTTCACGGCTGTACGGATGCGACCATTCACCCACCAGTTCCGCCGCGGTGTGCGGCGCGTTCTTGAGCGGGTTGTCGTCCTTGTCGAGGGTGCCGTTTTCAACCGCGCGAATTTCTTCACGGATGGCGATCATCGCGTTGCAGAAGCGATCCAGTTCTTCCTTGGATTCACTTTCGGTCGGCTCGATCATCAAGGTCCCGGCGACCGGGAACGACATGGTCGGCGCGTGGAAGCCGAAGTCGATCAGGCGCTTGGCCACGTCGTCCACGCTGATGCCGCTGCTGTCTTTCAGCGGGCGCAGATCCAGGATGCATTCATGCGCGACCAGGCCGTTGCTGCCGGTGTACAGCACGGGGTAGTGCTCTTCCAGGCGACGGGAAATGTAGTTGGCGTTGAGGATCGCCAACTGCGAAGCGCGCTTGAGGCCCGCGCCGCCCATCATGCTGATGTACATCCAAGTGATCGGCAAAATGCTCGCGCTGCCGAACGGCGCCGCGCACACCGCACCTTCCTTGCGTTCCATGGCCGCATGGCCCGGCAGGAATGGCGTCAGGTGGGATTTCACGCCAATCGGGCCAACGCCCGGGCCGCCACCGCCATGGGGGATGCAGAAGGTTTTATGCAGGTTCAGGTGGGACACGTCGCCGCCGAACTTGCCCGGCGCGCACAGCCCGACCATGGCATTCATGTTGGCGCCGTCGATGTACACCTGACCGCCGTTGTCATGAATGATGCCGCAGATCTCGCGGATGCCTTCTTCGAACACGCCGTGGGTAGACGGGTAGGTGATCATCAGCGCGGCGAGGTGGTCGCGATGCTCGATGGCCTTGGCCCGCAGGTCTTCGATATCCACGTTGCCACGCGCGTCGCACGCGGTGACAACCACGCGCATGCCGGCCATGTTGGCGGTCGCGGGGTTGGTGCCGTGGGCCGACGAGGGGATCAGGCAGATGTCGCGGCGCTCTTCGCCACGGCTTTGGTGATAGGCACGGATGGCCAGCAGGCCAGCGTATTCACCCTGGGAACCGGCGTTCGGTTGCAGCGAAATCGCGTCGTAGCCGGTGGCCGCGCAGAGCATGGCTTCCAGCTCGGACGTCAGTTGCTGGTAGCCGGCGCTTTGTTCGGCCGGGGCGAAGGGGTGCAAGCCACCGAATTCGGCCCAGGTCACCGGGATCATTTCGCTGGCGGCATTGAGCTTCATGGTGCACGAGCCCAGCGGGATCATGGTGCGATCCAGTGCCAGGTCCTTGTCGGCCAGCTTGCGCAGGTAGCGCATCAGCTCGGTTTCCGAGTGATAGCGGTTGAACACCGGGTGGCTGAGGATCGGCGACTGGCGCAGCAGGGCGGCCGGCAGGCTGCTTTCAGCGCTGGCGTTGAAGTCCGGCAAGGCTTTGCCGTCGGCGAAGATCGCCCAAAGGGTTTCGATATCGGCCTGGGTGGTGGTTTCATCCACCGAGACTCCCAGACGCTCGGCATCCACCACACGCAGGTTGATGCGCTGGGCGCGGGCCTTGTCGTGCAGGGCTGCGGTGTTGGCGCCGGTGTTGAGGGTCAGGGTGTCGAAGAAATTCGCTTGTTCGACCTGTTGGCCCAGGGCGGTCAGGCCCTTGGCCAGGATCGCGGTCAACTGGTGAACGCGCTGCGCGATCTGGGTCAGGCCTTTTGGACCGTGGTACACGGCGTACATGCTGGCGATGTTGGCCAGCAGCACTTGGGCGGTGCAGATGTTGCTGGTGGCCTTTTCGCGGCGGATGTGTTGCTCGCGGGTTTGCATGGCCAGGCGCAGTGCCGGCTTGCCGAAACGGTCCACGGACACGCCGACCAGACGCCCCGGCATATCGCGCTTGAACGCATCCTTGGTGGAGAAGTACGCCGCGTGCGGGCCACCAAAGCCCAGGGGGACGCCGAAGCGCTGTGCGCTGCCGATCGCCACGTCTGCGCCGAACTCACCCGGTGGGGTCAGCAGCGTCAGGGCCAGCAGGTCAGCCGCCACGGCCACCAGGGCGTTGGCGGTGTGGAAGCGCTCGGTCAGCTCACGGTAGTCGAACACGTCACCGTTACTGGCCGGGTATTGCAGCAGGGCGCCGAAGAACGGGCTGACGTCGGTCAGTTCGCGCTCATCGCCCACCACCACGTCAATGCCCAGCGGCTCGGCACGCGTACGCAGCACGTCGAGGGTTTGTGGATGGCTGTGCACCGAGGCAAAGAAGGCATTGCTGCCCTTGTTCTTGCTCAGGCGCTTGCAGAAGGTCATGGCTTCGGCGGCAGCGGTGGCTTCGTCGAGTAGGGAGGCGTTGGCGATCGGCAGGCCGGTGAGGTCGCTGATCAAGGTCTGGAAGTTCAGCAGCGCTTCCAGGCGGCCTTGGGAAATTTCCGGCTGGTAGGGGGTGTAGGCGGTGTACCAGGCCGGATTTTCCAGCAGGTTGCGCAGGATCGGCGAGGGGGTGTGGCAGTTGTAGTAACCCTGGCCGATGTAGGTCTTGAACAGCTGGTTCTTGCCGGCGATGGCCTTGATCTTGGCCAGGGCCTCGGCCTCGCTCAGGCCATCTTCCAGGCCGAGCACGCTGGTGCCCTTGATGCTTTCCGGGATCACGCTGGCGCTCAGGGCTTCCAGGGAATCGAAACCCAGGCTGGCGAGCATTTGCTGCTCATCCGCCTGGCGCGGGCCGATGTGGCGGGCAATGAATTCGTTGGCGGTGCTGAGATTGATCGTCATGGCGGGCTCCTCAAGCGTCAGCGTTGGCTTTGATCAGGCGGTCGTACGCATCCTGATCCAACAGCTTAGCCATTGCACCGGCATCAGCCGGTTTGAAGCGGAAGAACCAGCCTTCGCCCATCGGGTCTTCGTTGACCAGTTCCGGGCTGTCGCTCAAGGCTTCGTTCACTGCCAGCACTTCGCCGGTCAGCGGCATGTACACACCGCTGGCGGCTTTTACCGATTCCACTGTGGACGCTTCGGCACCCTTGTCGTAGCTCTGCAACTCCGGCAGTTGCACGAAAACCACGTCACCCAGCGCATTCTGCGCAAAAGCGGTGATACCCACGGTGACGCTGCCGTCAGCTTCGGCGCGCAGCCATTCGTGATCTTCAGTGAAACGCAACTCGCTCATGGAAACTCCTCAGGGCCAGATTCGTCTGGTGGACGGGATTGGAATAATGGGGAGTTGCTTAGCAATATTGCGGCCAATCTTATAAAACCGTTATAAATCAGTCAGTTATTAAAAATGGTTATAGCGCTATGCGTTTTGGCTGTAGCGATTTCGCTACAGCGCGACCTGCGAAAAAAAGCCTATGCGGATCAAAGCCTTGCATGGCGCGCAAAAAACAGGGTTGTAGCGATATCGTTACGCTGTAGCGCTTTCAGTACAGCCAATGTCGTTCCTGGACCTGATTTTGCAGTGCACTCACCTGTGGGAGGGGGCTTGCTCCCGATGGCGGCAAATCAGACACCTCATGTGTTGGCTGACACACCGCCATCGGGAGCAAGCCCCCTCCCACAATTGGATCGCTGTTCAGTCAGGGTTTGTTGGGGATGCCGTATTTACGCAGGCGATGGGCGATGGCCGTGTGGGAGGTTTGCAGGCGGCTCGCCAGTTGGCGGGTCGAGGGGTAGCTGGTGTAGAGCGTCTCCAGCAGGTTGCGCTCGAAGTCTTCCACGGCCTGTTCCAGGCTGTCGACTTCGCCGTCGCTCTGGCGTGCTACCGACGTGCCGGCGATGTCCAGGTCGCCGATGTCCACCAGGCTGCTTTCGCAGATGGCGGCGGCGCGGAAGATCACGTTTTGCAGTTGGCGCACATTGCCCGGCCAGCGGTTGCCTAGCAGTGCCGGGTAGGTGCCGGGCGCCAGGCGGCACACCGGGCGCTGGATCTGCGCGCAAGCCTGCTGCATGAAGTAGCGGGCGAGCAGCAGGATGTCCTGGCCGCGTTCGCGCAATGGCGGCACTTCGACGTTGAGCACATTAAGTCGATAAAACAGGTCTTCGCGAAAGGTGCCTTCGCTGACCATCTTCTCCAAGTCACGGTGGGTGGCGCTGAGGATGCGCACGTTGACCCGCACTTCACGGTCGCCGCCCACACGACGGAAACTGCCATCGTTGAGAAACCGCAGCAACTTGGCCTGCAAATACGGCGACATCTCGCCGATCTCATCCAGGAACACTGTGCCCTGGTTGGCCAGTTCCATCAGCCCCGGCTTGCCGCCGCGCTGGGCACCGGTGAAGGCGCCCGGGGCGTAGCCGAACAACTCACTCTCGGCGAGGTTCTCCGGCAGTGCCGCACAGTTCAAGGCCAAGAACGGCGCACTGTGCCGCGCACTGCTCGCATGGCAGGCCCGCGCCACCAACTCTTTGCCGGTGCCGGTTTCGCCCTGGATCAACAGCGGTGCATCCAGAGCGGCCACCCGCTGCGCGCGCGCCTTGAGAGTGCGGATCACCGGGGACTCGCCCAGCAGTGCATCAAAACCTTCGGCATGGTCGTGGTGCAAGGCCGACAGCTGTTCACCGATGCGGTTGGGTGGGTAGAGGGTCAGCAGGGCGCCGGCGTCGGTGATCGGCGTGGCGTCCAGCAGCAGGGTCTGGCCGTTGACGCTGATCTCGCGCAGGGGCAAACGAAAGCCCTGTTCCAGCAAGGTCTCCAGCAGTGCCGGGTCGTTGAACAGCTCGCTGATGCTTTCCCCGGCGGGTTCGCGACCATACAAGGCGATCAGTGCGGGGTTGGCCAGCAGGATCTTGCCGGCACTGTCCAGGGCCAATACCGGGTCGGTCATGGCGGCCAGCAGGGCGTCGAGCTGCAGGTGGCGACGCTGGCCGGGGAGGATGTCCACCACCGTCACCGCTTGCACCCCCTGCACGCTGAACAGCGCATCGCGCAGTTCTTCCAGCACCTCGGCGCTGAGGGTCGGTGCGTCGATGTAGACGTTGGGCGGTACCATTTCCACCGCATCCAGGTTGAGATTGCGCCCACCGAGCAGGGCCAGGACTTCCTGGGTAATGCCGACGCGGTCGATGAAGCTGACGTGGATACGCATGGGGTGGTGTTGGGTTCTGTGATGCGGAAGGTGGCCAGTATGCCTTGCAGACGATCGAGTTCAAACTGCGGGCGATCTGTAGTGAGCGGGCTTGCCCCGCGCTGGGTGGCGTAGCCGCCCCAACAAGGACGCCGCGGTGGTTCAGAAAGACCGAGGTGCCTCGGTTTGGGGCGGCTGCGCCACCCGGCGCGGGGCAAGCCCGCTCACTACAAGAGCTTGGTCGCGGCGGTCAGGCCAGATGCTCTGGCTTGATCGGATCGCCGGATTTCACATCTAGCTGATGCCGTACATCCTCGAACATCAAGTCGTATTGCTTGTGCATCGAGCCATTGAGTACGGCGATCTTCGGCATCCCGTACTTCTGCGCAATGTTCATCGCATGGCGCGCAAAGTCGAAAGCCTGGTCCTTGGGCAGGTAGAACTCTTCCTTGAGTTCCTTGCCCTGCACCGAACCGTGCAGCTTGAACAGCATTCCTTTGCCTTCCTTTGGATCCTGGCTGACTTCATAGTCGATGCACAGGTTGTAGCTGTAGTCATCCTTGTTGAGTGCGTGACGTTCAACGTGCAAGTGACCGGGTTCAAAGGTAGCCATAGGCGTCTCTCCTCTACTTCACAGATAGGTGATGCCAGGTTTTGCCGTGCTGATGCGTGTACCGGCGTGGCCCTGGACAATGGCTTCGATGTCCGAGAGTGAACCGATGACCGCGGTTTTGCCAGTTCGGCGGGCGAACTCGCAGGCCGCCTGGACCTTGGGGCCCATGGAGCCGGCGGCGAAGCCGAGTTTTTCGATGTCGTCCGGATGGGCCTGGGCGATCGCTTTCTGGGTCGGCTTGCCGTAGTCGATAAAGGCGGCGTTGACGTCGGTGGCGATCACCAGCAAATCGGCGTCCAGTTGCGAGGCCAGCAGCGAGGAACACAGGTCTTTGTCGATCACTGCCTCAATGCCGCGCAGCTTGCCGTCTTCGCCGTACATCGTCGGGATACCGCCGCCGCCGGCGCAGATCACGATGCTGCTTTTTTCCAGTAGCCATTTGATCGGGCGGATTTCGAAGATACGTTTGGGGCGTGGGCTGGCGACCACACGACGATACTTGTCGCCGTCCGGAGCAATGGCCCAGCCTTTTTCGCCCGCCAGTTTTTCAGCTTCGGCCTTGGAGTACACCGGGCCGATGGGTTTGCTCGGGTTCTGGAAGGCCGGGTCCTTGGCGTCGACTTCCACCTGGGTGAGCAGGGTGGCGAACGGCACTTCGAAGTCCAGCAGGTTGCCCAGTTCCTGTTCGATGATGTAGCCGATCATGCCTTCGGTCTCTGCACCCAACACGTCCAGCGGGTACGGCGAAACCTGGGTGTAGGCCGCCGCCTGCAACGACAGCAGGCCGACCTGCGGGCCATTGCCGTGGGCGATCACCAGCTCGTTGCCGGGGTGGATCTTGGCGATCTGTTCGGTGGCGATTCGGATATTGGCGCGTTGATTGTCCGCTGTCATGGGTTCGCCACGGCGGAGCAGGGCGTTACCGCCCAGTGCAACGACGATACGCATACAAAAGTCCCTCTGTAATTCTGCGTTGTGAACACAGTGTGGGAGGGGGCTTGCTCCCGATAGCGGTGTGTCATTCAGCAAATCTGTTAACTGACCCACCGCCATCGGGAGCAACCCCCCTCCCACAGTTTTATCCGTGTTCCTTCAATGGTTTACAAATCAGCCAGGGTCGAGACCAGGATCGCCTTGATGGTGTGCATGCGGTTCTCCGCCTGTTCGAAGGCGATGCAGGCCGGCGATTCGAACACGTCATCGGTCACTTCAATGCCGTTGGCCAGGTGCGGGTACTGCTCGGCGATCTGCTTGCCGACCTTGGTATCGCTGTTATGGAACGCCGGCAGGCAGTGCATGAACTTGGTGCGCGGGTTGCCGGTGGCTTTCATCAATTCGCTGTTGACCTGGTACGGCAGCAATTGCTCGATACGCTCTGCCCAGGCTTCCACGGGCTCGCCCATGGATACCCATACGTCGGTGTGGATGAAGTCCACGCCTTTGACCGCAGCTTTCGGGTCATCGGTGAGGGTGATGCGTGCGCCGCTTTCTTGCGCGTATTGCTTGCAGCGGCCCACCAGGTCGTCGTGAGGCCACAAAGCCTTGGGCGCGCAGATGCGTACGTCCATACCCAGCTTGGCGCCCACCAGCAACAGCGAGTTGCCCATATTGTTGCGTGCGTCACCCAGGTAGGCGTAGCTGATCTCGTGGATGGGCTTGTCAGCGTGTTCACGCATGGTCAGCACGTCAGCGATCATCTGGGTGGGGTGGTATTCATCGGTCAGGCCGTTGAACACCGGCACGCCGGCGAACTTGGCCAGCTCCTCGACGATTTCCTGCTTGAAACCGCGGTATTCGATGGCGTCATACATGCGCCCGAGCACGCGGGCGGTGTCCTTCATGCTCTCTTTGTGGCCGATCTGCGAGGAGTTCGGGTCGATGTAGGTGACATTGGCGCCCTGGTCATAGGCTGCCACTTCGAAAGCGCAGCGGGTGCGTGTCGAGGTTTTTTCGAAGATCAGCGCAATGTTGTTGCCCTTCAAGTGCTGCTGTTCGGTGCCGGTGTACTTGGCGCGCTTGAGGTCGCGGGACAGGTCCAGCAGGTAGCGCAGCTCGCGCGGGGTGTGGTGTTCCAGGCTGAGCAGGTTACGGTTGTGGATGTTGAACGCCATGATGATTCTCCTTGGATTCGGTAATCGGCCCGGTCGGCTTCGGGTGGACGCCGCCGGGAAGATGGTCGTTTAGTAGTCGATAGGGTCGCGGATGATCGGGCAGGTCATGCAGTGGCCGCCGCCACGGCCACGGCCCAGTTCACCGGCGCTGATGGTGATGACTTCCACACCGGCCTTGCGCAGCAGGGTGTTGGTGGA
Organism: Pseudomonas sp. ICBG1301; assembly: GCF_016918385.1. Classification (NCBI taxonomy): domain Bacteria; kingdom Pseudomonadati; phylum Pseudomonadota; class Gammaproteobacteria; order Pseudomonadales; family Pseudomonadaceae; genus Pseudomonas; species Pseudomonas sp. ICBG1301. The sequence continues at coordinate 349,551 of NZ_JAEKGB010000006.1, forward strand.
GGTGTTGCGGTCGTAGCCGATCACGACGCCCGGCTCCAGGGCGACGACGTTGTTGCCGTCGTCCCACTGCTCGCGTTCGGCGGCGAAGCTGTTGCCGCCGGTTTCCACCACGCGCAGGGCCTTGAGGCCAAGGGCGGCGGCGACGGTGTCGAGGAAGTTGGTTTTCTCCCGGTGAATATCGATACCGTGGGGCTTGCTCTCGTCAGGGCGCAGGGTGAAGGGCACGATCTGGTTGACCACTTCGGGGAAGATGGTGACCAGGTCGCGGTCGCAGAAGCTGAACACGGTGTCCAGGTGCATCGCCGCACGGGATTTCGGCAGGCCGGCAACGATCACTTTCTCCACCGCCTTGTTCTTGAACAGGTTGCGCGCCAGTTGGCCGATCGCCTGGTGGGACGAACGCTCGCCCATGCCGATCAACACCACGCCGTTGCCGATAGGCATCACGTCGCCGCCTTCCAGGGTGGAGGCACCGTGCTCCTGGTCGGGGTCGCCGTACCAGATCTGGAAGTCCGCGTTGGTGAATTCAGGGTGGAATTTGTAGATGGCGGTGGTCAGCAGCGTCTCTTGGCGTCGCGCCGGCCAGTACATGGGGTTCAGCGTCACACCGCCGTAGATCCAGCAGGTGGTGTCGCGGGTGAACTGGGTGTTGGGCAGCGGCGGCAGGATGAAGCTCGAATGCCCGAGGAAGTCGCGGAACATCTCGAGGGTCCTGCCACCGAAGCTGCTCGGCAGGTCATCGGCCGACACGCCGCCAATCAGGAATTCGCTGATCTTGCGCGGCTCAAGGCTGCGCAGCCACGAGCCGACTTCATCGACCAGGCCCAGGCCCACGGTATTGGCGGTGATCTTGCGTTCCAGGATCCAATCCAGGGCTTCAGGGATCGCGACGATATCGGTGAGCAGGTTGTGCATTTCCAGCACATCAACGTCCCGCTCGCGCATTTTGGTGACGAAATCAAAATGGTCGCGCTTGGCCTGGGCGACCCACAGTACGTCATCGAACAGCAGTTCATCGCAGTTGTTGGGGGTCAGCCGCTGGTGGGCCAAGCCTGGGGAGCACACCATGACTTTGCGCAGTTTGCCGGCTTCGGAATGTACGCCGTACTTCACTTTTTCGGTGGTCATTACAGATCCTCCAGTAGAAACACTTCTTTTGGATAAAGCGCTATAGGGTCAGGAAGCCGTCGTAGAGGCCGTAGGCAGCCAGCAGGGCGCCTATGACCACAGCGGCGAAAATCAGCTTCTCGACGTTGGTGAAAATCGGTTTGCCCAGTTCATGCTTGGCCTTGGCGAACAGGATCGCGCCGGGGGCGTAGAGCAGGGCGGAGAGCAACAGGTATTTGGTGCCGCCGGCGTAGAGCAGCCAGATCGCGTAGATCAGGGCGATGGCGCCGATGCACAGGTCTTTCCTGCGTTCGCGCAGGGCGTTTTCGTAGGTCTCGCCGCGTACCGCCAGCAACAGGGCGTAGGCCGCCGACCACAGGTAAGGCACCAGGATCATCGAGGTGGCGAGGTAGATCAGCGACAGGTAGGTGCTGGCGGAAAACAGCGTGATCACCAGGAACAGCTGCACCATCGCGTTGGTCAACCACAGCGCGTTGACCGGCACGTGGTTGGCGTTTTCGCGGCGCAAAAACTCCGGCATGGTGTGGTCCTTGGCTGCGGCGAACATGATCTCCGCACACAGCAGCACCCACGACAGCAGTGCTCCCAGCAGCGAGATGATCAAGCCGACGCTGATCAGTATCGCGCCCCAGTGGCCCACCACATGTTCCAGCACGGCGGCCATCGACGGGTTCTGCAGCTTGGCCAGTTCCGGCTGGGTCATGATCCCCAGGGACAGCACGTTCACCAGCATCAAGAACAGCAGCACGGTAATAAAGCCGATCACGGTGGCCTTGCCCACGTCACTGCGCTTTTGCGCACGGGACGAGAAGATGCTCGCGCCTTCGATGCCGATGAACACCCACACGGTGACCAGCATCATGTTGCGCACCTGGTTCGCCACGCTGCCCAAGTCGGGGTTTTTCACGCCCCAGATATCAGCGGTGAAGATGTCCAGCTTGAACGCGAACAGGGCGATCAACACGAACAGCAGCAGCGGCACCACCTTGGCGACGGTAGTCACCAGGTTGATGAACGCCGCTTCCTTGATGCCACGCAGCACCAGGAAATGCACGGCCCACAGCAGCACCGAGGCGCCGATCACGGCTGCCGGCGTGTTGCCCTCGCCGAAGATCGGGAAGAAGTAACCGAGGGTGCTGAACAGCAAGACGAAGTAGCCGACGTTGCCCAGCCAGGCGCTGATCCAATAGCCCCACGCCGATGAGAAGCCCATGTAGTCGCCGAACCCGGCTTTGGCGTAGGCATACACCCCGCCGTCGAGGTCGGGCTTGCGGTTGGCCAGGGTCTGAAACACAAATGCGAGGGTCAGCATGCCGATGGCGGTGATGAACCAGCCAATCAATACGGCGCCGACGTCGGCGCTGGCGGCCATGTTTTGCGGCAAAGAAAAGATCCCGCCGCCAATCATCGAACCCACGACAAGTGCAACCAGTGCACCCAGCCTAAGTTTTCCGGGAGTTTCAGACATTGCATGACTCCAATGCAGGAGAAGAGAGACCACAGAATAATTCTGTGCGCTAATCAAACAGCTGACTCAGATCACTTCATTGGCACATTCCATTGTGAATTAATGACTTAGGATGGCGATTCGCGGGCGATAAAAATCCTCGGAGAAACGCTTTCTAGAGCGCTCTCTTCTTTGTGGTTAATCAGTGGGCAGCGGTATGGATGTTTTAAACTAGTCTGTATTCTCGATTGTGCAAACTTTTGACAGAAAGATGGCGATAGGCCATAGATTGCAGTATTTAAATTCTAAATAAACCCGAATCGGATTAATTGAAATGCCGCTACGTTATGAATAAGTAAGTTTTATCGCGGTTTCTAATAAACGTTGCGCTCGCCGAGTCAATGAGCGAAGTGCACAGTTTTCAGCTCAAGTTGTTGTTCATCAGGAGTGTTCATGTCCCAATCGCCGCAGAAACTGCGACTCAGTGCCCTGATTGCCTTGGTGGTGGGATCGATGATTGGCGGCGGGATCTTTTCTCTGCCGCAAAACATGGCTGCCCGCGCCGAGGTGGGTGCCGTATTGATTGGTTGGGCCATCACCGCCGTCGGCATGCTGACCCTCGCGTTCGTGTTCCAGACCCTGGCCAATCGCAAGCCCGAGCTGGATTCCGGAGTGTATGCCTATGCCAAGGCCGGGTTTGGCGACTACATGGGCTTCTCATCGGCGTGGGGCTATTGGATCAGTGCCTGGATGGGCAACGTCGGCTACTTCGTCTTGCTGTTCAGCACCCTCGGCTACTTTTTTCCGGTGTTCGGCCAGGGGAATACGCCGGTCGCCATCGGCTGTGCGTCGCTGTTGCTGTGGGCGGTGCATTTTCTGGTACTGCGCGGGATCAAGGAGGCGGCGTTCATCAACCAGATCACTACCGTGGCGAAGATCGTGCCGCTGCTGATGTTTATCGTGATCGCCGCCGTGGCGTTCAAGGCGGATATCTTCACCCGGGATATCTGGGGCCTGGGCAACCCGAAGATCGGCAGCGTGGTCGACCAGGTGCGCCACATGATGCTGGTCACCGTGTTTGTGTTCATCGGCATCGAGGGGGCCAGCGTGTATTCGGCGCGGGCCGAGAAACGCGTGGATGTGGGGCGCGCCACGGTGATCGGCTTTCTTGGCGTGCTGGCGCTGCTGGTGCTGGTGAATGTGTTGTCCCTGGGCATCATGAGCCGGCCGGAGTTGGCGCAATTGCAAAACCCGTCCCTGGCCGGCGTGCTGGAACATATCGTTGGCCCGTGGGGCGCGATGCTGATCAGCCTCGGCCTGGCGGTGTCATTGCTGGGGGCCTTGCTCTCGTGGGCGTTGCTCTGCGCCGAGATCCTCTACTCCACGGCGCAGGACAAGACCATGCCGGCCTTCCTGAAAAAGGAAAACGCCAATCAGGTGCCGGTCAACGCCTTGTGGCTGACCAACGTGATGATCCAGGCTTTTCTGGTGGTGACGCTGTTTTCCCAAAGCACCTACACCACCCTGATTTACCTCGCGTCTTCGATGATTCTGGTGCCCTATCTCTGGTCGGCGGCCTATGCCGTGTTGCTGAGCGGGCGCGGCGAAACCTATGAAGGCGCCCAGCGCCGACGCCGGCAGGATTTACTGGTCGGGCTGATCGCCGTCGGTTATGCCCTCTGGCTGCTCTACGCCGCGGGCCTGAAATACCTGTTGTTGTCAGCACTGCTTTACGCACCGGGGGTGATTCTGTTCGCCCAGGCCAAGCGCGAACAGGGCCGCCCCTTGTTCACGCTGATGGAAAAAGGCATTTTCAGCGGCGTGATCGCCGGCGCAGGCCTGGCGGCGTATGGCTTGTACAGCGGGGTGTTGTCGTTGTGAGACTGGTGTATCAGCCGCCCTATGATTGGGCGGCGATGGTGGATTTTCTGACGATGCGTGCAATTACCGGCCTGGAAACCCTGGTCGACGGCGTGTATCGGCGCAGCATCAGTGTGAATGGGCAGTTGGGTTGGATCTGTGTGGCGCCGGGTTCGGGCGATTGGTTGGAGGTTGAGGTGGCGTTTCCCGACGCGCAGGCCCTGCCCGAGATCGAGCGACGCTTGAGGGCAATGTTTGATCTGGACGCACAGCCCGAGTTGATCGGCGCGCAATTGGCTGCCGATCCGCTGATGGCCGCATTGGTCGCCGCTCGCCCGGGGCTTCGGGTTCCAGGCACTTGGGATGGGCTGGAGCTGGCGATTCGCGCGGTGCTGGGGCAGCAGATCACAGTGGTTGCGGCTATCCGCCTGGCAGGCAAGTTGGTGGCGCATTATGGGCGGCCGCTGCAAACACCGCACCCGGGCATTACCCATGCGTTCCCCACGGCCCAGGTCCTCGCCGCAGCGGACCTGGCGAGCCTGGGCATGCCCAAGGCGCGGGGACGGACCTTGTCGGGAGTGGCCCAGGCGTGGCTGGATGATCCGCATGTATTCGAGCCCAAGGCCACTCTCAAGGAGGGCGTGGCGCGGCTGGTGGCCTTGCCGGGCATCGGCGACTGGACCGCGCACTACATCGCCATGCGTCAGATGCGCGAGCCGGACGCGTTTGCCTCCGGCGATATCGGCTTGATCAATGCGTTGGCAGCGTTAGAGGGCGGGCCGGTTTCGGCGCGACAATTGCTGGCCCGAGCCGAGGCATGGCGGCCTTTGAGGGCCTATGCGGCGCAGCATTTGTGGACGTCGCTGAACCGGGGGGATTGATTGTGGCAGTACTGGCCTCATCGGGAGCAAGCCCCTTCCCACACTTGATTTGCAATGCAGTCGAGTGTGGGAGGGGGCTTGCTCCCGATAGCAGTCTTAAGGTCACCACTGCGGTCGATGCGAACCCAGTTCCCCAGCCGGCAACTCCCACTGCAATGGCGTCCCGCTGATGCTCAACGGCGCCAGCAACCGGTGCGCCGGGCCCCAGGCCGTCGGTTCCACCACCAAGCCTTGATCATCCGGCCCTTCAGCGCGTAGCGCCGGTTGCGCGGGCACTGGCCCGGCGTCCACCAGCAACTTCGCCGTGCGGGCCAATGACAACCGCGCCGAACCGCCACGCCCGGTTTTCAAGCGCTCACTCAAGGCTTGAATCGCACCGGCCGCCAGCAGATACCCGGTAGCATGATCCAGCGCCTGTACCGGTAGCGGCACCGGTCTGTCCGCCTGTTGCCAGGCCATGCCGGCTTCGGCAATCCCGCTGCTCATCTGCACCAGGCTGTCGAAACCGCGCCGATTGCGCCACGGCCCGCTCCAGCCGTAAGCGTTGAGACTCGCGTCGATCAGGCCGGGGGCGAGTCGTTGCCGTTCCTCGGCGTTGTAGCCCAGGTGCTCCAGGGCGTCGGCGCGATAGCCGTGGAACAGGATGTCCGCATCTTTGAGCAGCGTCTCGAAGATCTGCCGGCCTTCGGCGCTTTTCAGGTCCAGACGGGCGCAGCGTTTACCCAGGGTCATCTCCGGCACCACGCCCGGTTCGTTCCAGCTGGGTGAATCGATACGCAGCACATCGGCGCCGAGGCCAGCCAGGAAGCGGCTGGCCACGGGGCCGGCCAAAACCCGGGTGAGGTCAAGCACCTTGATCCCCGCCAGTGGGCGCGCGACGGAGCCGAGCCAGGGTTGTTCAGTCACCGTGTCGAAGGTACGTCGCTGTACCAACGCCTCGGCATTCACCGCCAACCCTTGGGGGTGGGTTTGCCAGGCCTGCCAGCTACGCATCTGCGCGGCGCAACCGCCCGCATCGACGATCGCCTGCTCCAGGTTTGCAGCGTTCCAGGTTGCCACTTTGCCGGCCATGTCGGTTCGGTCGGTGACTTTGCCCAGTATGCTTTCGGCGGCCGCGCGGTGATGGGGTGCGTTGGTGTGTAAACGAATCCAGCCGTCGGCACTGGCATAGTCACCGGCTACCGGGTCCCACAGCGGCGGTACCTGCCAGCCAACCGGGCGAATCGACGACGAGAACCAGAAGGATGCCAGGCGCTGGTCCACCGTGACCGCAGGCAAGCGTCCGGTCTGTTGCTGGACCAGTTGCGCGACGGCCTGGCCGGCGGCGCCGATGCTGGCAACGGCCAGTTCGGTGACGGCGAAGGTCGAGGGCAGGGCACCGGCCGAGGTTCTGGCCAGTGGGGTCGGCGGTAAATCGAGTGCGGCTTGGATGGGTGTCAGCAAGTCAATCATCAAAGGCCCTCCGTAAGAGAAGGGCCACTATAGAAGATCATCACACCGGCGTGACAACCCCAGGTTGCAACGGCAGGTCGATACTGGCGATAAAACCGCCGTCGGGATGGTTGCTCAGGAGCAGGCTGCCGCCATGGCGTTCGGCGGCGCGGCGCGCAATGGCCAGGCCAAGACCGTGGCCCTGGGCGGTCTGGCCGGGGGCGCGGTAAAACGGTTCGCCCAGCTGGCTCAGGTGCTCGGCTTCGACGCCGGGGCCATGGTCACGCACGCTGATCAGAATGCGCTCACCCTGGCGTTGGGCTTGCAACTCGATAGGCTGCCCCGGTGGGTTGAAGCGTTGGGCATTGCGCAACAGGTTATCCACCGCCCGTTCGATCATGGTCGGCCAGCCTTTGAGGTGCAGGTCGGCGTCGGCGTTCAGCGCGACTACCTGCTCCGGTGCACCGAGCTGGGCGTCCTTTTGCAGGGTTTTGAGCAGCGGGACCAGGTCCATTTCTTCGGCACTGGCGTTGTCGGCATCGACGCGGGCAAGCACCAGGATTTCGCTGATCAGCGCTTCCAGGCGGTCGCATTCGCGGGTCAGGCGCGGCCACAGGCGCTCGCGCTCTTCGGGGCTGGCGCGTTCGGCCAGGGCCAGGGCGATGCGCAGGCGGGCCAACGGTGAACGCAGTTCGTGGGACACATCGCGCAGCAACTGGCGTTGGCTGCCGATCAGGCTTTGCAGGCGTGCGCCCATGCGGTTGAAGTCGTTGGCCAGTACGCCGAACTCATCGCGGCGGTTGGCCAGTTTCGCCAGGCTGTTCTGCTGGTAGGTGGTCTGGCCAAGATCGTGCACAGCCCCGCGCAGACGGCTGAGCGGGCGGGTGATGGACAACGTCACCAGCAGGCTGAACAGGGTCAGCACCACCAGGGCAATCGCCAAGGCGCTCAGCGGCCACATCAGGCTGCCCCGATGCCAGGCGTCCAGTTCCGGGTGGGGGATGCGGTAGATCAGCAGGTAAGTGTCACCGGTTTTTTCGCTGGTGTACTCGGCGGTCAGGCGCCGCCACGGCAGGTGGCCGTCCTTGCTGTCGTTCTGTTTGGCTTCGAAAGCGGCGGCGCGGCGCGGGAAGGTGCCGCGCACCACTGGATCGCCGCTTTCGTTCAGCACCTGCACGTCGATGTGGTACTGGCGTTTGCGCTGCTGCAGCAAGTCCTGCGCGGCGTCCTCGCCTTGGGCTTCATAGAGCTGGGTCCATTCCTGCGCCAGATTGCGCAGGCCGGGGTGGCGGCTGAGAATCCAGGCATCTTGATTAAGCATGTGCCCAAGCAGGATCGATAACCCGGCAACCAAGGCGATGGCCAGCCAGAAACTTGCCAGGATCCGCCAGAACAATGAGCGCACAGGAAACCCTCAAACAGGAAAAGCCCAGCGGGTGCGCCGCTGGGCTGGGGGAAGTAAAGCTAGAGCATTATTGCGCTTTTTGCGGCTGTTGGGCTTTCCAGGCTTGGAATTCCTTCCATTCGGCACGGCGCTCGGCTTGTTTCTTGACGATCTCGTCGAATTTCTTCTGCTGATCGGGTTTCAGCACGGCGCGGATGTCGGCCTGGGTTTTCAGCTTGCCCGCCTCGATTTCATCCTGCATGGCTTTCTGGTCGGCGGCCGGGAGTTTGTCCAGGTACTTTTTGACCAGGTCTTTGCGAGCGTGCCATTGCTCACCCATCAACTTGCCGATTTGCTGGCGTTGTTCCTTGCTCAGGTCCAGCTCGCGGAATGGGCCGCCTCTGCCGCGTGGACCGTGTTCACCGCCGTGGCCCGGGCCACCCATCATGTGACCTTCAGGGCCGCCCATCGGGCCTGGGCCTGGGCCTTCCGGCATGGCGGCCATGGCAACGGTCGGCAGGGCAGCGGCGAACATCAGAGCGATAAGGGTCTTGCGCATGGTGATTCTCCTGTATCTATTCCGGTGAGTCCGGATGTGGGTAGATTAAGGAGATCAAGGTCAGCGGCGGTCAGCTGAGGGTAAAGCTTGGGTAAAGAGGTTTCGAAGCTGGCCTTACACAGGCCGTTCCCGCACGGGAACGATCTGTAGTCAGAGGCTGTAGTAGTAACCGCGGCTACGCAATGCCACGATCCGTGGCCGACCGTCCGGGTGCGGGCCGATCTTCTTGCGCAGGTTGCTGACGTGCATGTCCAGGCTGCGGTCGTAGAGCGTCAGCTTGCGGCCCAGGGCGATCTGCGCCAGTTCCTGCTTGTCCAGCGGTTCGCCGGGCTGGCGCAGCAAGGCTTCCAGCAGACGGCTTTCGGAGACGGTGAGAGAGAATTCCTGTTCATCGATGCTGACCACGCCGCGCACCGGGCTGAAGCACAGGTCGCCCAGTTCCATCTGCGTGGATACGGCCGCAGGGTGGCTGCGGCGCAGCACGGCGCGCAGGCGGGCGGTGAGTTCCCGAGGGTCGCAGGGTTTGGCCAGGTAGTCGTCGGCGCCCAGTTCCAGGCCGAGGATACGGTCCAGCGGTTCGCCACGGGCCGAAAGCATCAGTACCGGTAGCTCCGGATGGTCGGTGCGCAACTGCTTGAGCAATTCCAGGCCGCTGCCGTCGGGCAGCATCACGTCAAGCACCACCGCCGCCGGGGCAGCGTCGGCCAAGGCTTTGCGGGCGCTCAAACCATCGTGGCAGGCGCGTACGTGAAAGCCTTCCTGGCTCAGCCAACTGCTCAGCAGCTCACAGAGCTCCTGGTCATCATCTATCAGTAACAGCTCGCTCATGACTTACTCAATTTAGCCATTGTCGACGGCGACGGTGCCCACCGCTGGCGAAGATCCCGCACAGCAAGGCGATCAGCGCGACGGCCGCACCCGTGACGAACCACTGTTGTTGTTCGGTCAGCCAGCGCGTCAAGGCGCCACCCTGTGTTTCTTTGAGTTGCTGGGCCAGGCGTTGGTTCTCCTGGCGCAAGCGATTCAGTTGGGCGCTTTCGCGGGCGGCATCCGCGCTTTGCAGTTGTTTGCTCAGTTCTTCCCGTTGTCGTTCGCTTTCTTGCAAGCGTTGCTGCAACTCGGTGATCTGGCTGCCGGCACTCAAGGACAGGGGCGTGGAACTGCCGGTGCTCGAGGTTTCTTCAGCGTGGGCCGTAGCCCCGATCGTTAACACTGCCAACAGACACAACTGACGTAAGCGCATCGGAACTCCTGATTCCACACGAATATTCAGAACGTTGTCGGCAGGTTACCGGGAATAATGAGCCATTAGGAGTACGCCGAACCGATTAGGTTCGACGCTCCTTGCATTACGGCAGGACTTGCTTGAACGGCTTGATCAGCACATCGGCGTAGACGCCGGCCGCGACATACGGATCAGCTTTCGCCCACGCCTGGGCATCGGCCAGGGACGCAAACTCGGCGACGATCAGGCTGCCAATGAAGCCGGCCGCGCCCGGGTCGTTGCTGTCGACCGCAGGGTGCGGGCCTGCCAGCACCAAGCGGCCTTCGGCTTGCAGCACATGCAGACGCTCCAGGTGGGCTGGGCGCACACTCAGGCGTTTTTCCAGGGAGTTGGCGACGTCGGTGGCAATGATTGCGTAGAGCATGTCAGTCCTCGGTTTTCGGCGTGGTAGGGTCGGTGTCATGCAGGTGACGGGACAGGTAGATACCCTGGCCGACCAGGAACAGCACGGTCATGGCCAGGCTGCCGAACACCTTGAAGTCCACCCAGTAGTCCTGGAAGGTAAAGGCCACGAACAGGTTGGCGGCGCCGCAGAACAGGAAAAACACGATCCAGGCCACGTTCAGGCGTGTCCAGACCGGCTCCGGCAGGGTCAGTGCATGGCCCATGATCCGCTTGATCAACAGGCGGTCGCCGATGAAGTGGCTGCCGATGAACGCCAGGGCGAACAGCCAGTTCACCACCGGGGCTTTCCACTTGAGGAAGGTTTCGCTGTGGAAGGCCAGGGTCAGGCTGCCGAAGACCAGGCAGGCGACCAGGGTCAGCCATTGGCTTTTTTCCAGTTTGCGCTGGGAAATGAAGATCGCGCCGTAGACCACCACTGAGCTGATGATCAGCACGGCAGTGGCGCTGTAGATGCCTCCGACGGTCAGCTCGTGGCCCGCTAGATCGATGACCCTGGGGTCGAGTTTGTAAACGATGAAAAACAGCAACAGCGGGATGAAGTCGATGAATTGTTTCACAGTAAGAGCCAGAAGCTGGATGTGGCGGCATAATAACAAACATCCTTGGTAGCGAAAGCGCCAGCTGACTTGAGGTTACACAGTCCCGTGAATGTTGATTTGCACTGCCACAGCACAGCCTCCGACGGCGCCCTGGCGCCCGCGGCACTGGTTGCGCGAGCGTTTGAAAAAGGCGTGCGAGTCTTGTCGTTGACCGACCATGACACTCTCGAGGGGCTGGATGAAGCCCGCGCAGCTGCCCATGCCCTGGGCATGCAACTGGTCAACGGTGTGGAATTGTCCTGCACCTGGGGCGGTGCCACTATTCATGTGCTGGGCTACGGTTTCGACCAGGCAGCCCCGCCATTGGTGAAAGCCATCGCCCAATTGCACGACGGCCGCTGGCTGCGGTCCGAAGAAATAAGCCGCAAACTCAGCCTCAAAGGCATGCCCAATGCCCTCGACGGTGCCCGCGCCATCCAGCAGGAGCTGGGTGACAGCGGCAACGCGCCGGCCCGGCCGCATTTTGCCGACTGGATGGTGCGTGAAGGGTTTGTCAAAGACCGTGCCGAGGCCTTCCGCAAATGGCTGGGCGCCGGCAAGCTGGGCGATGTGAAGCTGCATTGGCCGACCCTGGAAGACACCGTCGAGACATTGCGCGCCTCCGGTGCCTGGGTCAGCCTGGCGCACCCCTGGCATTACGATTTCACCCGCAGCAAGCGCCGCAAGCTGATTGGCGACTATATTGGAGCGGGTGGCCACGCAATCGAAGTGGTCAATGGGCATCAGCCCGCCGAACAAGTCGGCAGCCTGGCGATCCTTGCCCGCGAATTTGGTCTGCTGGTCAGCGCCGGCAGTGATTTTCATGGCCCAGGCGGCTGGTCCGAGATCGGCGAGTATCGCCAAGTCCCGGAAGACCTGCCGCTCCTGTGGGGGCGATTCAAGCATGACCCCATTACTGCCACCGTCTGAACAGGTAGAACACGTGAGCCAATTCTTCCAGATTCATCCGGAAAACCCGCAAGCGCGCCTGATAAAACAGGCCGTGGAGATCATTCGCGCCGGCGGTGTGGTGATCTACCCCACGGACTCGTCCTACGCCATCGGTTGCCAGATCGGTGACAAAAGTGCGGTCGAGCGGGTCAGACGCCTGCGGGATCTGGACAAGAACCACAACTTTGCACTGATCTGCAGCGACCTGTCCCAACTGGGGCTGTTCGCCAAGGTCGACACCGGCACTTTCCGCCTGCTCAAGGCACACACGCCGGGGCCCTACACCTTTATCCTCAACGCCACCCGCGAAGTGCCGCGCCTGTTGCTGCACCCGAAAAAACGCACCATCGGCCTGCGGGTGCCGGAGCATCCGATTGCCCTGGCGCTGTTGGCTGAGCTGGGCGAGCCATTGATGAGTGTGTCGCTGATCCTGCCGGGTGAAGAAGAGCCCTTGTATGACCCCTACGAGATGCGCCGTTTGCTGGAAAAACATGTCGACCTGATCATCGACGGCGGCTACGGCGGCAACAAGGCCTCCACCGTGATCAACCTGGCCGACGGCGAGCCCGAAGTGGTCCGCGTGGGCTGTGGCGACCCGGCGCCGTTCATGGTCGAGGCCTGAATGTCGGTCGTGGAAACCGTTGACCCCCAGGCGGGCGCCCAGCAGGAACTGCCGTTCGCCATGGTGTATGGCCAGGCGGTCATGGAAATGCCGCTGGACCTGTACATCCCGCCGGACGCCCTGGAAGTCTTTCTTGAAGCCTTCGAAGGCCCGCTCGACTTGCTGCTGTACCTGATCCGCAAGCAGAACATCAACATCCTCGATATTCCGGTGGCGGAAATCACCCGCCAATACATGGGCTATGTCGAGCTGATGCAATCGGTGCGGCTGGAACTGGCCGCCGAATACCTGGTGATGGCGGCCATGCTCGCCGAGATCAAGTCGCGCATGCTGTTGCCGCGCTCGGAGACGGTGGAGGCCGAAGAGGACGACCCGCGTGCCGAGCTGATCCGCCGTCTGCAAGAGTACGAACGCTTCAAGGCCGCCGCCGAAGGCATTGATGGCTTGAGCCGGGTCGGTCGTGATGTGGTGGTACCCAAGCTGGATGCCCCCCAGGCCCGGGCGCGCAAGCTGTTACCGGACGTGAGCCTGGAAGAACTGTTGATGTCCATGGCCGAGGTCCTGCGCCGTGGCGACATGTTTGAAAGCCACCAGGTCAGTCGCGAGGCGCTGTCGACGCGCGAACGCATGAGCGATGTGCTTGAGCGCCTGAAAGGCGGTGGCTTTGTGCCCTTTGTCGAACTGTTCACCGCTGAAGAAGGGCGCCTGGGCGTCGTGGTGACCTTTATGGCGATCCTCGAACTGGTCAAGGAATCGTTGGTCGAGCTGGTCCAGAATGAGCCTTTTGCGGCTATCCACGTGCGGGCGCGAGCCGAATAAAGAGCTGAATCGATGAATCTGACTGAACCCCGCGAACTGGCGCCGCTGCTGGAAGCCTTTCTCCTGGCCTCGGGCAAGCCGCAATCCCTGGAACGTCTGTTCGAATTGTTTGAAGAAGCCGAGCGCCCCGAGCCGCCCGTATTCAAGAAGGCGCTGGAGATTCTGCGCAAGTCCTGCGAGGGCCGTGCCTTTGAGCTGCTGGAAGTGGCTTCGGGTTATCGCCTGCAGATCCGTGAGAAATTTTCCCCATGGGTCGGCCGCTTGTGGGAGGAACGCCCGCAGCGGTATTCGCGGGCCATGCTGGAGACCATGGCACTGATCGCCTATCGCCAGCCGATCACGCGGGGCGAGATCGAGGATGTGCGGGGCGTGGCGGTCAACAGCCATATCGTCAAGACGTTGCTTGAGCGCGAGTGGATTCGCATCGTCGGTTACCGGGACGTACCCGGTAAGCCGGCGATGTTCGCGACCACCAAGATGTTTCTCGACCACTTCAACCTGAAAAATCTCGACGACTTGCCGCCCTTGGCCGAACTGCGCGAGATGGAGGCCGAGCCGGTGCTCGACTTCGACGACGCCCCGGTTCCCGCCGGCCTGCAGGAGTTGGCGGACGCCACGGCCGAGCCGGAAGAGCCGAAGGACGAAACCAGTTTCCATACGTTGTTGCTGGAACTGGACGACATGGAACAGGGCATCAAGACGGACTTCGACGATTTGCTGCGCGAGGATGCCGTCCAGGAACAGGTTGAGCCAGAGCCGGAACCCATGCCTGAGGAAGACATCCTCGGCGTTGCCCAGGCCCGGGAAAAACTCCTGGCCGCCGTCGCTGCCCTCGAACAACCGCCGCTGAGCGACGAAGAGGACGAAGCCCGAGCCCTGGCCGAAGCCATCGAGGCCGAGCGACGCCAGTTCGAAGACTGACTCAAAAACCTTATGTGGGAGGGGGCTTGCTCCCGATAGCGGTGGCTCAGTCAAGGAGATTGAGACTGACACATCGCAATCGGGAGCAAGCCCCCTCCCACAATCCTCACCGGTCGGCGGAAAAGTGAATGACTTGGCGCTAATCGACTACTCTGTGGTGCGCAACACGCGCCATGCGCGTATGATTCGCGACCCTTTGCCGACCTATTCGGCCAAAGCCCCGCTTTCAACACTCTTCAGGCCGCGCCTGAATCGACCCACCGGGAGGTGCTTAAGATGAACGACAAAGACCAGAACGACAGCCAGGAAATCGGCCCAGCAGGCGAAAAACTGCAAAAGGTGCTGGCGCGTATCGGCGTGGGCTCGCGCCGCGACGTTGAAGCCTGGATCACCCAGAAGCGCATCAAGGTCAACGGCGTCGAGGCCACTCTCGGCCAGCGCGTGGATCTGCACGATGCAATCACCATTGATGGCAAGGTCATCAAGCGTGAAGAGGCCGCCGAGTCGGTGCGCCGCGTGATCATGTACAACAAGCCCGATGGCGAGATCTGCACCCGTGACGACCCGGAAGGCCGTCCGACTGTGTTCGACAAGATGCCCAAGCCGAAGGAAGGCCGTTGGATCAACATCGGTCGCCTGGACATCAACACCACCGGTTTGCTGATGTTCACCACCGACGGTGAGCTGGCCAACCGCCTGATGCACCCGTCCTACGAGATGGATCGTGAATACGCGGTGCGTGTACGCGGTGAAGTCGATGACGAGATGATTGAACGTCTCAAGGCGGGCGTGGTGCTGGAAGACGGTCCGGCCAAGTTCACCGACATCAAGCAGGCGCCAGGTGGCGAAGGTTTCAACCACTGGTACCACTGCGTGGTGATGGAAGGTCGTAACCGTGAAGTGCGTCGCCTGTGGGAATCCCAGGGCCTGGTGGTCAGTCGCCTGAAGCGCGTGCGCTTCGGCCCGGTGTTCTTGAACTCCGACCTGCCGATGGGGCGCTGGCGTGAAATGAGCCAGTACGAAGTCGACATCCTCAGTGCCGAAGTCGGCCTGACGCCAGTGGCGATGCCACAGATGAACGCCAAGAGCAAAGACAAGCTCGAGCGCATGCAGCGTAAATCGTCGCGCCCTGTGGCCCGTACCGAACGCGTGGCCCGGACCCTGCGCCCGGCACTCAATGCGCCGGCAACCGGTGGTCGTATTTCCCGTGAGCCGCACATCGAAGGCGAGCGTCGCCCAACCGCGCCATCGCGTCAGGAAGGTGAACGTGCACCACGCGCGCCGCGTCCGGCTCCGGCCGGTGGTCGCAGCAACCGTGGTGAAGCGGATCGCCCCGCTGACAGCGCCAACACCAAGCGTCCGTCCAAGCCGGCGGCAAACAAGCGCCCCGGCCCTAAACTGGTTGCCGACGAGCCGTCGGGCAAGCGCCGTGGCGCACCGGCCGGTTCGGGTCAGCGCCCGGGTTTTGGTCGCAAGAAGCCGCAGTAAGGTAAGTGCTGCACAAAAACGCCAACCCTAGGGGTTGGCGTTTTTTTTGCCTTGGAATCAGGTCAAAAAGTGTGGGAGGGGGCTTGCTCCCGATAGCGGTGCGCCAGGCACCATCTTCATAAGCAGACCCACTGCCATCGGGAGCAAGCCCCCTCCCACAGTTGATCTCTGTGGAGGTTGAAGTCGGTGTTCAGAAGGCAAAAGCGCCGTCAAGTGATGGCTACCTTTTTGCCTTGGAATCAGGTCAAAAAGTGTGGGAGGGGGCTTGCTCCCGATAGCGGTGTGCCAGGCACCATCTTCATAAGCAGACCCACTGCCATCGGGAGCAAGCCCCCTCCCACAGTTGATCTCTGTGGAGGTTGAAGTCAGTGTTCAGAAGGCAAAAGCGCCGTCAACTGATGGCTACCTTCTTGCCTTGGAATCAGGTCAAAAAGTGTGGGAGGGGGCTTGCTCCCGATAGCGGTGTGCCAGGCACCACCCCCATAAACTGACCCACTGCCATCGGGAGCAAGCCCCCTTCCACAGTTGATCTCTGTGGAGGTTGAAGTCAGTGTTCAGAAGGCGAAGGCGCCGTCAAACACCGGCTTGTCATCCAGCGCCAGCACCCCGCTGGCGAAGATCAGATCCAGGTGATGGCTGCCTTTCTGCCCGCCGCCCAAGCCCAGGTGCAAGCCGCAATGGCGCTCTTCGAAGCCGGCGTTGCGCGCATACAGATCCTTGACCCCTTCATTGGTGCCAATTCCCAGCTCCTCCACACGGCGGTTGGACGGGTTGGCGTTCAGGTATTTGTTGAAGTCATCCGCCAGCCCGGGCACGTCACTGGCCACGCTGCAAACGGTCGAGTTTTCGATCCATAGCTCCAACGGCGATTGCAGAACGCCATATTTGCGCGCAAAGGGGATGGTGCTGAGGAAGGTGCCGACAAAGCGCACCTGGCCATTGATGGCCTCGCTGTGGGTGGCGATTTCGCCGGGGGCCAGGTCGTGGTTGCCCACGCCGTTGATATTGGTCCACTTCTTGATGCTGCTCAGCGGCGCCTCCAGGCGTGAGCCGTGTTTGTCGGTAAAGCTCAACACGCGGGCATCGGACATGCGCCGGATCAGCGTGGCGTTGAGGTCGGCGATGCGCTGGGGCTCGACGCTGAAAGTGTCGTAGAAGTAGTCGCCATAATCCTTGAACAACAGGGATTTCTTCCAGTGCTCGGCCATCACGCCTTGCAGGGCGCGGATAAAGTCCGGGCCTTCGGCGCGTGGGTTAGGCAGAGTCGAAGAGTCGTAGAGAAACAGGTAGAGGTCACAGGCCTCGATGGCTTGGGCCAGGGCTTCGCTGGGCGCCAGGTCCAGGCGCTGTACCTGGAAGTTGAAGCGCGCGGCGCTGCCTTGGATGATTGCCTGGGCGATGGCGTCGTAGCGGTCGGTATGGCCGAGCAGCACGGTCGGGCGGTTCAGGCCGTTCAGGGCCGGATGATGAGCGAGGTAGTAGAGAAAGTGTTCGACGGCGCGGGCCTTGTCCATGACGTACGTCCTTTGATGCCTTGGGTAAGGGGGGCAGGTGCCGTGCACAGCACCTGCCGGATGCCTGCCGTTTCTTAGAAAGGCCACATCGCAGTGCCGAACGGCACCACGGCATCGGCTTGCATCATTTCAACGGCGGCCTCATGGGTCGGCGCTTCAAACCAATCGTCGAGTTGCAGTTCGGTTTCCAGGTCGTTTTCCAGTGCTTGCATGGTGTATCTCCTAGAGGACGTTGTTTGAGAACGGGCATGCCAGCGGGCTTCGCTGGGCAAGTTCAAGAACCTAGGCGAGAGCGTTTCAGAATGCAAAAAATTTATTGACACGGTCTCATTTGAATTTTTTGTTCTGTTTTTTCGGCGTTGATTTTTTTTCTGAAAAAACAGCAGGCTGGCTGAACCGATTGATCAGGTTTTTCCTACCGACAATTTTCCGTTAGATGACAGATTGAGCTGCCTGTAACGCTGGTTTTACGGGTTGTAACGACATATTTACAGGTTATGCCGGGTATTGGGGGGCATGGGCTGGCCGTAAGGAATCTCTGACAGATTGTCGCGGTCGCTTGCAGAGGTCGGCCTCAAGCTGTCGAGCGGTGTACAATGCGCCGCGTTTTACTGTGACTCCCTTGCGTACCCACGCCAAAGGCCAAGACCTCAGGGTTATCACCCCTGATCACTCCGCCCGGCCACGAGCCGGACGGGTTCGATTTCGTCACAGATAAAAACAAACAGGTGACGCATGACCGTTAGAAAGACGCTGTACTCCTGGTGCCTGCGCTGGGGTTTGAGCGGCGCTGCTTGAGTCGAGATTCAAGACAGCAACGTGCATTCAACATCATCAAACCTTGCGTGAGACCCTTTTCATGAGTGGACCCCATTCTTCTTCAGGCGAGCTGAAACGCGGCCTGAAAAATCGGCATATCCAGTTGATCGCCCTCGGGGGCGCCATCGGCACCGGCCTGTTCCTGGGCTCGGCCGGGGTGCTCAAGTCCGCCGGCCCATCGATGATCCTGGGTTATGCCATCTGTGGCTTCATCGCCTTCATGATCATGCGCCAGCTCGGCGAAATGATCGTCGAAGAGCCGGTTGCCGGCTCCTTCAGCCACTTCGCCCACAAGTACTGGGGCGGTTTCGCCGGCTTCCTGTCGGGCTGGAACTGCTGGATTCTGTACATTCTGGTGGGCATGTCGGAGCTGACCGCTGTCGGCAAATACGTGCACTACTGGTGGCCGGAGATCCCGACCTGGGTCTCGGCGGCGGTGTTTTTTGTGCTGATCAACCTGATCAACCTGGCGAACGTCAAAGTCTTTGGTGAAGCGGAGTTCTGGTTCGCCATCATCAAGGTCGTGGCCATTGTCGGCATGATCGCCCTGGGCAGCTACCTGCTGGTCAGCGGCAACGGCGGCCCGCAAGCCTCGGTCAGCAACCTGTGGGATCACGGTGGCTTTTTCCCCAGCGGCGTGAGCGGCCTGGTGATGGCCATGGCGATCATCATGTTCTCGTTCGGCGGCCTGGAAATGCTCGGCTTTACCGCCGCCGAAGCCGACAAACCACGCACGGTGATCCCCAAGGCGATCAACCAGGTGATCTACCGCATCCTGATTTTCTACATCGGTGCCTTGGTGGTGCTGTTGTCGCTGACGCCCTGGGACAGCCTGCTGGCGACCCTCAATGCCTCCGGCGATGCCTACAGCGGCAGCCCATTCGTGCAAGTGTTCTCGATGCTGGGCAGCAATACCGCCGCGCACATCCTCAACTTCGTGGTGTTGACCGCAGCGCTGTCGGTGTACAACAGCGGCACCTACTGCAACAGCCGCATGCTGCTAGGCATGGCCGAGCAGGGCGATGCGCCACGGGCTTTGGCGAAGATCGACAAGCGCGGCGTGCCGGTGCGTTCGATCCTCGCTTCAGCGGCGATCACCCTGGTGGCGGTACTGATGAACTACCTGATCCCGCAACATGCGCTGGAACTGCTGATGTCCCTGGTAGTGGCCACCTTGGTGATCAACTGGGCGATGATCAGTTACTCCCACTTCAAGTTCCGCCAACACATGAACCGCACCGGCCAGGTGCCATTGTTCAAGGCGCTGTGGTACCCGTACGGCAACTACCTCTGCCTGGCGTTTGTGGCGTTTATCCTGGTGATCATGTTGATGACTCCCGGCATCCAGGTGTCGGTGTATGCGATCCCGGTATGGGTGGCGTTCATGGCGGCGTGCTACGCCATCAAGCACAAACGCAGTGCACAGCAGGCGCTGGACGCGACAGTATCGGTGTCCGTGGCGAAGTAAGCGCAAGGTGTGATCAAGCAAACCCGGCCATGTGCCGGGTTTGTTGTTTAAGGGGGTGACTGACAATCAGCGCGTTAGCCCAGGCTGACCGTGGGGCTTGTCAGGCGACGGCCCATGACAACCATGCCGATTTCAGCCAGATCGGTTTTGAAAGGGATTTCACCGATTTCCTGGAAACCGGAACCTTCATAGAAGCGGCGCGCATTCGAGTTGGTCTTGAGTACGTCGAGCCAGAGCAAGCGTGCGCCGCGCTCTATCGCTCGGTTGCAAATAAAGCTCAGCAGCTGTTTCCCATACCCTCGTCCTGCTTCGGATTGGAGGAAGTAGATTTTTTGCAGTTCTGCGCCCACCTCGCCAGTCAACGGCGCAGGTGTTGACCAGTTGACTTTGGAAAAGCCTACGACCTTACCGCTGTCGTCTGAGGCAATAAGCCACAAATGACTCGCGCCGGATTCGAGTGATTGGCCGAGTGCGCTCGGTGAGAAGTCTTGATTGAGAAAATCCTGCATGCCGGCAGGCGACCAGATGCTTGAAAAATGCTCTCGGTAGGTCGCACAGCCGACTTCCCGTAGCGCGTCGAGGTCGGCTTTAGTTGCTTCACGAATGTTGATCATGCGTCTCCCTGATTGATTCGCACGGAGCGCCACATTGATGCTCCTTGCGTCCCAGTTTTCCTTGGATGCCAACGGCCCGCCTGTATTTGGCGCTGTCGACATCAAAACAGAGTTTAAGCGCCAGGCCAATTGTTCGGGCGGCTTTCCCGTTTTGCCTGAAAAACCACGTTGTGGAGTGAAATACTGAGACAATCAAAGAACGCCTGAGCCCAAATGATCAAACAGGGTTTATGGCGATCGAGAGTTTTCGCAATCATGAGAATGCAATGCTGAAGGTTTCCAACACCGTCCACCTGCCCGACTCCGAGATCGAGCTGACTGCCATTCGCGCCCAAGGCGCCGGCGGGCAGAACGTCAACAAGGTGTCGAGCGCGGTGCACCTGCGCTTTGATATTCCGGCCTCGTCCTTGCCGGAGTTTTACAAGGAGCGCTTGCTGGCGCTGCGTGACAGCCGCATCACCAGCGAAGGTGTACTGGTGCTCAAGGCCCAGCAATACCGGACTCAGGAACAGAACCGCGCGGATGCGCTGGAGCGTCTGGTGGAGCTGATTCTCAGCGCCACCAAGGTCGAGAAGAAGCGCCGTCCGACCAAGCCTACGCTGGGCTCCAAGAAGCGCAGGCTGGAATCCAAGACCAAGCGCGGCAGTATCAAGGCCGGGCGCGGCAAGGTCGACTTCTAGGCGTCCCGTGTCTCGCGGGCCTTGGGCGCCTGGCGGTACAGGTACACACTCAGCAGCAAGCCACCTGCGGCTGCGAGGGCGGCGAACAGGAAGATCGACGCAAAGCCGAAGCCTGATGCCACCGCCCCGGCGAGCGGGCCGGTGATGCCCAGCGACAAGTCGATAAACAGCGAATACGCCCCCACCGCCGCGCCGCGGCTGGACGCGGGCACCAAGTTGACGGCCTCCACACCCAACGCCGGAAACACCAGGGAAAAGCCGAAGCCGCTCAACGCCGCCCCCGCCAGGGCCAGGTGGGCATTCGGTGCGAGCCACAGTAACAGCAGGCCGAGGACTTCCACCGACAGGCAGGCAATCGCCACGCGAAAACCGCCGATACGGTTGATCAGGTTACCGAACAGCAGGCGAGCTCCGATAAAGCTGGCGCCGAACAGGCTCAAGGCCCACACCGCGTTATCCCAGTGCTGCGTGGTGTAATACAGGGTGATGAAGGTGGCGATGGTGCCAAAGCCGATCGAGCCCAACGCTAATGCGCAGCCGTGAGGTAGTACGCGGCCCAGCACATTCATGAACGGCAGGCGCACACCGGCCACGATCGGTGCGGCTTCCTTGTTCCAGGCCAGCAGCACGCCCAGCACCGCCAGCAACACGATGCTGACACCCATGCTCCACAGCCCGAACTGGCTGACCAGCAACACCCCCAGCGGCGCGCCGACGGCCAGCGCGCCGTAACTGGCGATGCCGTTCCATGAAATGACCTTGGCCGTATTTGCGGCGCCGACCCGGCCGATGCCCCAGCCGATCGCACCCGACCCGACCAGGCTTTCCGCGCTGCCCAGCACCAGTCGGCCGATCAGCAGGCTGCCCAGGCTCACGGCCGGCAGGCTGGAGAACCAGGCGGCCAGCAACATGAACACGCCGCTCAGCCCGCAGCCGACCAGGCCGATCAGCACGGCGCGCTTGCTGCCCAGGTTGTCGATGATCTTGCCGGCGTACGGGCGGCTCAACAGGGTGGCTAGGTATTGCACGCTGATCACCAAACCAGCGATGACCGCGCCATAGCCCAACTGACTATGCACATAGCCCGGCAACACGGCCAGGGGGATGCCGATATTCAGGTAACCGATAAAGGTGAACAGCACGATGGAAACGACTTGCAGCGTGACCGCCATGGGGCGCTGGGTATCTGGCATGAGAGGGATCCACTGTCGCAGCAGGTAAAGATAGGCTGCTAATGATACCTGTCGCTGGGGGCGGGCAGGGCGGCTAATCTCAAAAAGGCTGGATCAAGCCCCCATCAGGATTTAGCGGGCGCCAGTAACTGCGTGGTGACCAGGGCCGCCAAGGCGTTTTCCTGGGTGCCGAAACGCTTGAGCAGCACGGCTTGTTTTTCGGGGCTGAGGCGGTTCCAGACTTCGACCATCTGCAAGGCAGCGTCGAGTACGGCGGCGTCGGGGGAAGCAGGGAGGGTATCGGTCATAGCGGGTATCTCGGGTGATGCAGGCCGTGTGGAAAGCGCTTCAACGTTGCGCTTTCCATACGGTCTGGTACGGCTTCAGCCTTGGCGTTTGCTGTCGGCTGGTTTTGCTTGTTGGGTCTCAGGCTGTTTGTTGCTGGCCTGCTGCGGTGTTGGCTGCTCAGTCGGGTGCAGGCTTGGGAAGGGGAGATTAGGGATCTCGTGCATGTGGGTCGCTCCTCGCAAGGTCTGTTTTCAATCGCAGGTAATTGCGCGCTCTCAAAAAGCCTTGGCAGGATACAGCACTGAAAATGACAAAAAGATTTTAATGTCGTTGGATGCATGAACTTTCATCGTCCAGACGGTCGCGTGGTCAGAACGGCACCTTGCCCAGAATCATGTCGCGGTACATGACGAAGTCGCCCAACAGGCTGTAAAACGGGTGTTGAAAGGTTGCCGGGCGGTTCTTTTCGAAGAAGAAGTGGCCGATCCACGCAAAGCTGTAGCCGGCGACGGGCAAGGCCAGCAGCAGGCCCAGCGAACCGCGGCCGATGGCATAGGCCAGAATCCCGATCACCAGGGTGGTGCCGATAAAATGCAGGCGACGGCAGGTGCTGTTGCCGTGCTCGCGCAGGTAGTAAGGGTAGAACTCGGCAAAACTGTTGAATTGCTTGACGTTTTCCATGCTGGTCGGGCCTTTGACGGTGATGCCGCTCGGCAGATGTTCGGTGGGTAGCTTATTTGAGTCTAGAGTGATCAGTGGTAACAGCCAGTGACAATAGATGCCACTTTAGTATCCTTGGCTTGCTGGTTGCCGGATAAGCCTGCTTTCTAGAAGACGACGCCATGAGTGAACGAACCACTTCTGCAAGCTGGGCGATGGGTATAGTCAAGGCGTTGGAAATGGACGGCCTGGATTGCCGTGCGTTATTCAAGCAGTTGGGCCTGGATTACAGCGCTCTCAGTGACCCTGATGCACGCTTTACGCAAGACTCCATGACCCGCCTCTGGCAGCGGGCCGTGGAGTTGTCGGGCAACCCGGCCATCGGCCTGAATATGGGCAAGGTGGTGCGCCCGGCGTCGTTTCATGTGGCCGGTTATGCGCTGATGTCCAGCAACACGCTGGCTGAAGGCTTCATGCGCCTGGTGCGTTACCAGCGCATCATCGCCGAAAGCGCCGACCTGAGCTTTCGGCTGTTGTCCGAAGGTTATGCACTGATTCTGACCGTGCACGGTGATCATCTGCCGCCCACCCGGCAGAGCGCCGAAGCTTCGCTGGCCTGTGCGTTGGCGCTGTGCGGCTGGCTGAGCGGCCGCACCCTGCAACCGCGCAAAGTCATGTTGCAAGGCGACCAGCCAGTGGACCTGGCGCCCTACAAGCAAGCGTTTCATGCGCCCTTGGAGTTCAATGCGCCCTACGACGCGCTGATTTTCGAGCGTGCCGATATGGATGCACCGTTGCCTACGGCCAACGAGGCGATGGCGCTGCTGCACGATCGGTTTGCCGGTGAGTACCTGGCGCGCTTTTCCGAGAGCCGCGTGACCCATAATGCCCGCCAGGTGCTGTGCCGCCTGTTGCCCCAGGGCGAGCCCAAGCGTGAAGCGGTGGCCCAGACCCTGCACCTCTCGCAACGCACCTTGCAGCGCCGTCTGCAGGAGGAGGGCACCAGTTTCCAGACGTTGCTCGACGACACCCGTCGTGAACTGGCCGAGCAATACCTGGCGCAGCCCAGCATGACCCTGTTGGAAATTGCCTACCTGCTGGGGTTTGCCGACCCGAGCAATTTCTTTCGCGCATTCCGGCGCTGGTTCGACGCCACGCCCGGCGAATACCGTACGCGTCTGCTGCAGACGTCACAGGTCAGTGACGCCAGAACGCCGGGATACACAATACAAACACCGTAATAATCTCCAGCCGTCCCAGCAGCATGCCGAACGACAGGATCCACTTGGCCGCATCGGGCAAGCTGGCGAAGTTGCCGGCCGGGCCGATGGTTTCACCCAGGCCCGGGCCGACGCCCGATACCGTGCTCGCCGCGCCGGTCAATGCGGTCATCCAGTCCAGGCCCAGCAGCGACAGGGCCAGGGCGATGGCACAGATGGTAATGGCGAAGAAAAACGAGAACGTCAGAATCGAACGCACGATTTCTTCGTCGAGGCGATGGCCGTTGTACTTCTGCTTGATCACCGCCCGCGGGTGAATCAGTTGGTTCAAGTTGGCCTTGAGCAGGATGTAGGCGACCTGGAAACGGAAGATCTTGATCCCGCCGGCCGTGGAGCCCGAGCAGCCGCCGATAAAACCCAGGTAGAAGAACAACATCAGTGAGAAGTTGCCCCAGATGCTGTAGTCCCCCAACGCAAAGCCGGTGGTGGTGACCACCGAGGTGACGTTCACCGCCACATGGCGCAGTGCATCCAACCAATGTAAATCGGTGGTCCACCAATACCAGGTACCCAGCACCAGCCATGTCACGACCAGCAACGCCAGCAAGCCCTGCACCTGCTGGTCCTTGATCAGCGCTCGCCGGTTGCCACGCAAGGTGGCCACGTACAGGGTGAACGGCAAGCTGCCGAGGATCATTACCGCCACGGCAACCCAGTGCACCGCCGGTTGTTTCCAGTGCGCCAGGGATTCGTCGGAGGTGGAGAACCCACCGGTCGAAATCGCCGACATCGCATGGTTGATCGCGTCGAACAAGCCCATTCCCGCCCACCAGAACGCCAGGCTGCCGAGGATGGTGATCCCGACGTAAGTGGCCACGATGAGCCGCGCCACCATGTGCGAGCGCGGCATGACCTTCTCCGAGCGGTCAGAGGATTCGGTCTGGAACAGGCGCATGCCACCAATGCGCAGCAGCGGCAGAATCGCCACCGCCATGCCGATAAAGCCGATGCCGCCCAGCCAGTGCAGCAGCGAGCGCCACATCAATATGCCTGGGGACATGCTGTCCAGGCCGCTCAGCACGGTGGAACCGGTGGCGGTGATGCCGGACATGCTTTCAAAAAACGAGTCGGTGTAACTGATGTGCTGGGTCAGCAGAAACGGCAACGCGGCGAAGATGCACACCACCAGCCAGCTGCTGACCGTCAGCAGGTACATGTCCCGAGGGCGCAGGTGGACGTGTTCGGGGCGGCCAGGGATGACCAGGGCCAGGCCCGCGAGAAATGTGATCAGGCTGGCCCACAGGAACGAGGGCAGGTCGCTGGTGCGTTCGAAGATCACCAGGGTCGCCATCGGGACGACCATGGCGATCGCAAGGGTGATCAGGAAGATGCCGATGATGAAACCGATGATGCGTAGGGTCGGCAACGCCATGAAGAAAGCTCGGATGTGGGAGTGGCGCCATTCTACCCATGGTGCGAGTCTTGTAAACCGAGGGGGCCAGGGCGACCCGGGTCAAAATGTGGGAGCAAGCCCCCTCCCACAAGGGATTTGTGGTGGTAGATAGGGCGTATGAAAAAGGCGACCCGAAGGTCGCCTTGTTCAATGCGGCTCGGATCAGAACTCGTGATCCGCGTTATCCGGGTTCAGGTCGCTGATGCCCAGCTTGCCGGCGGCGGTTTCGATCGCGCCGGTCTGCTTGACCAGCGCGGCAATCGCGTCACGCACGATCTGGTTGCCTTTGTCATTGCCGGCGGCGATCAGTTGGTCGTAGTGCTCACCGTTGTTGGCGTGATCGACCATGACTTGGATCTTCGCTTCAGTGGCAGCCAGGTCAGCCTTCAGCGCAGCGTCGGCCGCCGGGTCAACCTTGGCCACCAGCGACGACAGGCTGGCGCCGGTCATTTGGGTGCCGTCGGTGCGGGTGTACTCGCCCAGGTAGACGTTGCGGATGCCTTTGGCGTCGTAGAAGTGCGAGTTGTGGGTGTTGTCGCTGAAGCAATCCTGCTCGTCTTCCGGCGAGTTGGCTTCCAGGGAGACTTTCATGCGCTCACCGGCCAGCTCACCCAAGGACAGGCTGCCCATGCCGAACAACATTTTACGCAGGCCGTCGGTGGCAGGTTCCGACTCCAGGGTGGCGCGGTAGTTGTCTTCGACGTTGGGCTTCCAGTTGCCGACCATTTCTTCCAGGTCGCTGACCAGCAATTGGGTCACGGCGCGCAGGTAGGTGCGACGACGCTCGTTGTGGCCGCCGGTGGCGCCGTCGCCGGTCATGTAGTCCGACGCCGGGCGGTTGCCCGCGCCTGGGCCGGTGCCGTTGAGGTCCTGGCCCCAGAGCAGGAATTCGATCGCGTGGTAGCCGGTGGCGACGTTGGCTTCGGACCCCCCCAGTTCATTGAGGCTGGCGAGTTTTTCCGGGGTGATGTCCTTCACGTCGACCTTGTCTTCGCCCACCTGGATCTGGGTGTTGGCGATGATGTTGGCGTTGGCGCCCGGGTTGCCCAGGGCGTGCTCGTAGGATTTGTCGACGTAGTCGATCAGTCCTTCATCGAGAGGCCAGGCGTTCACTTGGCCTTCCCAGTCGTCGATGATGGTGTTGCCGAAACGGAACACTTCGCTCTGCAGGTACGGCACACGGGCGGCAACCCAAGCGGCGCGGGCGGCTTTCAGGGTTTCGTCGTTCGGGTTGGCGAGGAAGGTGTCGATTGCGGTCTGCAGGGTTTTCGCGGTGGATTCGGCGTCGCTGTACACCGCGAACACCATGTCGGCGTAATGCGCGACCACGGCCTTGGCGGCTGCCTCGTCGACCTGGCCAGCCGGGGCCGCCGCAGGTGCGGTGCTGCTGGCGGCTGCGGGTGCTTGAGGCGCGGCCGCCTTGTCTTTACCTTCGCCGCAACCGGCGAGAGAAATGGCAAGGGCCAGCAGACTGGCGGTGGCCAGGGGCATACGAATCATGGCGAACATCCTGCTTCGGTTGGGGTTGGGGCACGCGAGGGCGCGCAAAACTGCGACATAATGCGAAAGATTTGCATTTTGTGTAAAGCGTTATACGCGGGAAATATTTGGTATTGCTTTGCACGGTCAAAGAATCGCCGCGTTATTGCGCTCGGATTGTTTCAAGTACACCGCCAACTCACGGGCCTGCAGGGGTTTGCTGTAGTAGTAACCCTGTCCCTCATGGCAGCCCTCGGCGATGATGTAGGCCTCTTGCTCGGCAGTTTCAACGCCCTCGGCAATTACCTGCATGCCCAGGCTTTTGCCCAACTGGATGATGGCGCGCACGATGGTGGCATCGTCGTCATCATCGAGCAGGTCCTGGACGAAGCTCTTGTCGATCTTCATTTTGTCCAAGGGCAGGCTTTTCAGGTAGCTCAGCGACGAATAGCCGGTACCGAAGTCATCGATGGCGATCAGCGCGCCGGAGCGTCGCAGGCTCAATAAGTGCTGGGCGGCGGTGCTGATGTCTTCCATCAGGCCGGTCTCGGTGACTTCCAGCTCCAGGCTACGGGGCGGCAAGCGGTAGATCTGCATCAGGTTGTTGACCACCCGCGGCAATTCGGTGTGGTGCAACTGCACGGTGGACAGGTTGACCGCCATGCGCAGCTCGGTGAAACCCAGGTCGTGCCATTCGCGCAACTGTCGGCATGCCTGGTCGAGTACCCACTCGCCAATCGGAATAATCGTACCGTTCTGTTCCGCCAAGGGGATAAACAGGTCGGGTGGTACCAGGCCGTGTTCCGGATGCTGCCAGCGGATCAGCGCTTCGACGCCGACCACGCGGTGGTCGCGGTAACTGATCTGGGGTTGGTACACCAAGTGGAATTGGTCCCGGCTCAGGGCATCGCGCAGGTCTTTTTCCAGTTCGCGGCGGCGGCGCATCTCGCTGTCGACGCTGGCGATGTAGAACTGATAGCGGTTGCGCGAGCGGCTCTTGGCCAGGGTCATCGTTTGTTCGGCTTTTTGCAGCAGCTTCTCAGTGCTGTCGCCGTCTTCCGGAAACAGCGTGATGCCGATGGTAGCGCGCAGGCGGATCTGATCCTGGTCGAGGGCGAATGCCTCCTCCAGGTCATCCAGGATGCTTTGTGCCAGCTCGGCGGCCTCGTAAGGCTGCTCGATATCGGCCTGAACCAGCGCGAACTGGTCGCCCCCCAGGCGGGCCAGGGCGCCGAGGCGGCCGCTGTGGGCACGCAGACGGTCGGCCAGTGCCAGCAGCAATTTGTCGCCGGCCTGGTAGGTAAACTGTTCGTTGACGCTCTTGAAGTCGTCCAGCCCGACGCACAGCACTGCCACACGGCGTTGTCGGCGGCCGGCGTCGATCAGGATCTTGTCCAACTGCTCCTGCAGCTTCTGCCGATTCGGCAGGCCGGTGAGAAAGTCGTACTGGGCCATGCGCAACAGGCTGGATTCGGCCTCATGGCGCAGGTGGGTATTGCGCTCGATGGATTCGAGCAGCTGGTTGGCCGTGTTGATCCACAACCCCAGCTCATTGCGTTCATGGCCCTTGAGTTGGGGGATTTTGTGTTCGCTGGGCCGGTCCGGGTTGATTGATGTCAGATGTTCGATAATCCGCGACAGCGGTTTGGTCAGCAGCCAGTGATACACCAGGTACAGCACCAGGCCCATGGCCAAGGCGCGCAGGACGCCGGACACAAAGATGATCACCGAGCTGACAATAAAGCCTTTGCCGTAGGTGGCCGTGTCCAGGGTGATGCTCAGGTCGCCGTAATATTCGCTGTAGGGGCCTTTGCCGACCAATGCGGTGGTGAAGGTGCGTTCCTGGCCCAGAATCAGGTCGGTCAGCCAGCGGGTGGGCGATTGCTGCAAGGCACGGCTTTTTTCCGCGAGCATGGTTTCGTTGGGATGGCCAATGGAGGCCATGCGCACGGCGTCGTCCTGAAACAGACCCTCGATGACCTGCATACCCATCTCGCGATCCAGGCTGTAGACGGCCTGGGTCGAGGGGTCGCGAAACATGTCGAGAATGCGTTGGGCATCGCCCGCCACGGCCTGGTGTGTCTTGTAGGCATCGAAAACGATCTGCGCCACGCTCAACGCCACGCCCACGATCAATGCCGACAACAGCACAACCCGTAGCAACTTCACCGACAAGCTGTTTTTGAGTTCCAGCTTCAAAGGGTCATTCCTTGTTCCATGCGGGTAGCCTCAATATGCCATGAGTATTGGCAATCTCGGGGTGGCAGTCAAAGGAACATTGGGGCAAAGCAGGTTTGAAGTCGGTCATCAGGTGATGCAGGGCGGATTTGCATCCGCCTGCAAGGGTCGCAGTCGGTATCAGAAGGTCAACGTGCGCTTTGTCGTTTCTTGAAGGCTCGAAAAATCCAGGGTTTTGTTTTGAGGCTCCAGCGCGTTGCCCAGCGCCTTGGCCAGTACATCGGCGAAGGGTTGGACAAGCGGGGTGACGGCGCTGGTGATATCTCCAGCGGCTTTGGCGACGTCGCCGATGAGGGGCAGCGCGGCGAGTGCTCCAATAGACATAGTTAATTCTCCGACAGGTATGAGAGGCGAATTCCTCTGCATGCCTGGGTGGCGTTGCCGGTTCGCTCAGTTCCGTCGCCCATGAAAAAGCCCGGCATTCGCCGGGCTTTTTCTACTGCAAGTGTTGCTTAGGCAGTGAAGGTCTTGCCTTCGAACTGCTCAGCCACGAACTTCCAGTTGACCAGGTTCCAGAACGCTTCCACATACTTTGGACGCACGTTGCGGTAGTCGATGTAGTAAGCGTGTTCCCACACGTCGCAGGTCAGCAGCGGGGTGTCGCCGCTGGTCAGCGGGTTGCCGGCGCCGATGGTGCTGGCCAGGGCCAGGGAACCGTCAGCCTTTTTCACCAGCCAGCCCCAACCGGAACCGAAGGTGCCGACGGAAGTCTTGGTGAACTCTTCCTTGAACTTGTCGAACGAACCGAACGCAGCGTTGATGGCTTCAGCCAGGGCGCCGGTCGGTTGGCCGCCGGCGTTTGGCGCCAGGCAGTTCCAGTAGAAGGTGTGGTTCCAGACCTGAGCGGCGTTGTTGAAGATGCCGCCCGAAGAGGATTTGACGATCTCTTCCAGGGTCTTGCCTTCGAACTCGGTGCCAGGCACCAGGTTGTTCAGGTTCACGACATAGGTGTTGTGGTGCTTGTCGTGGTGGTATTCCAAGGTTTCCTTGGAAATGTGCGGCTGCAGGGCATCGTGTGCGTACGGCAGCGGCGGCAATTCGAAAGCCATGATGATTCTCCTAATCAGGTCAGTTGCGGTGAGCGCAAGGCCGATCACGGGCGGCCAAACAAGCGCCGGGGAGTTTGAACTCTTTGCGGCGCAGGGTCCGGATCATAGCACCGGGGGTGTGGCAAAACCACGCAACAACTGTGTGGGATAGAGGTTCCAGAGCGTTTTGGAATATTCGTCAGGCGCTGATCAATTGATAGGCCACGCTGAACATCATCACCGCGACCAAAAGATCCAGCAGGCGCCAGGTTGCCGGGCGTGCCAACCAGGGCGCCAGCCACGCCGCGCCCAGCGCCAGGCTGGCGAACCACAGGAACGAGGCGCTGGCCGCACCGGCCACATAGGCGCCCGGTTCGGTTTGCTGAGCGCCCAGGGAGCCTATCAACAGCACGGTGTCCAGGTACACATGGGGGTTGAGCAGCGTTACCGCCAAGGCACTGAGCAATACAGCGCGCAGTGAGCGCGCCTTGAAGGCGTCGCCGTGTTCCAGGCTTTGCTTTGAAAACGCCCGACGTAACGCCGAGGTGCCATACCACAACAGGAACGCCGCGCCGCCCCAGCGGGCAATCGCCAGCAGCAGCGGGTTCTGGGCCAGCACCGTGGCCAGGCCGAACACCCCGGCGGCCACCAGGATGGCATCGCACACGATGCACAGGGCCGCCACCGGCAGGTGATGCTCACGGCGCAGGCTTTGCGCCAATACAAAGGCGTTCTGCGTGCCGATCGCCATGATCAGGCCAAGCGCCACCAGCAGTCCGTTCACATAACTTTGCCACATAAGGTTCACTCCGCGTCCGCTGCCAATTGCCGTAAAACCCCCAGCGCGCGCTCGGCGTCGGCGCGGCCGACAAACAGGTGGTCGTGGTAGTAGCCGGCGATCACGTTGCAACTGATGCCGGCCTTGCCCAGCGCACTGGCGAAAGCGGCGGTCAGGCCCACGGCTTCCAGGGCCGAATGCACGTTCAAGGTGATCCAGGCCGCGACATACTCGAAAGCCAAGCCGGCTTGTTGCGCTTGTTGGCGCTCGAGGATCAGGGTCAGGCCTTCCTGCTCGCGAAAGCTGCCGATGATCTCGCAGCCTTCGGGAATACGTCGGTCGGGCAGGGTGCAGAACACGTAGTCACCCTCATGCAACTGCGGGCTCATGCTGCGCAGCAAGGTTGCCAGGGCGGTTTCGCCAGCCATGTGAAGGTTCCTTTCGAACGTGAAGAGGTGAAATACGACGAAGCAATGCTGGTCATTTTCATCGGGTAGGCTGTATAAGAAAAACCAATATTGCTGATCGCTCATTAGAGAAACTGATGTTCGACTATAAATTGCTCTCCGCCCTGGCGGCGGTGGTGGAACAGGCGGGCTTTGAGCGCGGTGCGCAGGTGTTGGGGTTGTCGCAGTCGGCGATTTCCCAGCGCATCAAGTTGCTTGAGGCGCGCATCGGCCAACCGGTACTGGTGCGGGCTACGCCGCCGACGCCTACGGATATCGGCCGGCGGCTGCTCAACCACGTCCAACAAGTGCGGTTGCTGGAGCGTGACCTGCAAAGCCAGGTGCCCGCACTGGACGAGGAAGGCATGCCTGAGCGGCTGCGCATCGCCCTGAATGCCGACAGCCTCGCCACATGGTGGGCGCAGGCGGTCAGCGATTTCTGCGCCGAGCAGCATTTGTTGCTGGACTTGGTGGTGGAGGACCAGACCGTGGGCCTCAAGCGCATGCGGGCCGGCGAAGTGGCGGCCTGTATCTGCGCCAGCGAACGCCCTGTGGCGGGAGCGCGCAGCCTGTTGCTCGGCGCCATGCGTTATCGCGCGCTGGCCAGCCCGGCCTTTATTGCCAGGCACTTTCCCGAGGGCGTGCGGGCCGAACAACTGGTGCGTACGCCGGCTTTGGTGTTCGGCCCGGATGATTTCCTGCAACACCGTTACCTGGCATCCCTCGGCGTGGACGGTGGTTTTGAGCACCATTTGTGCCCCTCGTCCGAAGGTTTTATTCGCCTGACAGAGGCCGGCCTGGGCTGGGGCCTGGTGCCCGAATTGCAGGTGCGTGATCAATTGGAGAAAGGCGTACTGGTCGAGTTGTTGCCAGATAAGCCCATCGATGTGCCGCTGTACTGGCATCATTGGCGCAGTGGCGGGCAGTTGTTGGGGCTGTTGACCGACCATCTGGCCCAGGCCTGTGGCCAATGGTTGGTGCCCTATCAGCAGTAACAAGCGTCAAGCTGCAAGCTGCAAGAAAAGCTTGCGGATCGTTTTTAACTTGTAGCTTGAGGCTTGACGCTGGCAGCTGCATCCGTAGGAGGCTTCATGAAAATTCTGGTCACCGGCGCAAGCGGCTTCATCGGCGGGCGTTTTGCGCGTTTCGCCCTGGAGCAGGGCCTGGACGTGCGGGTCAACGGGCGACGTGCCGAGGGGGTCGAGCACCTTGTCAGGCGCGGTGCCGAGTTTATCCAGGGTGATTTGAATGATGCCGACCTGGTGCGCGAGCTATGCCGTGACGTCGAAGCCGTGGTGCACTGCGCCGGCGCTGTCGGGCTGTGGGGCAAGTACCAGGATTTTCATCAGGGTAATGTGCTGGTCACCGAAAATGTCGTTGAAGCCTGCCTCAAGCAACGGGTCGGGCGCCTGGTGCACTTGTCGTCACCGTCGATCTACTTTGACGGGCGCGATCATCTGGGGTTGACCGAAGAACAGGTGCCCAAGCGTTTCAAGCACCCCTATGCCGCCACCAAATACCTGGCGGAACAGAAAGTCTTCGGCGCCCAGGAGTTCGGCCTGGAAGTGCTGGCTTTGCGCCCTCGATTTGTGACCGGCGCCGGCGATATGAGCATCTTCCCGCGTTTGCTGAAGATGCAGCGCAAGAATCGCCTGGCCATTGTCGGCGACGGGCTGAACAAGGTCGACTTCACCAGCGTGCACAACCTCAACGAAGCTCTCCTCAGCAGCTTGCTGGCCCCAGGTTCGGCGTTGGGCCGGGCCTACAACATCAGCAACGGCACGCCGGTGCCGGTGTGGGACGTGGTGAACTACGTGATGCGCCAGATGGACCTGCCGCAGGTCACCCGTTATCGGTCTTACGGCTTGTCCTACAGCGTGGCGGCGTTGAACGAAGCGTTTTGCGCGATGTGGCCGGGTCGTCCGGAGCCGGCGCTGTCACGCCTGGGCATGCAGGTGATGAACAAAGATTTCACCCTCGACATCAGTCAGGCGAGGCATTATCTGGACTACGAGCCCAAGGTCAGCCTGTGGACCGCGCTCGACGAGTTCTGCGCTTGGTGGAAGGCCCAGGACCCCGGCCTCAAGTAGTTTCACCAGCAGCGACACATCGGGAACCGAATTCGTGGTTCCGGGTCGACCAGTGCGCGGGGAACGCGGTTTATAATCCCGGCGCTCGGCCTTCCAGCTAGCCATCTCATTGATTCAAGGTAGATTCATGCGTAACGATGCCAACGACGAATTCGACAACGTTCCCACCCTGCGGGCCGATCAAGGGGATGACGATGATTTCGTGCCGACTCCCGCCACCTCCGTGCGCTCGCGCAACACCAAGGTGGTCAATGTCAAAAGAGCCAGCACCGGCCCGTTGTGGGCCTTGGTCGGCGCGCTGCTGATCGCCTTTGCCGGCCTGGCCTGGTGGAGCTTCCAGCAGATTTCCCTGATGGGCCAGCAGTTGGTCGCCACCCAGGAGAGTTTCGCGCGCATCAGCGAGGAAGCGGCGGGGCGCCTGCAGGATATTTCCGGCAAGGTCGTGGCCAGTGAGGCCAACGTCAACAACGGCAGCGAAGCGCTGAAGTTGCAGATCAAGCAGCTGGAAACCCAATTGCTGGAGCAGGGCAAGCAACAAGTGGGCGTGGCCGGTCAGGCGAGCGAACTGGACCAGCGCCTGGCGCAAATGACCACCAATGCCACCGAGCTTGCGAATGCCAATGCCAAGCTGCAGGGCCAGGTCCAGGCGTTGAC
This sequence comes from Pseudomonas sp. ICBG1301, assembly GCF_016918385.1. Taxonomy (NCBI): domain Bacteria; kingdom Pseudomonadati; phylum Pseudomonadota; class Gammaproteobacteria; order Pseudomonadales; family Pseudomonadaceae; genus Pseudomonas; species Pseudomonas sp. ICBG1301. The sequence goes on from NZ_JAEKGB010000006.1 coordinate 383,911, forward strand.
CGATGCCGTCGCCAGCCTCAAGGCGGCGCAGGGTGAGACCAAGGAGCTGGCGAACGACGTGGCGGCCTTGAAAAAACAGGGCAATCCGAGCGCGGCCATCGCCCGCCTCGAGCAGGACCTGCTGGTACTCAAGAGCGCACAGGAAAACCAGCCCGCCAACAGCGACGCACCCACCAATAAAGAGTTCGACGTGTTCCGCATCCAGACCACGCGCAACATCACCACCTTGCAGAGCCAGGTGCAGAACTTGAATCAACGTCTCAACGCGCCAGCGGCCGCTACGCCGCTCGGTCAGTAAAGCTTGTCGGTAAATGTCACCGCTTGGTGACATTTACCATCAGTTTCGTTACTTGCCCCTCTTTCGCCCTTGTTTAGACTCGGTCATCCCATAAAAAAAACAAGGGCCACCCATGACCACCCAACCACTGCCTGCCAGCAGTTGGCTGAATGCACCTGCCCATCACGCCTGGCTTGCCGGCGAAGGACAGCGCCTGTTGGCATTTGCCAAAGCCTCTCGACTGCCTGACGGCTTCGGCAATCTCGATGACAAAGGCCAGCTGCCGGCCGATGCCTACGCCGAAACCATGAACACCGCGCGCATGACCCATAGTTTCGCCATGGCCCAGGTCATGGGGCTGCCGGGTTACGCCGACCTGGTCGCCCACGGCGTCGCGGCGCTCAGAGGGCCACTGCGCGACAGTGAGCACGCCGGCTGGTTCGCCACCCCCAATGCCCGCGATGGCAACCACGGTAAAGCGGCTTACTTGCATGCCTTTGTCGCCCTGGCCGCCAGCTCGGCGGTGGTGGCCGGCGCGCCGGGTGCACAGGACCTGTTGAACGACGCCATCCATGTCATCGACCAGTTCTTCTGGAGCGAGGAGGAGGGCGTGATGCTCGAATCCTTTGCCCGGGACTGGACGGGTGTCGAAGCCTATCGCGGTGCCAACAGCAACATGCACGCCACCGAAGCATTCCTGGCCCTGGCCGATGTCACCGGTGATCGACGCTGGTTGGACCGGGCGCTGCGTATCGTCGAGCGGGTTATCCACACCCACGCGGCGGCTAATCGGTTCATGGTGATCGAGCATTTCGACACTCGTTGGCAACCGCTGCCCGGTTACAACGAAGACAACCCGGCCGACGGCTTTCGCCCTTACGGCATCACCCCCGGTCACGGTTTTGAGTGGGCGCGGCTGGTGCTGCACCTGGAGGCTGCGCGTCTGCAAGCCGGGCTGGTCACGCCGGACTGGCTGGTGAGCGATGCTCAAGGCCTGTTCGCCAGTGCCTGCGAGCACGCCTGGGCCGTGGATGGCGCCCCCGGCATCGTCTACACCCTGGATTGGAACCAGCGCCCGGTGGTACGCGAACGCTTGCATTGGACCCATGCCGAAGCCAGTGCCGCTGCCCAGGCACTGCTCAAACGTACCGCTGATGCGCATTACGAGATGTGGTACCGACGCTTCTGGGAGTTCTGCGAAACCCACTTTATCGACAGGACCCACGGCAGTTGGCACCACGAACTCGACCCGCACAACCAACCCAGCAGCAACATTTGGGGTGGCAAGCCGGACCTGTACCATGCCTGGCAAGCGGTGGTGCTGCCCGCACTCCCTTTGTCACCCAGTATGACCAGTGCTTTAGGTCGGGGCTTGTATGTCACAAGGTGGTGACATTTGAGCGTCCCTTTGTTACCTGCGCCCTGAACATCCCTGTTTAAACTCCGTGCAGCGCAAGCTCTAGACTTGCATGCATAACAACAAGAAAAGGTACTCAGATGAACGCGATTAATCGCCTCGCCGTCGCTATTTCCATTGCCTCGTTGTTTCCCCTCAGTGCATTTGCCGCCGACTCGAAAGGCACGGTTGAAGTTGTGCATTGGTGGACCTCCGGCGGTGAAAAAGCGGCCGTAGATGTCCTGAAGGCCCAAGTTGAGAAAGACGGCTTCACCTGGAAGGACGGCGCTGTTGCAGGTGGCGGTGGCGCCACTGCCATGACCGTGCTGAAAAGCCGTGCAGTCGCCGGCAACCCACCAGGCGTTGCTCAGATCAAAGGTCCGGACATCCAGGAATGGGCATCCACCGGCCTGCTCGACACTGACGTGCTCAAAGACGTCGCCAAAGAAGAAAAGTGGGACTCCCTGCTCGACAAGAAAGTCTCCGATACCGTGAAGTACGAGGGCAACTACGTTGCCGTGCCGGTCAACATCCACCGCGTGAACTGGCTGTGGATCAACCCGGAAGTCTTCAAGAAAGCCGGTATCACCAAGAACCCGACCACCCTCGAAGAATTCTACGCTGCCGGTGACAAGCTCAAGGCCGCGGGCTTCATTCCGCTCGCCCACGGTGGCCAGCCTTGGCAGGACAGCACCGTATTCGAAGCGGTGGTGTTGTCGGTGATGGGGGCTGATGGCTACAAGAAAGCCCTGGTTGACCTGGACAACGCCGCGCTGACCGGCCCGGAAATGGTCAAGGCCCTGACTGAACTGAAGAAAGTCGCGACCTACATGGACGTCGACGGTAAAGGCCAGGACTGGAACCTAGAAGCGGGCAAGGTCATCAACGGCAAGGCCGGCATGCAGATCATGGGTGACTGGGCCAAGTCCGAATGGACTGCCGCCAAGAAAGTCGCCGGCAAAGACTACGAGTGCGTAGCCTTCCCGGGCACCGACAAAGCCTTTACTTACAACATCGACTCCCTGGCGGTGTTCAAGGTCAAAGACAAGGGCACTCAGGCCGGTCAGCAAGACATCGCCAAAGTGGTGCTGGGTGAAAACTTCCAGAAAGTGTTCAGCATCAACAAGGGCTCGATCCCTGTGCGCAACGACATGCTCCATGAAATGGACAAGCTTGGCTTCGACTCCTGCGCTCAGACTGCGGCCAAGGACTTCCTGGCTGACGCCCAGACCGGCGGCTTGCAACCAAGCATGGCGCACAACATGGCCACCACCCTGGCCGTGCAAGGTGCGTTCTTTGATGTCGTGACCAACTACATCAACGACCCGAAAGCCGACCCGGCCGACACCGCCAAGAAACTTGGCGCTGCGATCAAGTCTGCGAAGTAACGGTTAGCACGGCTGGTCCTTGTGAGGGGAAACCCCCTGACTCCTCACAAGGCATGCTCTTGTAGTCCTTTTTCCCTGTACTGGATTTTCCCATGAGTTCTGTTGCTGTGTTCAGCAAGGCCTCGCCGTTCGATGCACTGCAGCGCTGGCTCCCCAAACTGGTGCTGGCGCCCAGCATGTTCATCGTTCTGGTGGGCTTCTACGGCTACATCCTGTGGACGTTCGTGCTGTCGTTCACCACCTCCACGTTCCTGCCTAACTACACCTGGGCCGGCCTTGCGCAATACGCGCGCTTGTTCGACAACGACCGCTGGTGGGTGGCGAGCAAGAACCTGGCGGTTTTCGGCGGGATGTTTATCGGTATCACCTTGGTGATCGGCGTGACACTGGCGATTTTCCTCGACCAGAAGATCCGTCGTGAAGGCTTTATCCGCACCATTTACCTGTACCCGATGGCGCTTTCGATGATCGTCACCGGTACGGCCTGGAAATGGCTGCTCAACCCGGGCATGGGCCTGGACAAACTCCTGCGGGACTGGGGCTGGGAAGGCTTCCGTCTCGACTGGCTGATCGACCCTGATCGCGTCGTTTACTGCCTGGTAATTGCCGCCGTTTGGCAAGCCTCCGGCTTCATCATGGCGATGTTCCTCGCGGGCCTGCGTGGTGTTGATCAGTCGATCATCCGTGCCGCGCAGATCGACGGCGCCAGCCTGCCGCGCATCTACTGGAGCGTGGTGCTGCCCAGCCTGCGCCCGGTTTTCTTCAGTGCGGTGATGATCCTGGCGCACATTGCGATCAAGAGCTTCGACCTGGTCGCCGCCATGACGGCCGGTGGTCCGGGCTACTCGTCCGACCTGCCCGCCATGTTCATGTACTCGTTCACCTTCAGTCGTGGCCAGATGGGCATGGGCTCGGCGAGTGCAATCCTGATGCTCGGCGCGATCCTCGCGATCATCGTGCCTTACCTGTATTCCGAGCTGAGGACCAAGCGTCATGACTAGTCTCGCTTCCAAACCTGCCATCAGCCTGAGCCGCATCGCGATCTATGCGGTGCTGATCCTCGCGGTGCTGCTGTACCTGGTGCCGCTGGTAGTGATGCTGCTGACCAGCTTCAAGACCCCGGAAGATATCAGCACCGGCAACCTGCTGAGCTGGCCGACCGTGGTCAGCGGTATCGGCTGGGTCAAGGCCTGGGGTACCGTGGACGGCTACTTCTGGAACTCGATCAAGATCACCGTTCCGGCCGTACTGATTTCCACCGCCATTGGCGCACTGAACGGCTATGTGCTGTCGTTCTGGCGCTTCAAAGGCTCGCAGCTGTTCTTCGGCTTGCTGCTGTTCGGCTGCTTCCTGCCGTTCCAGACCGTACTGCTGCCCGCGTCGTTCACCCTCGGCAAGATGGGCCTGGCCAGCACCACCACCGGCCTGGTGTTTGTACACGTGGTCTACGGGCTGGCGTTTACTACACTGTTTTTCCGTAACTACTACGTGAGCATTCCTGACGCGCTGATCAAGGCCGCACGGCTGGACGGTGCAGGTTTCTTCACCATCTTCCGTCAGATCATTCTGCCGATGTCGACGCCGATCATCATGGTCTGCCTGATCTGGCAGTTCACCCAGATCTGGAACGACTTCCTGTTCGGTGTGGTGTTCTCCAGCGGCGACTCCCAGCCCATCACGGTGGCGCTGAACAACCTGGTCAACACCAGCACCGGGGCCAAGGAATATAACGTGGATATGGCGGCGGCGATGATCGCCGGGCTGCCGACCCTGCTGGTCTATGTGATCGCAGGCAAGTATTTCGTGCGCGGCCTCACGGCTGGCGCGGTCAAGGGGTAATCATGGCTACGCTTGAACTTCGCAATGTAAACAAGACCTATGGCGCCGGCTTGCCCGACACCTTGAAGAACATCGAACTGTCGATCAAGGAAGGTGAGTTCCTGATCCTGGTCGGCCCTTCGGGTTGCGGTAAATCCACGCTGATGAACTGCATCGCCGGGCTTGAGACCATCACCGGCGGCGCGATCATGATCGGCGATCAGGACGTCAGCGGCATGAGCCCCAAGGACCGTGACATCGCCATGGTGTTCCAGTCCTACGCGCTGTACCCGACCATGAGCGTGCGCGAGAACATCGAGTTCGGCTTGAAAATCCGCAAGATGCCCCAGGCCGATATCGATGCCGAAGTGGCGCGCGTGGCCAAGCTGCTGCAGATCGAACACCTGCTCAATCGCAAGCCGGGCCAGTTGTCCGGTGGCCAGCAACAGCGCGTGGCCATGGGCCGTGCCCTGGCGCGTCGGCCGAAGATCTACCTGTTCGACGAACCGCTGTCCAACCTCGACGCCAAGCTGCGGGTCGAGATGCGCACCGAAATGAAACTGATGCACCAGCGCCTGAAAACCACCACGGTCTACGTGACCCACGACCAGATCGAAGCGATGACCCTGGGCGACAAAGTGGCGGTGATGAAGGACGGCATCATCCAGCAGTTCGGTACGCCGAAAGAGATCTATAACGACCCGGCCAACCAGTTCGTCGCGAGCTTTATCGGTTCGCCGCCGATGAACTTCGTACCGCTGCGCTTGCAGCGCAAGGACGGTCGCCTGGTGGCGCTGCTCGATAGCGGCCAGGCCCGCTGCGAGTTGGCGCTCAATGTGTCGGATGCCGGCCTTGAAGACCGCGACGTGATCCTGGGCCTGCGCCCGGAGCAAATCATGTTGGCCAACGGCGAGGGCGACAGCGCATCGAGCATTCGTGCCGAAGTCCAGGTCACCGAACCGACCGGCCCGGACACCTTGGTGTTCGTGCAACTCAACGACACCAAGGTCTGCTGCCGCCTGGCACCCGATGTGGCGCCCCAGGTCGGTGAGACCCTGACTCTGCAATTCGATCCGGCCAAGGTCCTGTTGTTCGACGCCAACACTGGCGAGCGTCTGGGCACTGCTGCCGCATCGCCTGCGCTCGGGCACACCGGCAACGTGGCCCAATTCAAAGGTCGTTGAGTCTATAACTTGTTGTTTTAGATAAAAAATGTAACCCGCGTTAGATAAAAACAGTTTAATAACAATAAAGACGAGGATGTAGGGATGAAAAAGCAACACAACAACACCCGGCTGATCTGCCAACTGTCAGCAGCAGCAGCCCTTGTACTGTCCGCCAATGCGATGGCGGCCGATGCATTCAGTGCCGACTCCAAGTGGATGACCGGTGATTGGGGCGGCGAGCGGACCAAGCTGATCGAGCAAGGTATCGACATCAAGGCTGACTACGTGGGTGAAATGGGCGCCAACCTGCATGGCGGCTACAACGACGACAAGACTGGCCGTTACTCCGACCAGTTCGGTCTGGGCGTGGCGCTGGACCTGCAGAAACTGTGGGGCTGGGACAACACCCAGGCCAAGATCCAGTTGACCAACCGTAACGGCCAGAACATCTCCAACGACCGTATCGGCGACCCGCGTGCCGGCACGCTGAGCTCGTCCATGGAAGTCTACGGCCGTGGCCACATGGTGCGTCTGACCCAGTTCTGGATCCAGCACCAGATGTTCGACAACAAGCTGGACGTGAAACTCGGCTACTTCGGCGAAGGCGAAGACTTCAACACCTTCCCATGCGACTTCCAGAACCTGTCGTTCTGCGGCTCGCAAGTGGGTAACTACGTCAACACCTGGTACAACTGGCCGGTGGCCCAGGCCGCTATCCGCTTGAAGTACAACATCACGCCAGAGCTGTATGCGCAAATCGGTGCGTACAACCAGAACCCGTCGCAGCTGGAGCACGGTAACGGCTTCAAGCTCAGCGGCAGCGGTACCAAGGGTACTGTGATTCCGGTGGAATTGGTCTGGTCGCCGAAGGTTAACAACCTGCCGGGCGAATACCGTGTGGGTTACTACAAGAGCGCGGCCGACGCCAGCGATGTACGTGAAGACGTCAATGGTAACGATGCGGCCACCACCGGCGCAGCCTACCGTCTGCGCAGCAGCAAAACCGGTTACTGGTTCGTTGCGCAACAGCAACTCACCACGCATAACGGTGATGCTTCGCGCGGCTTGAACATTGCCGCCAACGCGACCTTCCACGATAAAGACACCAACCTGGTCGATAACTACCAGTCGCTGATGCTGGTGTACAAAGGGCCATTTGATGCCCGTGCCAAAGATGACGTCGGTATTGGTATTTCCCGTATCCACGCCAACAGTGATGTGAAGAAAAACTCCGAGTTGCTCAATGAGGCGGGTGGTTTCACCGATTACAGCCAGGCGGGTTACGCGCCTCTGCGTAACACCGAGTACAACGTCGAGCTCAACTATGGCATTCACGTCACCAACTGGCTGACCGTGCGTCCTAACCTGCAATACATCAAGAACCCAGGTGGCGTCGACCAAGTCGACAACGCGTTGGTAGCGGGCCTGAAAATTCAGTCTACGTTCTAACGCTGTTGCGATAAGCTCCTTCTCTCTGTGCGCATTTTGCGGGTAGCCATGGCTACCCGCTTTTTTTGGGGCGCACTGTGATGATCTTCAGGACCGTGGCACATGCATGAGCATCCGCTGCAACGCTTTTTCAAATCCCTGCGCGAGCGTCCGGTATTCGCCTGGGAGCGCTTTCAGATGCGCGACGTATTGGTGATCGACCATCCGCTGTGCCAGGCGGTGTTCAGTCGTCAGGGCGCGCAACTGTTGCATTTCCAACCGCACGGCCAGAAACCCTGGTTGTGGTGTGCAGCCAAGTGGCCACAGGTGGGGGCCATCCGTGGTGGTGTGCCGGTGTGCTGGCCCTGGTATGGCCGCCATCCGAGTGAAAACGCATGGCCGTCCCATGGCTGGGCGCGGCTGATCGACTGGAAGCTGCTCGACAGCAGCAGCGACGACGATGGTGTGCGTCTGCACTGGCAGTTACGCCTCTGCGACTGGCAGGTCGACCTGCATGCGCACCTGGGCGAAACCCTGGAATTGCGCCTGAGCACTGAACATCAGGACGAACTCCCTTGCCAGTTGAGCCATGCTTTGCACGCTTACTGGCGTATTGGTCACGTTGATGAGGTAGCGCTGTCTGGACTCGACGGGGCGCAAGGTTATGACCAGCTCAACCGTCAGGTCTGCCAGCAGGAAGGTGAGTTGCGAGTAGACGGTGGATGCCAGCGGGTGTTCCAGCATGAGGGCGAATTGCATCTCAAAGACCATGCCTGGCAGCGGGAACTGTGTATCGACACCGGCGACAGCGCGGACACCGTGGTGTGGCATCCGGGGAGCCGGCCCTTGCTGGGCGTGAGTTTCAATGAGGCGTCGGGCTTTGTGTGCGTGGAGTCGGCAATGGCCGGAGCCAGCCTGGCGCCGGGGGAGAGGGCGCATCTGAGCTTGCAGGCCAGGGCCGGAGCTTAGATCGTTCCCACGCTCCGCGTGGGAATGCATCCAGTGATGCTGCGCGTCACGACTTCCAGCAGCGGACGCAGAGCGTCCAGGGCGGCGTACCCACGCAGAGCGTGGGAACGATCAGATGTCTGTGTGGGCTTTAGATCGTACCCACGCTCCGCGTGGGAATGCATCCAGTGACGCTCCGCGTCACGACTTCCAGCAGCGGACGCAGAGCGTCCAGGGCGGCGTTCCCACGCAGAGCGTGGGAACGATCAGATGTCATGTGTGGGCTTTAGATCGTTCCCACGCTCCGCGTGGGAATGCATCCAGTGACGCTCCGCGTCACGACTTTCAGCAGCGGACGCAGAGCGTCCAGAGCGGCGTTCCCACGCGGAGCGTGGGAACGATCAGTGGTTAGTTGAATTCGTCGCCCACCGGATACCGGCTGTCATTCAAGCTCTCTTTGATCTTGCGCAGATGCGGCTGGAAATCCACCCCGCGACGCAAGGTCATGCCGGTCGCCAGCACATCCAGTACCGTCAGTTGGATGATCCGCGACGTCATCGGCATGTAGATGTCGGTGTCTTCCGGCAGCGGAATGTTCAGACTCACGGTGCTGGCCTTGGCCAACGGTGAGTTTTCGGCAGTCACGCCCAGCACCGAAGCACCATTGCTGCGTGCGATACGCGCCACTTCCACCAGCTCGCGGGTACGCCCGGTGTAGGAAATGATTACGAACAGTTCGCCCGTATGGGCCACCGAAGCGATCATGCGCTGCATCAGCACGTCGGCATGCGCGGTCACCGCCAGGTTGAAGCGGAAAAACTTGTGCAGCGCGTCCATGGCCACCGGAGCCGAGGCGCCCAGGCCGAAGAAGTGGATCTGCCGCGCCTGGATCAGCAAGTCCACGGCCTTGCTGATCAGGGCCGGGTCCAGGGCCTGGCAGGCGCTGTCTAGGGAGGCAATGGCGCTGCCGAAGATCTTCTGGGTATACGCCTCAGGGTTATCATCGGCCTCCACTGCGCGGCTGACATAGGCCGCGCCACTGGCCAAGCTTTGCGCCAACTGCAATTTCAGTTCAGGGTAACCGCTGACACCGAACGAACGGCAGAAACGGTTGACCGTCGGCTCACTGACCGAGGCGGCCTGGGCGAGGGCGGCGATCGAGAAGCGGGTGGCCTGCTGCGGGTTAAGCAGGATGACTTCAGCGACTTTGCGCTCGGCCTTGTTTAATTCTTCGAGGCGGTTCTGGATCTGTTCCAGAAGATTTCGCACGCGGTCCATTCAGTCTTTCCTTCGGGCTACGATGCAAATATTAAGGGCAGCAACCAATCGACGAGCGGCCCTTTGAGGTGGCCTATCCTACTGAGGGTAGCTGAACACCACCACTCGGAATGCGTATTTTGGGAAAATGTTGTGGTTATTACTACATTTTTCCTTGAGTGATGCCTTGAAAAAAGGTATTTGTAGCTTAACTTGATAAAAGAACAAACATCATGCCTTCGATAACCGTAGAACCCTGCACCTTTGCCCTGTTTGGCGCCTTGGGTGATCTGGCGCTGCGCAAGTTATTTCCTGCCCTCTATCAACTCGATGGCGCCGGGCTCTTGCACGACGACACGCGCATCCTGGCCCTGGCCCGTGAAGCCGGGTCCGAGCAACAGCACCTGGCCCACATCGAAAAAGAACTGCGCAACTACGTCGGCAAGGAAATGGACGAGACCGTGGCCCAGCGCTTCCTGGCGCGCCTGGTCTATGTGCATGTCGATTTCATGCAGGCTGACGACTACGTCGCCCTCGCTGAAAAAGTCGGAGGCGAGCAACGACTGATCGCCTACTTCGCCACACCGGCGGCGGTATATGGCGCTATCTGCGAAAACCTGGCCAAGGTCGGCCTGGCTGAAAATACCCGGGTGGTCCTGGAAAAGCCCATCGGCTCCGACCTGGAATCCTCGCGCAAGGTCAACGACGCCGTGGCGCAGTTTTTCCCGGAAAACCGCACGTATCGCATCGACCACTACCTGGGCAAGGAAACCGTCCAGAACCTGATCGCACTGCGGTTTGCCAACAGCCTGTTCGAAACCCAGTGGAACCAGAACTACATTTCCCACGTGGAAATCACCGTGGCCGAGCAGGTTGGTATCGAAGGCCGTTGGGGTTACTTCGACAAGGCCGGCCAACTGCGGGACATGATTCAGAATCACTTGCTGCAGCTGCTTTGCCTGATCGCCATGGACCCACCGGCCGACCTGTCCGCCGACAGTATTCGAGACGAGAAGGTCAAGGTGCTCAAGGCGCTGGCACCGATCAGCCCGGATGGCTTGACCACCCAAGTGGTGCGCGGCCAGTACATCGCCGGCTACAGCGCCGGCAAGCCGGTGCCGGGTTACCTGGAAGAAGAGAATTCCAACACCCAGAGCGACACCGAGACCTTCGTCGCCCTGCGGGCCGATATCCGTAACTGGCGTTGGGCCGGCGTGCCGTTCTACCTGCGTACCGGCAAGCGCATGCCGCAAAAGCTGTCGCAGATCGTCATCCACTTCAAGGAACCGTCGCACTACATCTTCGCTCCCGAGCAGCGCCTTCAGATCAGCAACAAACTGATCATCCGCCTGCAGCCGGACGAAGGTATTTCCTTGCGTGTGATGACCAAGGAGCAGGGCCTGGACAAGGGCATGCAACTGCGCAGTGGCCCGCTGCAATTGAATTTTTCCGACACCTATCGCAGCGCACGCATTCCCGATGCCTACGAGCGGTTGTTGCTGGAAGTGATGCGCGGCAATCAGAACCTGTTTGTCCGCAAAGATGAAATCGAAGCCGCGTGGAAGTGGTGTGACCAGTTGATCGCCGGGTGGAAGAAGTCCGGTGATGCGCCCAAGCCGTATGCGGCGGGGTCCTGGGGGCCGATGAGCTCGATTGCACTGATCACGCGGGATGGGAGGTCGTGGTATGGCGATATCTGAACTGAAACTGCCTCAGGGCGTGACGGCCCATGAGTACCGCACAGCCGCCTTGCTGGCGGATGGCCTGGCCAACGACGTGGCCGAACAGCTGCGCGCGGCCATCAGTGCCCGTGGTGATGCGACCCTGGTCGTGTCCGGCGGCCGCAGCCCCGTGGCGTTCTTCCAGAGCCTGGCCAAGCAGGGCCTGGACTGGTCGAAGGTCACCGTCACCCTGGCCGATGAGCGCTGGGTGCCGGTGGAGCATGCCGACAGCAACGCCGGCCTGTTGAAGCAGCACTTGCTGCAAGGCCCGGCGGCCAAGGCCAGGTTCCTGAGCCTGTACAGCGCCGCGGCCAATCTTGAAGACGCAGCCTTGCAGGCCGATCGCTTGCTGGGCGAGTTGCCAGCCATTGATGTGCTGGTGCTGGGCATGGGCGATGACGGCCACACCGCGTCGCTGTTTCCCAACAGCCCGAACCTGAGCGACGCCCTGCAACCCAACGGTACCCGCCGTTGCTGGCCGATGTTGGCGCCGACCGTGCCGCACCAGCGCCTGACCATGAGTCGCGCCTTGCTGTCCACGGCGAACTACACCGTACTGTCGATTGCCGGCAGTTCGAAATTGACCACCTTGAGCGCCGCGCTGGCCAGTGATGACATTGCTGCCATGCCGATTCGCGCGTTTTTGCAACCTTCTCTAGAGATTTACTGGTGCCCATGAGCCAAGGATCAGCCGCTATGAACAGCCCTCAACCGACCGTATCCATGGCGGATAAAGTTGCCCTGATCGACAGCCTCTGCGCCAAGGCGCGGATTCTGCCGGTGATCACCATCGCCCGCGAACAGGACATCCTGCCGCTGGCCGATGCCCTGGCAGCCGGTGGTTTGACCGCATTGGAAGTGACCTTGCGCTCCGAGTTCGGCCTCAAGGCCATTCAGGTCTTGCGCGAGCAACGCCCGGAACTGTGCACCGGTGCCGGCACCGTGCTCGACCGTCATATGCTCGAAGCGGCCGAGGTGGCCGGTTCGCAATTTATCGTCACCCCCGGCATTACCCGTGACCTGCTGGAAGCCTCGGTGCACAGCCCGATCCCGCTGCTGCCAGGCATCAGCAACGCCTCCGGCATCATGGAAGGCTATGGCCTGGGCTATCGTCGCTTCAAGCTGTTCCCCGCCGAAGTCAGCGGTGGCGTTGCCGCGATCAAGGCCCTCGGTGGCCCGTTCGGCGAAGTGAAATTCTGCCCGACCGGCGGTGTTGGCCCGGCCAATATCAAAAACTACATGGCGTTGAAAAACGTGATGTGCGTGGGCGGTAGCTGGATGCTGGACCCTGAGTGGGTCAAGAACGGCGACTGGGCCCGCATCCAGGAAGTTACCGCGCAAGCGCTGGCGCTGCTGGATTGATCCGCTTTTACTGAATCGTTGTTGCTGTGCTTAACGGCATTTTTGCGGTGCACTTGGTCGGTGTACCGCTTTTTTTTGCCTGAAAAAACCTGCTGCCAACTGCATGTTTTTAATCTGTGCTCAGTTCGGTAATGGCGCCGACCAGGGCATCGATGTCCGCCGCCGAGGTAGCCAGGCCGGGCGTCACGCGTATGCAGGTGCCAAACGCAGCGCCGACGCGGGTCGTGGTGAACAGGCCGTAATCCTTGAGCAAGCGCTCCGCCATCACCTGCTGGTCCCGCCCTATGAACTTGAATGCCGTGATCCCGCAATACAGCCGAGGATCATCCGGCGTGAGTACCTCAATCCCCGGCAGTGGCCGCACCAGGCTCACCCACAGATCCCGCAGGTAATTCACCCGCGCACCTTTGGCCGCGGCGCCACCCACGTCGCGATGTTCTTCAAGCACCAGCGGCAGCGTCATCAGTGCCGGAAAGTTCGGCGTGCTGTAGGGCGTGCGTGCGCGTACATCCGTGCTGGGGTAGTGGAATTCGCCCATGTCCGGGTCGATATCCGCCAGGCGCTCGGGAGCGATGTAGAGAAAACCCAGCGTCAGCGGTGCGCCGATCCATTTGTGCAGGTTGAAGCCGGCGAACTGGATGCCCAGCTCGGCCAGGTTGAACTCGATCTGGCCCAGGGCGTGGGCCCCGTCGAGGATCACGTCGATGCCCTGCTCGCGTGCAGCCTTGGCGATCGCCGCAACGGGCATGACCAGGCCGGTGCGGTGGGTAACGTGGGTCAGCGCCATCAGCTTTAAACGCGGGTACCGGCTGAAGGTCTCGCGATAGGTCTGTAGCAGGCTGTCGAAACTGGCCGGGTGGGTGTGGGACACCTCGATCACGTCCACGCCGCGATAACCTGCCAACCACCGCATGGCCCCCTTGACCGTGTCGTACTCCAGGTCGCTGATCAGCACCTGATCGCCCGGCTGCAGGCGATTGTAGTTGCGGATCAGCGACTGCAAGGCCTCGGTGGCGTTGCGCGTGAAGGCGATGTATTCAGGTTCGGCATCGATCAGCCCGGCCAGTTGGCGGCGTATCTCGACGTTTTCGCCTTGTTCGAACTGCTGGCGTACGTGCACCGAGTTACTGCGATTGATAAAGGCCACGTGCTCCAGGTATTGCGTACGCACCGCACGGCTCATGCGCCCGAAGTAACCGTTTTCCAGATTGATCGGACCGGGTTCCAGCTCATAGCGCTGGGCGATGGTGTGCCAGTGGTGTTCGTTCTGTGCATTCCGTGGCATGGCGAGGCTCTAATGGCGAGGGGCGGGTTTACCGTGTTTCACGCGTAGCGGTTCGAGTAGGTCGGACAGACCGTTGTGGTCGATTTCCTGCATCAATGCCAGTAAGCCACCCAGCTCGCCATGGGGGAAACCTTCGCGGGCGAACCAGTTGAGGTAGGGCCCCGGCAGGTCGGCAATGATCCGTCCCTTGTATTTGCCAAAAGGCATTTCGCGGGTGATCAGCAGTTCGAGTTTTTCCGGGTTCATGAGCATCAAGCGATTGAGGGCAGAGCCTGAAAAATACAGGTATTTTGCATGAAGGCCAAATGACAGATCATGCAAATAACGTCCATACAGATGGTTCAATATTTCGTAACTAACTGAAAATTAAAAAGAATTTTTTATTGAAAAACTTGGCACGGGCGCTGCAATACCTCATGCAAGCTTTAAACAAGCTTCTTTAAACCTGCCCAAGGAATTGAAAAATGACTGACATCAATAAAGAATCGATCTCCGTACTCAATGACCTGATCGAAACCAGCATCGACGGTCAAAAAGGTTTCAAGGAGTGCGCTGAAGACATCAAGCACCCAGAACTCAAGGCCCTGTTCGCCAAGCGTTCCGTCGATTGCGGTACAGCCGCTGAAGAACTGAAAACCGCCGTACGTGCGCTGGGCGGCGATCCGGAAAACTCCGGCAGCGTAGCCGGTGCACTGCACCGTGGTTGGGTCGACGTGAAGTCGATGGTGACCGGTAAAGATGAGGAAGCGGTCCTCAATGAAGCCGAGCGCGGTGAAGACCATGCCCTCAAGGCTTACCGGGAAGCGATCGAGAAGATCAACAAGCACAACCTGCTGGGTATTCGTGATCTGGTTGAGCGTCAGTACCACGGCGTACAGCGCAACCACGACCAGGTAAAAGCCCTGCGTAACCAGGCTCGCGCCCAGTCGTAAGTGCTGCTGGGGGCTTGCTCCCCCAATAAAAGAGGGTCAGTCACTTTATCGGGTGACTGACCCTTTTTTATTGGGAGCAAGCCTGTGTAAGGGCGGGCTTGTCAGCCGATGCTGATCGGCGGCAGCGCTGTCAGGGTCACGACCTGTTGCTTGCGCGGTGCAAGAATTTCCGCCTCGCCGTCCACTACCAACTCATCGTTCTGGTTGAACACGCGGGTGGCGATACGTACACGAAATTTCGGCAGTTTCTCGAGGATTTCCAGGCGCACGGTCAGGGTATCGCCGATTTTCACCGGTTTCTGGAAGCTCATCTGCTGGCCGATATAGATGGTGCCCGGCCCAGGCAACTCACAGGCCACCGCCGCGCTGATCAGGGCGCCGCTGAACATGCCGTGGGCAATGCGCTCCTTGAACATGGTGGCCTTGGCGTACTCGGCATCCAGGTGCACCGGGTTGTGATCGCCGGACATCGCGGCGAACAACTGGATATCCCGCTCTTCGACGGTCTTGCTGTAGCTGGCGGTCTGGCCGACTTCGAGGGCTTCGTACGGGGTGTTGGTAACCTGGGTCATCTAGGGGTGCATCCTGTGGCTAATCGGTAAATTAATTGGCTGATTTTAAACGACTTATCAAGAAGTTACTCGCAGCGGGTCGGCCGGCGTAAAGTCAGCGCCTGTTCGAGCCACGTCAGCACATCCGCAGTGACTTCATCGCGGTTGGTTTCATTGAATACTTCGTGACGCGCCTGCGGGTAGATATTCAATTGCAGGTGCTGGCAGCCGGCCTCACGCAGGGCATGGGCCAGGCTTTTGAGACGCTTGCCCTCGCTCACCGGATCACATTCGCCACCTATTACCAGAATCGGCAGGCCCGGATCGATCTGGGCGAGATTGGACGCTTTGCTGATTTGCTGCAAGCCGCCCAGCAGGTCGACCCACAATTGGTTGGTGCAACGGAAACCGCACAGCGGGTCGTTGACGTACTTGTCCACTTCATCCGGATCACGGCTGAGCCAGTCAAACGCCGTACGGTTGGGCTTGAATGCCTTGTTGAATGAGCCGAACGATAAAAAGTCGATCAGTGCGCTGCGCCCGCGCAAACCCTGGCGCGCGCGCTCGATGCGTGCGATCACCCTGGCGGCACGGTACAACGCCACGGGCTGGAAATTCGACCCGCTGAGAATCGCCCCATCCAGGCTGGCGCTGTGGTGCAACAGGTAGGCCTGGGCGATATAGCTGCCCATGCTGTGACCCAGCAGAATGATCGGCAGCCCCGGCTCTTGAAGGGCGATGTGCTGGTTGAGGCTGGCCAGATCGCCGACGACTTTGTTCCAGCCGTCATGCTCGGCGTACAACCCCAGGGTGCCTTCATCCGCCGTACGGCCATGGCCGCGCTGGTCCGGCGCATACACCCCGTAACCGGCTGCGCACAGGGCCTGGGCCAGGCGTGCGTAGCGACCACTGTGCTCGGCCATGCCATGGGACAGCATGATGATGGCCCGGGCAGGGCCGTCCGGCAGCCATTGATTGACGTACAGGCGGCTGTGGTCATTCGCGGTCAGCCAGAAGGTGCTGTGGTTCATGGCGCTTCCTTTGCTCGGGGTCGATGCAATGTATAGCTCATTCGCCGAGGGCCGGACATCTGCCTACGCCTCAGAGACAAGATTCATACAATCAATGAAACGGTTTGGCGTATTTGCCTGGTTGGCCATAGCTGCTAACGTCCCCAAAGCTCCGCTTTTTATAGCAGCCTGCTTTTTCATCACTGCAGTGATCGCTACAGCGGCCGGACATACTCAGGTAAGGGGACAAGAATAATGCAACCTGATTTCTGGAATGACAAACGCGCGGCGGGCGTTCCCACTGGCATCGACCTCACCAGCTACAAGTCGGTGATCGAAGTCTTCGAGCGTTCCTGCAAGGCCTTTGCCGACCGTCCGGCGTTCAGCAACATGGGCATTACCCTGACCTACGCCGAGCTTGAGCGCCAGAGCGCGGCGTTCGCCGGTTACCTGCAGCAGCATACCGACCTCAAGCCGGGCGAGCGCATCGCGGTGCAGATGCCCAACGTGCTGCATTACCCCATCGCTGTGTTCGGTGCATTGCGCGCCGGGCTGATCGTGGTCAACACCAACCCGTTGTACACCCCACGCGAGATGCGCCACCAGTTCAAGGATGCCGGCGTGCGTGCGCTGGTCTACCTCAACCTGTTCGGCTCGCGCGTGCAGGAGGTGTGCAGCGACACCGAGATCGATTACCTGATTGAAGCCAAAATGGGCGACTTCATGTCCGCCGCCAAAGGCTGGCTGGTCAATACCGTGGTCGATAAGGTCAAGAAGATGGTCCCGGCCTACAACCTGCCTCGGGCCGTGTCCTTCAAGCGCGCTTTGCGCATGGGCGCGGGCCTGGGCGTGACGCGCCACCCGGTGAGCCTGGATGATATCGCGGTGCTGCAATACACCGGCGGCACCACCGGCCTGGCCAAGGGCGCGATGCTCACCCACGGCAACCTGGTGGCGAACATGCAACAGGTGCGGGCCTGCATGTCCCAGGTCACCGATGACGGGCAGCCGCTGGTGAAGGAAGGGCAGGAAGTGATGATCGCGCCGCTGCCGCTCTACCATATCTATGCCTTCACGGCGAACTGCATGTGCATGATGGTGACCGGCAACCACAACGTGTTGATCACCAACCCGCGGGATATCGGCGGCTTCATCAAAGAATTGAAGAAATGGCGATTCTCCTGCCTGCTGGGGCTCAACACGCTGTTTGTCGCGTTGATGGACCACCCGGATTTCAAGACCCTGGACTTCTCCCACCTGAAGATCACCAACTCCGGCGGCACCGCCCTGGTCAAGGCCACGGCCGAGCGCTGGAAGGCGCTCACCGGGTGCTCCATCGGCGAAGGTTACGGCCTGACCGAAACCTCACCCGTGGCGAGCACCAACCCTTACGGCAGCCTTTCGCGGCTGGGCACCGTGGGGATCCCGGTGCCGGGCACCGCCATGAAGGTCATAGACGATGACGGCCATGAGTTGCCATTGGGCGAGCGGGGCGAGTTGTGCATCAAGGGCCCGCAGGTCATGAAAGGCTACTGGCAACAGCCGGTAGCTACCGCCGAGACCCTGGACGCCGAGGGCTGGCTCAAGACCGGCGACATTGCGGTGATCGACACCGATGGTTTCGTCAGCATTGTCGACCGCAAGAAAGACCTGATTATCGTCTCGGGTTTCAACGTCTACCCCAACGAGATCGAAGACGTGGTAATGGCGCACCCTGCGGTGGCCAACTGTGCGGTGATCGGCGTGCCGGATGAGCGTACCGGGGAGGCCGTGAAACTGTTCGTGGTGGCACGTGCCCAGGGGGTTAGCCTTGAAGAGCTGAAGGCGTACTGCAAGGACAACTTCACGGGGTACAAGGTGCCCAAGCACATCGTGCTGCGCGACTCGTTGCCGATGACGCCGGTGGGCAAGATCTTGCGGCGCGAGCTTCGCGATATCGCCTGATTTGACATGAGCTCTATGTGGGAGGGGGCTTGCTCCCGATAGCGGTGTATCAGTCACCCGATGTATCGACTGGGACACCGCTATCGGGAGCAAGCCCTCTCCCACATTGTTTTTTTGCCCTGAAAAGCCTATTCCAGAGCGTTTCTCTGGTACGTGCGGTCAATGTTTTAAGTGTGACCAAATATTGTAGGACAGTCGTGTTTATGACTGTAGGGCTCTCTTTTGGCTCTAGGCGGCCCTTGGCAAAGCTGCTACTCTCGGCGCGCTTTGTGACTTCTCGGCCTGCTTGAAAGCGCCAGACTCACCTAAAAAAACATACACCAATAATAATCGCATCAAATGCGATGATGAATTCGCGTCGCTGAGGAGTGGGCTTCCATGAACGAAGACTTTTGGAAGGATAAGTACCCCGCCGGGATTGCTGCACAAATCAATCCAGACGAGTATCAGAATATTCAGGCGGTACTGAAACAGTCCTGCCAGCGCTTCGCCAACAAACCGGCTTTCAGCAACCTGGGCAAGACGATCACCTACGGTGAACTGTACGAATTGTCCGGCGCCTTTGCCGCCTACCTGCAACAGCACACCGACTTGAAGCCTGGCGACCGAATCGCCGTGCAACTGCCCAACGTCCTGCAATACCCGGTCGCGGTATTCGGCGCCATCCGCGCCGGCCTGATCGTGGTCAACACCAACCCGCTGTACACCGCACGGGAAATGGAACACCAATTCAATGATTCCGGGGCCAAGGCCCTGGTCTGCCTGGCCAACATGGCGCACCTGGCGGAAAAGGTCGTACCCAAGACCTCCGTCAAGCACGTGATCGTCACTGAAGTCGCTGACCTGTTGTCGCCGTTCAAGCGCCTGCTGATCAACAGCGTCATCAAGTACGTGAAGAAAATGGTCCCGGCCTATCACTTGCCCAAGGCGATCAAGTTCAACGATGTGCTGGCCAAGGGGCAGGGGCAACCGGTCAACGACGTCAGCCCGGCCAGTGGCGATGTGGCCGTTCTGCAGTACACCGGCGGCACCACCGGCGTGGCCAAGGGCGCGATGCTGACCCATCGTAACCTGGTCGCCAACATGCTGCAGTGCAAGGCGCTGATGGGCTCCAACCTCAACGAGGGTTGCGAGATCCTGATCACGCCGCTGCCGCTGTACCACATCTACGCGTTCACCTTTCATTGCATGGCGATGATGTTGATCGGCAACCACAACATCCTGATCAGCAACCCACGCGACCTGCCAGCGATGGTCAAGGAACTGTCGAAGTGGAAGTTCAGCGGTTTTGTCGGGCTGAATACCCTGTTCGTGGCGCTGTGCAATAACGAAGGCTTCCGCAAGCTGGACTTCTCTGCACTCAAAGTCACCCTGTCGGGCGGCATGGCCTTGCAGCTCGCCGCCGCCGAACGTTGGAAGGCCGTCACCGGCTGCAACATCTGCGAAGGCTATGGCATGACCGAAACCAGCCCGGTGGCCACGGTCAACCCGAGCCAGAGCATTCAGATCGGGACCATCGGTATTCCGGTACCGTCGACGGTATGCAAAGTCATCGCCGACGACGGCGCCGAGTTGCCGCTGGGCGAAACCGGCGAGCTGTGCATCAAAGGCCCGCAGGTGATGAAGGGGTACTGGCAGCGCGAAGACGCCACCGCCGAGATCCTCGACAGCGAAGGCTGGCTGAAGACCGGTGACATCGCGATCATCCAGCCGGACGGCTACATGCGCATTGTGGACCGCAAGAAGGACATGATTCTGGTCTCCGGTTTCAACGTCTACCCCAATGAACTGGAAGACGTGCTGGCAGCCTTGCCGGGCGTGCTGCAATGCGCGGCCATCGGCGTGCCGGACGAGAAGTCCGGGGAACACATCAAGATCTTCATCGTGGTCAAGCCAGGGGCCACCCTGACCAAGGACCAGGTGATGGAGCATATGCGCGCCAACGTCACCGGCTACAAGGTGCCCAAGGCCGTCGAGTTCCGCGATGCGTTGCCGACCACCAACGTGGGCAAGATCCTGCGCCGTGAATTGCGCGACGAAGAGCTGAAGAAGCTCGGCTTGAAGAAGTAAGGTGGAAGGGGGCTTGCTCCCGATAGCGGTGGCTCAGTACCTGATGTGCTGACTTACACACTGCTATCGGGAGCAAGCCCCACGCATTTTAATCCGGTGTCTACAGGGCGAACTGCGCGAAACTCAACCCCGCACCCGCCGGGCGTACGTCCTTGAGGAACGAATCCTTGTCGGCGCTCAGCTCAAGGGTGATCTCCGGCTTGCGCTTGCCGGCGTTGCGCACCACCAGCCCTTCGAGATTTTCGCGCAGGAATACCGTCGGCACCTTCAGGTGCAGCAACTGGTCGCTCTCGGCGTTGTGCATCAGCAGGTGTATCCACTCGTACTGGCCCACGGCAATGCGGCCTACCGGCAGGTCGAACCACCAGATATTGCGCTTGCGGTCCAGATCGGTGAAATGGCAATTGTTGACGCCGAGTACGGCACCGCCCAGTTCGGTGTTCCGGCGGGCGATGGCCTGTGCTTTATTGAGTTTCATAACCTTCCTACGGGATCTGTTATTCAGCGTTATAGCCTGAATGTGCCGGGCATTCTCAGGGGTTGGCCGCAAAACATAAAGCCAAACCTGCCGCTTTCGATGAAATGCGCACTGAAAAAATAATTGAAACTCTGCCGTACCGCTTCGGGTCCATCTTCTTGCAATGCCCAAAACACCTGATTGTTCTTCGGAGAGATACCATGAGCAGTACATCGGACAAGGCAAAAGGTTTGAAAGACGAGCTCGTCGGCAACATCAAGCAAGGCGTCGGCAAGGTCACTGGCAACGACAAACTGCGCGCCGAAGGCGTCGTGCAGGAAAAGAAAGGCCAGGTCGAAAAGGCAATCGGTGATACCAAGGATGCGGTGAAAAAAGCGACCAAGTAGTGCGCAATCGCTGGCTGGATTTACGCAGCCCGACGGCCATCCACGGATGGCCGTTTTTGTGTCATGTGCTGCGGTTAAAGTTTCGAAATTGTTTCAAGGTCGCCAAATGGGCTACCTTGATGTAGAAAACGGCCCCTGAGTCGCCCACGAACTCAACCTTTTGCGGCGAAAGGAGACGCTATGATTTTTCCGGTACTGAACGGTCTCAAGCTCCACAAAGTGCTGGTGCGCACCGTCACGGAATTCGTCGATGACGAAATGCCCACCTACGCCTCGGCACTGGCCTACCAGATGCTGTTTTCGTTGTTCCCCTTCCTGCTGTTCCTGATCGCCCTGATCGGTTTCCTGCACCTGCCGGACTTTTTCAGTTGGCTGCGCCTGCAGTCGGAACTGGTGTTGCCGCCGCAGGCGCTGGAGCAGGTCAACCCGGTGATCGACCAGTTGCAGCAATCCAAGGGTGGCTTGCTCTCGGTGGGTATCGTGATCGCCTTGTGGACCGCCTCCGCCGGTGTGCGCCTGATGATGAGCGCGATGAACGCCGCCTACGATGTCGTCGAAGGCCGGCCGATCTGGAAGCGTTTTCCCCTGTCGGTTTTCTACACCATCGGTATCGCCGGCATGCTCCTCGCCGCTGCCGCGTTGATGGTACTGGGCCCGCAAGTGATGGAATGGCTCGCCGGGCAGATCGGCATGGAAGAGTTCGTGGTCACCCTGTGGACCATCCTGCGTTGGCCGGTGATCGTGATCCTGCTGATGTTCGCCGTGGCCCTCATGTACTACGTGATGCCCGATGTACAGCAGAAATTCCGCTTCATCACACCGGGCTCGGTGCTGGCCGTGGTGGTCTGGATCGTCGCTTCCCTGGGCTTCGGCTATTACGTGAAAACCTTCGCCGACTACAACGCCATGTACGGCAGTATCGGTGCGATTATCGTGCTGCTCCTGTACTTCTACATTTCTGCCGCCGTGCTGTTGCTGGGGGCGGAGATGAATGCGGTGATCGAGCACATGTCGGCCGAAGGCAAGGACCCTGGCGAAAAGCAGTTCGACGAACCCGCCGGCACGGATGAAAAACGCCACGTCTCAGGCCTGGGCCGGGACCATTCCAAACCCACTACCGACGAAGTCTGATCGATGATCCGTGAAATCCTGAAAATGGGCGACGAGCGCCTGCTGCGTATCGCGCCACCGGTGCCACCGGAAATGTTCGACAGCCCCGAGCTGTGGCAACTGATCGACGACATGTTCCAGACCATGGAACACGTCGGCGGTGTCGGCCTTGCCGCGCCGCAGATTGGCGTCGACCTGCAACTGGTGATCTTTGGTTTCGAGGCCAGTGAACGCTACCCGGACGCGCCGCCGGTACCGCAGACCATCCTGATCAACCCGTTGATCACGCCGCTCAGCCCGGTGCTGGAAGAGGGTTATGAGGGCTGCCTGTCGGTGCCAGGGTTGCGGGGCGCGGTGAACCGTTACCAACAGATTCGCTACGAGGGTTTCGACCCCAAGGGCGAGCCGATTGTGCGGTTTGCCGATGGGTTCCACGCGCGGGTGGTGCAGCACGAATGCGACCACCTGATCGGCCGTTTGTACCCGTCGCGGATTACCGATTTCAGCAAATTCGGCTTTATCGAGGTGATGTTTCCCGATATGGACCCCGCCGCCGACGACTGACGGCCTGACGCAAGACCCGGCACGCACGGATCACGCATTACCCACGATCCAAGCCCATCGCGATCATCGGCTTGTTGCGCTTGTAGCGCACCAACCGTTCGCTGAGGGATTGCGGCAGCAGTGTGTCCTGGGTGAAGCCCATGCGTTGGTACAGGCCTTCCAGGTCCGGATGACACAGCAACCACACGGTGCCTTCGCACGCTGCCACCGCTTCGAGAATCAGTGTGGCGGCCAACCCCTGCCCACGGTACGCCGGGTCTACGAACACGCCGGTCAGCCAGTGCCCGCCGACCACCGGCGTCAGGCATAAACCGGCAACGATTTCGCTGTCCCGCGCCACCCATAGACGCCCGCCCTTGAGCGCCTTCATCGACGAATCGTGGCTGCGATAAAACTTGTTCAGCAGCGGCCACATAGGTTCTGCGAGCAATTGGATAAGCATGTTCAAACCAGTGAGAGGGCGAGGGCGGCGATTGTAGCGCTTGATGCGTTTGCTTCTAAGCTCAGCACCCAATGATCTGCAAGATTTTTGCGGCTCATTGCACAGAGCAGGAAACACCTGCTCCGAGCTGCCTATGGCCCATTACCTTGATCCGACCCAACGCCGGGAAATCGAAGCCCTGGCCAGCACCTTCACCCTCAGAACCGAATGGCCGACCTGGCTGTTGTTGATCGGCGTGTACGCTGGATGGTTCGCTGTGATGTTCGGCAGCCACTGGCTGGGCCGGTGGTTGAGTACGCTGCTGCTGATTCCGCTCGTGACGCTGTGGCTATCGGTGCAACATGAACTGCTTCATGGCCACCCCACCCGATCGCCGTTGTTCAATAAAATTCTCGGCTATGCGCCGTTCGCCGTGTGGTATCCCTATACGCTGTATCGCGACAGCCATCTGCTGCACCACAACGATGAAGACCTGACCTTGCCCGGCATCGACCCGGAAAGCCGCTACCTCACCCAGCGGCAATGGGACAACAGTGTGCTATTGGAACGTGGCGTGCATTGGCTGACCAAGACCGTGCTCGGCCGCTTTCTGCTGGCGGCGCCCTTGGCGATTGGCCGGCTGGCCCGTCACGAGTTCCAACGCCTGCCCCAGGTCTGGCCCATGTGGCTGGCCCACGGCGGCGTTACCGTGCTGATGCTGAGTTTTATCGCCCACTACAGCGCGCTGTCGGTGTGGCACTACCTGTTACTGGTCAGTGTGCCGGCCTTGTCCCTGGCATCGATCCGTTCCTACTATGAACACCGCCCGCATCCGCAACCGGAGCAGCGCACCGTCCTAAACGAAGCGTCCTGGCCGTGGACCTGGCTGTTCCTCAACAACAACCTGCACCTGGTGCATCACGACTTGCCGAAACTGCCCTGGTACTTGCTGCCCACGGTCTACCGTGCGCGGCGTGATCAATGGGTGGCCCGCAGCGGTGGTTTCCTGGTGCAAGGCTACGGTGAGTTGATCAGCCGCCATGGCCTCAAGGCCATCGATAGCCCCCGGCACCCTTTTGCGTGAGAGATGACGATGAGTGAGCACTATGCCGAGCTGCGGATGTATGTCGCGCCCGAGGCGATCCAGCAGGCCAATGACCAGTGGCTGACGCGCATTTTCGAGCACCTGGCGCTGCGTCGTGTCAACGCCGACCACCTTGACTTGCCTGGCGTATGGCTCGCGCCCCAGTTGCTGATGGCGCAAACCTGCGGCTATCCGTTGATGACCCAACTGCGTGGCCAGGTCCGAGTGATCGGCCGCCCCCGCTATGAGCTGCCCCACAGCAGTGGCGGCGAACATTGCAGCCTGCTACTGACCCGCGATGATAACCCTCGCCACACCCTGGCGGATTTCTACAACAGCCGTGGCGTGATCAACGGCCATGACTCCAACAGCGGCATGAACCTGCTGCGTGAGCGCCTGGCACCGTTGCAACGCGATGGGCGTTTCTTCGCCACTGTCGACATCAGTGGTGCCCACCGCGAGAGCCTGCGCTGGCTACTGGAAGACCGCGCCGACCTTGCCGCCATCGACAGTGTCACCTACGACTACCTGGCTCGATTCTCACCGCAGGAAGTGGCAGGGCTACGTATCGTCGCGCACAGCGCGCCGAGCCCGACCCTGCCGTATATCGGCGCGCGGGGCTTGCAGGATGCACAGGTCACGGCAATACGCCTGGCGATGAATCAGGCGCTGGAAGATTTGCCGCAGGTCGCTGAAATCCTGGGCGTGCAGGAAGTGCTTGCGGCCAGCGAGGACGACTACAGGGTGCTGCTGGACTACCAGCGACAGGCCATTGCCAATGGCTATGCGGACCTAAAATAAAGTTATATAAAAATACTTTTTAAGTATTATTAAAGAATAAGCAGCCTTGCTAGGATCGTTTCACCGGAACACCGGACATAACGTGCAACCTACTCAGATGGAGCCACTATGTCCGGCGCCGACACTTCTCACAGCGATTACGTGGGCGGGTTATTCCGCAGTCATTACGCCTGGCTGTGCGGCCGCTTGCACCGTCACCTCGATTCCCGCGCACATGCCGAAGACATCGCCGCCGATACTTTTGTCCAGCTCCTGAGTGCGCCGGGTGTGGTACCCATCCGCCAGCCTCGCGCCTTGCTCACCACCATTGCCCAGCGCCTGGTGTATCAGTTGTGGCGCCGCCGTGATCTGGAGCGTGCCTACCTCAGTGCACTCGATAACGACGAAGCTTCAACTGCACCGTCTGCACAAGAGCTGGCGCAAATGCTTGAGGCGCTGCAAGCCATTGACCAGTTGCTCGACGGCTTGCCGGCCAAGGTCAAGGCGACCTTCCTGCTGTCCCAGCTCAATGGCCTGACCTACCCGGAAATCGCCGCCGAGCTGGGGATTTCCCAGCGCTCGGTCAGCGACTACATGACCCGTGCCTTCAACCGTTGCCTGCGGCTGTGCCTGGAATGAACGACGAACTGATCGACAGCGCCGCACGCTGGCACGTGCTGCTGCGTTCCGGCCAGGCTACGGCGGGCGACTGGCAGCGCTACGCACAATGGCGTGCCGCCGACCCGCGCCACGACGCGCTGTGCCGACAGTTGGAAGCACGCCTTGGCGTATTCCAGGTGCCCCTGGCGCAGGGGGTGAGTGGCCAGGTGTTGCAGCAGGCGTTGGAGGCACCGTCCAGCCGTCGCCAGGTGTTGCAGGTTGCGCTGGCAGGCGCCGGTGTCGCGCTCGGCGCTGGGTGGTTGGCAAAGCCGCTGGGCTTGCCGTTGACGGAACTCACGGCGGATATCCGCACCGGCACCGGCGAGCGCCGCACGGTGACGCTGGAGGATGGCAGCGAGTTATTGCTCAATGCGCAAAGTACGGCGGATATCCAGTTCGACCCGCAACGGCGGCTTGTGCGCCTGCGCGAAGGCGAGTTACTGGCCAAGGTCGCCAGCGACCGCATTCGGCCCTTTCTGATCTACACCGACCAGGCGCGTCTGCGCGCCCACGGCAACCGCTTTGTGCTGCGCGAGCGCGAAGGGCAGGGCCAAGTCGTCGCCCTGAACGGTGCGGTACAAATCGACGGCCAGAACGGTGAGCGCCTGCAACTCGCTGCCGGCCATGAGGTGCGCTACGACCGCGCAGGCTTCGGACCGGTGCAGGCCAGTTCCACCGGAGCCACCGCCTGGGTCGATGGCTTCCTGCAAGTGCGTGACCGCCCGCTGGCCGACGTCATCGACGCACTGCGCCCCTATCACAACGGCGTGCTGCGCCTGGATCCCGCCGTGGCGGGTCTACGTGTCAGTGGCCTGTACCGTCTGGACAACCCCCAGCAAATACTCGACACCCTGGCGCAGACCTTGCCGATCCATATCACCCGCCGCACCGGTTTGTGGGTGACCGTCAGTGCTGCGTGATGGCGCCTATGTGGGAGGGGGCTTGCTCCCGATTGCGGAGTGTCAGCCAATGCACTTGGCACTGATACACCGTTATCGGGAGCAAGCCCCCTCCCACAGGGGGTGCAGTGTGGGTTCTAAAGACATAACCAAACGATCTGCAAGGTTTCCCCACGCCGTTGCACATCACTGGCGTAAGCGCTGCGGGGAGCAGCGTTCTCGCGTTTCCTTGGGGGGAGCCAAAGTGAGTCAGTTCAACCGTGTGCCGCTTAGAACCTTTGCCCTGGTGCCATTGGCCAGTCTGTTTTTCTCGTTTACCGCCAGCGCCGAAGAGGCGCGTCAGGTCTACCACATCGCACCTGGCCCGCTGGATGAAGTGCTGCTCAACATCAGCCGCCAAAGCGGCCAGGTGATCTCGTTCACGCCGCAACTGGGCAACTATTCTTCGGCCCGCGTGGACGGTTCGCTGTCGGCGCAACAGGCGGTGGACGCCGCGCTCAAGGGCACCGGCCTGCAAGTCCAGGTCAGCCCGGACGGTGCGTTCATCATCAAGGAAGGCGCGAGCAAAAACGCCACCAGCAATGCCAAGGCGCAAACCACTGCAGCGCAGGCGCCGACCCTGGACCGCGTGGTCGCCATCGGCACCCGCCGCAGTGACGCCACCGCACTCACCAGCGCGGCCCCGGTGGACGTGATCAACGCCGAAGAACTCAAGCAGACCGGCGCCATCAGCCTCAACCAGGCACTCTTTCAACTGCTGCCGTCGTTCAACTTCCCGCAGAACCAGAGCGCCACCCGTGGGCAGAACCCCAAGGGTGCGTCCCTGCGCGGCCTGGCGCCGGACCAGACGTTGGTGCTGATCAACGGCAAGCGCCGGCATGCCTCGGCTGTGGTGAACATCTCCGGTGGCGTGCCGTTCATTGGTGCGCAGCCGGTGGACTTGGACATGATCCCTATCAGCAGCATCGACCATGTCGAAGTGCTGCGTGATGGCGCCTCGGCTCAATATGGTTCGGATGCGGTGGCCGGCGTGATCAACATCGTGCTCAAGGAACGTGACAGCGGGGGCCAGGTGAACACCCAGCTGGGCAAATATGCGCAGGGCGACGGTTTCAGCAAAAGCACGGACGGCTGGTACGGCCTGGGCTTGCCGGGGGACGGTTTCCTGACCTTGAGTTTCAACACCCTGAACAACAAACCCACCGACATTGGCGATCAGTATGTCGCCAACGGCCAGGTGCAAGACCCCCGCTGGGGCGGCGCCGGGCGCGATAAATTCAACCTGGCGGCCAACGCCGAGATTGGCCTGAACGACCAGTGGCGCCTCTACAGCTTCGCCACTTTCGGCCAGGACAAGTCGGTAAACAACACGCCGCCATTGCTGGCCAATAACCCGAACAACGTGCCGGGCATCTACCCCAACGGCACCATTCCCAAGTACCGCTATCGCTACGAAGACGGCGCAGTCACCGTCGGTACCCGCTTTGAGGACGAGACCCTGGGTCGCTTCGATCTCAGTGCCACCTACGGTCGCGACAAACACGATGAATTGGCCTTCAACACCGTCAACCCCAGCTATGGTCTGAACAGCCCGACCAAATTCGACGTGGCCACGCTGGTCAATGACCAGACCAATATCGGCCTGGATTACGCCAAGGATCTGGACGTCAATTGGTCGAGCCATCCTCTGACAGTCTCGGCAGGTATTGCCTACCGTCATGAGCAATATCGTCTGGAGGAGGGCGACTATGAGTCCTACTCGTTTGGCGGCATCAACGGCGTGCAGGTGGGGGCGGTACAAGCCTCTGGCCTGACACCGGACGACGCCGGCACCTACAAACGTGATGTGGGCGGCGTGTATTTCGGTCTTGAGCATCAGCTCACCGACAAATTCCAGGTAGGCATCGCCGGGCGTACCGAGCACTACTCGGACTTCGGCTCGGCCACCACCGGCAAGCTTTCGGCGCGTTATGACTTCACCCCGCAAGTAGGCTTGCGCGCCACGGTGAACAACTCGTTCCGCGCACCGACCCTGGGCCAGATCGGCACCTCGTGGACCACCACCACCAATGTCGACATCAACGGCAACCCGGTCCTCACGCGCATGCTGCCCGCCGACAACCCGGCCGCCCGTGCCCTGGGCGCCGAGCCGCTCAAGCCCGAAAAGTCCACCAACTACTCCTTGGGCTTGGTGCTGCGTCCGATCGAACAAGCCTCGCTGACCATCGACGCCTATCAGATCTCGATTCGTGACCGTCTGCTCTACAGCGGGGGGATTTCCGGCCCACGGGCCGAGCAGATTCTGCAACAGGCAGGCTTTGGCCAATACACCTGGGCGCAGTTCATGACCAACGCGGCCAACACGCGCACGCGCGGTGTGGACATCGTCGGCAAGTACAACCTGGACCTGGCGCAATACGGCGCGCTGAGCCTGTCGGCCGGTTACACCCAGTCACGCACCACGATCGAGAAGGTCCACGAGAACCCCAACGGTTTCGACATTCTCACCCGTGAAGCCCGTGGTTTCCTGGAGCACGGCTACCCGCAAGACAAGTGGGTGTTGGGCGCGACTCACCGTATCGGCGCGTGGACCATCGCCCTCAGCGAAACCCGCTACGGCGAGTACCGCAAATACGCCGCCAGCGAAGCCAACGCTCAATACGACCAGACCTTCGCTGCGCAATGGAATACCGACCTGGACGTGAACTACGCCTTCACCAAGCAACTGCGTGTGTCTGTCGGCGCCAACAACCTGTTCGACAGCAAACCCGATGACTTCAACACCCGCCTGCGCCAGACCCCTGGCCAGCAATACAGCTACCTGTCGCCGTCGGCGCCGGAAGGGGCGTTCTACTACACGCGGCTCAGTTATGACTTTTAACCGATCCCCAATCCCACACTGGGTTCTCTGTGTTCTGAAAAATGATTCACCACGAGGTTGTGCATGAAAAGACTTAAAACGCTGCTCGGTGGTTCGCTGCTGGCTCTGGCCGTTTTATCGCAGCCGGCCATGGCCGCCGAGGCCGTCAAACCCATTCACTTCGGTGACATCACCTGGGAAAGCGGCAGCCTGATCACCGAGGTGCTGCGCCTGATCGTCGAGAAAGGCTACGGCTTGCCCACCGACACCTTGCCGGGCAGCACCGTCAGCCTGGAAGCCGCCCTGGCCAAGGATGATATCCAGGTGATCGGCGAGGAGTGGGCCGGGCGCAGCCCGGCGTGGGTCAAGGCAGAAAGCGAAGGCAAAGTATTCGGCCTCGGCGACACCGTAAAAGGCGCCACCGAAGGCTGGTGGGTACCGGAGTTCGTGATCAAGGGCGATGCCGAGCGGGGCATCAAACCCCTGGCGCCGGACCTGAAATCGGTGGCCGACCTGCCGCGTTACAAGGACGTGTTCCGCGACCCCGAAGACCCAAGCCGTGGGCGATTCCTCAACAGCCCCACCGGCTGGACCTCGGAGATCGTCAACAGCCAGAAGCTCAAGGCCTACAAGCTCACCGACAGCTTCGTCAACTTCCGCACCGGCTCCGGTGCGGCGCTGGATGCCGAAGTCGCGTCATCGATCCGTCGTGGTAAGCCGGTGTTGTTCTATTACTGGTCGCCCACGCCGCTGCTGGGCCGTTTCAAGCTGGTCAAGCTGGAAGAGCCGCCCTTCAACGCCGAGGCCTGGAAAACCCTGTCCGACGCGAAAAACCCCAACCCCATCGGCACCCGCTCGATGCCGGCTCGCCTGGCAATCGGCGTTTCGGCACCGTTCAAGGCGCAGTACCCGCAATTGGTCAGCGTGTTTGAAAAGGTCGACCTGCCGATTGACCTGCTCAACGGTGTACTCGGCGAAATGAGCGAGAAACGCACACCGCCACGCCAAGTGGCTGAGGCATTCCTCAAGGACTATCCGCAGGTCTGGCAGCCATGGGTTCCGGCGGATGTGGCGACCAAAATCAAGGAGGCACTCTAATGCTTAAAGTCTTCACGGCGGTGGTTCTTTCCCTGCTGGCCGGCCAGGTGTCGGCGGCCGATCCCGCCACCTTGCGCATCGGTTACCAGAAAAGCTCGGTGAGCATGGTGCTGGCCCGCGAACACAAACTCTTCGAAGAGGCGCTGCCCGGCACCCAGGTGCAGTGGATTGAATTCCTCGGCGGCCCTCCCTTGATCGAAGCGCTGAACGGCGGCAGCCTGGACATCGGAAACATTGGCGACATCCCGCCGATCTTCGCCCAGGCGGCCGGTATCGACTTGCAGTACTTTGCCGTGGAGCCCAACGAAGGCAAGACCGAAGCGGTGCTGGTGCCCAAAGCCAGCAGCGTGCAGAGCGTGGCGCAGCTCAAGGGCAAGCGTGTGGCGCTGCTCAAAGGCTCCAGCGCCCACAACCTGTTCCTCAAAAGCCTGCTGCGTGCGGGTTTGCAATGGAAGGATGTGAATGTGGTGTACCTGTCGCCATCGGACGGGCGTGCTGCGTTCGAGCAGGGCAAGGTCGACGCGTGGGTGGTGTGGGACCCGTACTATTCCGCTGCGGTAATCGACGGCAGCGCCCGCGTGCTGGGTGACGGTCAGGGCCTCAATCCTGCTGGCAGTTTCTTCGTGGTCAGTAGCCCGTTTGCCAGGCAGTACCCGCAGTCCATCGGGGCGATCATCAAGACGCTGGCCAAGGCGCAGCGCCTGTCCCTCGACCAACCCGAGCAGAGCATCGCGTTGATGGCCAAGACCTTGGGCCTGCAACCGGCGGTGGTCAAAAGCTACTTCGAACACCGCTCGTCCGCGCCGATTCGTCCGCTGCAAGCCGTCGACATTGGCAACCAGCAACGCACTGCCGATCTGTTCCTTGCCAACGGCCTGATCCCGAAGAAGGTCGATGTGCAGCAAGCCGTGTTCAAGGCGCCCTGATCATGCAACCGATCTACATTGATTTTCTCAACGGCCTCGATATCGACGAACTGGGCCTGACCAACGATGAAATCCTTACCGCCATTGAAGCCAGCCTGGCGATCCAGGGCCGCGGCGAAGCGGTGATTGAGCCACGTACCCACCTGATTCCCGGCGGCGAGATCAACGGCCACTTCAACGTATTGCGCGGTGTACTGGGCGGCGATATCGGCTACGCGGGCGTCAAAGTGGTGGGGGACTTTGTCGACAACTATCGCAAGGGCCTGCCCTCCGAACTGGCGATCCTCAACCTGCTGGACCCGGCTACCGGGATTCCCAAGGCCATCCTCGATGCCTCGGCGATCACCGACATGCGTACCGGCGCCCTCACAGCCATCGGCGCCAAGTACCTGGCCCGACCCGACAGCAAAGTGTTGGCGCACATCGGTGCGCGTGGCACCGCCTATTGGAATGTGCGCCTGCTCGACCACCTGTTCGACTTCGACGAAATCCGCGTGCATTCGCGGCGCAGTGAAAGCCGCGAAGCCTTTGCCGAACGCCTGCGCCAGGACCTGGGCAAACCGGTGATCGTCACCGAGGATTGGGAATCCACTGTGCGTGGCGCCGATATCGTGGTCGAGGCGTCCCGCCTGGATCAGCCCGAACCGTTGCTGCGCACCGACTGGATCAGGCCCGGCGCGTTTGTGGTGCCCTACGGCACCATGAGCGCGGTGGAACTGTCGCTCACCGACATCATGAGCAAGCTGGTGGTGGACGATTGGGGCCAGTGTAAGGGCGGCCTGTTTGGTTCACTGCGTGCCCATGTGGACGCCGGCAAACTCAGCGCCCAGACCCTCTATGCCGAACTGGGGCAGATCGTGGCCGGCTTGAAAAACGGCCGGGAAACGCCCGAGGAAACCATCCTGTTCTGGCACCGTGGCCTGAGCCTCAGTGATATCGCGCTGGGCCATGCGCTGTTGGAAAAAGCCAGGCAGTCGGGGATTGGCCAGCGGTTGCGTTGGGCATGATTCATCTCGACCCCCAAGGTCTGTCACTTGCGGATTTGCTGGCGATTGCCCGCGAGGATGCAGCGGCGGATTTCACCGCGCAGGCCCGTCAACGTATCGATGAAGGCCACCGTCTGCTGGTGAAACTGGCGGCTGAAGGCACGCCGATTTATGGGGTGAACACCGGCCTTGGCGCAGCGGTGGATACGTTGGTCGCCCCCGTGCAGGCGAACATTCCGTTGGGACGCGCGGTGGGGGTAGGGCGCCTTGCCAATCGCCAGGAATTGCGTGCAATGATGGCGGCGCGTCTGGCCGGGTTGGCCCAGGGGCGTTCAGGTATTTCGCCGGGCGCGGCGCAGGCTTTACTGACGTTGCTCAATAGCGGTGTCGAGCCGGATGTGCCGTTGATCGGCTCGCTGGGCGAGAGCGACCTGGCGCCGCTGGCGCACCTGAGCCTGGCGCTGTCGGTGCCCCTGACCGGTAAAGATGGTTTGGCGCTGGTCTCCGCCAATGCCGCCAGTGTCGGCTTGGGCGCGTTACTGGTGGCGCAGGCGCAGCGGGCGTTAGAGGCTTCGCTGGCCGCACTGGCGTTGTCATGCGAAGGCTACCGGGCCAACCTCAGCCCCTTCCAGCCGTGGGCCTCGCGCCTGCGGCCGGCACCGGGGCAAACCGAGCAGTCGGCGGCCTTGTTGCAACTGCTGGCGGGCGGTGAGTTGGCGGGCAACCCGCGCCGCCTGCAAGACCCCTTGAGCTTTCGCTGTGCCACGATCGTACAAGGGGCGGCGCAGCAGGCGTTGCACCACTTGCATGAACTGATTGAACTGGAACTGCGCAGCGGTGCCGACAATCCGGCGTTGATCAGCGAAGAGGCGCTGGTATTGGCCACCGCGAACTTCGACAGCACACACCTGGCGCTGGCTGCCGAAAGCCTGGGCCTGGCACTGAATCGAGCGGCGGCGTGCAGCGCAGAACGCATTGCCAAGTTGCTGTCGCCTGCCTCCAGCGACCTGCTGCGATTCTTGATCGCTCGACCGGGGCATGTCGGTATGGCGGCGTTGCAGCGCACCAGTTCGGCGTTGGTGGCGCAGATCGGGCATTTGGCCAACCCGCTGCCGGCAGTGAGTGTGCCGGTGGCGGATCGCGTCGAGGACTACGCAGGGCAGGCCCTGGCCGTCGTGGACAAGACCCGCCAGTTGACGGAGCGGGTGTTGTGGCTGGCCAGTATCGAACTGATCGTTGCCGCACAGGCGGTGGATCTGCGCGGCGAATTGCGGCTGGGGCAGGGCACTCGGCAGATCCATGACACCGTGCGCAGCCAGGTGGCCCATCTGGACCAGGATCGCCCAGGCTCGGCAGATGTGCGGGTGTTGAGTGCCTTCATTTCGACTTATGGATTTTCGATTGCCAGTGCGGCAACGACCGCCGGGCGCTGACCCACACGCTGCATGAACGCCTGCAGTACCGGGTCCAGCTCGATAGTGTGAAGGGCCGCCCAACGCAGCACCACGAACAGGTAGGCATCGGCGACCGAGTATCGGGTGCCCAGCAGGTAATCCTGACGCGCCAGGGTGTGCACCAGAATCGCAAGGCGCTTGAGCAGCGTGGCCTTGAACAGCGCTTTCACGTCATTCGGGATGGCGCTGTTGAAGAACACGCCCAGCCCGCCATGAATTTCGCTGGCGGTAAAGTTCAGCCATTCCTGCAAACGCACGCGTTCCCAGCTGCCATTGGCAGGAGCCAGGCCGGCCGTGGGTTTCAGGTCGGCCAGGTATTGCAGGATCGCGCTGGCTTCGGTCAGTACCTGGCCGTTCTCCAGTTGCAGCGCAGCCACGTAGCCCTTGGGGTTGATCTGCAGGAAGTCCTCGCCGTCGGCAGTGATCTTGGCCCTGTTGTCGACCTGCACCAACTCGAACGGCAGGGCCAATTCGCGCAATACGATATGCGGGGCGAGCGAGCAGGCGTTGGGGGCGTAATACAGTTTCATCGGGGACAGCTCCGTGGGATTTGCGCCAGTTTCACGGGCATGGCACCGTGCGTAAAATTAAACCTTCAGAGCCCTGCCATAAGGACAGCTACTGTCATGATGAACCTGATGCACTGGCGCTTGCTGGTCGCTGTCGCCGACCATGGCAGCATCACTGCCGCTGCCCAATGCGTGGGCATGACTCAGTCCGCCGCCAGCCAGGCCATGGCCGGGATGGAGGCGACGCTGGGCGCGCAACTGTTTACCCGTGAGCCGCGCAAGACGCTGCCCACCGCGCTGGGGCTGAGTGTGATCGAACAGGCGCGCGTCATGATGGGCGCGCTGCAGGCGATTCGCAGCACCGTCGATGAGGCCCGGCCCATGTTGCGTGAGGCATTGCGCATTGCCAGCTTCCCCATCGTGCTGCAGACCTTTCTCCGCCCGTTGTTGCAGCGTTTCAAGCAGCTGTATCCCGGCATCGAGGTCACCACCCTGGAAGTCACGGATGACGAGGTCAATACCTTGCTTGACGCCGGGCTGATCGACTTGGGCGTGGTGCTCAACCCCAAGCCCGAGCGCAAGGCCACGGTGTTGGGGCGCGACCATTGGATAGCGGTGGTGCCCGCGCAGCATGCACTGGCCCAGCGCCCGGCCGGAGCGGTGGTGACATTGGAGGAGTTGCTGGAACAACCCTTTGTACTCGCCACCGGCGGCTGCACCGTCAACGCCGGCAGCCTGAGCGCCGAGGCCGGGTTGGCGTTACGCGATGCCCGCGTGGAAGTGCGCGAATGGAGCAGCGCCTTCAGCCTGGTCCGCGAAGGGATTGGTGTCACGCTGGTCCCGGAAATGACCCTGCCGGCTCAACGCCAGGGGTTGCGCGTGATGCCGCTCAAGGCCCCGGTACAGCGTGAGTTCTGCCTGGTGGGGCCGCCGAACCGGGAGCCGGGTGCTGCTGCGCAGGCTTTGTTGAACATGCTGGCTAATTGAGCCGCGTCCTGCAATCCAGCAACCCCGCGTTATCGTTGAGGTTTTTCGCGAGCAAGCTCGCTTCTACACGCAACGATGTGCGGCTTAGATCGCAGCCAGGGTTTCTTTCACCGCCTGCACCTGTGGGTCGGCGGTTTTCGCCGCTACCTGTTGATCCTGCTGTTGCTTGATGCGCTCAGCCACTTCCTTGGAAATCGCGTCCTGCTTTTCCTGCGGCAGCTTCTGCACATCCTCTTCGGTCAAACCCTGCTCCTTGAGGAGCTGTTCGCGGATGCGTTCGGCCGGCGATTTGCTCATGTAGTCGTTGAAGTCCTCACGGGCGGTCTTGCCGGTCGAGCCGGTGGCCGGCACGTCAGAGGTCGCGCTCGTCGCTGCCGTGGTGGCCTGCAGTTGTACGCGGGTCTTGGCGAAGGCTTCATCGATTCGGTCATTGGCCTTGTCCAGGTCCTTCTGCGCGGCCGGCACCGTCACGCTTTGCTGCGCCGCCTGCAGGGCGCCGCTGTACAGCGTGCTGGCGGCCGCGTTGGCGGGGTCCATGTCGGGGCGCTTGATGTGTTGGATCGTCGATACGGCTTGGGCGTTGTTGTTAACCAGCATGATCGCTCACCTGTGGAAATGTTCGGTGGCACAGCTGGAGCAAATAGTGTGCCGGGGACGATGGGCCCGGTTTTATGGGGCGTAGCCTTATCCAGGAGGCAATATCCGTCCGTTCAGCGGTCATTCGTTGCCGCAGCCTGGCAATGGGAAGGCGCATTTGGCTGAAACGTTTCTCTGTGGGATTTCACAGTATTCAACTGCTTCGACTTGCCGTTGAATCAGCTGTGTTGTTATCCGGGACAAGGAGAAATGAAATGACTGATAAACGAGACCCTATTGCTGAGCCTTATATGAGGGCTCAACTTTCGGGCGAACCCGAACCCTTTCACACCGACGAAGCGATACACTTCTATTCGGGCCGCTACTACCAAATCATGGGAACTACAAAGGCTGGGCTGCCGACTCTGACTGTATTCAGCACATTTGAGTACGACCAATCAAAATTTTACACGCTGGTCGAGAATCCCGAAAAAGCGGGAGAGGCCGGGTTAATGTTCTCGCAGGCCGTTACTGGGGGAATAAAAACTACCCATTACGAAGGGCAGATGCGTTTCCTCGCCGAAGCGGGTGCTCTGCGTGCCGATTTTGAGGGATCTTCAATCGGTCAACCCGCTCAGACGATCAAAGGTTCGTTTCGTGTTCGCTATCGCTCCTAACACTCAGCGTGTTGGTCAGTGAGCAATATTCTCCAACGCCAGGTTACGCGTACGCGGCCCGAACCCACCGATGGTGAGCATCACGATCAACATGCTGCCGGCGATGAACGCAAGCACCCCCGGTGTGCCCAGGTGTTCGAGGATAAACCCGATCAACAGGCTGCTGAACACCGTGGACAAGCGGCTGAAGGAGTAGCAGAACCCCACGGCGCGCGCGCGGATATTGGTGGGGAACAGCTCGCTTTGATACGAGTGATAGCTGAAGCTCAGCCACGCATTGCAGAAGGTGATCATCACCCCGCAAAGCACCAGCCCCACCGCCGTGGTCTGCAGGGCGAACAGGCTGCCGAAGAGCATCGCGCCCAGGGCCGAGCCGACGATCTGCCATTTGTTTTCAAATCGGTTGGCAAACTTCACGAACAGCAACGGCCCCAGCGGGTAGGCGAGGGTGATGATGAAGGCGTACATCAGGCTGTGGGTCACGCTGACGCCCTGGCCCGAGAGCAGCGCCGGCAACCAGTTGCCGAAACCGAAAAAGCCGATGGCCTGGAACACATGGAACACGATCAGCATCAAGGCGCGGCGGCGGTAGGGCGGTTGCCAGATATCGGCAAAACGGCCGCTGCCTTGCACGCTGACCGCCTCGGGCTCGGGTGGGTCCAGCGGTTTGCCGTAGTCTTTCCGGCAGCGTGCCTCCAGGCTGTCCATGATTGCATCGGCTTGCTCGAATCGACCTTGCTGGGCGAGCCAGCGGGGTGATTCCGGCAAGCGTTTACGCAACCACCAGATAAACAGTGCAAACACCGCACTCGACAGCACCACCCAGCGCCAACCGGCCACCCCGAACGGCGCCTGGGGCACCAGCCACCACGACATCAACGCCACCGCCGGCACTGACAGGAACTGGATAAAAAACGCAAAGGCAAACGCCGAACTGCGCATGCGTTTGGGCACCAATTCCGAGAGGTAGGCGTCGATGGTCACCAGCTCGATGCCCAGGCCAATGCCCACCAGAAAGCGCATGCAGATGATGCCCAGCGCCGAGGTCTGGATGCCCATCAACACGGTGGCGACGGTGTACCAGATCAATGCAAAGGTGAAGATCGCCCGTCGCCCGAAGCGGTCTGCGATGGGGCTGAGCAGGCTGGCGCCGAGGAACAGGCCGAGGAAGGTTGCCGAGGCGAACGCGGCCTGGTCGGAGAACCCGAACACGCCGCCGCTGCCGGTGGCAAACAGGCCGTCCTTGATCAGGCCGGGGCTGATGTAGGCGGTCTGGAACAAATCATACAGCTCGAAAAAACCACCGATCGACAGCAACGCCACCAGGCGCCAGATGCTGGCCACGGCAGGCAGGCGGTCGATGCGCGCGCTGATGTGGGCGGCGCGGATCGGGTCGATACCGTCGGTGGCGGAAGGTGAATGCATGGGCGTGGTTCCGGACGTCATGGCGTGATTGATCAGTTGTGACCGACGAGCGCATAGGCCTGGAAGCCTGGGCGCTGGCTGAGCCGCTGGTAGTAGGCCGCGACCGCAGGGTAGGGCGGATGCTCCAGCGGCGCATTCCACCAGCGATGCACGGAGAGGCCGACGAGGATATCGGCCAGGGTGAATTCATCACCGGCGACGTAGGCACCGGTTTTGGCCAGTTGCTGTTCCAGCAGCCCCATTTTGTCATTCCAGGCCTGCACGCCGGCGCTGAGGCGTTGCGGGTCTTGGTAATCCGGGTTCTTGCGCACCAGGGCATGGAACGCATAACCCCAGGAGGGGTTGAGTTCGGTGGCTTGCCAGTCCATCCATTGCTCCACCCTGGCGCGGGGGGCGGGTTCGGCTGGCAGCAAGTCATGACGTTGGTACAGGCCGACGAGGTAGCGGCAGATGGTGTTGGATTCCCACAGCACGCCGTGGTCATCGATCAGCACCGGTACCTGGGCGTTGGGGTTGAGGGCGAGGAACTCGGCGGCTTGAGTGGGCTTGAAGCCAATACCCCAGTCCTCACGTACATAGTCGATGCCCAGTTCCTGGCAGGTCCACAGTACTTTGCGTACGTTGATGGAAGACGTGCGGCCGAGGATTTTCAGTGAGTGTCCCATGGTGCTTCCCTTGCAGTGGAGAGGGGTCAATCTAGCACGACGAAACAATTTGTAAGCAATGCCTTGTGGAGCGAGCTTGTCG
Organism: Pseudomonas sp. ICBG1301; assembly: GCF_016918385.1. NCBI lineage: Bacteria > Pseudomonadati > Pseudomonadota > Gammaproteobacteria > Pseudomonadales > Pseudomonadaceae > Pseudomonas > Pseudomonas sp. ICBG1301. The sequence goes on from NZ_JAEKGB010000006.1 coordinate 423,091, forward strand.
TGGCGAGGGAGCTTGCTCCCTCTGGGCTGCGAAGCGGCCCCAAACCGTGCGATCGATATGTGTCAGATACACTTCGTCAACCGGTCTGGGAGTGCTTCGCACTCCAGCGGGAGCAAGCTCCCTCGCCACACAAGCTCGCTCCTACAAAGGGCGTGTCAGTAGCGGGGCGTGTGCTGGTCCATGGCTTTGCCCACCAGCAACACACTCAGTTCGCTGAGCTGGTGGATGGCCAAGGCGACATCGCGGTGTTTGCCTTCAAGGTCATCGGACAGGTCAAGCAGCAAGGTGCTGACGGAGCACACGGTTTCGTAGCTGTTGATCAGCAGGGTTTCGGTGGGGACATCGGGGATGAGGGTGAAGAGGGTGGTTGGCGGCGTATCGATATCTTTGATCATTGGATAGTCCAGGAATTGGCCACCGCCTCTTCGCTACTAAACGAGGGTGGCAGCTGTACGCAGGTTAGTAGACCGGTGGACTCCAAAGCCGGCGCACCCAAGGGTGCCCTACGCACAGCCGCCATCAAACATTTCGCTGAGGCTTGTGCACTGAGAAGTCCGAACATGGGCTACTAAACCCGGTCACCGAGAAATTCAGCGACCGGCAAACCTTAGAGACCCCCTTCCAGGCGCACAAGCCGGCGGATTCTGACCTAAGCGTAGGCAGCCGGGCAAGGCGCTTGGCGCAATGTCGGCCGTGTCCTACAGGCGTCCTACGTGCTTTCCCGCACCTGCAATTCAAACCCCATATCCACTACCGGCTTGGCGATCTTGTTGCCCGCCATGATGCTCAACAAATGCTCCGCTGCACGTCGCCCAATCGCCTCACGCGGGGTGCTGATGCTGCTCAGGCGCGGCACCATGAAGGATGAGGCCGGCAAGTCGTTGAAGCCCAGCACCGCCACGCGCTCCGGCACCTTGATGTCGTGGCGCAGGGCCTCCAGCAGCGCGCCCTGGGCCAGGTCGTCGTTGCCGAAGAAGATCGCGTCCACATCGGGATGGCTTGCCAGCATCTGCAAGAACAGCTCGCCGCCCAGGCCCACGGAGGAGGGGCGTGGTGTCAGCAGCTCCAGCGCCGGGTCGTACAGGCCCGCCTGTTGCAGTGCGCGGCGGAAGCCTTCGCCGCGCAGTAACGTGCGTTGGTCCAGTTGCGCGCCGATGTAGGCCAGGCGCTTGCGCCCGCGGGAGAGCAAATGCGCGGCCGCCGTTTCACCGGCCGCCAACTGTGAAAACCCCACGCAGTTCACGCCGGCGTGCGGGTCCAGATCCATCATGTAGACGCAAGGCACCTGGCTGGACTCGACCATTCGTCGCGCGCTTTCAGTCCGATCGAAGCCGGTCAGCAGCAAGCCCCGTGGCTGGTAGGCCATGTAGTTGCGCAGCAGGTTTTCTTCTTCATCGCGCGAATAATGGGAGTTGCCGATCAGTACTTCAAAGCCCTTGGGCCGCAGTACCTGGTGGATGGCTTCGAGGGTTTCGATAAACAACAGGTTGGACAGCGACGGCACCAGCACCACCACCGAATGGCTTTGCGCCGAGGCCAGGGCGCGGGCGGCGGGGTTGACGACGTAATTGAGTTCACTGGCGGCGTGTTGCACTTTTTCCACCAGTTCGGTGGCCACGGTGCTGATGCCGCGCAGCGCGCGCGAGGCGGTAATCGGGCTGACGCCGGCCAGGCGGGCGACTTCATTGAGGGTCGGGCGACCCGTGGTACGCATTTTTTTATCGTTCTTGGAGGTCATCAGGCGGCTTGCCAAACAAAAATCGAGGCACTAAGGTAGCGCTGTCTCCAAAAGGCTGCAAATGCTTGAACGAAGGGTTGCCTGATCCCGTTCAAATCGCTGGAGAGGATGCACGCGTCACTCCATAAAAAAAGACAAGACGGCGCGGGAAAAGCCTGTTTTTGCACTAGCCTTACAGCGTGCAAAGGTAGCGCTATCTGCGTCCTGAGGTGTTTCATGAGTCAACCTGTTACCGCCCTGGTCATCATGGGTGTTTCCGGCTGTGGCAAGTCCAGCGTCAGCGAGGCCCTGTGCCGCCTGAACGGCGCCACCGCCATTGAAGGCGACAGCTTTCACCCCGCCGCCAACATCGAAAAGATGAGCGCCGGCCACCCTCTCAACGACGACGACCGTGCCGGTTGGCTCGACATCCTCTGCGATGAACTGCGCCGCGCACTCAAGGCCGGCGAGCACCCCGTGCTCACCTGTTCGGCGCTTAAAAAGAAATACCGCGACCACCTGCGCGAAGCCGCGCCGGGCCTGGGTTTTGTGTTCCTGGAACTGACCCGGGCCGTGGCCGCCGACCGTGTGTCCCATCGCCCCGGGCATTTCATGCCGGCCAGCCTGATCGACAGCCAGTTTGCCACCCTTGAATCGCCGAAGGGCGAACCGCTGACCCTGGCGCTCAACGCCAGTGAAGACAGCGTCGAGGCCCTGGCCCGGCAGACCCATGCCTGGTGGCTGCAACACGGCTTTGAACCTACTCATTAATTTTTTGCCGGAAAAGATAGCGCTATCCCCGGCAGGAAATTCAACACCCGCTTTAATAACAACAACAAACAGGAGAGACCCCCCATGTTTGGCATGTCCCACGAGTCCTACCTGCTGCTAGATGCAGTGGTCACCATTATCGGACTGATCGTCTTGATCACCCGGTTCAAAGTTCACCCCTTTATCGCGTTGATCATCGCCGCAGGTTTCCTCGGCCTGACCTCGGGCATGCCCGTGGACAAGATCATCAAAGCGTTCCAGGACGGCTTCGGCGGGGTGCTCGGCTTTGTCGGCATCATCCTCGCGCTGGGCACCATGCTCGGCAAGATGATGGCCGAATCCGGTGGCGCCGATCAGATCGCCCAGACCCTGATCCGTGCCTTCGGCAAGGCGAAGGTGCAGTGGGCCATGATGTTCGCCGCGTTCCTGGTGGGCATCCCGCTGTTCTTCGAGATCGGTTTTGTGTTGCTGATCCCGCTGGTGTTTATCGTCGCCCGGCGTACCGGCGTCTCACTGATCAAGATCGGCATCCCGTTGCTCGCCGGCCTCTCGGCGGTGCACGGCCTGGTACCACCGCACCCGGGTCCGTTGCTGGCCATCGGCGTGTTTGGCGCGGACATCGGCAAGACCATCCTCTACGGCCTGATCGTCGCATTGCCGACGGCCATTATTGCCGGCCCGATCTTCGGTACGTTCATCGCCAAGTACATCCCCGGCAACCCGTCCCAGGAGTTGGTCGACCAACTGGCCCGCGAGACGGACAACAAGTCGCTGCCCAGCTTCAGCGTCACGCTGATCACCGTGCTGTTGCCGGTGTTCCTGATGCTGCTCAAAACCTTCGCCGACATCGCCCTGCCGGATGGCCACGCCATTCGCAACTGGATGGACATGATCGGCCACCCGATCACGGCGTTGTTGCTGGCGTTGCTGCTGTCGCTGTACACCTTCGGCCATCGCCAGGGCATCGGTTCCAAGCAGATCCTCAAGCTGCTCGACGCCAGCCTGGCTCCGACCGCCGCGATCATCCTGATCATCGGTGCTGGTGGTGGTTTCAAGCAGATGCTGGTCACCAGCGGCGTGGGTGACGTGATCGGCCATATGGCGGTGACTGCGCAGATCAACCCGATTCTGCTGGCGTGGCTGGTGGCGGCGGTGATTCGCGTGGCAACCGGTTCGGCAACCGTGGCGACGATCACTGGCGCCGGGATCGTGGTGCCGGTGGTCGGGATGATCCCAGGGGTCAACCGTGAGCTGTTGGTGTTGGCGACGGGGGCGGGTTCGTTGATCTTGTCTCACGTCAACGATGCGGGGTTTTGGCTGGTGAAGCAGTACTTCAATATGACCGTGGCTGAAACGTTCAAGACCTGGACGGCGATGGAAACCATCCTGTCGGTGGTGGCGTTGATCTTCATCATGCTGTTGTCGCTGGTGGTCTAAACCCCAGAACTTGGGGTTAAACCGAATGCACATGTGGGAGGGGGCTTGCTCCCGATTGCTGAGTGCCAGTCACTGCATCTGGTGACTGGCCCACTGCTATCGGGAGCAAGCCCCCTCCCACATTTTGACCGAGTCAGGCGCCGGTTTTGGGAGCTAGCCCATCCGCCCTGAACATCCCGCGAATCCCGCGTACGGCCTGGCGAATCCGGTCTTGGTTCTCGATCAGTGCAAAGCGCACGTGATCATCCCCATACTCACCAAAGCCGATCCCCGGCGACACGCATACCTTCGCCTCCAGCAGCAGTTTCTTGGCAAATTCCAGCGAGCCCATGGCGGCATACGCCTCGGGAATCTTGGCCCACACGTACATCGATGCCTTCGGGTTTTCCACCATCCAACCCAGCTCATGCAGGCCCTTGACCAGCACATTGCGGCGTTGGCGGTACTGCTCGGCAATATCCTTCACGCACTGCTGGTCCCCTTCGAGCGCGGCAATCGCCGCCACTTGCAGCGGGGTGAAGGTGCCGTAGTCGTGGTAACTCTTGATACGTGCCAGGGCGCTGACCAGTTCCGGGTTACCCACCATGAAACCAATGCGCCAGCCGGCCATGTTGTAGCTCTTGGACAGGGTGAAGAACTCTACCGCAATGTCCTTGGCACCCGGCACCTGCATGATCGACGGGGCTTTCCAGCCGTCGTAGACGATGTCGGCATACGCCAGGTCGTGGATGACCAGGACGTCGTACTGCTTGGCCAGGGCGATCACGCGTTCGAAGAAGTCCAGCTCCACGCACTGCGCGGTGGGGTTGGACGGAAAGCCCAGGATCATCATTTTCGGCTTGGGGATCGAGCCGCGAATCGCGCGTTCCAGTTCGGCGAAGAAATCCACGCCGGGCACCAGCGGCACCGAGCGCACCTGGGCGCCGGCAATCACGGCACCGTAGATGTGGATCGGGTAGCTTGGGTTGGGCACCAGCACGGTATCGCCCTGGTCCAGGGTGGCCAGCATCAAGTGCGCCAGGCCCTCTTTGGAACCGATGGTGACAATGGCTTCCGACTCGGGGTCGATGTCCACTTCATAACGGTCCTTGTACCAGCGCGAAATGGCGCGGCGCAGGCGTGGAATGCCTTTGGAGGTGGAGTAGCCGTGGGTGTCTTCACGCTGGGCGACGGTGACCAGTTTTTCCACGATGTGCGGTGGCGTGGGGCCGTCGGGGTTACCCATGCTCAAGTCGATGATGTCTTCGCCGCGCCGACGCGCAGCCATCTTCAGCTCGGCAGTGATATTGAAAACATAGGGGGGGAGTCGATCTATGCGCGCAAAGCGGCGCGGCGAACCTTGGTCTGCCATTGTTGCCTCGAGGTACGTAAGCGCCCGGAACCGTCCGAGCGACGTCGGCCACTGCGGTGGCCTGCGGGGCAGACAATACGGTCGATGATGGCCGGTTGTCCAGATGCGTAGGAAAATTTTCTGCATGGTGTGCAGCGCGGATATACCCCTATACTCGATGCGGGCTTGTTCCCTCACAAGAAGGAGACTGTTCGTATGGATCAGCAGATAAAACAACCGCTCGAGCCACGCATGGAGGACGGTAAAGCGCTGGTGATTGCGGGTGTGCAGGGGCGCTATTCAAAAGCTACCGTGGGGGATATCCCCAAGTTGTGGGAGCTGTTTGATAGCTGCATCAAGGACATCAAGAAGCGCGTTGGCGGTGTGACCTATGGGGTATGTCATAACCCCCACCACGGCGAGTTCGATTACATGGCCGGGGTGGAAGTCCCGAGCAAGGGCGACGCGCCGGGCAACTTCGAAACCCTGGAGATTCCCCCGCATCACTACGCCGTATTCTCGCACCACGGCCCGGTGCAAGCGCTTGAGCAGACCTATGAGCGCATTATGTTCGAGTGGTTGCCGCACTCGGGCTTCAAGGTGGCCGGGGCGGATTTCGAGCGCTATAGCGCGGATTTCGATGTGCGCAAGGGCACGGGGACGGTGGAGATCTGGTTGCCGGTTGAAACCAAGTCCTGAAACGGCAGTGAATCGATGTCACGTAAACATGACCTGGCCGTCAAACAGTCAGGTTTACGTTACATCGACGGGCTGAACGTCCATCTCAACCTGCGCTCATAGTCAGCCCGGCCCTTGTAGGCCTCCCCGCTATCCACCCATCCAGCCGCCCGATACAACCCCATCGCCGCCACATTGTTCGTGTCCACCGACAACTCCAAGCCCTTGATCTGCGGCCAGGCCCGTATCGCCGCTGCCGGCAACGTGTGCAGGCATGCCTTGCCGAAGCCGCGTCCTTGCTGTGTGCGATCCACTTGCAAGGCGTGCAGCGTGGCGCTGTGTTCATCAGCCCAATGAGGCAGGCACGGTGGGCGTTTGAGCAGCATGAAGGCCACAGGCCGGTCGTCGGCAAGCAGGGCGAAGCCTTTGATCGCTGCGGGGTTGGGATTGACCAGCAGGCTGTTCAGCGCACAGTCGATATCGCCGGAAAATGCCAACTGCTCGGGATGCACTTGCAGGGTGTTGAGTTGCTGTTTTTGCACAAGGCTCAACGTCTCATAGGGGACGAGTCGGGTTTCCATTGGCGGTGCATCCCAAAGACTACAGAGAGGCGCGAATTCTAACGGGTTTGCAGGCGGCTAAATTATTTTTCAGCGGGCTGTCGATTGAGCCAGGGCTGATTCGACTAATGGTGTCCTTCGTGATGTTTACCCCTATCCCCACAAAAAAAAGGAGTATCACTATGAGCACTGCCATCCACGCTCTGATCGATCAATGGAAGCAAGCTGTGCTTGCCCGGGATATCGATAAAATTGTCAGCTTTTACGCCGACGATATCGTCTCATTCGACGCCGTTGCCGCGTTGCAATTCAAGGGCAAGGCCGCCTATCGCGCCCACTGGGAAGCGTGCATGGAGCACTGCCCCGGCCCGGGTATTTTCGAGTTTCATGAACTGCGCATTGTAGAAGCCGCGGATAGCGCCTTTGCCCATTGGTTGGCGCATTGCGGCGGTGCCGGGCCGGATGGCGTGGTGAAGGCGTGCTGGATGCGGGTGACGGCCGGTTACCAGCGCCTCGATGGCCAATGGAAGGTGGTGCATGAGCATTGGTCGGCGCCCTTCGATATGCAAAGCGGCGTCGCCTTGTTCGAGCTGAAACCTTGAGCCGAACTATAGTCATGAGTCCGCAAATGGAGACGCACATGAAATACCTATGCCTGATCTACAGCAACGAACAGGTGTTGCACAGCTCGCCGGACAGCCCCCAGGACCCGGAGTGTTTCGCCTACGCGCAGTCCGTGCAGGCCAGCGGCCGCATGCTTGCCGCCGAGCCTCTGGAGTCGGTGACCACCGCCACTACCGTGCGCATGCGCAATGGCAAGTTGTCGATCACCGATGGGCCGTTTGCTGAAACCAAGGAGCAATTGGCCGGGTTCTACCTGATCGACGCCAGGGACCTGAACGACGCAATCCAGGTGGCCGGCGGTATTCCGGCGGCGCGGGTCGGCAGTGTGGAAGTGCGTCCCGTGCGTGAATTGAAACTCTGACCAGCATAATCATAAAAACCCAAGAGGATTGGCGATGAGTACCCAAGCTCCCTTCGAACTGTCCATCAGCCGCGTGATCGACGCCCCGCGCAGTCGTGTCTTCCGCGCCTGGACCACGCCTGAATTGTTGCAACAATGGTGGGGACCGCATGGCATGACCACCCCCGAGTGCGAGATGAACCTGTGGGTCGGTGGCCTGTTTCGCACCCTCATGCGTGCCCCGGATGGCAGTGAATATCCAACCCAGGGTGTTTTCCTGGAAATCGATGCGCCCAACCGGTTGGTGTTTACCGATGCCTTCCTGCCTGGCTGGATTCCCTCAGGCAAGCCGTTCATGACCGCCGAGGTCACGTTCGAAGAGCTCGACGGTAAAACCCGCTACACCGCTCGCGCCATGCACTGGAATGCTGAAGACAAACAGGCCCACGAGGCCATGGGGTTTCATGATGGCTGGGGCCAGAGCCTGGACCGCCTGGTGACGCTGGTGACCCAGGGCATGACCGATTGACGCTGCCGATCGAGGCGATCTACCGCAGCGAATCACGGCGCGTACTCGCGACGCTGATTCGCTTGCTCGGTGATTTCGACCTCGCCGAAGAGGCCCTGCACGAAGCGTTTTTTGTCGCGGTGCAGCGTTGGCCACAAGACGGTGTGCCGGACAATCCGCGTGCCTGGCTGGTGTCCACCGGCCGCTTCAAAGCCATCGACCGCCTGCGCCGCCAGGCCCGGTTTACCCCCTTACTGCAGGAGCAGGCTGACGCGCTGGAAGCGGTTGAGTGGAATGAGAAAGACGTGGAAGACGACCGCCTGCGCCTGATCTTCACCTGCTGTCACCCGGCGTTGGCGGCCGATGCCCAGGCGGCGCTGACGTTGCGTGAGATCTGCGACCTCACCACCGAGGAAATTGCCCGCGCTTTTCTGGCTTCGCCCACTGCCATCGCCCAGCGTATCGTGCGCGCCAAGGGCAAGATTCGTGAAGCGAAAATCCCCTATCAGGTGCCATCTTTGGCGGAGTTGCCCGAACGTCTGGACAGCGTATTGCAGGTGATTTATCTGGTGTTCAACGAGGGCTATTCGGCGTCCATGGGCGCCGATCTCACCCGCGAAGAGCTGACCCGCGAAGCCATCCGCCTGGCGCGCCTGCTCGCGCAGTTGCTGCCGGAGCCGGAAGTCATGGGCTTGCTGGCGTTGATGCTGTTGCATGAATCCCGCCGAGCGGCGCGCACCTCGGCCGCGGGTGAGTTGGTGTTGTTGCAGGAGCAGGACCGCGGTTTGTGGGACGCCTCCTTGATCGCTGAAGGCTGCGCGCTGGTGGAACAGGCACTGACCACGGGGCGTTTCGGGCCATACTGCCTGCAAGCGGCGATTGCTGCGGTGCACGCCGAGGCGGCCAGCGCCGAGGACACCGACTGGTTGCAGATTGTCGGGCTTTACGATGTATTGCTTCGGCAAGTGCCGTCGCCGGTGATCGAGTTGAACCGCGCCGTAGCGGTGGCGATGTGCGAGGGGCCGGGGGCGGGGCTACAGCAGGTCGAGACGATTCTGGCGCGTGGAGAGCTGCTGGATTACCACTTGGCGCATTCGGCGCGGGGGGAGTTTTACCGACAGTTGGGGCGGGTGGAAGAAGCACGTTCGGCTTATGAAACGGCCCTGTCACTGACCCAGCAAATCCCCGAAAAACGCTTCCTCGAAAACCGCCTGGCCAACCTCGAATCCCTTGCGCGATAAACATCAAATGTGGGAGGGGGCTTGCTCCCGATAGCAGGGTGTCAGTCACAGTATTGGGTGACTGACCCACCGCTATCGGGAGCAAGCCCCCTCCCACATTTTTATTGGGTGGGAAATATCATTCCAACATCTTGGCCAACAACCAACTCCCGGCAGGGCCCGGCGGGTGGTGGCGTGACCATAGCGCATCCACCGCCACCGAACGCGGCCAGCCGCGGGCCTTGAGCTCGACCAATTGCCCGCCGCCAAAGCGTTCCACCAGCCAGCGCGGAATCGGTGCCCAGCCGAAGCCCAATTGAGCCATCTCCAATAGCATCAGGTAACTGGGAGCCGACCAGACGCGGCCGTTGGCACGGGTTTCATTCGGGTTGATGATGCTTGCCAGGCGCAATTCGCGGTGTTGTTGCAGGGCGTGTGCGGTCAGCGTGTCGAGCCCGGCCAGTGGATGTTTCGGTGACACGAAAAGGGCAATTTCCGTGCTCTCTTCCACGGGTGCACGGGTCAGGTCCGGCGGATACACCTCCTGGTGCTCGATAAACGCTATCTGGGCCCGGCCGCTTTGCACCAAGGCGATCAGGTCTTCGCATTCGGCGATCAGGCATTCCAGCTCAAGGTCCGGGTAGCGCTGTTCAAACGCGCTGAGGGCGACCTCGAAACGGTCGGACTGGTAGGTATCGGACATGGCGATACTCAGCTTGGGCTCCAACCCCTGGGCCAGTTGATTGGCGGCCATTTCCAGGCGACTGCTGGCTTCCAGCACCTGCTCGGCCCGTTGCAGCAGCACATGGCCGGCAGGCGTGAGCGTCGGCTTGCGGCTACTGCGATCGAACAGCACCACATCCAGATCAATCTCAAGACTGGCGACCGCCGCGCTGACGGTGGACTGGCTCTTGCCCAGCTTGCGCGCCGCAGCGGAGAACGAGCCTTGGGTGGCCGCTTGCACAAACGCCTGCAGCACTTCATTGGAGGCCATGACTATCGCCTTTATCGATGGTTACTGGTTATGAAGTATCGGTTCGATGCGGGATTATCGCAACCATCGCCATTCACGGAGCGCAGGTTATGCACCCTACCAAGTCGATTACTGAACGTATCGGTCAAGCCCTGGGTTTTGAGGGCCTGGCCTTGTTGATCTGCACACCGCTGCTGGTGTGGATCACCGGCCGGCCGGCCCTGGAAATGGGCGCGGTGACCCTCGGGCTGAGCCTGTTGGCGCTGACCTGGAACATCATTTTCAACAGCCTGTTCGACCGCCTGAAGGTTCGCCTGCAATTGGCCGGCGGCGCATGGACGCGGGTGTTGCACGCGCTGTTGTTTGAGGGCGGGTTGATTATCGTCGCGGTGCCTTTGATCGCGGCGTGGCTGAATATTAGCCTGATGCAGGCGTTCATGCTCGACATCGGCGTACTGCTGTTCTTCCTGCCGTACACCTATGTGTATCACTGGGGGTATGACGTCATTCGGGAAAAAATCCGCAACAAAAACGCTATCCCATGTAGGAGCTAGCATGCTGTGGCGAGGGAGCTTGCTCCCGTACGACAGCGCAGCTGGCGCCCGCTTTCAGGGGCGCTTCGCACCCCAGCGCAAGCAAGCTTGCTCGCCACAACAAGCGAGCGCCTACAGACAGGTAAGCGAGCCGACAAAGTCCAGGAATGCCCGCACCTTGGCGGCGGGCAAATGCCGCGAAGGATAGTAGGCATACAGCGGAAAACGCTCGTCAGGCCAGTCGGGAAACAGCTCCACCAGACTGCCGGCCTTGAGCGCCGGGGCCAAGCCCAGGTCGAGCATCTGGGCCACCGCGTGGCCGTGCTCGCACACGCTGTATAACGTGCTGGCATCGTTGACCACCAAGCGACCATCGGTACGTACGGTCAGTCGCTCGCCGGGGCGGTGGAATTCCCAGGCAAATGGGCGACCGGTTTGTGAGTCGCGAAAATCCAGGCACATATGGCCGTGTTCCAGATCCTGGGGCACGGCAGGTCGGCCGTACTGTTCAAGGTAAGCGGGGGCGGCGACGGTGAGCACCCGCACCTCCATCAACTGACGGGCGATCAGCGAGGAGGATTGCGGGATGCCGAAGCGAATCGCCAGGTCGAAACCGTCGGCCACCAGGTCGCCGAGTTGGTCGCGGGTGTGCAGGTCCAACTGCAATTGCGGGTAGCGGCGCATGAAGTCACCCAGCACTGGGCCCAGCACCAGCCGCGAAAAATACGGGTCGATATTGACCCGCAGGCGCCCGCGCACGGTCAGGGCGCTGTCGGCCGCCGAACTGGCCGCCTCTTCCAGGCCCGCCAGCAGAGGCGCGATGTGTTGATAGAAACGTCGCCCTTCATCGGTCAATTGCACCGACCGTGTCGTGCGGTCGAACAGGCGAATACCCAGGCGTTTCTCCAAGCGCGAAATCGCCCGGCTGACACCGGAGGCCGTCATGTCCAGGCTGTCGGCAGCGCGTGCGAAGCTGCCGCTGTCGACCACCGCCGCCAACACGCCCATGCCACCGGCCAGGCTCGGATCAAAGCTCATTGATGATTTTCCGTCAGGTATGCAATGACACTGATGCTATCGAAGAATCCTACGGTTGCGCAGGATAATTTCCCCATCGCGACACGAGTCGCCTTTGCAGGGGAGAACACTGATGTATGCAGTCACAGGTATCACTGGAAAAGTCGGCGGAGCCGTTGCCCGCACACTGCTCGCCGCTGGGCAGCCGGTACGCGCCGTAGTGCGCAGCGCCGACAAGGGCGTCAGTTGGGCCGCGCGCGGCTGTGAGGTGGCCGTGGCGGAGGTGGATGACCCGCAAGCCATGGCGGAAGCCTTCGCCGGGGTGACGGGCGTGTTCATCATGCTGCCGTCGAATTTCGACCCATCGCCGGGCTTTCCGGAAACCCGCCGGGTGGTGGAAAACATCCGTCAGGCCCTGGCGTGCGCACGCCCTGGCAAGGTGGTATGCCTGTCCACCATCGGCGCCCAGGCCACGCAACCGAACCTGCTCAACCAACTGCACCTGCTGGAGGAAGCGGTGGGCAGCCTGGAGTTGCCGGTGACGTTTTTGCGCCCCGGCTGGTTCATGGAAAATGCATCGTGGGATGTCGAGGCGGCGGTGGCAGGGCGGATCTCAAGTTTCCTGCAACCCTTGGACAAACCGGTGCCGATGGTTGCCACGGCGGATGTCGGACGCGTGGCGGCTGAACTGCTGCTGGAACCCAGCCCGCGTATCGTGGAACTGGAAGGCCCGCAGCGCATCACCCCGTACCAGCTGGCCGCCGAATTCGCCCGCGTGCTCGGCAAACCGGTCGACGTAGAAGCGGTTCCCCAGGCGACCTGGCATGCACTGTTCAGCGGCCAAGGCATGCGCAACCCGCTACCGCGGATTCAGATGATCAACGGCTTTAACGAAGGCTGGATCGAATTCGAAGGCACCCCTCGCCAAGGCACGGTCGAACTGGGCACGGTGCTTGGCGAGTGGGTGCAACGCAGCGGCGTGTGAACCTTACAGAAACATGCCGCCCGAGGCTTCGATACGTTGGCCGGTGATCCAGTGGCTGCCATCGGCCAGCAAGCTGGCAATGGCCCCGCCGATATCGTCCGGCAGGCCGGCGCGGCCCAGGGCGGTGTTTTGGGCGACCATCGCATTCAGCGCCTGATTGTCGCGCACGGCGCCACCGCCGAAATCGGTTTCGATGGCGCCGGGCGCCAGGACATTCACGCTGATGCCACGCCCGCCCAATTCCTTGGCTTGATAGCGGGTGAGGACTTCCATCGCGCCTTTCATGGCGGCATACGCCGCATACCCCGGCAGGCTGAACCGCGCCAGGCCGCTGGAAATATTGATGATGCGGCCACCATCGCGGATCAGCGGCAGCAGTTTCTGGGTCAGGAAGAACGGCCCCTTGAATTGGATTGCCACCAACTGATCGAACTGTGCCTCGGTGGTCTCGGCAAAACTGGCGTGGGCGCCGATGCCGGCGTTGTTGATCAGAAAATCGAAGTGATCCTGTGCGAAAACATCTTTGAGCACGCTGGTGATTTCGCCGACGAAGCCCTCGAACCTGTCGCTGCGGCTGACATCCAGTTGCAGCATGACGGCACGGCCGCCCAAGGCTTGAACCTGCTCGACCACCGCTTGGGCTTCGGCGGTGGCGCTATGGTAGGTGCCGATGATGTCGATGCCTTGTGCGGCCAGGTGCAGCGCGGCGCTTTTGCCCAGGCCGCGGCTGGCGCCGGTAATCAGTGCGATTTTACGGGTCATGGTGATGTCCTCTCAGGTGATCAGTGAGAGGAAGTGTATTTGTCCGGTCATAACGTGATAAACAGCGCTATACCGGAATCACTGGCCGGATAAGGCGAACAATCCCATGAACAAACTTGAGCTGCTGCGCACCTTCGTGCGTGTGACTGAACTGTCGAGTTTCACTCAGGCCGGCGACAGCCTCGGCCTGCCGCGTTCCACCGTCTCCGAACATGTGCAGGCGCTCGAGGAACTGCTCGGCGCACGTTTGTTGCAACGCACCACGCGCAAGGTGCAGGCGACCCAGGACGGCCGTGTCTTGTATGAACGCAGCAAGGACCTGCTGGCCCATATGGAGGAGTTGGAAGGCTTGTTCCGCCAGGATGAAACGCAACTGGCCGGGCGTATCCGCGTGGACCTGCCCAACGTGCTGGCGCGGGACATGCTCTTGCCGCACCTGCCGGCATTCCTGGAGCGCCATCCACTGATCGAGATGGAAATCAGCAGTACGGACCGCCAGGTCGACCTGATTGCCGAAGGTTTCGATTGTGTATTGCGCGTCGGCGCGCAACCCGACCAAACCGTGGTCACACGCCGCGTGTGCAGCATGCCGATGGTCAACTGCGTCAGCCCCGCCTACCTGCAACGTTATGGCATGCCCACGACCCTGGCTGACCTGGCCGAGCATCAATTGGTGCACTACGTGAGACCCTTGGGCGCACGCTCGGCAGGGTTCGAATATCAGCAGGGCCACAAGGTGGAGCGCGTGGCGATGGCCGGGCGCGTCACCGTCAACAGCACCGATGCGTATCAGGCCGCGTGCCTGGGCGGATTCGGCATCATCCAGGTGCCGCGCCTCGGTATTGAAGAGTTACTGAGCAGTGGAGAACTGGTGGCGGTGCTGCCGGATTACCCGGCGCCGCCGTTGGACGTGTCCTTGCTGTACGCCGGCCAGCGCCATCTGCCGTTGCGCGTGCGGGTGTTCATGGATTGGCTGGCGGCCATTCTGCAAGCCCGATATTAACGACGTGCCGATAATTGCTGCGGTGCCAGGAAGGCGTCGTGGAAGTAATCGCGGAACGCCTGCATCGGCGGGGTGAAGGCACGCTCGCGGTGCCAGGCCAGGCCCACGCTCATGGGGGTGACCGGGTCGGTGACGGTCAGGGTTTCGATGCGCTTGCCTTCCAGGGACCACGGCCGGTGGACCAGGTCTGACAGAATCGCCACACCGCTGCCGTTGGCGACCATGCTGCGCACCGCCTCCACCGAACTGGTGCGCAGCCGCACCTTGGGCGTTTGCCGGGCCTGTTCCCAATAGCGCATGGCGCTGTGTTCGGCCTCGTCGACGGTGAGCAGAATGTAGGGTTCCTGCGCGACATCCGCCAGGCTCACGGCACTGCGTTCACACAGCGGGTGATGGCTGGGCAGCCACAGGCGGCGTTCCGAGTTGAACAGGGTTTCAGAGACGATATCGGCATGGGTGAGGTTGGCGGTGAGCACCACGGCCATATCGAATTGGCCATCGAGCAGGCCCTGTTCGATCGCCTGGCGCTCCTGCTCGAAGACCTCGATGCTGACGTCCGGGTGCCAATGTTCCATGCGTTGCAGGTGGTGGGGCAGGAAATAACCCAGCACTGTGTAGCTGGCGGCCACGCGGAGCACACCGCTGGCGCGGTAGTCGGGCAAGGGGCTGTTCAGCGCGTCGTCGACACTGCGCAGGATCACGTAGGCACGGTTGAGAAAATGCCGGCCGGCGTCGGTCAGGTTCATGCCCTGGGCCGAGCGCACAAACAACTGCACGCCAAGCATGGCCTCCAGTTCCTTGATTGCGGTGGTCACGGCCGACTGGGAGATGTTCAGGTGAATCGCCGCCTGGGAAATCTGGCCGATCTCGGCGGTGGCCACGAAGTAGCGGACTTGGCGCAAGGTCAGGGACATCTGCCACTCCAATGCAGTGAGCTATCTGTTTTTCAGAAGATGAGCCATCTGATAATAGATCTTCCCAAGGGGTCAAGGCACAGCCTACTTTCAGCCATCATCTTTTGGCGGAGCGACCCCGATGCAGGCAGTGGATTTAAACTCGGACATGGGCGAAAGCTTCGGCCCCTGGACCATTGGCGACGGTGTCGATGCGCAGTTGATGGCCTACATCAGCTCGGCGAACATCGCCACCGGCTTTCACGCCGGTGACCCCGGCACCATGCGCCGTACGGTCGAGCGTGCCAAGCAACTGGGCGTTGCCATCGGTGCCCATCCGGGTTTTCGCGACCTGGTGGGTTTCGGTCGCCGGCATATCAACGCACCGGCCCAGGAGCTGGTGGATGACATGCTCTACCAACTCGGCGCCTTGCGCGAAATGGCTCGCGCCCAAGGGTTGACCCTGCAACACATCAAGCCCCATGGCGCGCTTTATATGCACCTGGCCCGCGACGAAGCCGCGGCGCGGCTGCTGGTGCAGAACCTGCAAATCATCGAGCCGACGTTGCGGTTGTATTGCATGCCCAATTCGGTGATCTGGCGAGTGGCCAAGGAGTTGGGGCAACCGGTGGTGCGCGAGTTTTATGCCGATCGTGAATACGACTTGAGCGGCTCCATCGTATTTACCCGCCAGGTGCGTGCGCTCGATCCTGCAACGGTCGCGGCACGCGTCCTGCGTGCCTGTCAGACCAACCTGGTGCGTACCGTAGAAGGTGAGGATCTGTTTATCGAGTTCGATTCGATCTGCCTGCACAGCGACACCCCGGGTGCCCTGGAGCTGGTGGAAGCCACCCGTGAAGCCTTGGACGAGGCGGGCATCATCGTCAGAACGCCACAATAAAAAACGCCCGATTATTTTTTGCCTGCCTTTCTACAATGATTCCAAGAGGAACAGACATGGCTGAAACGTCCCCCATCCGCTACAGCTTCGGCGGTGATGAACACCTGTTTGCCGAGGTCAGCGACAGCATGTCCCTGCAGGCATTTTTCAAAGGCATGGCGGTGACCCGCGCCGTTGAACGCCTGGCCCTGGAAGGCGTGCTGGATGTGTGCCTGGCCAATGCGTCGTTCCAGATCCGCTTCGACCCTGACCGCATCGCGCCCCATGTGCTGCTTGACGCGGTGCAGAGCGCCGAAGCCCAGGCCGTGGCCGAACGCACCTTGCACACGCGCATCATCGAAATCCCGGTGCTCTACAACGACCCCTGGACCCATGAAACCCTGATGCGTTTTCGCGACCGCCATCAAGACCCCGGCAGCACCGATCTGGAGTACGCCGCCCGCATCAATGGCCTGGCCGATGTGGCCGCGTTTATCGCCGCGCACAGTGGCGCACCGTGGTTTGTGTCGATGGTGGGGTTTGTCGCGGGGTTACCGTTCATGTTCCAGATGGTCGAGCGTGAGCGCCAATTGCAGGTGCCCAAGTACCTGCGCCCACGCACCGACACGCCGAAGCTGACCCTGGGCCATGGCGGATGCTTTGGCTGCATCTACTCGGTGCGCGGCGCCGGCGGTTACCAGATGTTCGGCGTGACTCCGGCCCCCATCTATGACCCGGCGCAGCAGTTGGCCTATCTCAAGGAGCACATGGTGTTCTTTCGGCCGGGTGACATCGTGCAGTTCAAGCCCCTGGACCGCGAGGCCTACGACCTGGCCGTCGCCGAGGTCGAGGCCGGCCGTTTCGACCTGCGCATTCGCCCAGTGGAATTTTCCCTCGACGCATTTCTCGCCGACCCCATCGGCTACCCGAAAACCTTGCAGGAGGCGCTGGCATGATCAAGGTGCTCAAACCCGGCCTGGCTACCTCGGTGCAGGACCTGGGGCGTGAAGGTTATTACCACTTGGGCATCCCCCCGTCGGGTGCGCTGGACCAGTATGCGTTGAGTGCGGCCAACCACCTGGTGGGCAACCCGATCGGTGCGGCGGGCCTGGAGTGCACGTTGATCGGCCCGCAGCTTGAGTTTCAACAGGATGCGCTGGTGGCGCTCAGCGGCGCGCTGATGTCGCCGCGCCTGGATGGCGAAGTGGTGCATCAGGACACTGCGTTCCAGGTCCGTGCCGGGCAGGTGTTGCGCTTTGAGTTTCCCAAGGCGGGCGCACGTACTTATCTGGCCGTGGCCGGGGGCATTGATGTGCCGCTGGTGCTCGGCAGCCGCTCGACCTACACCCTTGGCGGGCTCGGTGGGTTTGCCGGGCGACGTTTGCAGGAAGGCGATGAACTGCCGATCGGCGAGGCCAGTGGGCGGGGGCGGGCGGGCAATAGTCTGCCGATGGCCCTGCGGCGGTCGGTCGGCGGTGATGTGACGTTACGGGTGGTGCCGGGGTTGTATTACGAGCGGCTGGCCGACGCGGCGAAAAGCAGCTTTTTTGCCGAACCCTGGACAGTCGGGTCCGAGGCGGACCGTATCGGCTACCGATTCAAGGGCGGTAGTGCGTTGAGCTTTCAACCCAGGGAGCAACCGTTTGGTGCCGGGTCGGATCCGTCCAATATCGTCGACAGTTGCTACCCGATTGGCTCGATCCAGGTGCCGGCCGGGCTGGAGCCGATTGTGCTGCATCGGGATGCGGTATCGGGTGGCGGCTACGCGATGATCGGCACGGTGATCAGCGCCGACCTGGATCTGATCGGGCAGATGCAGCCGAACCAGCGCGCGGGGTTTATCGCGGTGACTTTGGAGGAGGCGTTGGAGGCGCGGCGGGTCTATAAAAAGCGCCTGAAAATAATGGGTGGGTTGTTCAATACCTGAAGAACACGGAGGACTATGTGGGAGGGGGCTTGGTGGGAGGGGGCTTGCTCCCGATAGCGGTGGGTCAGTCAATGATTGAGTGACTGATCCACTGCCATCGGGAGCAAGCCCCCTCCCACATTTAGTCCTCTGTCATGTCGGGGTTGGGGTGGTCAGAACAGTTGGGTGAACAGCCAGTAGAGGCTGCCCGACAGCAGGATTGCCGCCGGCAACGTCAGCACCCACGCCATCACCAGATTACGGATGGTCCGCATCTGCAACCCACCGCCATTGGCCACCATGGTCCCGGCCACACCGGAGGACAGCACATGGGTGGTCGACACCGGCAAACCGTACATATCCGCCGCGCCGATGGTCAGCATCGCGACCATTTCGGCCGAGGCGCCTTGGGCGTACGTCAGGTGGGTCTTGCCGATCTTCTCGCCCACCGTCACCACAATGCGCTTCCAACCGACCATGGTGCCCAACCCCAGGGCGATGGCCACGGCGATCTTCACCCACAGTGGAATAAAGCGCGTGGAGTTGTCGATCTGCTCTTTGAACAACTTCAGTTTGTTCTGGGTATCGGCGTCGAAATTGCCGACCTTGCCTTTGTCCATCAAGCGAATGGTTTCGCTGGTCAGGTACATGTCGTTACGCACGTTGCCGACGGCTTCGGCAGGCACTTTGGCCAGGGAGCCGTAGCCTTTAACTTCGTCGCCGATCTGGCCGGCGAGGGCGGCGAGGGCGGGTACCAGCTCCGGCGTGGCTTCCTTGGTGCGTACGTAGGTCGAAAGGATCGGGCGTGGATCACCCGGCAAGACCTGCGGCGCACTTTTCACCAGTGCCACCTGGGTCACCTCGGCCACCGCCGCGAACTGCAGCGATTGTTCGGCGGGCATGGTGCGGTTCAGCGCGTAGGCCATCGGCAGCGTGCCCACCAGGATCAGCATGATCAAGCCCATGCCCTTCTGGCCGTCGTTGGAACCGTGGGCGAAGGACACCCCGGTGCAGGTGGCGATCAGCATGCCGCGAATCCACCAAGGCGGTGGTGTGTCGCCCTTCGGTGCCTTGTACAGCGAGCGGTTTTTCACAAAGGCGCGCAGGGCCAGGAGCAGCATCGCGGCAAAAGCGAAGCCGATCAGCGGCGACAACAATAATGCGTAACCGATCTTGATCGCCTGGCTCCAATCCACACCGCTGGTGCCGTCACGCCCGTGCATCAGGGCATTGGCCACGCCGACGCCGATGATCGAACCGATCAAGGTATGGGAGGACGACGCCGGCAACCCCAGCCACCAGGTGCCGAGGTTCCACAGGATCGCCGCGATCAGCAGGGCGAAGATCATCGCGAAGCCGGCCGACGAACCGACCTGCAAAATCAACTCGACCGGCAATAACGCAATGATGCCGAACGCCACCGCACCGCTGGAGAGCAGCACGCCGAGGAAGTTGAAGAAGCCCGACCAGACCACCGCAAAATGCGGCGGCAGTGAATTGGTGTAGATCACCGTGGCGACGGCGTTGGCGGTGTCGTGAAAGCCGTTGACGAACTCGAAGCCCAGGGCGATCAACAACGCCACACCCAGCAGCAGGAAGGGCGTCCAGGTGGTGACCACCGTGCCCAGTTCATGCATGTCGTGCATCAGGCTGTAGGCGGTGAACAACAGGCCCATGGCCAGTACCGCGAAGAAAATGATCACCGTGAACAGGCCAGGTTTCTTGTCCAGCCTGGGTTTGGGGTCTGTGCGTGACGCGGTGGTGGAGGCAGTCAGGGAAGGGGTGGCCATGCCGGAGCATCCAGTGTGAGGAGGATGCCGTTCATGATCATTGCTGAATGTTACAGAGATGCTGCCGCAAATCAGTGTTTCGGCCATTGAGCGTACCGCTGATCCCAAAACACCGCCTGATCCTGTGGGAGGGAGCAAGCCCTAATGCCAGTCAGTTAAGGCTTAACGCGGTCATTGTGGGAGGGGGCTTGCTCCCGATGGGCCGCGAAGCGGCCCCCAAAATGGGCCTGCTACGCAGTCCAGCGGGAGCAAGCTCCCTCGCCACACGTTATCCGTCTTCCGCTCTATCGCTTAACTGACTGGCATTAGGGCTTGCTCCTTCCCACACTCAATAGTCTTTGCGTTTTCTGAACGCCCAGCGCCCGGCAATCAGGGTAAACGTCGCCACCAGTGCCACCAGGATCCAGAACCCCTCCGGGTCGGTGGAGAGCGGCACGCCGCCCACGTTCATGCCAAAAAAGCCGGCAATGATGTTGATCGGCAGCGCCAGCACCGTCACCACAGTGAGGGTAAACAGCGTGCGGTTGCTTTGTTCGTTGAGGTTGGCCGCGATCTCTTCCTGCAACAGCTTGATGCGTTCACCCAGGGCCGTAAGGTCGTTGATGATCAGCGCGAACTCCTCGGTGGATTTACGCAACTCCTTCACGTCTTCCTTTTGCAGCCATTGCGGCGGGCGATTGAGCAGGCGCAGCAGCGACCCCGGCTCCAAGGCCAGCAGGCGTTGCAGTCGCACCAGCACGCGGCGCGCGGCCCCCAGCTCGGCACGGTTGGTGGACAAGCGCGAGGACAGCAACTGGTCTTCGATCTGGTCGACGCTGAGGCTGGTCTTGCGCACGATCTGTGTCAGCACTTCGCCTTGATCGCGCAATAAATGCACAAGCAACTCCAGAGGGGAGCGGAAGTGTTCACCGGCCTTGACCGACGAGCGCAGTTTGTCCACCGAGTGCAACGGTTGCAGGCGCGCGCTCACCAGCAAACGGCTGCGGGCGCAGACCCACAGCGTGGAAATATCCGATGAAACCATGCTGCTGAAGTTGAACACCACGTCGTTGACCACCGCCAGCAACGCCGAGTCGACGTGCTCGATACGCGTGGAGCGCGAGCCTTCGTGCAGCGCCTCGAAAAACTCCTCGGGCAATGCCAGATGCGCCTGCATCCAACGCTGGCAGGCCGCGTGGGCCAGGTTCAAGTGCAACCACAGGAACTCCTCTGGATCGGACGGTTCCTGCAAGGCCTTAAGCGCGGTGGCCGAATCGATCTGCTCGCCTTTTTCGCCGGGTCGAAAACGAAAACCGTAAAGCAGGCCAAACAGATCGGAATCCTGATGGCCGTGGTCGATGCTGTGGTTCATGGAGGCTCGCAGAGAAAGCGCCTGTAGGACGTTTCACAGGTTCGCGTGGGCGAATCATTGCAAGGATATTTGACAGTTTTGTGATCAGGGCAGGGGCAAGTGGAAGCTGAATTGGGTGCCGTGCTGTGCATGGGTGGTCACGTTCAGCTCACCGCCATGGGCGTCGGCAATCTGCTGGACGATATACAACCCCAGGCCCAGACCGGTCTGGGACGTACCGGGAAGCGGGCGTGAGAAAGGCTGAAACAGGCGCGGCAATGCTTGCTCACTGATCTGACCGGCGTTTTTCACCGCCACTATCAAATGATCGTGCTCGATCTTCGCCGTGACGTACACCGGGCTGGTCCGGTTGCCGTGATGGAGGGCGTTGACGAGCAGGTTGCAGAGCAGTTGCGCCAGGCGCTCGCGGTCGCCGTACACGCCGTGCAGTTCGCCGATGTCGGCGTGAATCAGCCGTTGCGGGTGTGCGCTTTGCACCTCGGCCACCACCTGGCCTAGAGCCTCCTGCAAATCCACGCAGTCGGTGAGGCGCAGGGCAATGCCACTGCCCATTCGGCTACGGGTGAAGTCCAATACATCTTCGACCCGCTGTGACGCACGTTGCGCGTTGGCGAGGATATGGCGCACCAGTGAGTCGGTCGTCGGGTTGGGGTGTTTGTCCAGCAGCCGCTCGGCACCGAAGTTGACGGCAAACAGCGGATTGCGCAGGTCGTGCCCCAGTGCGCCGATGAGTTGCTCGCGCAGCTCGGCGGTGCCGCGTTCTTCCTGCGAGTCGGTTTCAGTTCGTGGCCGGTTTTCTTCGGCTTCGATTTGCAACGAGAGCACCCGGGCAAAGCCCTCCATGATCGATTGGAGGGGGCTGTCACGCAGGGACGCGGGCTTGGGGTCGAGTGCGCAGATCGTGCCGAAGAAACTGCCGTCGGTACGGAATACCGGCACGGCAATATAGCTTTCAAACACGTAGATACGTGGGGTGTGGTGGTTGCGGTAGATCGGATCTTCGCTGGCCTTGTCGATCACGACGCAATCATGTGAACGGTGAATGTCGTAGCAGATCGTGGTGGTCAGGTCCAACTCGCCGCCCACGCCGATGCCGTAGTTCAGTTGATCGAGCACCGCGCACGCGGTCCAGTTGTCGTCGGTCACCCGGGCGACGGCGGCAAAACGCAGGCCGGCCGTGTCGCAGATGACTTTGAGCATCGCGGGTACGGCACTGATTCGGCCGATCATCGCGACGTCGGCGATCCTTTGCTCCATGCTGCAGTCTCTATCCCGAGGGCGCCAGGCGGTGCGCCCGGGCCATAAAATGTGACGCTACGATCCGTTGCTGTCGGTGTAACTTCATGCCAGGGTAGCAAACAGGTTTTGCCTCGGGCGTTTAAACGCCCATAAAAAAACCGCGTCACCCGTAGGTGACGCGGTTTTTATTAGCTCGACTCAGGTGTCTTGCTTGTCTTCCAGCACGGTGCCGGTCTTGGCATCGAGCTTGACTTCAAACTTCTTGCCGGTGGTATCGGTGATATCCACCTCATACACCAGCACACCGTTTTTGTGGTCCAGCTCGGTATCGGTGATGGTCGCGCCAGGGTGTTTGGCCAGGGCAGCGGCGTTGAGTTTCTCGAACGCCATCACGTCGCCGGATTTGAGCAGGCTGGGAATCTGGTCCGGGCGCACATCGGCTTGGGCCAGGCCGGCAGTCAGGGTCAGGGCGGCGGCGGCGAACAGGGCGGTCAGACTTTTCATCGTGTGTTTCCTTTTTCGGGTGAGCTGTTTAAGTGGGCTCAGGTTATCCAGTGCAACTTAATTCACCCTTAATTAGTTCAAGCCATTGCGCCGTTCGTTCAATCCGCCATGCACATGGCTTTTTAATAACCGTGATCGGCCAGCAACTGCTTTACGTTCGACGACGGGAAGCGATTGTAGAACTTCAACAGTTCAGCGGCGCGGTTGGTGAAGATGCCATCAACCCCGGCGTCCATGACTTTCTTGAAGTCCACCGGTTCGTCCACGGTGTAGACATGCACCAGCAGGCCCTTGTCGTGGGTCAGCTTGTTCATTTCAGGCTTGACCAGGTCGGTGTAGCTCTGGTCGCCATGGTGGGTCAGCTCGGCCGAAGGGCCGGTGCCGATGGCGCCGAGGCTCTTGGCGTCGTCGACCCATTTTTCGAACTCGGCGGCGTCTTTCGGCTCTTGCTTGGCGTAGTAGGCGGCCTTGGTCGGCTCGCCGGACTCGGCGAATGTCTGCGTGGATTTTGGCTCGATGCTGCCGGGACCGACCCACAGCAGCAGGATTTTCGGGGTGTTGGGCATTTCTTTTTGCAGCTCTTTCAAGCTGTCTTTTTCAAACGTCTGCAACACCACGCGGCCTTTACCCTGGCCGACGCCGGTGTTGCTCTTGCCCAGCTTGGAGCCGGCGGAGCTCAACCAGCCTTTATCCAGCAGCTTGTTTTTCAGGTCGGCTTCGATGCCCGGGAACTGCTTGGGCTCCTTGGTCTCGATGTACAGGCCGGGTTTGTGCTGGGGGTTGCCTTCGGCGATCTTGATGATGTCGTCCAGGCTCTGGATTTTCAGGCCCACGAACCCTGGACGGGCGCGGTCCGGGTAGGCGGCGTTGAACCAGCTGCCGGCATCCAGGGTACGCAGTTCGGCCCAGGTGAATTCGTTGGCCGGGGCATCTTTGCGTTCCGGGAATTTGCTGGCTACGTCGGTGGTGCGTTGCAGGTTGTTGTCGTGCAAGGCGAACAGGACACCGTCCTTGCTGCGCTGCAGGTCCATTTCCAGGTAGTCGGCGCCCAAATCGCGTGCCACCTTGTAGGCGGCAGCGGTGGACTCAGGAGCGTCGTAGGAAGCGCCACGGTGGGCGATGACCGCCGGGTACGGAATGCCTTCACTTGTCGCCAATTCAGCCGGGCTGATCGGTTCGGCTGCCTGTGCGGGGCCAAGGCCGAGCATCAGTGCGAGCATCAAGGCACTGCCGATAGTGGTGGGCACCGGGCCGTTGGAAAACGTGACAGGCATATGCGAAGTCCTTTCGTGGAGGTAACTTTGAGAAGGCGTCCTTTTTAACAATTGATTGCGAATGGCGCTATCACCAAACCGACATTAACGTGCGCACGGGCCGATTTTTGGGTTTTTTTGTGCAGTCTTGCAGTACTCTTGCCCCAAGCTGCCCCGTCAGAGGGCACGAATTTTTGTGCCACGCGTGTAAACCATCTTTCCAGTCCCAGTGGGACTTTTCAGTGAGGTTTACCATGCGCATCACCTCCGAGCTTATCTGCCAGGCCGCCGACCAACTCCACGGTTTTGTCGGCCTCAACCGCAAAAGTGGCCAGTACATCGTGCGTTTCAGCGAAGATGCCTTTGGCATGGACGTAGCCGATGACGGCATCATCCCGACGGCCGAATTTGTCTGGCTGCCCGCGGTCGACCACACCATGACCTTGTCCCGCGAGCGCATTCAGTTGCTGCTGGATCAAAATATCGATGATCGCCTCAACATCACCGAGCCGTTGCGTGTGTATATGCGACGGGTGGAAATCCCGCCGATCAGTGCCTTGCGCAGTCTGGTCAGTTAATTGCGCACAAAACCGTAGGCCCGCTCCACCTTGCACACCCGCGTTTGAAACGCCGAGTACCAGGTGGCGCGGCCTTGTTCGCGCACCGCACAATGTTCCGCCTGCTGCTTCCAGGCCAGGATGGCCGCCTCGCTGCTCCAGTAGGACACGGTGATGCCCAGGCCGTCTTCGCGTGCCGATTCCACGCCGAGGAACCCGGGTTGTTCACGTGCCAGTTCCAGCATGCGTGCAGCGGCCTGGCCGTAGCCCTGATCACCCTCGGTGCGCAGGGAGCTGAAAATAACCGCGTAGTAGGGTGGGGACGGGGTAGTGGCAATCATCGCGACACTCCTTGGCAAGCTTGCAGCAACGCTATCGCCAGTGGCGGTGGGGTGCCTTTGAGGGCTACCCGCTCCGGCTGGAACAGGGTGGCGACGAAAAACGGATGGTCCAGCAGCTCCACAGCGCGCAGATCGCCTCTCGAGTCATGGCCGCTGGCAATCAGGTCGCCTTCAAGCAGCGCGTTGGCGAACTCGGGGTTGATGCCATAGCGGCAGCGATAGCCTTCATCGATATCCAGGGCGCCGTAGGCCTCGGTAATGCGGGTGTAAGGCGTCAGGTGCACGCTGTCGGTCGCCTCTACCAGGGCGCAGCTCAGGGGGGCGATCACGGCGCGCTTGGCATCGGGCGCCAGTTCGCCATGTTCGGCATCCGTCCAGCCCAGCACATGGCGCGCATATTCCAGCACGGCGTGTTGAAAACCGCCGCAAGTGCCGAGGAAAGGGCGCTTTTGCTCGCGGGCAAATCGAATCGCCCGCAGTGCGCCGTCGGCGTCGCGATAGGGGCTGGCGGGCACGCACCAGAAGCCATCGAAGCGGTGCAGGGCTGTGTGTGGTGTGAGGGTGTCGGTATCCAGCCACTGCACGTCAATCTTGAGTTTCAAGGTGTCGGCCGCTTGTTGCAAGGCGATCGGAATGGCCTGGTGGGCAATCACGTCGGGGTTGTAGTCGCCGATCAGGGCGAGGTTCAGAGCGCTGGGTTTCATCGGGTACGGCCTATGGCTTGTGGTGTTCTGGGGCGCACTATAGATTGGCGTTCACGCAATCAATATTGGCGTTTGCCCACATGCTCAATGCAGCGACGCACTATTCAATCGACTATCCCGACCTGTCACTGATTCTCGCGCTGGTACGCGGTGGCACTCTGGCGCGGGCGGCGACATTGCTGCGGGTGGATGTGTCCACGGTGTTCCGAGCCGTGCGCCGGTTGGAAGCCGCCTTGGGCCAGACATTGTTTGAAAAAAGCCGCAGCGGTTATTTGCCTACCAGCCTGGCAAGCCATCTTGCGCAACAGGCCGAACGTGCCGAGCAGGCCCTGGAGGCGGCGCGTATCGGTGTGGAGCAGGGCGGTGAAGTGATCAGCGGCACGGTGCGCCTGACCTGTACCGATTCGGTGTTGCAAGGCTTGCTGTTGCCGGCCCTGGCGCAGTTCATGCCCGAATACCCGGCGCTGACCCTGGAGTTGAGCACCTCCAATGATTTCGCCAACCTCAGTCGGCGTGATGCGGATATCGCCCTACGCCTGACCAGGACGCCGCCGGAGCATCTGGTGGGGCGCTGCCTGGGCACCGTCCGCTATCAGGTGTGTGCCAGCGCCGAGTATGCGCGCCGGCACGCGGGGCGTGAGTTGGCCGACCTGGCCTGGATCGCACCGGATGATTTTCTGCCGGATCACCCCACGGTGACCTGGCGCCGCGAGTATTTGCCGGGCGTACGCCCCAGCTACCGCTGCAACAGTATGTTGTCGGTGACCGAACTGGTGCGCACGGGATTGGGCGTTGCAGCGCTGCCGGACTTTCTGTTGGGCGATGGCCTGCAACCCCTGAGCCCTGCATTGGAGGGGCGTGACACCGCGCTATGGCTGCTGACGCGCCCGGATTGTCGGGCGCTGCGCTCGGTGGTGACGTTGTTCGATGAGCTGGGACGGCATGTACGCTGGCCGCGGCGTTAGGTTTTTCGCACAAACTGCTCATGCATTTCGCACGTCAGGGTTTCGATACGCTCGGTCAGTTGCTTGGTCATTTCCGTCAGCCGGGTGTTTTGCTCCAGTAGTTCCAGCAGCTGCCTGGTGGTCTGCGCGGCCTGGGCCTGGCGCTCGGTATTGGCGATGGCCAGGGCTTCGCGGTGTTGCGCATCGGCGTCGGACTGGGCTTTGTCTCGCGCCGCCTGGCGTGTCTGGGCCAGCAGGATCAGCGGTGCGGCGTAGGCTGACTGCAGGCTGAAGGCCAGGTTGAGCAGGATAAACGGGTACACGTCGAAGTGCGTGACGCCGCTCATGTTCAGCGCGACCCACAACACCACGATTGCGGTTTGCGCGCCGAGGAAGGTCGGCGTGCCAAAGAAACGTGCAAAGGCTTCCGCCTTGAGGGCAAAGGTATCGTTGCCGAAGGTCGGCGCGAGGTGAGCGTGGCCTCGGTGAAAGCGCAGGTGGTCGACCGGCGCGGCTTCTGGTTTGTCTGGGGTCATGGCGGGGGCGAATCCTTGGCGTGAACACAGTCAGCACTATAAACCGAGCCCCCGGCCAGGCACATGAAGAACGAGTCAGCTGTGGCCCCGCTCATTGGCAAACGCACTGACCGCCTGCACCGCCTCGCCGGTGCCTTCGCGAATCTGCAGGATTACCGTGCCGGCCTGGTTGGCCAACTCCACGCCTTGGGCTGCGCGGTCACGGGTCGTGCCCATGCTGTCGATGGCTTGGCGGGTTTCTTCCTGGATCATCGCAATCATGCTGGAGATCTCCGTCGTCGAGCCGCTGGTGCGTGCCGCCAATTGCCGCACTTCATCGGCCACCACGGCAAAACCACGGCCTTGCTCGCCGGCCCGTGCGGCCTCGATGGCGGCGTTGAGGGCCAGCAGGTTGGTCTGGTCGGCAATGCCACGAATAGTATTGACGATGGCGGTGATCTGCTGCGAACGCTCGCCGAGCTTGGCGATCAGTTGCGAAGAGGCATCAATGTCCACGGCAATTTCACGCATGCCCGTGGCGGTTTTCTGAATCACTTCAGCGCCTTTTTCCGCCATGTCCTGTGTGTTCAGGGACAGGTGGTAAGCCTGTGCAGCGCTTTGCGCATCGGCGGCATGTTGCAGTACCCGGGCGGTCACGTCCGAGGCGAACTTGACCACTTTGCACAGGCGTCCGCTGGCGTCGTACACCGGGTTGTAGTTGGCCTCCAGCCACAGGGTCTGGCCGTGTTTATCGATGCGCTCGAACTGGCCGTTGAACAGTTCGCCCTGGTTCAGACGGTTCCAGAACGCACTGTATTCCGGGCTGTTGGCCAACTCCGGTTTACAGAACAGGCGGTGATGCTTGCCCTGGATCTGCGCCAGGGTGTAGCCCATGCGCTGCAGGAAGTTCGCATTGGCGGTAATGATGGTGCCGTCGAGGTTGAACTCGATCATCGCCATGGCACGGTCGATGGCTTGCAGCTTGGCATTGGCTTCGCTTTCGGCCTGCAGGCGCGGGGTGACGTCCATGGCGTACTTCACCACTTTGATCACGCTGCCGGACTCATCGCGTACCGGGTTATAGCTGGCCTCCAGCCACACCGACTGCCCATCGCCGGCGACCCGCTCAAAGGTGCCGGACTGGAATTGGCCATTACGCAGGTGCGTCCACAACTGGTTGTACTCGGCGCTGCGGGCGAACGCCGGGGTGCAAAACATCCGATGGGGCTGGCCCAGGATCTGCTCTGCACGGTAATTCATGGTCTTGAGGAAGTTGTCGTTGGCCCGCAGCACGCGACCTTGCAGGTCGAATTCGATCACCGCCATGGAGCGCTCGATGGCGTCCAGCAGGCTGGCTTGCTGGGCATTGGTGTGCTGCAGGGTACTGATGGTTTTTTTATGGGCGTTGAATAGCATGTCGGGGGCTCGGGCAAGCATGCGTAGGAGAAGGCATCCATGTATATGCGCCTGACCCCGTAGGGCGCGGGGCCTCACGGTTGACGTGCTCATTGTCAGCTTCCTTGTGCTGACAGCGGGAGTGGAACAGCGGATTCAGAGTGCTCAGCTTGCCAAGAAGTTCGCCCCTGGAGCAGGACCATTATTGGGCAGCCGACCAATGGCGGCATTATGCTATTGCTTTGGCGCTGCGACAGAGGATTCAGACGGGAAGTTGTAGGACAACTCAGGCGGAACAGGCGACCGCGTATTCACTGACCTTGACCCGGTTGCGTCCGGTTTTCTTGGCCACATAAAGGGCACGGTCGGCGGCGTTGAGCCACATGACGGCATCACTGAAAACAGGTTGGAAGTCCGCCAGGCCGATGCTCAGGCTGATGCGCAACTCGGGGATCTGCGGGTTGCGATAGTTACTGAAGGTTTCGCGCATGCGTTCCATGACGAGCACCGCTTCCTGCAGGGGCATCTTCGGCAGAATCACACAGAATTCATCGCCGCCGTAACGCCCTGCGAAGTCGTTTTCCCGCAGGTGCTGGCGCAATAATTGGCTCAGTTGGCGCAGCACGGTATCGCCGACGATATGGCCGTGAGTGTCATTGATCTGCTTGAAGTGGTCGATATCGATCAATGCGATGGTGGCCTGGCCTTGTTGCTGCTGGCACTTATGGAACTTGAGGTTCAGCAAGTCTTTCCACGAGCCGTGGTTGAGCAGGCCGGTCAGGCTGTCGATACGGCTAAGGGCGCTGAGGGTGCGTTTGTGCTCCGACAGCTTGATTGCCAGTTGATAGCAGACCATGCCGATGGCCATCGGGTAGAGCGTCAGCATCGGCAGGCAGGTGTAGACCTGGACGGGGCTGACATTGGGATTGAATGTGATCCCAAAGCACCACCACGCGATGCCGATACCCCCTGCTTGTGCCACCAGCCCGCGCAGGAACAATCGCTTGCCGCCCGCTGCGACGTTGTTCATGGTCATCATCGACAGAATGGTCACGGTTGCCAGCGGCGTGAATTGGATGGCCGCGGCCCAGAAGCCACCAAACAGGGAGTCATAGAGCATGTTGCGTTGCTCGGCCTGATAGGGGAAAGGCGAGCGGGTAGAAAGCAGGTAGGCCACATGTGCCCAGGCATACCCGTTGAACAACAGCAAGGCCCACACCCAGCCGGGCATCGACAAGGGGTACAACGCTCCGATCACGCTGATGCTGCCGATACCCAGGCCGATAATCCTTGGCTTGTAGATACGCCTGGCAAATGAAAGCCCTTTGCCTCGTTTGTTTTCCATAGGTCTTGGGTCAGCTCTGTTTTTGCAGATACGGCAGCAAGTGTCAGCGGTTTAAACCGCTGATCGGATTAGGGATGTGAATATTGTCAGTGATTCGTGTGGGAATAATTAGTGTCCTTCCAGGCCATTTGTGCCGAGAAGCGTACGAATACATTAAAAGCGACCTTAAGTGTCGTTCCAGGGCAAGTATCAGCGCAGGTGGGCCGAAGGTATTTCGTAGCCCGCCAGGAACAAGTCGATTGCCGACTCGATAACATTGGCCTGGGCGGCGATGTCGAGGGTGGGTTGGCCCAGGGTGATCTGCGGCCAGAAGGCAAAGGCCTTGAGCAGGCTCTGGATCTGGTGGGCGGCAAAGGCCGGGTCGGTGCAAGACAGGCGGCCATCGTCCCGCGCTGCTCGCACCCACTGGGTAAAGCCTTCTTCACGCTGGCTCAGACGGTTGACCATGTCTTGCGCACGTTCCGGTGAATGGATGGTGGCGGCGATGGCAACGCGGGCCAGGTCTAGAAAGTTGGTGTCCGACATCATCTTCATCTTCGCTTCCAGCAGCCCGCGCAATTGCTCGCGCAGCGGGCGGTCGCTGGTGTAGATCACATCCAGTTGCGCGGCGGTGCTGGCCCAGAGCTGGTGGAGGATCTCTGCGAACAACTCTTCCTTGCTGGGGAAATGGTTGTACACCGTACGCTTGGAAACACCGGCGGTGGCGGCGATCTTGTCCATGCTGGTGACCTCGAACCCATTTGCCCGGAACTCGGCGATGGCCGCCGCTACGATAGCGTCGCGTTTGCGGTCAGTGAGGCGTTGAGGTGCAGTCGCAGTCATGGATGGCATTCGGCTCTGAAAGGAAAATTACACTGGGTAGTTTACTTGCTCCGAGATTTGTTGCAATGTAGAAACTACACTGTGCAGTGTAAGTTTGCCGCGCAGTGTAATTTATGCGCGGACCCCCAGGAGTCACTCTGCAATGGCCACCCTCTCAACCCGACTCGACCCGGCGCCGGCAGCGCTCAAACCTGCCGAGCAGGACCAGGGACACTTCAGCAACGAGGCCCCGGTACAGCACGGCGGTTTTGGCAAGACGTTGCGTATTTTCTGGAACATGCTGTTCAACAAACCGCGCAGCACGCGCCCGGTAGGCGCGATCCCGGTGCAACCGCTGACCCGCGAGCAATTGTTGGCCGCGCCGGACCACAGCGTGTTCCGCCTGGGGCACTCCACCGTGCTGCTGAAAATGCGCGGTAAGTTCTGGCTAACCGACCCGGTGTTTGCCGAGCGCGCCTCACCGTTCAGTTGGGCCGGCCCCAAGCGGTTCCACCAGCCACCTATCAGTCTCGAAGAGCTGCCGCCATTGGAGGCGGTGATTCTTTCCCACAATCACTACGATCACCTTGACCGCAAGGCGGTCGTGCAACTGGCCGACAAGACGCGATACTTTCTCGCGCCATTGGGCGTGGGGGACATCCTGATCAAATGGGGCGTCGACACCAGCAAAGTGCGTCAGTTGGATTGGTGGCAGGGCACCGAGGTGGAGGGCATACGTTTTGTCGCTACCCCTGCGCAACATTTTTCCGGGCGCGGCCTGTTCGATGCCAACCAGACGCTGTGGTGTTCCTGGGTGATGATCGATGGCCCGCGGCGGATCTTTTTCAGCGGCGATACCGGCTATTTCGACGGTTTCAAACGTATCGGCGAGCAGTACGGTCCGTTCGACCTGACGCTGATGGAAACCGGCGCCTACAACGTCGACTGGCCCCACGTGCACATGCAGCCGGAGCAAACCCTGCAAGCGCATATCGACCTCAAGGGCCGTTGGCTGCTGCCCATCCACAATGGCACCTTTGACCTGGCATTCCATGCGTGGCACGAGCCCTTCGATCGCATCATGGCCCTGGCGTGGGAGCGCAGTGTGTCGATCACCACGCCGGCGATGGGACAGATGTTCAATCTGAACCAGCCGGAGCGTGGGCATGCATGGTGGCTGGACGTGGAAACCCAAGGCACGCAAGAGCCGCTCGTGAGCTGAACACCGAGGTAACCGAAAAAGGATTTTTCAGCGTGTTTCAGCGCTGCGACAGCGGCAGGAAGAGGGTGCGATGATCCCCGAAACATCATGCTTCGGGGGTAATTCTGATGGAAGACAAGTGTAGGAAAATCTGGCCGCAGGCTTCGCCTTGCCGGCCTGGGCAACTGTTGCCAGCGTTCGCAGAACCCTGTGCACCGCCCGCTACAGCGTCCAACGCTCCTGCCGACAGTGCGAGCCCCCGCGGTATTGCTTTCGATATCGACTCCCACCCCCATGCGCCAATCGGTGTGCTCATCCCCGGATACAGCGCGCCGGGATTTTCCATCAAACCCGTACGTGACCCTTCGTTATCGCTGATCGCCTTGAGTGGCGTCGAGCCCGAGACGCCGGTGATGGTGGCGGTGCCGCTGGTGCGGAACAACAGCTCGTTCGCCACCGCGCAATCACTGGCGGGGTGGCGTGTGGGCTTTGCCGACCGCTATGTCCTTAGTAGTGATCACGAACCGATTGAGCACAGTGTCGCCTTCCTGTGTGCACTGGAAACCCTGCGTCAGGCCGCTGTGCAGTTGGTGCCGGTGGCCGCACAACGCATGGATGACACGGCCAGGTTTTGCGCGCATACCCGTAATGAAATCGACGACCTCACGTTGGCATATCGTCTTGATGCCCTGGTGTCTGATGGCAGCAGCGCGGCCTTTCATGGTGCTTGCGGGAGCGGCTATCCACGCCTGGAGGCACCACTCGAAGGTGGGGGCACGCTGTACTTCTACGGCTCGCGCCGGGCACGGGATTCGCTGATGGCATTGGTGCAGGGCTACAAAAATAAGGTCGCTTGCCTCGCGGCGGGCAGGGCGCAAACTACCGCTGATGTTGAGTAATCCCACGCTGTGAACGGGCTGGGTCTCGCTGCTGGGAAGGAGGGATGTTTTTAGACTGACGTACGGATCAACGTTGGTTCGTTGTTATTTCTTACCCTTCCCTGGAGGTGATTCATGTTTGGAATTGGCCATGGTCTGAATGTGTTTGTCAGTCACGCTGCGCCGTTTGTAGCCGCGCAAAAGTCCAAGACGGCGTCGAACCCTGTTCCGCCCGGAACGGAGTACGCCACGGTTCAGCAACTGGGCGAGCAAATGGGCAGGCTCGGGGCGTTCACTGCGGCAGATTTGGTCGGTTACCTGCAAGCGCGTATCCGCACGCTGGACCCTGCGTTGAACTCGGTGATTGAGCTAAACCCCAAGGCCCTGGAAGCGGCCCGCGAGCTGGACCGCGAACGCGCCAGCGGCAAGGTGCGGGGGCCGTTGCATGGCATTCCCATCCTGGTCAAGGACACCGTGGAAGTTGAAGGCATGCAAGCCAGTGCAGGGGCATGGGGACTCGTCGGGGCTCCCGTCAGCAAGAGCGCACCCATCGTTCAGCGCCTGATCGAGCAGGGCGCGGTGATTCTGGGGACCACCAACCTGACTGAAATGGCGGGTTTCCGTGGCGGCCCCGATGGTTACAGCAGCCGCGGCGGCCAAACCCGCAACCCGCATGGTGCGGACGCGGACGTGGGCGGCTCCAGCTCCGGCTCGGCTGCGGCGGTCGCGGCTGGGCTGGCCCCCCTGGCAGTGGGGACCGAGACCAACGGTTCGATCATTGTGCCGGCGGCGCTCAATGGTGTGGTTGGCCTCAAGCCCAGCGTCGGTTTGTTGAATCGCGAGGGGATCATGCCTGCCAGCCGGCGGCAGGACACGCCGGGGCCGATGACCCGTTCGGTATTGGATGCCGCGCTGATGCTCAACGCCATGACCAACGACCCCCAGGCTCCTGCCGGAGCGCAGGCTGTCGATTACACCCGGCAACTGGTACCAGGCGCCTTGCTCGGCAAGCGTATCGGTTACCCCACGACGTTTTCCGACGGCTCTACAACCCTGCCGGTGGTTAACAGCGAACAGTTCAACCAGACACTGGAAGTACTGCGCAAACAAGGTGCGATTCTGGTTCCGATCAACATGCGCCTGGCCGATGCTTCACGCTACGACGAACTGCTGCTTGGCGATGTGAAGGAAGAATTGAACGGCTATTTGGCCAAGCGAGAGGGACTGCCGGTCAAGTCGCTCAAAGAGCTGATCAGATTCAACGATGCGCGTGAGGGGACACAGGCCGATCACCAACCTGTTCTCAAAGAGATCGACGCATCCACCCTCACACCGGAACAAAGCCAGGCAGCCTGGGATGAGCTTCTGCGGGATTTTCGCGGTACGGTGGATGAGCCCATCAAAGAGCATAATCTGGATGCCATCGTGTCGGATTTCGACAGCAACAGCTACTTTGGCGTTGCAGCTGCTGGCTACCCGGGAATCACGGTCCCCTCGGGCGCGACCGAGGACGGCCTGCCCGGCAGCGCCTACTTTTTTGGCCCCGCCGGCTCCGAAGCTCAACTGCTGGCCGTGGCGTATGGCTATGAGCAGGGTTCCGAGGCCGCCATCAAGCCGAAGCTTTCGACCCCGCATGCACTTGCCAACTCGTAGCGTGCTGCCGGGCTGTGGTGTGACAGCCTAGGGCCCAGGACCAGACGCGCACGTTCGCAGGCGTCCTGGTTTTGCCCCAATGATGCGCCGGGCAGTTGCAACTTAAGGTTTGGCGTATCGACGGTCATACTCAGTGCCGAGGAAAGAACACCATGGCCTACAGAATTCACATCCTCGGCGCTGCGGGTGCCGGCACCACGACCCTGGGTAAGGCCATGGCCGAACGTCTGGGGGTTGCCTACTTCGATTCGGATTTCTTCTATTGGCAGCAAACACCCGACCCTTTTACCGTTGCCCGGCCCCGGGATGAACGCATCCGCCTGCTGCAAGAGCAGACGGCGGGCCTGCACAGCTGGGTGCTGTCAGGTTCGCTGTGCGGTTGGGGCGACCCGATGCTCCCGCAGTTCACGCACGTGGTGTTCCTGCGTCTGGACGCCGAAACCCGCCTGCATCGATTGCGCCTGCGAGAAGTGCAACGCTACGGCGATGAAGTGCTGGAGGGCGGCAACCGCCACGCCAACAGTCTCGCCTTCCTCGCCCTGGCCGCCCGTTACGACGACGGCAACCACAGCCTACGCAGCCTGCGTCGGCATGAGACCTGGTTGAAGGCGCTGAGCTGCCCGGTGATCCGGTTGGATGTCAGGCACCATTCGGTTGAGGCGTTGGTGGGGCAATTGCTTGAAAGGTTGCGTGAAACCAGTGCTCAAGCAAATAGCACTTCAATTCGACCCTGAACACGCGACGCGGGAGCGGTGCTGATGACAATTTGCACATCACGCCCTAGCAGCGACAAGCATTCCAACATCTTGGCCTCACTGATGCCTCGGAATTTTCCACGAAGCATTTCCGACACTTTGGGTTGTGACAACCCGAGAATCACTGAAGCCTGGGTTTGAGTGAGATTACGTGCCTTGAGGATCTCGCCGATTTTGGCTGCGAGCTGCGCCTTGACCTGCATTTCGGCAGCGTTGGGCTGACCAATATCCTCATAGACATTGCCGCTGCTTTCTTCGATCTCAATGGTTTCGTGATGCTTGTGCATGATCCTGCGCCGCCTTGAGTCGCTGTTTGATCAGTTGTATGTCGTGCTGCGGGGTTGCAATGCCTTTTGTGGATTTTTTCTGAAAACAATGGAGGACATAAACAGCGGAGCCAAACCGAACGGTGTACACCCCTCGATAAGTGTTGCCGTCGAAATCCTCGACGATCTCCAGTACTGCGTTACCTCCAAATCCTTTCAATGCTTTTGTTTGTGAATGCCTTCCACCTTCTTGAGCAAGATGCAGTGCAAAACCGAAAATGTCTTGAACTGAACCCGGCATCAACTGAAGGTCTTTTTTGCTGGCGCCCACCCACAGCAGTGGCTTCCATGAGCTCATGAGAGATTATACCTAAATAGGGATAAGTGGCAGTGCAGGTAAAAAATTTACTCTGCTGTCTCATGAACGACCTGGAGCGTTGGCTGAGGCGTACCGCCCCGCACACTCATCCCCCAACCCGGCGCAAACCCCGGGAAGAACACCAACCCTTCGGCCTCCAGGCGAAACGCCAATGCCAGGCGGGTGTCATCACCCACGTCGCCCTGGCTTTCAAACTGTTGAAGCGCCTGCACCGTCACACCTGCCAGGCGGGCCAGTTGTTCCTGGCTCCAGCCCAGCATGGCGCGAGCCTGCACGCTGTGCTTGGGGGTGAATTGGTGCAGGACGATCTGCTGTTCTACGAAAGAGCTCATTGCCAGAGAGGACATGGGGTTTCTCCAGATTCGACGGGGGAAGGCAAACTATACTGTGTTTTTGTACAGTTGTTTTGACCGCTCATCAACTGGATGCTGGATAACCCACTATTCCACCCCCGGCGCCTGCCGAATGATCAGGTGATCCAGGTTTTCAATATTCGCGCTGAACACCCCGAACGTCTGTTCGGGGTTCTTCTTGCTGGGCACCTGTTTGAGCGTCGGCGTCACCCCGTAGAAGAAGCAATACAACGCCTGCTCACTGTCCACTGCTGCCTTGATCTGCTCCAGGAACGCTTTGCGCTTGCGGTAGTTCTCGATGAGTTTTTTACTCAGGTAAACGTTGACCGAGTAGGGCTTCTTGTCGAGCCACACTTTCTTTTCGAAGTCGATGCGAAAGCTGCTGGTGTAGTCCTTGATCGCCTTGATCCTGCCCCAGTAGATCAGGCCCTTGTTGTCTTGCAGGTATTCGATTTTCTTGAAAAACGTCCAGTAGGTTGCCGTGTGATCGCCGATCTTCAACGGCATGCGCTTGAGCTTGTCCTTGTCGTCGATATTCGACACATAACATTCCACCGGATGGGCGAAGACGCTGGTTTTGTCCGGTGCGGCATCGGTGGTGCCGACGAGCGCACCGGGCCGGGTTGGCGATGGCTGTGTTGAGTCTTGCGCAAGGTTTCCCTCAGTGCCCGCCAGCGGTTTCTTGCGTTCGTACTGACGCCGCGTCAGTACAAACTCCGATGGGAAGTTGTCCTCTCGCTCGTCGTCGTGTTCACCCGTCGCTGGCTTGTGGGTGCTGGCATAGCGGCAGCCGTCGATATGCCGGGTGCTGGTCTTGTTCTTGAAGTGCGGTGTGCGCTGATAATTGACGTTTTTGGCGTTGAAGGTACTCAGCGCATTCCCCGTGTCGAATGCCCCACGACATTCATCGTTGGGGCACAGGAAGCGGTCCTTGTCGGAGTCGAAGTCAGCGGTTTCGTCGAAATTCAGGTCTCGTACATCGTAGATCGACAGCTTGTCATCGAGACTCAGGCTGTAGGCCGTGTCGAATTTCATGGGGCTCGGGTCCGTGAGATGTTTCGCTATTAATAGCGGGATCCAGCACAAATATCAGCAAGAACCTGCTACCCGTCGCCCACTCAAGAAGCACAAGGTGCCCCCGATCGCAGTCAGTGCGCCGAGGGCATAGAACATGCTGGTAGGGGCGGCGTTGATCAATAAATACCCACAGATGATCGGGCTCATTGCTCCGCCGAACGCGGCCAGGTTTTGCGCACCGTAGTAACTGCCGCGCAGCGCATCGGGGGCGATGGTATCGATAAACAGAAATTCCGACGGGTAGATGATCATCTCGCCCAAGGTGAACACAAACATCGCCAGGCACCAGGTGAGCAGGCTGTCTGCCAGGCTGAAACCGACCAGCCCGAGGATGAACAGCAAGGTGCCCAGCACGATCCAGTAGCGCAGTTGTTCGCGTTTGAGGAAGCGGCCGATCTGGTACTGCATCAGAATCACGGTGATAGCGTTGCAGGCCAGCACCGCAGACAGAATCTTCAACGCGTCGGCAGGCTTGTAGGCCACCAGCAGAAATTGCGACAGATACAACGTATAGCGCCCGTGGACAATGGTGCTCAACAAGCTACCGCCGGTGAACAGGATCAGCGTGCGGTCGCTGCGCAACGTGCGCAGGGTCGTGAGAAAACTCAAGGGCTTGTTGCTGTCATCCTGTTGCGTCGGCGGGATGCCGATCATCAGGAACAGGCTGCCAAACGCAATGGCACTGGCGATCAAAAAGGGCGCCAGTTGCATGTGACCGGCAATCACCACACCAAGCATCGGGCCTGTGGCGTAGCCAACGTTGGTCAAGGTGTAGCGCAGCGAAAATACCTTGGCGCGCTCCGCCACCGGCAGGTTCTCGCTGATGATGGCTTTGGAGCCGATCAGGAACAGCGCCGACGCCGCCTCGGTGATCACAAGTGTCAAGGTGGTGAGGTAGAGATTGCTGGCGAAGGTCAGCAAAAGAAAACCGATGGAGCTGGACAGCATGGCCAGGATCAACAGCTTGCGCTTTTCCAGGCGGTCGATGATGTAGCCGCCGTACAGGCCGAGCAAGGTGGCGGTAAACACGGCAATGCCCATCAGCAGGCCGATGTCTTGCTGGTTGAGGCCCAGCCGGGTGCTCAACAGCAGCGCCAGCAACGGGCTGGTCATGGCACGGCTGACCACGATGGTCACCGAGCAAATCATCAGGCGGCGGATTACCAAAGAGTAGGTGGGCACGGTGGGGCGAGCGTCCTTGTTATTGCTTTGAGACAACACCGGTCGAATGGGAAAACAGACCGCCTGTGGGAGCGAGCAAGCCGCTCCCACAGTCAGGCCGAGTTACTGGCCGGCGTTGATGCTGATTTTTTCTACTGCACCTTGCTCCAGGTCCCACTTCTTCAGGATCTTGCCGTAAGTCCCGTCATCGATCATGCCCTGCAGCGCCGCACTGATCGCGCTGACCAGCTCGGTATTGCTCTTCTCGATGCCCAGCCCGGTGAACTGCTTGGAAATCGCCAGCCCCACCGGCTTGTATTTACCTTTATCCAACGACATCAGATAAGGAATCGTCTCGCTGCCCTGCATGGCCGCATCCAGGCGGTTCTGCTGCAACTGCGCCCGTGCATCCGCCGAGCCTTCGGTACCGATCACCACGATTGCCGGCTTACCCGCCGCTTCGCAGTTTTGCTTGCTCCACGCAGCAATTTCCGACGGCCAGGTGGTACGGCGGCTGGTGCCGACTTTTTTACCGCACAGGTCAGTCAATTCCTTGAGGTCTTCACGCTTGGCCAGGGTGTACAGCTGCGGGCCGCTGGTGAAGTAGTCGATAAAGGTCACTGACTTCTGGCGCTCGGCGGTATCGGTCATGCCCGACAGTACGATGTCCACGCGCTTGGTGGTCAGGCCGCTGAGCATTTGCTCGAAGCCGGTTTCCTGCCATTTGATCTTCACGCCCAGGCGTTCGGCCAGGGCGTTGCCCAGGTCAAAGTCCAGGCCGGTGATCTGGTTGGTGGCCGGGTCCTTGAAATCCATTGGCGGGTAGTTCGGCACGATGGCCGCGCTGATCTCGCCTTTCTCCTTGATTGCCGCCGGCAATGCCGCGAAAACTGCAGTGGAGGCCATCAGGCCCGCGAGCAAGGTGGGGATAAACAATTTTTTCATGGAGGCGTTCTCGTTAGTTTTCTAGTTAAGTGCGAACGGCAGAAATAAAGCTTTGGGTACGCGGGTTTTGTGGGCTTATTAGAATGTCTTCGGGGCTGCCGGCTTCCACAATCTGGCCGGCGTCCATAAACACCATGCGGTTGGAGACTTCGCGGGCAAAGCCCAACTCATGGGTGACCACGATCATGGTCATGCCGGTGGTCGCCAGGTCGCGCATCACCGACAGCACTTCACCGACCAACTCCGGGTCGAGGGCTGATGTGGGCTCATCAAACAACATCAGCTTGGGGCGCATCGCCAGCGCACGGGCAATCGCCACACGCTGTTGCTGGCCGCCGGATAACTCCACCGGGTAGGCATTGCGTTTGTCCGCCAGGCCCACGCGCGCGAGTAACTCCAGCGCATCTTCGGTGGCTTCCTTGGGCGAACGCTTGAGGACCTGGCACGGGCCTTCGATGATGTTCTGTAGCACGGTCATATGCGGGAACAAATTGAAGCGCTGGAACACCATGCCCGTCGCCAGGCGTTGGCGGGCGATCTGCGCTTCATTCATCTCATGCAGCTTGTTGCCGACCACCCGGTAACCGACCAGCTCACCGTCGACCCACAGGCCGCCCTTGTCGATTTTTTCCAGCTGGTTGACGCAGCGCAGCAGGGTACTTTTACCCGAGCCCGATGGGCCGATGATGCACATGACCTCGCCTTGCTCGACCTCGATATTGATGTCACGCAGCGCGTGATACTCGTCGTAATACTTGTTCAGGTTGACGGCCTTGACGATGCTTCTCATGGGGCAAATCTCCTCAACCAGGCTTACGAACGCTTGCCGGCGCCGCGGGCAAAACGACGCTCGAGGCGGCTTTGACCAAATGAAAGAACAGTCACCACCGCCAGGTACCAGATGCCGGCCACCATCAGCAGCTCCATGACCCGCGCGTTGGCGTAGTAGATGTTTTGCGCGTTGTGCAGCAGCTCCGAGTATTGGATGACGCTGGCCAGGCTGGTCATTTTCACCATGCTGATGAACTCGTTGCCTACAGGCGGAATGATCACGCGCATGGCCTGCGGCAGAATCACCCTGCGCAGGGCCTGCAAGCTCGGCATGCCGATGGACTTGGCCGCTTCGTACTGGCCCGTGTCGACCGACAGCAAACCGGCACGCACCACCTCGGCGGTATAGGCCCCCTGGTTGATGCTGAGGCCGAGCAGGGCGGCCACAAAGGGCGTCATCAGGTCGACGGTGTCGATGCTGAACAGGCCGGGTATCGCGATCACCGGGAAAATCAACGCCAGGTTGAACCACAGCAGCAGTTGCAGAATCAGCGGCGTACCCCGGAACAGCCAGGTGTAAGTGATGGCCACGTAGCGCAGGATCGGGTTGGCCGACATGCGCATGATCGCCGTGATGACCCCGATCACTACGCCCAGCGCCATCGCCAGGATCGACATGACGATGGTATTCACCAGGCCCCACAGAATCGCCTCGGACGTGAGGAACTGGCCGATGTAGGACCATTCGATCTGGCCATTGGCGAAGGCGCGCAACAACGCGACCAGCACAATCACGATCAAGGTGGCAAAAAACATCCGCCCGTAATAGCGACGCGGCACGTGCTCGTACTGCGTGATATCAAACTGGTTTTCGGACAACTTGCGCTCGGCTTCCAAGCGCTCTGCCGGGGTTTGGTTCATGGTGCTACTCCAAAACTAACAACGCACTAACGGCTGTACTCGGTCCAAATGTGGGAGCTGGCTTGCCTGCGAAGGCGCTAGCCCACACACCGAGGATTGATCGTTCCCACGCTCTGCGTGGGAATGCATCCCGTGACGCTCCGCGTCACCCTTGCGCATGAACGGGACGCAGAGCGTCCGGGGCGGCATTCCCACGCAGAGCATGGGAACGATCGTCAACGATCGTCACAGGTGTGGGTTAAATTCGAAATCCGGTGTAGCTGTCAGCCCATTTTTGTTGAGCGGCCAACGATACCTTCAACCGCTCAATCTGCTCTTTAACCCGTTCCGGCGCCGTCCCGCCCCACCCATTGCGCGCCGCAATCGCCGCTTCCAGTGTCAGGCAGTCGCGCACCTGCGGCGTCAACCGCGCATCCACCTCAGCCAGCAGCGCCGGCGAGGCTTCCCACAACTCAATCTCATGCTTCTCACAGGCTTGTACCAACGCGCCGGTAATCTCATGCGCCTCCTTGAACGGCACACCCCGCGTGGCCAACCAATCCGCCACCTCCGTCGCCAGGGTGAAACCCATCGGCGCCTGCCGCCGCAGCTCTTGCACCTGCACCTGCATGGTCGCGACCATACCGGCCAGCGCCGGCAGCACCAGCAGCAGGGTGTCGACGCTGTCGAGCACACTGTGTTTGTCTTCACTCAAATCGCGGTTGTAGGACAGCGGCAAGGATTTGAGCGTCGACATCAACCCGGTCAGGTTGCCAATCAATCGCCCGGCCTTGCCCCGCGCCAATTCGGCAATGTCCGGGTTCTTTTTCTGCGGCATGATCGAGCTGCCAGTGGCGTAGGCATCATCCAAGACCACCCAGCGGAACTGGCGCGAAGACCACAGGCAAAACTCCTCCGACAGCCGCGAAATATTCACCCCGAGCATGCCCGCCACAAACAGAAACTCCGCCACATGGTCACGGCTTGCTACGGCGTCGATAGAGTTTTCGCACGGCCCGGTGTAGCCCATTTCCTTGGCCGACTGCTCCGGCTGACGCGCAATCGCCGAACCGGCCATGGCCGCTGCGCCGAGGGGCGACAACGCTGTACGCGCATCCCAATCGATCAACCGTTGCACATCGCGCAGCATTGACTGGGCGTGGGCCAACAAGTGATGGGCGAACACAATCGGTTGCGCCTGCTGCAAGTGCGTGAAGCCCGGGCAGATGCTCTGTACATGCTGCTCGGCCTGTTGCACCAGCGCCTGCTGCAAAGCCAGCACTTGAGTGGCGATGGTGCGCACATGGTCGCGCAGGAAAAGGCGCAGATCATTGGCCGTCTGATCGTTACGCGAGCGCCCGGCACGCAGCTTGCCGCCCAGGGCGCCCAGGCGCTCGGTCAGTACGCGTTCGATGAAGGTGTGCACGTCCTCGTCATCCAGGGTTGGATGCAGGTTGCCGGCGGCGAAATCTGCGCCGATGCCGTCCAAGGCTTGCAGCGTGCGCAAGGTTTCCGACTCATCCAGCAAACCGGCGCGCTGCAACTCACGGGCATGGGCACGGGAGCCGGCCAGGTCATAGGGCGTGAGGCGAAAATAGCGCTCAGGGCAACGCGACAACTCGGCCAATGCCGCAGACGGACCGGTCTTGAAACGAGCGCCCCAAAGGCGGTCGGTGGGCTGGGACATGGAGGTTCCTCACGCTTGTTTTTAGAAGAGTCGGAGGCAGTAAAAATAAATTTCCAACGGCGTAGAATCGGCGTCTGACGCGCCGTATTCAAGGTTGCCAAGGGCGGATGTTTATGTTCATTATCGCCGCCTGGCTATATTCAAGGATTGGGTTCAAGCCTGTTGAATATGGCACTAGAGGTCAACGCGTATTATGGAAACCCCACTTTCCACTTCTGGAAACCTGCCACCCAAACCCGGCGCAAGACCGCCGCTGCAATTGAGCGGGCTGGACTTCAAGTTGCTGCGGGTATTCATGGCTGTGGTCGAGGCCGGCGGTTTCAGCGCCGCGCAAAACGAGCTGAATGTGGGCTTGGCAGCTATCAGCAAACAGATTTCCGACCTGGAAATCCGCATTGGCATGCGCCTGTGCACCCGGGGCAGGGAAGGCTTCGGGCTGACCGAAGAAGGCAAGTTGGTGTATCAAGCTTCCATCGAGTTATTTACCTCGGTCGACAGTTTTCGCGACAAGCTTAGTTCAGCGCAAAATGAACTGATCGGCGACCTTAGTGTGGGCGTTATTGATAACACCGTATCGGACGTTAATTCACCGCTTATTGCGGCCCTGGGAAAATTACATAGTGAGT
Organism: Pseudomonas sp. ICBG1301; assembly: GCF_016918385.1. Taxonomy (NCBI): domain Bacteria; kingdom Pseudomonadati; phylum Pseudomonadota; class Gammaproteobacteria; order Pseudomonadales; family Pseudomonadaceae; genus Pseudomonas; species Pseudomonas sp. ICBG1301. The sequence goes on from NZ_JAEKGB010000006.1 coordinate 466,619, forward strand.
CGCCCAAGATTCGATTACGCCTGCACGCCTCACAACTGGATGAAGTTGAGCGCGGCGTAGTGGAAGGGCGCCTGGTTGCCGGCATCGTCCCGGTCTACCAACGCCGCGAGGAATTCGACTACTTCCCGCTGTACGAAGAAAAGGCCCACGCCTACTGCGCAACAGGGCATCCACTCTTCAATGCGAGCGATATCACGCCCGAAGTCTTGCGCCAATACGAAGTGGTGAACCATCGGTATGCGATCCATCGCGACAAGGCCAACTTCGTCAACTACGACAGCCAGTCAGCCTCGGCCTCCCAGGTTGAAGCCGTGGCCATCCTGATCCTTACCGGCCGCTTCCTCGGCTTCCTGCCGGAACACTACGCAACGCCGCTAGTGAGAGAAGGCCGCCTGCGCGTACTGTGCTCGGAGCAGGTCCACCTGAGCACGGCATTCAACCTCATCCTGCGCCACAACGCACCGCGCAGCCCCATGGTAAAAGCCTTCGCCACAGCCCTGGGCGTAGACCTGAAAGCCGCGACATAAATACCTGTCGACCACAAATCATCGGATTGGCAAAGATCAAATGTGGGAGCTGTCGAGCCCCAGCGAGGCTGCGAAGGGATCGACGCGATTTCCCTGTCGAGCCCATAAACCCGTATCGCCTCGACTCGTAGCAGCCCATGCTAGTGCGATAACGCTGGCATTCTTCGGATGTTTGCCAGATAGCTTTGAAATAGAGCATTCTCGAATCATCATTCTTCCCAGTCTTTCCTTACCCAGAGAGGTGTTCTCTATGTCTTCTGGAACCGTCTTTACTAACAACCGTACGCAAAATATTCGCATCCCTGCCGACATGCGTTTTCCTGCGGGAGTGAAGACCGTGGAGGTCCGTGCTGTGGGAAGAGAGCTGATCATTTCGCCTGTTGAAAACACTTGGGACAGCTTTTTTCTTGCCAGTGAATCGGTATCTGAAGATTTCATGGAGGAACGTGCCGATCAAACCCAGCAAGAACGAGAGTCTTTTGATGATTAGTACGTGCTTGATACCAACATCGTGATCTACATCATCAAGCGTCGTCCGATCGAAATATTGGAAAAATTCAATGCCAATGTTGGGCGTATGGTGATCTCTCTTTCATCACCCTGCTGAGCTGATGCATGGCGCAGAAAAGAGTCAGTTCGTAGAAAAAAATACGCGAGCCGTGGAAGACTTCTCTTCCCGGCTCAATGTCTTTAGCTACGACGACAAGGCCGCTTTTCACTACGGCTCGATACGTTCAGATCTGGAGAAAAAGGGCACGCCTATCGGCGTCAATGACCTACACATTGCCGGGCACGCTAGAAGCTCAGGCTTGGTCTTGGTTACTAACAATGAAGGTGAGTTCAAGCGCGTAAATGGCTTGATTGTGGAAAACTGGTTAGGCGTCTAGTGCAGACTTCCTGCCAACCCCACCCACGTCATCACTGCAACCGATCCCGCTTTTTCTTCTTCGCATGAAAATGCCGAAAATGCGCATCCTGCGCCGCTGCCAACAACTCCCGATCCCCTCGCGTATCACCCCACGCCCGCAGCCGGTATTCCCCCAGGTCGCCATACACCGCTTCAAGCCGCAGCACTTTGTTCTCACAGCGGCAATTATTCCCGGTGAGCTTGCCGGTCAATACGCCATCAACTACCTCAAGCTCAGTGCCAATCAACTTGATCCCCAGCCGATTCGCAAACGGCTGCAACACCAACGCCGGCGACGCCGAACACAGCGTCACCACGGCCCCCGAGTTCACCTCATCGGCCACCGACTGCAAGCCCTTGGGGCGCATCAACTTGCTCCAATAGCGCTGGCAATACGCCTCGGCCTGCTGCTGAACCCACGCCTTCTCCACCCCGGTCATAAAGGTGCGAATCAGCTGTGCCTTCAACTCATCCCGACTGATCTGCCGCACCAAAAAGCGCAGCCCCGGCACCGCCAGCTTGACCATCCGGCCATAGAACTCACCGGGGCCAAAGGCAAACTTGAGGAAGGGCACAAAACTGTCGTGGTGGGTCAGCGTGCCGTCGAAGTCAAAGACGGAAAGTACTTTGGCGTCAGCGGGGCCGGCTTCGAGCATGTCTGGGTTCACGGGTAGGCCTCGGTCCTATCTAAATGTTTAAGCGTGCATCAGGTGTGACAGCAGGAGTCTACTCCCGTGCCAATCTTCCGATCCTGGCGTAAAGCCCCTTCGGTAAAAGCCTCCCGATCACTCGACCGGTGACAACGCTGATGGCAATTGGGGCATAAGGCTACAGCATTGGTGATGCGATCCGAACCCTTCTGGGCGAGGAGCTTGATGTGATGTACTTCAAGAAATGGCGATTCAACGCCAACTTTGCGTTCACTAGAAATCAAAAAGCCCTGAACGAGTCAGGGCTTTTTGATACTGCCTGGCTTCGGGAGAATCAGTCCCAGCTCAGCGCGCCGCCGGTCTGGTACTCGATCACCCGAGTCTCGAAGAAATTCTTCTCTTTCTTCAAGTCCATGATCTCGCTCATCCACGGGAACGGGTTGGTGGTGCCTGGATACTCTTCCTTAAGACCAATCTGCGACAACCGACGGTTAGCGATGAACTTCAAATAGTCTTCCATCATCGCCGCGTTCATCCCCAGCACGCCGCGAGGCATGGTGTCGCGAGCGTATTCGATCTCCAGCTGGGTCCCTTGCAGGATCATCTGGGTCGCTTCTTCCTTCATCTCGGCATCCCACAGGTGTGGGTTTTCGATTTTGATCTGGTTGATCACGTCGATACCGAAGTTCAGGTGCATCGACTCGTCACGCAGGATGTACTGGAACTGCTCGGCGACGCCGGTCATTTTGTTGCGGCGGCCCATGGAGAGGATCTGGGTGAAGCCGCAGTAGAAGAAGATGCCTTCGAGCACGCAGTAGTAGGCGACCAGGTTGCGCAGCAGTTCCTTGTCGGTCTCGACGGTGCCGGTTTCGAACTTCGGATCGGAGATCGAACGGGTGTATTTCAGGCCCCAGGCGGCTTTTTTGGCGACCGATGGGATCTCGTGGTACATGTTGAAGATCTCGCCTTCATCCATGGCCAGCGATTCGATGCAGTACTGGTAGGCGTGGGTGTGGATCGCTTCTTCGAAGGCCTGGCGCAGGATGTACTGGCGGCACTCCGGGTTGGTGATCAGGCGGTACACGGCCAGCACCAGGTTGTTGGCGACCAGCGAGTCGGCGGTGGAGAAGAAGCCGAGGTTGCGCATGACGATGCGGCGTTCGTCGTCGGTCAGGCCCTCGGGGTTTTTCCACAGGGCGATGTCGGCGGTCATGTTGACCTCTTGCGGCATCCAGTGGTTGGCGCAGCCGTCGAGGTACTTCTGCCAGGCCCAGTCGTACTTGAAAGGCACGAGCTGGTTGAGGTCGGCGCGGCAGTTGATCATGCGTTTTTCGTCAACGGCGACGCGGGCGGAGGCGCCTTCGAGTTCGGCGAGGCCTTCGGCGATGTCGAGTTTGTCGAGGGCGGCCTTGGCGCGCACGATGGCGGCGGAGTCACTGGCGGTGACGGCGCGGGCTTCAACCGCGGCGGCAGCGCCGGCGCCGTCGAGGCGGTCCATGTTGGCTTCGGTGGCGTGGCCGGCGTTGGCACCTTTGGCGGCGACTTCGCCGTCTTCTTCTTTATCGAATTCGTCCCAGCTCAGCATGACGTGTCGTCTCCTGCGTGAGGGCTCAAAGTGCCCGTGTGAAACCGGATGGTTGGGTGTTCACACGGCCCAGAGGCCACGGTGGATCTTAAGGAATCGTTTGTTGCAGCTAGCGCACGCATTAAACGCAATCAGGTGTTCGGGTGCTCTGCGTGAGGCTTGAGGCTTGGAGCGACAGGTGCTTGCTCCAGGGGAGGCCTCAGGTCTGGCTCTTCATCCCTGTGTAAAGGGATATTGCAGGCCCGATTTACCCGCGCATTATAGGGAAAAATTCGGCTTTGTGTTGCGGCGGATGGTCACTTGGGGTCACCAAAATGCCGTGGTCTGCGGCCAAAGCGTGTGTTTGCAAGGCTTTACCGGGATTGGATTTTTTTGACGGGCGGTGAGGGGATTTTGTAAGCGGGGGCAGGTAGGGCAGGGTAGCGCTTTGTAAGGTGGGTGTGGCGGCTCAGGTCATCGGGAGCAAGCCCCCTTCCACAGGTCGATTGTGGTGGGCCAGAGATGGGTTCTTGGCCGCAAGAATGATTTCTTGCGGCGACCAAGATCCGGGATTGAATCTAATTAAAGAAGTTATTACCCGTTAGAGCAGCCGTTACCCATGACTTGATAGTTCAGAATATGCCGTTGACCTTGCGAGTCTTCATATTCCATTTTTACCGGTACAACTTCACAGACTTCCGGGATATTGCTCATGGACAATACTTTTGCCACGTCCAAGTGGGTGCTGTAGGTGTAATCCTCAACAATGGGGGCATTCTGGCTGGCCAGTTCTGTCGGGGCCTCGTCGGCGAGAGCGGCGGTGGCGAACAAGCTGCTGAGAGCCATGACTGCGAACACTTTCATTTCTTCATTTACCTTCTTCAGGGCGAAAGGGGTCACGGGGCCCTTGTGAGGCCACGTGTGTAACTTAAAGTTGGAAGTTCGGATTAACGTTGCCTTCGTGGGGGCTGTTGCGTTGTTAATCACTGCTGTGTCGAGCACAGCGCCTTGGTTGGCGAAGTTGATTTTAGGCTTGCGGGTTATATTCATATACCCGTGGTTTTGATAAACACTTTTGGCGGTTTTTGTAACAATCCCGTGGTAAAGGTTTTTTCACAAACCGTGAAAGCGCCACGGGGCGCGGTCCAGAGCGACAAATCGGCATATCAGGGCAATTTGTAGGGGCTTGTTACTACCATCGTCGAATGGTTCTATAGACCGGCCCCGGCTAAAACAGGGGCCATACAAAAACAACGATTGTCACCGAGGTAAGAAAGATGAGTGCGGCTTCCCTGTACCCCGTTCGCCCCGAAGTAGCAGCCAATACGCTGACCGACGAGGCGACCTACAAGGCCATGTACCAGCAGTCGGTGGTCAACCCCGATGGCTTCTGGCGCGAGCAAGCCAAACGTCTTGACTGGGTCAAGCCTTTCACCGCGGTGAAGCAGACCTCTTTCGACGACCACCATGTCGATATCAAATGGTTTGCCGATGGCACCCTGAACGTTTCCTACAACTGCCTGGACCGTCACCTTGCCGAGCGTGGCGACCAGGCAGCGATCATCTGGGAGGGCGATGACCCTTCCGAGAGCCGCACCATCACCTACCGCGAGCTGCATGAACAAGTCTGCAAGTTCGCCAACGCCCTGCGCGGCCAGGATGTACACCGCGGCGACGTGGTGACTATCTATATGCCAATGATCCCCGAGGCCGTGGTCGCCATGCTGGCGTGTACCCGCATCGGTGCGATTCACTCGGTGGTCTTCGGCGGTTTCTCCCCGGAAGCCCTGGCCGGTCGCATTATCGACTGTCGCTCGAAGGTGGTGATCACTGCCGACGAAGGCATTCGTGCCGGTAAGAAGATTCCGCTGAAGGCCAACGTCGACGACGCCCTGACCAACCCGGAAACCAACAGCATCCAGAAGGTCATCGTGTGCAAGCGCACCAATGGCGCGATCAAGTGGAACCAGCATCGCGACATCTGGTACGAAGACCTGATGAAAGTGGCCGGCACCGTGTGTGCGCCCAAGGAGATGGGCGCCGAAGAAGCGCTGTTCATCCTCTACACCTCGGGTTCCACCGGCAAGCCGAAGGGCGTGCAGCACACCACGGGTGGCTACCTGCTCTACGCCGCCCTGACCCACGAGCGCGTGTTCGACTACCGCCCGGGTGAAATCTACTGGTGCACCGCCGACGTCGGCTGGGTCACTGGCCACACGTATATTGTCTATGGCCCGCTGGCCAATGGCGCGACCACCTTGCTGTTCGAAGGCGTGCCGAACTACCCGGACATTACCCGGGTGGGCAAGATCGTCGACAAGCACAAGGTCAACATCCTCTACACCGCGCCGACCGCAATCCGCGCCATGATGGCCTCCGGCACTGCGGCCTGCGAAGGCGTCGATGGTAGCAGCCTGCGCCTGCTCGGTTCGGTGGGTGAGCCGATCAACCCTGAAGCGTGGGACTGGTACTACAAGAACGTCGGCCAATCCCGTTGCCCGATTGTCGATACCTGGTGGCAAACCGAGACCGGCGCCACCCTGATGAGCCCGCTGCCGGGTGCCCACGCGCTCAAGCCGGGTTCGGCGGCGCGTCCGTTCTTTGGTGTGGTGCCGGCGTTGGTGGATAACCTGGGCAACATCATCGAGGGGGCTGCCGAAGGCAACCTGGTGATCCTCGATTCGTGGCCAGGCCAGGCGCGTACGCTGTACGGCGACCATGACCGTTTTGTCGACACCTATTTCAAGACCTTCCGTGGCATGTACTTCACCGGCGACGGCGCCCGTCGCGATGAAGACGGTTACTGGTGGATCACCGGGCGCGTGGATGACGTGTTGAACGTGTCCGGCCACCGCATGGGCACCGCCGAGATCGAAAGCGCCATGGTTGCCCACCCTAAAGTCGCGGAAGCGGCGGTAGTGGGTGTGCCCCATGACATCAAGGGGCAGGGCATCTACGTGTATGTCACCCTCAAGAATGGCGAAGAGCCGACCGAAGCGCTGCGCCTGGAGTTGAAAAACTGGGTGCGCAAGGAGATCGGGCCGATTGCATCGCCGGATGTGATCCAGTGGGCGCCAGGCTTGCCGAAGACGCGTTCAGGCAAAATCATGCGGCGTATCCTGCGCAAGATTGCCACGGCTGAGTATGACGGGCTGGGCGATATCTCCACGCTGGCGGATCCAGGCGTGGTGGCGCATTTGATTGAAACCCACAAGACCATGAACGCCGCGTAAGGCGAGGCAGGTTGGACAAAGCCCCATTCGGTGTGAGCCGAGTGGGGCTTTTTACATGGGGGGATCGTTCCCACGCTCTGCGTGGGAATGCCTCCTGTGACGCTCCGCGTCACGACCTCAAGAGCGGACGCGGAGCGTCCAGGGCTGCATTCCCACGCGGAGCGTGGGAACGATCGGGTGGAGACCAATAAATATCGGTTTTCACCGTAGGACGTTTCTGAATGTTACCGTCGCACCTGGATGTGTAACCTGCCGCCCAAACCTGGGGCAATGTGCTACGTCAATGCCCCGAAAAACCGCGTTTTAGACACCCCAGGAAATAAGATTAAACGCCAGACTTGCCGTGCTAGAAGGGTTTGCGAATAATAGGCCCGCAACTTGCAGCATCAACAGGTTTAATATCTTTTGTCTCTGCATAAAAAGCAGAGGCTGTCAATGTGCTGGAACCGCTTTCTCGGTGCTTCTGTAAATTGTTGTCGCATTGAGGAAATATCGGCTTCCGGCCTGTCGTTAGAATGCCGATCACTCGCTCGTCGTCGCAGGTTTACACCGCGTAGGGCGCAGCACCGCTATTCGGTTTCACTTAAGTCGCATCGTGGGCCCTGGCTCATACTGCTTTTTGCCCTATACCGATGGAGTCCCAAGATGAAGAAACTTGTGCTGTTGGGCGCCCTGGCGCTGTCCGTGCTGTCCATGCAGGCCTTCGCTGATGAAAAGCCCCTGAAGATTGGTATCGAAGCGGCTTACCCTCCGTTTGCCTCGAAGGCGCCGGATGGCAACATCGTGGGTTTTGACTACGACATCGGCAACGCCCTGTGCGAAGAGATGAAGGTCAAGTGCGTGTGGGTCGAGCAAGAGTTCGACGGCCTGATCCCGGCGTTGAAAGTGCGCAAGATCGACGCGATCCTGTCGTCCATGTCCATCACTGACGACCGCAAGAAGTCCGTCGACTTCACCAACCGCTACTACCTGACCCCAGCGCGCCTGGTATTGAAGGAAGGCACCACCGTCAGCGACAGCCTGGATGAACTCAAAGGCAAGAAGATCGGCGTGCAGCGCGGTTCGATCCATGATCGTTTCGCCAAGGAAGTCCTGGCTCCCAAAGGTGCCACGGTTGTTCCCTACAGCTCGCAGAACGAAATCTACCTGGACGTGGAAGCCGGTCGCCTCGATGGCACCGTGGCTGACGCGACCCTGCTGCAGGAAGGTTTCCTCGATACCCCAGCCGGTAAAGGCTATGCGTTCACCGGCCCGGCCTTCACCGACGTCAAGTACTTCGGCGACGGCGTAGGCATCGCGGTACGCAAGGGCGACAAGGAAAACCTGGACCGTATCAACGCTGCCATCGCGGCGATCCGTGCCAACGGTAAATACAAAGAAATCGAGAAAAAGTACTTCAACTTCGATATTTACGGCCCAGAAGCCAAGTAAGTATTCGCAGCTGTCTGTCTGAAATGGCGCAAGCAACAGAGCCCTCTGAAGTTTGCGCCATTTTTTCATCCCCCTTTTCGAGGACCTGAATCATGTTGAAAGGCTACGGGGCCGTCATCCTCGATGGCGCATGGTTGACGCTTCAGCTCGCCTTGTCGTCCATGGCCTTGGCCATTGTTCTGGGTCTGATCGGGGTCGCGTTGCGCCTGTCGCCGGTGCGCTGGTTGGCCTGGCTGGGTGACTTGTACTCTACGGTCATCCGTGGGATTCCCGACCTGGTGCTGATCCTGCTGATTTTCTACGGCGGTCAGGACCTGCTTAACCGCGTCGCGCCGATGCTCGGCTACGACGACTATATTGACTTGAACCCCTTGGCGGCCGGTATTGGCACCCTGGGCTTCATCTTTGGCGCCTACTTGTCGGAAACCTTCCGCGGTGCCTTCATGGCCATTCCCAAGGGGCAGGCCGAGGCCGGCCTGGCGTATGGCATGAGCAGCTTCCAGGTGTTTTTCCGGGTGATGGTGCCGCAGATGATCCGGCTGGCGATCCCCGGCTTCACCAACAACTGGCTGGTACTCACCAAGGCCACTGCGCTGATTTCGGTGGTGGGCCTGCAAGACATGATGTTCAAGGCCAAGCAGGCGGCAGACGCCACCCGCGAACCTTTTACCTTCTTCCTCGCAGTGGCGGCGATGTACCTGGTGATCACCAGCGTATCATTGCTGGCCTTGCGTCATCTTGAGAAGCGCTACTCGGTAGGCGTAAGGGCGGCTGATCTATGATCTTCGACTACAACGTCATCTGGGAGGCCATGCCGCTGTACCTCGGCGGTTTGGTCACCACCCTGAAATTGCTCGCCATCTCGCTGTTTTTCGGCCTGCTCGCCGCCTTGCCGCTGGGCTTGATGCGGGTGTCCAAGCAGCCGATCGTCAACGGCGCGGCGTGGCTCTACACCTATGTCATTCGCGGCACGCCCATGCTGGTGCAGCTGTTCCTGATCTACTACGGTCTGGCGCAGTTCGACGCCGTACGCGAAAGCTTCCTCTGGCCGCTGCTGTCCAGCGCCACGTTCTGCGCGTGCCTGGCGTTTGCGATCAACACCAGCGCCTACACTGCCGAAATCATCGCTGGCAGCCTCAAGGCCACGCCCAATGGCGAGATCGAAGCGGCCAAGGCCATGGGCATGTCGCGCTCTAAACTGTACCGCCGCATCCTGCTGCCGTCGGCCCTGCGTCGTGCACTGCCGCAGTACAGCAACGAAGTGATCATGATGCTGCAGACCACCAGCCTTGCGTCCATCGTCACGCTGATCGACATCACCGGTGCCGCGCGCACGGTGAACGCCCAATTCTACCTGCCGTTCGAAGCCTATATCACGGCCGGCGCGTTCTACCTGTGCCTGACCTTCATCCTGGTGCGCCTGTTCAAGTTGGCCGAGCGCCGCTGGCTGAGCTACCTGGCTCCAAGGAAGCATTGAGATGGAACGTATCGATCACCTGTTGCCCTGGGGCCACCTGGGTTGCGAGCGCCAACTGAGCGTCTTTCGTTTCGGCAGCGGCGAGCGCAAGGCGTATATCCAGGCCAGCCTGCACGCCGACGAGTTGCCGGGGATGCGCGCCGCCTGGGAGCTGAAAAAGCGTCTCATCGAACTGGAGCGCCAGGGCGCCCTCAACGGTGTGATCGAGCTGGTGCCGGTGGCCAACCCGATGGGCCTGGGGCAACTGTTGCAAGGTGCTCACCAGGGCCGTTTCGAGGTGGGCAGCGGCAAGAATTTCAACCGCGATTTCGTCGAGTTGAGCGAGCCGGTCGCCGCGTTGCTCGCCGGCAAGCTGGGCGATGACCCTCACGCCAATGTGCGCATGATTCGCCAGGCGATGACCGATGCACTCGACGCCCTGCCGGCACCGAGCAGCCAGCTGCAAGGCATGCAGCGCGTCTTGCTCAGCCATGCCTGCACCGCCGATGTGGTGCTGGACCTGCACTGCGATGCGGAGGCGGCGTTGCACATGTATGCGCTGCCCCAGCACTGGCCGCAGTGGCGTTCGTTGTCGGCGCACTTGAATGTGAAAGTCGGCCTGCTGGCCGAGGATTCCGGCGGCAGCTCGTTTGATGAAGCCTGTTCGCTGCCGTGGCTGCGCCTGTCCCGCTTGTTCCCTGAGGCGCAAATCCCGCTGGCGTGCCTGGCGACGACGCTGGAGCTGGGCGGCCAGGCTGATACCGGCCGTGACGAAGCGATCTTCCACGCCGAAGGCATCCTCGCGTTTCTCGCTGAACAGGGCCTGATCAAGGGGCAATGGCCCGCGCCACAGTACGAACCGTGCGAAGGCGTGCCTTTCGAAGGCACCGAGTTGTTGTTCGCACCCCACGCCGGGGTGATCAGTTACCTGCGTCAAGCCGGCGACTGGGTGGAAACCGGCGAACCGATTTTTGAAGTGATTGATCCCCTGACCGACCGCGTGAGTATTGTTTGCGCGGGCACGTCCGGGGTGTTGTTTGCCGTTGAACGGCTACGTTATGCCCAAGCGGGTTTCTGGCTGGCCAAGGTGGCGGGGCGCGAAGCGCTGCGTCACGGGCGCTTGCTCAACGACTGACCACCTGTTTTTGTGAGAACCGACCGCATGTACAAACTTGAAGTCCAAGACCTGCATAAACGCTATGGCAGTCATGAAGTGCTCAAAGGCGTGTCCCTGGCCGCCGCGGCCGGTGATGTGATCAGCATCATCGGTTCCAGTGGCTCGGGCAAAAGTACCTTTTTGCGCTGCATCAACCTGCTCGAGCAACCCCACGCCGGCAAGATCCTGCTCAACAACGAAGAGCTGAAGCTGGTCGCCGGCAAGGACGGCGCCATGAAGGCCGCCGACCCCAAGCAACTGCAACGCATGCGTTCGCGCCTGTCCATGGTTTTCCAGCATTTCAACCTGTGGTCGCACATGACCGCCATTGAAAACGTGATGGAAGCGCCAGTGCACGTGCTGGGTGTGTCGAAGAAAGAAGCGCGTGAAAAGGCCGAGCACTACCTGGCCAAGGTGGGTGTGGGCCATCGTAAGGATGCATTCCCCGGCCACATGTCCGGCGGCGAGCAGCAGCGCGTGGCGATTGCCCGTGCCCTGGCGATGGAGCCGGAGGTGATGTTGTTTGACGAGCCGACGTCGGCGCTTGACCCGGAACTGGTCGGCGAAGTGCTCAAGGTGATGCAGGACCTGGCCCTGGAAGGCCGCACCATGGTGGTGGTCACTCACGAAATGGGCTTTGCCCGTGAAGTGTCGAACCAGTTGGTGTTCCTGCACAAAGGCATCGTCGAAGAATGCGGCAACCCGCGCGAGGTGTTGGTGAACCCGCAGTCGGAGCGTTTGCAGCAGTTCCTGTCCGGCAGCCTGAAATAGCTACCCCTGTGGGAGGGGGCTTGCTCCCGATAGCGGTAAATCAGATACCAATCTGTTGGCTGACACACCGCCGTCGGGAGCAAGCCCCCTCCCACATTGATCTTCATCAGTTTTTGAGATTTGTGTTCGTTTCCGGGCTAGCATTGGCCCTTGTCTTCATTATTGTTACTCGCTTCGGATAGCCTTCCATGACTGCCCATCGAATTGGTTTCCTGATCTGGCCCAGCACAAAAGCACTGACGCTGGCGCTGGCTGAGGAGGCCTTGCGTATTGCCCAACGGGTGCATCCGGACGTGGTCTACGAGCTGTCGTTCCTGCATGCGGAACCGGCCGCCGACGGCGCCTGGCAATTGCCGGGCGAGGCTTGGGCGGGCAAGCTCGAAGGTTTCCAGAAGCTGTTCCTGCTGGCGGACGAGCCGCCGACGGTGATCGCCTCTCAACTGAGCACGGCGCTCAAGCAGCTTGTGCGCGCAGGCTGCGTGATCGGCGGCTTGTCGGCGGGTGTCTACCCGTTGGCCCAACTCGGCCTGCTCGACGGTTACCGCGCTGCCGTGCATTGGCGCTGGCAGGATGATTTCGCCGAGCGTTTCCCCAAGGTCATCGCCACCAGCCATCTGTTCGACTGGGACCGCGACCGGTTGACCGCCTGTGGCGGCATGTCGGTGCTCGACCTGTTGCTGGCGGTGCTGGCTCGTGACCACGGCGCCGAACTGGCCGGCGCGGTGTCCGAGGAACTGGTGGTGGAGCGCATCCGCGAAGGCGGCGAGCGCCAGCGTATTCCACTGCAAAACCGCCTGGGCTCCAGCCATCCCAAGCTGACCCAGGCGGTTCTGTTGATGGAAGCCAATATCGAAGAGCCGCTGACCACTGACGAAATTGCCCAGCACGTCTGCGTGTCGCGACGACAACTCGAACGCATCTTCAAGCAGTACCTCAATCGTGTCCCCAGCCAGTACTACCTGGAACTGCGCCTGAACAAGGCCCGCCAGATGCTCATGCAAACCAGCAAGTCGATCATCCAGATCGGCCTGTCGTGCGGCTTTTCCTCGGGGCCGCATTTCTCCAGCGCCTACCGCAACTTCTTCGGCGCGACCCCGCGTGAAGACCGCAACCAGCGTCGCAGCAGCAGCCCGTTCGAATTGTCCTCGGTACCGTCCGAGCGCGGTTGAGCACGCCCTCCTGGCTAGCCCTAAGGGGCGGTTATTCCTCCTGTGGCCGGGGTTCTGCGGGCGATAGTGGTGCGCCGGTTTCATCCAGCCTGGCCTGGGGCACATTGAAGTCAATGCCGGTGCGTTGGTAATACTCGCGCAGGTACGCCAGGCTCTGTGCCGACAGCGGGTTGTTACTCAGGTCGCTGTCTTCATGAAACACCGTGTCGGTCTCCAGCAAACCCGCGCCGATGTCTTCGATCTGGTTGCCGCTCAAGTCCAGCGTGTGCAACGCCTTGAGCTGGAAAACCCCCTCCGGCATCGCTTTGAGCCCGGCATTGCGCAGGTGCAGCGAGCTCAGGTTGTGCAAACTGCTGACGTCTGGCGTTTCCCCCAGCGGGTTGTCGCTCAAGTCGACGAACTCCAGCGCCGCCAGGTCGTTGAAGGAGCGGGCTGACAACGGCGTCAGGCGGATGCCGCATTGGGTCAATTCCAGGCTGGCCAGCTTGGGCATGCTGAAGATCGGTTCGGGCAGGCTGCCCACCGGGCATTGGCTCAGTGCCAGGGTTTGCAGCGCCGGAAAACAGCGCAGCGTACCGTCAACCTGGGTGGTAGTGCCGTTGCCCGTCAATTCAAACCACGACACATGCTCGAACCGCGCACTCAGTGACGGCAGCTCACCCATCACCGGGGTGTCGAGCAGTAATGAATGGGTGAACTCATCCACCAGGCTCTCTTCATCCTCCGCACTCTCGCGACGCCAGGCTTGCTCTACCAGCATTTTGAAATTGTCGCGCAGCAATTGTTGGTGGGCGCGGGCGGCGTCATCGAGCGGGCTGTTGTCGACAGGATGGCGCTGTGGCACATCCAGCACCCATTGATCGAGGTCGGTATTGAGCTGGGCATACTCGGCTTCAAGGCGCGCCAGGGTCGGGGTGATCGCGTCCATATCGCCGGGCAGGCGGAAGATAAAACGATCCGCTTCGCTTTCGACCAGCGTCGGGTATAGCTGTTGCAGGCGCACACGCTCGGCTTCGGGAGCCGTGGCATTGAAGGATTCCTGGGTGCGCTGGCAGTAGCTCTTGATCTGCTCCAGGGTCACTTTGGATAACGGGTTGCCGGACAGGTCGAACGCGCTGGCGGCTTCGGCGCGCAGGGTGAAAGCGGCCGCCGGCATCTCGGTGATCTGGTTGTCGCTGAGGTTGACCGCGCTGCGGGGCACGTCGACGAGCAGTTCGGAGGGCACTTGGGTGAGGCCGACGTTTTTCAGCAGGACGCTGGACAGTGCCGGCATCGCCTTGAACTCCGGCAGTTGCCCTAGGTTGGGGTTTTGGCTGAGGTCCAGGTATTCCAGGCGGTTCATGTTTTGCAGGGCCGCACGGCTGGTGTCGCTGAGCTTGAGCGAGCAGTCCGGCAGGCCCAGGAAAGTCAGTTTTTGCAGCTCGAAGATACGCGGCGGGATGTCCTCCAACGTCGCGTGTTCGATGTCGAGGATATCCAGGGCCGGAAAGCTTTCGAGAAACTCGCCGACGTCCATCGGGCCACCGTTGCCGTGCATGATCAACGAGCCTATGTGCTTGAACCGTGCACTCAGGCGCGGCAATTCACCGGCCAAGGTCTGGCTGATCTTGAGGGTGCGAACGTGGCGGGTTTCCTGGGCGGGTTCGCGGCGCCAGGCTTTTTCCAGCTGCACATGCAGCGCCATTCTGCGCGCCAGTTCCAGGGAGGTCAGGTCGGGGGCCTGTGACCAGGCGCCCAGCTCCTGCTGCAAGGTTTCCAGTTCTCCAGCCAGGCGCGCCAGCTCGCGTTTGCCCGCTTCAATATCGCCGGGGAGTGAATAGATGAAACGTGTGGCTTCGTCCTTGTCCATCGACGGGTAAAGCCGTTGTGTATCTTGCAGGTCGACGGGCATAGCATCGACCTCCCAGAACGTGCCGTGGCGTTGGTAGTACTCCTTGACCTGCTCCAGGTTCGCCCGTGACAGCGGGTTGTCGGAAAGATCGTAGTGCACGCTGACCTCAGGGGGCAGTTCGAACAGCGCGGCGGGTACGTCGCGGATCTGGTTGCCGTTCAACAGCGCGGCCTGCAGCTCCGGGCGGGTCAGCAAGCCGGGCGGCAGGCGATCGATACCGGTGTCGGCAAGGTCCAGGGCCACCAGCTCCGGCATCGCCTCGACGCTAGGTGTCAGGCCCAGGGGATTGCCGTTGAGTGACAGCGTCTGCAAGTGACTCATGCTCGCCAGGCGGGCATGGCTGGCAGGCGTGAGGGTGATGTTGCAGTTGGACAGCCCCAGGGTGTTGAGGTGAGGCAGGCTGCTGAGTTGAGGCGGCAGATCGTCCATGGGGACGTCTTTGACTTCCAAGTGCCGCAGCCGTGGAAACTGGTTGATAAAGGCGGTCACGCCTTGGGTGCCTTCGTTGCCGTTGATGGACAGCAACGACACATGTTCGAAGTTGGCACTCAGTGTGGGCAGCTCGCCGATGATCGGAAAATCCAGGCGCAACATATAGCCGTCCCGGCTCGGGTCTTCGAAGTAATCGTCGAGCTCGGTGCCTCGGCGCCAGCAACGCTTGAGTAATTGCGCGATGCGCTGGCGATTCTGGCGTTCGTAGGCTTGCTCGCGCGGCGTAAGCGCGGCACCGGTTTGCGGATGTTCGGTGGGCACCGTTTGCTGCCAGTTGTGCAGCTCGGTTTCCAATTGCTGATATTCCTCGGTGAGCGCCGTGAGCCGCACTGATGCACCGCCGGGCTGCCTTTGCAGGTGTTCGAGCAGGGCGCCGATCTGCTCGTCGCTCAACGCTGGATACAGTGCCCGGGCGCGCGGGTACAGCAGCGGGGCGTTCGGGCTTGGGGTATGTGCGCGATAACCATCGTCACTGCCAAGGTGCTTGAGGGTGTCGGTCGATGGCTCCTTGGGGGCGCCGCTGGCCAGCACCCGGCGTACTTCATTGCGTGCCAGTGGATGTCGACGCAAACGCTGCTGCAATTCGGCGCCCTGGTCAATCTGAATGCCCAGCGCCTCGCGCTGGCGATCGGGCAAGGCGTGCAGGATGGCGCTGTACAGGTCGGTTTCAGCGCACAGCGCTGTGTCGTCGTCATAGGCGACATAACGGCCGTTATCCCGGCGTACCAATGTGCGGCGCAACGGCGCGTCCTCGACGCCTACCTCGTTCCAGATCGAACCGCGGGGTGAATCATGGCGCGCCACCAGGCGCACCTGGTCCGACCAACCGGGCAGCAGCCGCAGAGCGTTGAGGGCCAGGCGGTCGCTGTCGATGGTCTGCACGCTGTCCAGTTGCTGGCCTTCGTAGGCGCGGGTCACGCGTACCTCGTCCAGCGCCGCACGAGCCAGGTCGGCCAGGCGTGGCGGGACACGGCGGGCGTCCAGTTGGGCAAGTTCCGCGCCGCTGGCCTGGCGCAGCAGGTGGTGGGCGACGCTGGCGGGCAGGTCGGGCGAGGTGTCCAGGATGCGCTGGGCCGCTGGGTCGCCGGCGGTCTGCGAGGGGCCGTAACGTGATTCGAACAGCGATGCACGTTTGCGCTCGGCGATATCGGCGAGGGCTTTGCGCAGGTGTCGGGTGCGGGCCTCCAGGCTCAATTGCAGGTCGCCGGTGCGTTCGCCGAACTGGCGGCTGAGTTCCTCGGGGCTCAGGGCCTGCAATACGGTTTTGAGCAAGCCACCCTTTTGCAGCTGCGCTTCGTGAATCTGCACCAGCGGCTGATCGCTTTCACCCATCTGCCAGACCACCTCGTTGCGCGCGTTCAGCAGTTGCAGGGTCTTTTCCTTGGGCCAGTAACCGAAGCTGGTCATCAAGTGCAGTTGCTCTTGAGGGTCGATGGCGTTGTACTGCGCCGGGTCATCGCTGCGCAGGCGCTGGATCAACTGTTGGATCTCACGGTCGATGCGCAGCCGCACCAGGGTGTCCTCAAGCATGGGCGGGATGGGCTCGCTGTTGTGATGCATCTTGCGCAGGGTGTCTTCGCTGACACCACTGATGCGCAAGGCTTGCTCACAGTCGGTTTCGCTCAAGCCTTGTGCAATGGGGCCGAGGCGCCGCAACAGAGTCTTGCGATCCCATGTCAGGGGCTGTTCGAGTTCGGTGTGCCATGCCCCGGACCCGTTGTGCCGCAGCCTGGGACGATAGGCGTCGGCGCGGGTCGGGTGTTTGATTGCGTAATGGCCGTCGTCGGCGGGCTCGACCTTGTAGTGCCGGCCCTCCAAGGGAAGTACTGATTCACCGCGCACACGGTACAGGCCTTTTTCATCGGTGCTCAGCGTCGGGGCGATGTCGAGGTGTTGCTGGTACGGGCCGAGGTCTGGTTGCCAGTAGCGCTGGCTGCGATCAGCCAGGCTCACGGGTTTGAAGCGCTCGATGAAGGCCCGTTGTTCGGCCGATAACAGTTTGTCCATCGCGATGCCGGCGAGGCTGCTACCTGCTGCAAATACGCCCAATTGCGCAATGGATTGCACCACGTTGACCAGGTGGGTGAGCGCTTCGTCCGTCAGCCCTTCGGCCCAGTCGATCACGCCTTCGAAGACGTCCGTGAGCAGTTGATAGGCCATGTAGCCCATCATCAATTCGCCCAGCCCGGGAATGAACGGCGTGACCACCAACAGTGCGACGTTGAGAATTGTTGAGGCGATATCCACGAAGGAGTCCCACAAGGCCCAGCGTGCCTGGCTGTCGGCGTTGGCGGTGGAGACGGCCTGGGAGCGTGCGTCATTGAGGATCTTGTTGAGTTTCTGCCGATACAGATAACGCCAAGGCTCGTCGGGAATGGGCGTTGCGACAAATTGCAGTTTGGGGTCGAGGGTGGGTTCTTTGCGCCACATGCCATGCTTGCCGCCGGGTTCCGGTGGGTGCCAGTTGATGCTCGACAGGCGCTGGCTCAGGCCGGAGAAAAAAACACCGAGACGCTCATGGGGCACAAAGCGGCTGAAGAACAGTTGGTAGTCCTCGTTACGCAGTTGGCGGGTCAGCTCGCGTTTGAACTCCAGGGGCGAGGTGTATTCCTTGAGTGGGTGCTGCGGATCGTCCGGCACGTAGGCGACGATCCGTTGTGAGCTGCGCGCCTGCTCCAGGTCCGGAGCGAACAGCAGGATGCCGCACAGTGGCGTCTGCAACAGGGTGAACGTATGGCAGAGCACCGGCAGTTGCCCAAGGCTCAGGCGCGGGGCGCCTTCGAGCATGGCGCTGATCACCTGGGCGAAGTCCGGCTTGATGTCGCCGCGGATGTCCGCCAGTTGCAGTGCGGCGCGCAAGGCCGCGCGCTGGCTGGTATCGACTTTCAGCGCCAGGCTGTTGCCGGCGCTCGGAGTGTTCAACCCCAGCGCGTTGCGCAGGTGGTGCGCGTACGTGGCGCCGAGGTTCAACTCGCGGCACAGGCGCACAAACGCGTTGATCGACATGACGTCGCGGATATGGGGCAGGGTGGTGAACTGGCCGGTGGCCGAGGGGCGGCTGATAAACGTCGAGTCGGGCTCGTAGAAACCTGCATCTGCTTCCTTGTAATCGAAGTTATGCAGCGCTGCATCGAGCAGTGACACCGTCCAGGTGCGCGCCGCTCCAGAGCGGATCGCAAACCAGGGAATGGTCAGCGGGATATAGAGGCGGATGAACACCTCATCGACGTCCAGGTTCAGCGCGAAGCGTTGACGCAGCAGGTTTTGCAGCAGGGGCCTGGCGTAGGCCTTGGGATCTCGCAGGTTTTTCAGCGCGTCATCGACGGTGTTCTGTGCGCGCCAATGCTGGGCAGTGGCTTGTTTGAACAAGGCTTGTTGTCGGGCTGTGGCCGCCTGCAAGGGTTTGCCCAGGTGCGGCTTGGCTTGGCGCAGAGCCTGATGTTTGGCCGCGCTCGCCTGGCCCAGCCACTGGGGCATAGCATTTTTCAGGCGTTCGTAATGGCTCTCGGGAGGAGTACTCATGGGGCGAATCTCTTGGTGCCATGGAAAGGGCACCAGTAAATCAGCCGGTGTGGAGCACTTGGCCCTAGATAATTAGAGCGGCCATTGACCCTGACGCAAACACGCCGGGCGGTTTAAACTGCGCCATTGCGACGCTATTTGTCGCATTGACGTAAACCCTCGAAAATCGGGGGTTGGCGCTATAAGAAGTTGTCGCTTGGCGACAAGGCCCTACTGAAAACTGTCCTTACAATCCCTGCATCGCCCGCCAGTTTCAGGCAGGCGTTCCTCTTCAGGAGACTCCGATGTCCGTTGAGCAAGCCCCGGTGCAACGTGCCGATTTCGACCAGGTCATGGTGCCTAACTACGCACCGGCCGCATTCATTCCTGTGCGTGGCGAAGGTTCGCGCGTGTGGGACCAGGCGGGTCGCGAGCTGATCGACTTTGCCGGTGGCATCGCGGTCAACGTATTGGGCCACGCCCACCCGGCGCTGGTCGGTGCGCTGACCGAACAGGCCAACAAGCTGTGGCACGTCTCCAACGTTTTCACCAATGAGCCGGCCCTGCGCCTGGCGCATAAGTTGATCGATGCCACCTTTGCCGAGCGCGTGTTCTTCTGCAACTCCGGCGCCGAGGCCAACGAGGCCGCGTTCAAGCTGGCACGTCGCGTCGCGTTCGACCGGTTCGGCAGCGAAAAATACGAGATCATCGCTGCGCTGAACAGCTTCCACGGCCGTACCCTGTTCACGGTCAACGTCGGTGGCCAGTCCAAGTACTCCGATGGTTTCGGCCCCAAGATCACCGGCATCACCCACGTGCCTTACAACGACCTGGCCGCGCTGAAAGCCGCTGTTTCGGACAAGACCTGCGCCGTGGTGCTGGAACCGGTCCAGGGCGAAGGCGGCGTATTGCCGGCCGAGCTGGCTTACCTGCAAGGCGCACGCGAGTTGTGCGACGCGCACAACGCACTGCTGGTCTTCGACGAAGTGCAAACCGGCATGGGCCGCAGCGGCCATCTGTTCGCTTACCAGCATTACGGCGTGACGCCGGACATCCTCTCCAGCGCCAAGAGCCTGGGCGGTGGGTTCCCGATCGCGGCGATGCTCACCACCGAAGCGCTGGCCAAGCATCTGGTGGTCGGTACCCACGGCACCACCTACGGCGGCAACCCGCTGGCGTGCGCAGTGGCGGAAGCGGTGATCGATGTGATCAACACTCCGCAAGTGCTGGCCGGTGTGAACGCCAAGCATGCGCTGTTCAAGGCGCGCCTGGAGCAGATCGGCAAGCAGTACGGCATCTTCACCGAAGTGCGTGGCATGGGCCTGCTGCTCGGTTGCGTACTGAGTGAGGCTTTCAAGGGCAAGGCCAAGGACGTGTTCAACGCGGCCGAGAAAGAAAACCTGATGATCCTGCAAGCCGGCCCTGATGTGGTGCGTTTCGCCCCGAGCCTGGTGGTGGAAGACGCCGACATCCAGGAAGGCCTGGATCGTTTCGAGCGCGCGGTAAAAACACTGACCCAAGCCTGATTGGCTGAACGGGAGCCAATGTGGGAGGGGGCAACCCCCTCCCACCGTTGACCTGTGTTGAAGCCGGACCTGTCCGGTATTTTTTTCCTATGAGTTTTTCGAGTTAAGGAGTGACACCATGCTGGTGATGCGCCCCGCGCAAATGGCTGATCTGGGCGAGGTACAGCGTCTGGCTGCGGACAGCCCGATTGGTGTCACCTCCTTGCCGGATGATGTGGAACGCCTGAGCGACAAGATCGCCGCCAGCGAAGCGTCCTTCGCGGCCGAGGTGAGTTTCAACGGTGAAGAGAGCTATTTCTTCGTGCTGGAAGACACCGAGACCGGCAAGCTCGCCGGCTGCTCGGCCATCGTCGCCTCGGCGGGTTATTCCGAGCCGTTCTACAGCTTTCGTAATGAGACCTTCGTTCACGCCTCGCGCGAGCTGAAGATCCACAACAAGATCCACGTGCTTTCCCAGTGCCACGACCTCACCGGCAACAGCCTGCTCACCAGTTTCTACGTGGTGCCGGAGCTGGTCGGTTCGCCGTGGTCGGAACTCAATTCCCGTGGCCGCCTGCTGTTCGTCGCCAGCCATCCCGAGCGCTTTGCCGACTCGGTGGTGACCGAAATTGTCGGCTACAGCGACGAACATGGTGACTCGCCGTTCTGGGACGCCATCGGGCGCAACTTCTTCGATCTCAATTACGCCGCCGCCGAGCGCCTGTGCGGGCTTAAAAGCCGCACCTTCCTGGCCGAGCTGATGCCGCACTACCCGATCTACGTGCCATTGCTGCCGGACGAAGCCCAGGAGGCCATGGGCCAGGTG
Organism: Pseudomonas sp. ICBG1301; assembly: GCF_016918385.1. NCBI lineage: Bacteria > Pseudomonadati > Pseudomonadota > Gammaproteobacteria > Pseudomonadales > Pseudomonadaceae > Pseudomonas > Pseudomonas sp. ICBG1301. Next base: position 487,698 of record NZ_JAEKGB010000006.1, read on the forward strand.
CACCCGCGTGCGCAGATCACGTTCGACATCCTGATGCGCGAAGGCTTCGAGACCGATCATTACATCGACATCTTCGACGGCGGCCCGACGTTGCATGCGCGGGTTTCGGGCATTCGTTCCATCGCCCAGAGCCGTGTGGTGCCGGTCAAGATCGGCGAGATGGCCAAGGGTGTTGGCCGCCAGTACCTGGTGAGTAATGCGCAGTTGCAGGATTACCGCGCGGTGATGCTGGAGTTGGACTACGCGCCCGGCAAACCGGTGACCCTGGACCTGGCGGCAGCCGAAGCCCTGGGTGTTGGCGAGGGCGCGAGCGTGCGCCTCGTTGCGGTTTGAGAGCCGGTTTAAACAGAGTTTCGCGGGTGGCTGACAACGGCGGCCCGTTCGAGGAGATAGCATGATCGTTCGTCCCGTACGCAGCAGCGATTTACCGGCCCTGATTGATCTGGCACGCAGCACCGGCACCGGTCTGACCACCTTGCCGGCCAACGAAGAGCGCCTGACCCATCGGGTTGGCTGGGCGGAAAAAACCTTTCGCGGCGACGCCGGGCGCGGCGATGCCGATTACCTGTTCGTGCTGGAAAACGACGAAGGCCGCGTGGTGGGCATTTCCGCCATTGCCGGCGCCGTCGGCCTGCGCGAGCCCTGGTACAACTTCCGGGTGGGCCTGACCGTCAGCGCCTCCCAGGAGTTGAATATCTACCGCGAGATTCCAACGCTGTTCCTGGCCAACGACCTTACCGGTAATTCCGAACTGTGCTCGCTGTTTTTGCACGCCGATTACCGCACCGGCCTCAACGGCCGCATGCTGGCCAAGGCGCGCCTGCTGTTTATCGCCGAATTCCCGCAACTGTTTGGCAACAAGATCATCGCCGAGATGCGTGGCGTGTCCAACGATGCCGGGCGCTCGCCGTTCTGGGAGAGTCTGGGCCGGCATTTCTTCAAGATGGAATTCAGCCAGGCCGATTACCTGACCGGCGTGGGCAACAAGGCGTTCATTGCTGAGTTGATGCCGAAGTTTCCGCTGTACAGCTGCTTCCTGTCCGAAGACGCACGCAATGTGATCGGCAAGGTCCATCCGGATACCGAGCCTGCATTGAGCATGCTCAAGAGCGAAGGTTTCAGCTACCAGGGTTACGTCGACATCTTCGACGCCGGCCCGGCGGTGGAGTGTGAAACCAGCAAGATCCGTGCGGTGCGTGACAGTCAGTCGCTGGTGTTGGCCATCGGCACGCCAGGCGATGACGCCACGCCTTTCCTGATTCATAACCGCAAACGCGAGGATTGCCGCATTACCGCCGCACCGGCCCGCTTGGCCGCAGGCACCTTGGTGGTCGATCCACAAACCGCCAAGCGCCTGCAACTGGTCGTGGGTGATCAAGTGCGCGCCGTACCGTTGTCCGCTGCTCGGGAGTCGAAATAATGAATTCGCTGTATATCGCAGGTAGCTGGCTGGCCGGCCAGGGTGAGCTGTTTGAGTCGCGCAACCCGGTGACGCAGCAAGTGCTGTGGGCCGGCAATGGCGCCACCGCTGAGCAAGTCGAGTCCGCCGTGCAGGCTGCGCGCCAGGCATTCCCGGAGTGGGCCAGGCGCCCGCTGGAAGAGCGCATCGGCGTGCTGGAAACCTTCGCGGCCACCCTGAAGCGTCGTGCCGATGAAATCGCCCGCTGCATCGGTGAAGAAACAGGCAAGCCGCTGTGGGAATCGGCGACTGAAGTCACCAGCATGGCCAACAAGATTGCGATTTCGGTGCAGAGCTACCGCGAGCGTACCGGCGAGAAGAGCGGCCCGCTGGGCGACGCCACTGCCGTGTTGCGCCACAAGCCACACGGCGTGGTGGCGGTGTTCGGCCCTTACAACTTCCCCGGTCACTTGCCGAACGGGCATATCGTCCCGGCTTTGCTGGCGGGTAACACCGTATTGTTCAAACCGAGCGAGTTGACCCCGAAAGTCGCCGAGCTGACCGTGCAATGCTGGATTGAAGCTGGTTTGCCGGCGGGCGTGCTGAACCTGCTGCAGGGCGCACGGGAAACCGGTATCGCCTTGGCTGCCAACCCCGGTATCGACGGGTTGTTCTTCACCGGTTCCAGCCGTACCGGCAACCACTTGCACCAGCAGTTCTCAGGGCGCCCGGACAAGATCCTGGCCCTGGAAATGGGCGGTAATAACCCACTGGTGGTGGACGAAGTGGCCGATGTGGATGCGGCGGTCTACACCATAATCCAGTCGGCGTTTATCTCCGCTGGCCAGCGCTGCACCTGTGCTCGCCGCTTGCTGGTGCCGCAAGGTGCCTGGGGTGACGCGTTGCTGGCGCGCCTGGTGGCGGTCGCTTCGAGTATCGAGGTCGGCGCGTTCGACCAGCAACCGGCGCCGTTCATGGGCTCGGTGATTTCCCTCGGCGCGGCCAAGGCCTTGATGGACGCCCAGGCGCTGATGTTGGCCAATGGCGCCATGGCGCTGTTGGAAATGACCCAGCCGCAGGATCAAGCCGCTTTGCTGACGCCGGGCATCATCGACGTGACGGGCGTGACCGAGCGCGAGGACGAGGAACTGTTCGGCCCGCTGTTGCAGGTGATCCGCTACGCTGATTTCGCCGCGGCGATTGCCGAGGCCAACAACACCCAGTACGGCCTGGCCGCGGGCTTGTTGTCCGATTCCGCAGCGCGCTACCAGCAGTTCTGGCTGGAGAGCCGCGCCGGTATCGTCAACTGGAACAAGCAACTGACCGGCGCCGCCAGCACGGCGCCGTTCGGCGGGGTAGGGGCTTCGGGCAATCATCGCGCCAGTGCGTATTACGCGGCGGATTATTGTGCGTACCCGGTGGCATCGCTTGAGACCCCGAGCCTGGTGGTCCCGGCAACCCTGACGCCAGGGATTACGCTTATCTAAATGCGGGAGCGGGCTGGCTCGCGAAAGCGGTGTGTCATTCGACATCTCAGGTGACTGAACCACCCCATTCGCGAGCAAGCCCGCTCCCACACTTGATTTGTGGTGTGTTCAAGTAATTTGATGCCTATAAAAACAGATGTTCGTGGAGCCTCGCCGATGAAATCCTATGAAGTCAATTTTGACGGTCTAGTGGGGCCGACCCATAACTACGGCGGTTTGTCCTACGGCAACGTCGCGTCCCAGAGCAACAGCCAGCAGTCTTCGAACCCTAAGGAAGCAGCGTTGCAGGGCCTGCAGAAAATGAAGGCGCTGATGGACATGGGCTTTGTGCAGGGCGTGCTGGCGCCACAGGAGCGCCCCGACGTGGCGGCCTTGCGCAACCTGGGCTTCAGCGGTACCGATGCGCAAGTGATCCAGCAGGCGGCCAAGCAGGCGATGCCGTTGTTGGTCGCAAGCTGCTCCGCGTCGAGCATGTGGGTGGCCAACGCCGCCACCGTCAGCCCGAGCGCCGATACGGCCGATGGCCGCGTGCATTTCACCGCCGCCAACCTCAACTGCAAATACCATCGCAGTATCGAACACCCGACCACCAGCCGCGTGCTGGGGGCGATGTTTGCCGATGCCAAACACTTCGCTCACCACGCGGCGTTGCCGGCGGTGGCGCAGTTCGGCGATGAAGGCGCGGCCAACCACACGCGTTTCTGCCGCGAGTACGGCGAGGCGGGCGTTGAATTCTTTGTGTTCGGCCGAAGTGCGTTCGACACCCGTTACCCGGCGCCGCAGAAGTACCCGGCGCGCCAGACGCTTGAAGCGTCCCAAGCCGTTGCGCGCCTGCACGGCCTGAGCGATGACGGCGTGGTCTACGCTCAGCAGAACCCGGCAGTGATCGATGCCGGCGTGTTCCACAACGACGTGATCGCGGTGGGCAACGGTGAGGTGCTGTTCTATCACGAGGACGCGTTCCTCCATACCGAACAGATGCTGGCCGAGTTGCAGGGCAAGTTGGGCAAGCTGGGCGGCAATTTCCAATCGGTGTGCGTACCCCGGGCCCAGGTCAGCGTTGAAGATGCTGTGCGCTCCTACCTGTTCAACAGCCAATTGCTGAGCCGCGCCGACGGCTCGATGCTGCTGATCGTGCCGGAAGAGTGCCGCGCCAACGAACGCGTCTGGCAGTACCTGCAAGGCTTGACCGCGTCCGGTGGGTTGATCCGCGAAGTGAAAGTCTTCGACCTCAAGCAAAGCATGCAGAACGGCGGTGGCCCGGCGTGCCTGCGCTTGCGGGTGGCCTTGAATGAAACGGAACTGGCGGCGGTGAATCCAGGCGTTATCATGACGGCACCGTTGTACGGCACGCTGACCCAATGGGTCGACAAGCACTACCGCGACAGCCTGCGTGAATCCGACCTGGCTGACCCGCAATTGCTGCTTGAGTGCCGGACGGCACTGGATGAACTGACGCAAATCCTTAAACTGGGCTCGGTTTATCCTTTCCAGCTCAATTAACGCCGCACCACCGAGAGTTATTTATGACCACCGACACCCTGAAACTGATCCTTGAAGATACCGACGGCACCCAGCTGGAAACCTCCTGCACCCGCGTTGCCGTGGTGTGGCAGGGCAAGGAAATCTGGATCCAGCACGACGGCCGTGGCCAACTGCTGATCGGCGTGGATGTGGAAGAAGGCGACGCCGAGTACGCCAACCTGCTGATGCGCCCGTTGGCCACCAACCTGATGAGCCTGCAACTGGAAATGGAGCCGGCCGACGTCGACGGCGATGACGACGATCACGTCCACGGTCCTGGCTGCAACCACTAAGGAAGCTGCTTATGCTCGCCCTCGGCAAACTGCTTGAACTGACCCTCGCCGGTCGCGAACCGGCGCAAAAAATTCAACTGACTGTCGACGGCGTGCAGATGCGCTGGCTCAGCGAGGGCGCACTTGAAGTCCGCCCGCCTGAAGCGAAGGACAACGGCAGCGACCTGCTGCTGTCGTCCGGCATCCATGGCAACGAAACCGCGCCGATCGAACTGCTCGACCGCCTGTTGCATGGCATCGCCCGTGGGGAGATCAAACCCCGCAACCGTATTCTGTTCCTGTTCGGCAACCCCGAGGCGATGCGTCGCGGTGAGCGTTACCTCGAACTGGACATCAACCGGCTGTTCAACGGCCGTCATGAAAAAAATATCGGCCCTGAAGCCATGCGTGCCGCTGAACTTGAGCAACTGGCCCGCAGCTTCTTCAGCCAGCCTGGGCGTTCGCGCCTGCATTACGACTTGCATACGGCGATTCGGGGTTCGAAGATCGAGCAATTCGCCCTGTACCCCTGGAAGGAGGGGCGCCAGCATTCGCGTCGTGAGCTTGCGCGCCTGCGTGCGGCCGGCATGGAAGCGGTGCTGATGCAGAACAAGACCTCGATTACCTTCTCTGCTTTTACCTATGAGCAACTGGGCGCCGAGGCTTTCACCCTGGAGCTGGGCAAGGCGCGGCCGTTCGGGCAGAACGACGGCGTGGATGTGTCGCGCCTGGAAGCTCGCCTCAAGCACATCATCGAAGGCACCGAGCCCGAGACCGACAGCCTCGACGGCCTGCAACTGTTCGCCGTTGCGCGTGAAGTGATCAAGCACAGCGACGCTTTCCTGCTGCATCTGCCGGCAGACGTGGAAAATTTTTCGCAGCTGGAAAAGGGCTACCTGCTGGCCGAAGACGTGGCCAAGACCCGCTGGGTGATCGAGGAGGAGGGTGCACGCATCATCTTCCCCAACCCGAAGGTGAAGAATGGCTTGCGCGCGGGGATATTGATTGTGCCGACGACGGATGCGGGCCTGATATAGGCCTCAAGGCATACCAGGATCCAAATGTGGGAGGGGGCTTGCTCCCGATGGCAGTGTGACAGTCAACTCATCTGTAGTTGAGACACCGCCATCGGGAGCAAGCCCCCTCCCACATTGTTTTTGTGGTGTTGTTTAGACTGCTAAGGCACGTGGCTCGCTGCGACGGATCGCACGCACCTTGTGCAGGGTATCGGCGCAAGTGCGCGCAGCTTCCTGGCCTTTATGCACAAAGTGATCATGGAAGAATGCATGATGCTCGCTGCCGGCGTGGAAGTGGTGCGGGGTCAGGGAAACCGAGAATACCGGCACTTCTGTTTCCAGCTGCACCTGCATCAGGCCGCTGACCACGGATTGGGCGACGAATTCGTGACGGTAGATGCCACCGTCCACCACCAGCGCGGCAGCCACGATACCGGCATAACGGCCGGTCTTGGCCAGCAACTTGGCGTGCAGGGGCATTTCAAACGCGCCGCCGACTTCGAAGAAGTCGATGTCCGATTCCTGGTAGCCCTGGGCGATGATTTCGGCAAGGAAACCTTTACGGCTCTGGTCGACAATATCCTTATGCCAGCAGGCTTGGATAAACGCGATACGCTCGCCGTGATGGTTTTTGCTTTTGCTGTCGATTGCGGTGGGTTGCATGTTCTGACTCCTGTTTAAGAAAAAAACAGGGCGTTATGAATCGAATGGGATTTAAGGGTGCGCAACGCCGGTCATGCACGCATGAGGTCAGCGAACGGCCCTTAGGTGCCAATCCCGTTCTCTCTTCATCCGGACTATGACCGTCGGCCCCGGGATCACACCGGGTCTGCTGACCTTGTCGCCGTCCTGCGTGAGCAGTTCAAGGCGCCAAGCGCTCGCGGGCTATGCACATTGCGTGCAATTACCGCCGGTGGGGAATTACACCCCGCCCTGAGAACGTTGCCGCCAGAACCCTGGCGGCGGAGAGTTTTTAACACGGTTTTTCAAAAACTGCACGGCCGCTGTATCGATAAGCTATATCGGTTTGTTTGGTTGGTATTCATTTGAATACACGTAGGGCTTGATATCTCGCGGCTTTGCCCGCAGTAATCTCCTTCTAAGGGGCTTACCCACTCACAGAGGCCAGTTTCATGTCAGTGATCGACCTGCGCAGCGACACCGTGACCCAACCCACCCCCGGCATGCGGGACGCGATGGCCAGTGCGGTCAGTGGTGATGACGTCTACGGTGAAGACCCGAGCGTCAACCACCTTGAAGCTGAGCTGGCCAGGCGCCTGGGCTTTGCGGCGGCGCTGTTCGTGCCCACGGGCACCATGAGCAACCTGCTGGCGTTGATGGCTCACTGTGAGCGCGGCGAGGAATATATCGTCGGCCAGCAGGCCCACACTTACAAATACGAAGGGGGTGGTGCGGCCGTATTGGGCTCGATCCAACCGCAGCCGCTGGAGGCGCAGGCGGACGGCTCCCTGGACCTGGACCAGGTGTCGGCGGCGATCAAGCCCGACGATTTCCACTTCGCCCGCACCCGCTTGCTGGCGCTGGAAAACACCATGCAGGGCAAGGTTCTGCCGCTGGAGTACCTGGCGAAGGCCCGCGCGTTGACCCGTGAGCGTGGCTTGGCCCTGCATCTGGACGGTGCGCGGCTCTACAACGCGGCGGTCAAGCTCGGTGTGGAGGCGCAGGAAATTGCCCAGTATTTCGATTCGGTCTCGGTGTGCTTGTCCAAGGGCCTGGGCGCGCCAATTGGTTCGGTGTTGTGCGGCTCTACGGCGTTGATCGCCAAGGCGCGTCGCTTGCGCAAGATGGTCGGCGGCGGCATGCGTCAGGCGGGTTCCCTGGCGGCGGCGGGGCTGTATGCCTTGGATCATCAGGTGGCGCGCCTGGCCGACGACCATGCCAATGCCCAGTGGCTGGGCGATGAACTGCGCAAAGCCGGTTATGAAGTGGAGCCGGTGCAGACCAATATGGTCTACGTGAAGATCGGTGGGCAGGCTCAGGCCCTGAGGGAGTTTGCCGCCGAGCGGGGGATCAAGTTGGTCGCCGCGCCGCGTCTGCGCATGGTCACGCATATGGATGTCAGCCGGGCGCAGATCGAGCAAGTCGTGCAGGCATTCGTCGAGTTTTCCCGAAAATGACAGTGCTGGCCGTCTAATTGAATGCTTCTATCGCATAAACACGCTGTACCACCGGCAAAGGGCCGATATAATGCGGCCCTTTGCCGTCGCTCCGTCTGATGATGTTGCGCACTGGCCTTTGGCCGCAGACTCCGTGGAAGAACCTAATGAAAAGCGCAGAAATCCGTGAAGCCTTCCTTCGCTTCTTCGAAGAGCAAGGTCACACCCGTGTAGCCTCCAGCTCCTTGATCCCTGGCAATGACCCGACCCTGCTGTTCACTAACGCGGGGATGAACCAGTTCAAGGACTGCTTCCTGGGCCAGGAAAAGCGCGCTTATACCCGCGCTACCAGCAGCCAGAAATGCGTACGCGCCGGCGGTAAGAACAGTGACCTGGAAAACGTCGGTTACACCGCTCGCCACCACACGTTCTTCGAAATGTTGGGCAACTTCAGCTTCGGTGATTATTTCAAGAAAGATGCGATCACGTTCGCCTGGACCTTCCTGACCGGTGTGTTGAAGCTGCCCAAGGAAAAGCTCTGGGTCACCGTCTACGCGACAGACGACGAAGCCTATGACATCTGGACCAAGGACGTCGGTGTGCCCGTAGAGCGCATGATCCGCATCGGCGACAACAAGGGCGCGCCTTACGCGTCCGATAACTTCTGGACCATGGGCGATACTGGCCCGTGCGGTCCTTGCACCGAGATTTTCTATGACCACGGTGCCGACATCTGGGGTGGCCCACCGGGCTCGCCGGAAGAAGATGGCGACCGTTATATCGAGATTTGGAACAACGTGTTCATGCAGTTCAACCGCACCGCCGATGGCGTGTTGCATCCGCTGCCGGCACCGTCGGTGGATACCGGCATGGGCCTGGAGCGGATCAGTGCGGTGATGCAGCACGTTCACTCCAACTATGAAATCGACTTGTTCACCAACCTGCTGAGCGCATCGGCTGCGGCGATTGGCTGCGCCAATGAAAACCAGTCGTCGCTCAAGGTCGTGTCGGACCACATCCGTTCCTGCGGCTTCCTGATTGCTGATGGCGTACTGCCGTCGAACGAAGGCCGTGGCTACGTGCTGCGTCGTATCATCCGTCGCGCTTGCCGCCACGGTAACAAGCTGGGTGCCACCGGCAGCTTCTTCTACAAGATCGTGGCCGCGCTGGTCGCCGAGATGGGCGACGCCTTCCCGGAGCTCAAGCAGCAGCAGGAAAACATCGAGCGCGTGCTCAAGGCTGAGGAGGAGCAGTTCTCCAAGACCCTGGAGCACGGCCTGAAGATTCTCGAGCAGGACCTGGCTGAGCTCAAAGGTACCGTGGTGCCGGGCGACGTGGTGTTCAAGTTGTACGACACCTACGGCTTCCCGATGGACCTGACCGCCGACATCGCCCGTGAGCGCGAGCTGACCATCGATGAAGCCGGTTTCGAGCGTGAGATGGAGGCCCAGCGCGTGCGTGCGCGCTCCGCCAGTTCCTTTGGCCTGGACTACAACACCCTGGTCAAGGTGGACGTGCCTACCGATTTCATCGGCTACAAGGCGACCGTGGGGTCGGCCAAGATCGTTGCCCTCTATAAGGACGGCAAGTCGGTCGACGTGTTGAATGAAGGCGACGAAGCGGTAGTGGTCCTGGACCAGACCCCGTTCTATGCCGAGTCCGGTGGGCAAGTGGGTGACTGTGGTTTCCTGAGTTCGACGTCGGGTCGCTTTGAAGTGCGTGACACCACCAAGACCGGCGGTGCTTTCCTGCATCACGGTGTGCTGGTGTTGGGTAACCTGACGGTCGGTGCGCCGGTCGATACCCAGGTCGATGCCGACGTGCGTCACGCTACCGCGCTGAACCACTCGGCCACTCACTTGTTGCACGCTGCGTTGCGCCAGGTGCTTGGCGAGCACGTTCAGCAAAAAGGTTCGTTGGTCGACAGTCAGCGCCTGCGCTTCGACTTCAGCCATTTCGAAGCGATCAAGCCGGAGCAGATCAAGGCACTGGAAGATATCGTCAACGCGCAAGTGCGCAAGAACACTCCGGTCGAGACTGAAGAAACCGACATCGAGACCGCCAAGGCCAAAGGCGCCATGGCACTGTTCGGCGAGAAGTACGGCGACAGCGTGCGCGTACTGAGCATGGGCGGCGACTTCTCGGTGGAGCTGTGCGGCGGTATCCATGCCAACCGTACCGGCGACATCGGCCTGCTGAAAATCATCAGTGAAGGCGGCGTGGCGTCCGGCGTGCGGCGTATCGAGGCGGTGACCGGGGCTGCGGCCCTGGCCTACCTCAACGCCGCCGAAGAACAACTCAAGGAAGCGGCGGGCCTGGTCAAGGGCAGCCGCGACAACCTGATCGACAAACTGTCCGCCGTGCTTGAGCGCAACCGTGCGCTGGAGAAACAGCTGGAGCAGTTGCAAGCCAAGGCAGCCAGCGCGGCGGGTGACGATTTGTCTGCTCAAGCGTTGGACGTCAAGGGCGTGAAGGTGCTGGCTGCGCGTCTGGACGGCCAGGACGGCAAGGCGCTGTTGGCCTTGGTCGATCAGTTGAAGAACAAACTCGGCCACGCAGTGATCCTGCTCGGCGGTGTCCATGAGGATAAGGTCGTTCTGGTTGCCGGTGTAACCAAAGACCTGACTGGCCAACTCAAAGCCGGTGATTTGATGAAACAAGCCGCCGCGGCAGTGGGCGGGAAGGGCGGTGGTCGTCCGGACATGGCGCAAGGCGGTGGTGTAGATGCCGGCAGCCTGGACGCGGCCCTGGGCCTGACCGTACCGTTTGTCGAGGCCGGTATTTAAGGCGCTGTTAATGAGCCCATGGTCTAGTCGTGGGCTCGCTGCGGTGCTGCAAGATTTGTTTATTGGGCGCCCCTTTACGGGCTGAGGCGGCTTAGAAATGGCTTTGATCGTACAGAAATTTGGAGGCACCTCGGTCGGCTCTGTCGAAAGAATCGAGCAGGTCGCCGACAAGGTTAAGAAATTCCGCGATGCCGGGGATGACCTGGTGGTGGTGCTGTCGGCCATGAGCGGCGAGACCAATCGCCTGATCGATCTGGCCAAGGCAATCAGTGGTGATCAACAGCCGCTGCCGCGTGAGCTGGATGTGATCGTGTCGACTGGCGAGCAGGTGACCATTGCGTTGCTGGCCATGGCGCTGAACAAGCGTGGCGTGCCGGCGGTGTCCTACACTGGCAGCCAGGTGCGCATCCTGACCGACAGTGCGCATACCAAGGCGCGCATCCTGCAAATCGATGATCAGAAAATCCGTACTGATCTGAAAGCCGGGCGCGTGGTAGTTGTGGCGGGCTTTCAGGGCGTGGACGAGCACGGCAACATCACCACCCTGGGGCGTGGCGGTTCGGACACCACTGGTGTGGCTCTGGCGGCGGCCCTCAAGGCTGATGAATGCCAGATCTACACCGATGTGGATGGCGTCTACACCACTGACCCACGTGTGGTGCCGGTCGCCCAGCGCCTGGACAAGATCACCTTCGAAGAGATGCTGGAAATGGCCAGTCTCGGTTCCAAGGTGCTGCAGATCCGCGCAGTAGAGTTCGCCGGTAAATACAACGTTCCGCTGCGCGTATTGCACAGCTTCAAAGAGGGTCCGGGCACCCTCATTACTATTGATGAAGAGGAATCCATGGAACAGCCGATCATTTCCGGTATCGCTTTCAACCGTGATGAAGCCAAGCTGACGATCCGTGGCGTGCCGGATACCCCGGGCGTGGCCTTCAAGATTCTGGGCCCTATCAGCGATGCGAACGTTGAAGTCGACATGATCGTGCAGAACGTCTCGCACGATAACACCACCGATTTCACCTTCACCGTACACCGCAACGAGTACGATGCGGCGTTGAAAATCCTGCAGAACACCGCTAACGAAATTGGCGCCCGTGAAGTGATCGGCGATACCAAGATTGCCAAGGTATCGATCGTAGGTGTGGGCATGCGTTCCCATGCCGGCGTTGCCAGCCGTATGTTCGGCGCTCTGGCCAAGGAAAGCATCAATATCCAGATGATCTCTACCTCGGAAATCAAGGTCTCGGTAGTGATCGAAGAGAAGTACCTGGAGCTGGCTGTACGCGCACTGCATACCGCTTTCGAGCTGGATGCCCCGGCCCGACAGGGCGAGTGATGTGATGCCAGGAAGGCGCGGTTTACCGCGCCTTTCATTTTTTTGTGGGGCGCATGTTCTTTTGTGTGGGCTCGACAATACTTAGGTGGTAGGGCTATGGCCTTCGGGTTGTAGGTCGAGGGCCTTTTTTTTGCAGACTGTTGTTCCTGAACTGAAATGCGTGAGGTGAAAGGTATGTTGATTCTGACTCGTCGTTGCGCAGAAAGCCTGATTATCGGTGATGGCGAAATCACCGTGACCGTGCTCGGCGTCAAAGGTAATCAAGTGCGCATCGGGGTTAATGCTCCGAAAGAGGTGGCTGTTCACCGCGAGGAAATCTACCTGCGGATCAAGAAAGAGAAGGACGAAGAACCAAGCCTTTAATTTTTATCGTTTTTTATGTTTGCAAACGGGGATGAACGTGGTTAATATACGCCCCGTGTTGCGGAGAGCTGGCCGAGTGGCCGAAGGCGCTCCCCTGCTAAGGGAGTACACCTCAAAAGGGTGTCGGGGGTTCGAATCCCCCGTTCTCCGCCATTATTTGCTTAGTACGTTGCAATCTGGTTTTTTCGGTAAGTTGTTGAAAATACTCGAAAAAATAGCTTTACATAGAGATTGAACGGCCTATAATGCGCGGCAACAAATGCACTCGTAGCTCAGCTGGATAGAGTACTCGGCTACGAACCGAGCGGTCACAGGTTCGAATCCTGTCGAGTGCACCATTTAAGAGTCAGTTGCAGCAATGCAGGTGGCTTGGCTTCAACCAGTTGTGATCTGGTCTAAAAACACAACTTGCACTCGTAGCTCAGCTGGATAGAGTACTCGGCTACGAACCGAGCGGTCACAGGTTCGAATCCTGTCGAGTGCACCATACAAACAAAAAGCCCGCCTAGTGCGGGCTTTTTGCCGTCTGGCGTTTGTGTAGGTTTTCTCGCAGGCATTATCTTTTTCTCCTGCTTCATGTGTTTTCCCTCCGAGCTGCGTCGTCGCAGTTCATAGATGCAGCCAATCTGAGCTTTGTCTCGCAAGCGCTTGTTCTTTCCAGTTTTTTAACGTTAAAAGCACACGCAGCGTGTATCATTGTGCCCGTCAGCCCCGCCGGGGCTTGTGGAATACCTCCATGGACTTACCCAGTAGTTACTCAGTACCCCGCTTTACCAATCATGAATTGACTGATTGATCCTTCCGGCGTGCCCCGCTGCTGGGAGTGGAGTTCGCCTATGACCGAAGTAGAAGTAAAGAAAACACAGGAAAGCCTGCAGGATCGTCTGGCTCAAGTCATCGAGCTGCTGCAGCGCCAGCGTGTGGTCGAAGACCTCACGCACCGTCAGGAAGGTCCGCATCACGACCGCGTAGAAAACCTGGTCCACCGGCAAAACCTCGTCGAGTTGCAACGCAAGCTCGATGACCTGCACTCTGCCGACGTTGCTTATATCCTCGAAGCCTTGCCGCTGGATGACCGGCTGACGCTCTGGCAGTTAGTCAAGGCTGACCGCGACGGTGACATCCTTCTCGAAGTATCCGACTCGGTCCGTGAAACCCTGATCGCCGACATGGACGATCACGAGCTCCTGGCAGCGGCCAAGGAGATGGATGCGGACGAGCTGGCGGACCTCGCTCCAGAGCTTCCCCGTGATGTTGTCCATGAGCTGATGGAAGCGCTCGACGGCCAGCAACGTGAGCGCGTGCGTTCCGCGTTGTCTTACGACGAGGACCAGGTCGGCGCTTTGATGGACTTCGAGATGGTCACCATCCGCGAAGATGTCAGCCTGGAAGTGGTATTGCGTTACCTACGCCGTCTTAAAGAGCTGCCAGGCCATACTGATAAACTTTTTGTCGTTGATTACGAAGGTATCCTGAAGGGCGTACTGCCGATCAAGCGCCTGTTGGTCAACGACCCTGAGAAGAAAGTTGCGGAAGTAATGGCCAGTGATCCGGTGAGTTTTCACCCGGACGAAGACGCCTATGATGCCGCTCAAGCATTTGAGCGTTACGACTTGATTTCTGCTCCTGTGGTCGACAAGAACGGCAAGCTGATCGGTCGTCTGACCATTGATGAAATGGTTGACCTGATTCGTGAGGAGAGTGAGACCGAAGTTCTCAACATGGCGGGTCTGCGTGAAGAGGAAGACATCTTTGCTTCGGTCTGGCGTTCCTTGCGTAACCGTTGGGCGTGGCTTGCTATCAACCTGATTACCGCCTTCATTGCTTCGCGAGTGATTGGGTTGTTCGAAGGTTCGATTGAGAAGCTGGTGGCTCTGGCAGCGTTGATGCCCATTGTTGCCGGTATTGGTGGTAATTCCGGCAACCAGACGATCACCATGATCGTACGAGCCATGGCGCTTGATCAGGTGAACACCGGTAATACGTCACGCCTTATGCGCAAGGAGCTGGCGGTGGCGCTGATTAACGGAGTCGTATGGGGTGGGGTGATCGGTATTGTGGCCTACATGCTTTATGGCAGTTGGTCGCTCGGCGTTGTAATGACGGCTGCCATGACGCTCAACTTGCTGCTGGCCGCTCTGATGGGGGTACTGATCCCTATGACTTTGGCACGCTTGGGTCGCGACCCGGCAATGGGGGCCAGCGTGATGATTACCGCCATGACCGATAGTGGTGGTTTCTTCATCTTCCTGGGCCTGGCCACGATCTTCCTGCTCTGATGCCTTTTCACGGGGGGGGGGGGCAATTCTGCCCCTCGTTCCATACTCCTTTCCCAGATTTCGCACAAAAAAAAGCCAGCACTTGGCTGGCTTCTGCTTTCAATAGTGAATCAATTGGCTTCTGCTGCTGCCTCAACATCGTGTGCGATAAGCGAGACGAGAGCATTTTGCTGGCGGTGGGAGAGTTGACGAAAACGCTGCAGCAGCTCGCGTTCATGCAGTGACAGCTCTGGGCTGTCCATGCGCATGCTCAACTCTTCACCCAGCGCACCTTCCTGAATAAGGCTCTGCTCCAGGCGGGCGATGATTTCGGAGTTCATGCTGCGGTGGTGATTGCGAGCCACCTCGGCAATGCGTTCCCGCATTCCGTCTGGCAGACGTACGACGAACTTGTCAGCCGTACGGCTGGAATAAATTGCCTGTTTCAATGGGCGCATATATTTAACCGGTTAGTTCAGAGGAGCGGTTTCTGGAATTGGCCGCAAGATGAGTGTTAAGACAAGGCTCACGACCAAAGTTCAACCCGAATTGCAAAGAGGCCGCATCATGCCTCAGATTTGACGTTTACTTGGCGTCAATTCTGTGACAAATATTGAACCGCCTACAGGCTTTATGCCAGCACTCATTTTCAATTCTGCGGACTGGTTGGAAAAAAAATTTGCGCAGCATCTGGAATTCAGATCGTCGCGCAAGCCCAGGCTGCACGCGGGTTGGGGGCGCACATCCTACCGCAATATGGCCTTTTGCCCTCAATCTTAAGACTAGTGTCAGTTTGCCGATTTGCTAGCGTCAGGCGACATAAGGTCGAGCTGAAATGGTTCCGCGCGGTCTTGGGTAGATTTCATCCGGTAGACCGGGTCGGCGTGAATCTACTGGACGCTACGCCGGCCATAAATGCCCCGGCTGGGTCATAGGCGTACAGAATTGCATGAACGCCAAACTCAGGATCGGGGCTGGTGGCTCTCTTAGAAGATCCAATGTTTGGATGTGGTCGAAGTCTGGGCGCCTTGAGCCGCGTAAACGGGGGAGGGCTGGGCGGCGGTCATTACTGCCAATTGCGGGCGTTGCTGGAGGTGATGTGGAACCGGCTGGTTGATCTGTGTCGTGTTCTGGGCAGTGGTGGATTGAAAATGAAAAATCACCAGCGCGGCCAAGGCTACGGTATTCAGGGCTAACAGGGCGGCGCTATTCATGGTTCTCTTCTCCGCTGACTAGTGTTTGCAAAACTGGCTTATAGGAGATTTATTGCAGGTGTCGTGCCAATATTTTAACTATTTAAAATCAAAGGGTTATGTTGTTTTTATGAGGGCTGTGGATGCAATTTGCAATGTATTCGCTTTTTTGGTCAATGCAATTTGCACGATTCCATTTGCAGCCCGAATTTGCGGGGTTGAACCGCGTTTGCTTCTGCAAGCTTAGGCCTACACTCAAAATGCCTACGGACGACATGACAAAATCTATCTTGGCCGTTAACATGCACGCCGCCGTCGCTAGGCTCTTAGCCTGACGGCGTCCATTTGTCCCAGTAGCTCAATTGGATAGAGCATCCCCCTCCTAAGGGGAAGGTTGGCCGTTCGAACCGGCCCTGGGACACCATCTATACGCCAGGCGTTGCGCTATAGATGCCTGTTGATTTGCGTGTCTTTCTTCTTCTCTTTTCCTCTCTTGATCTTCTTTAGCTTCCTGGTCGCTTTCGAGTAGGCTTCGCTCCGTGCTTTCCAGTATCGGAGCGCGTTCGCTGAGAGTCATTTTCTCTTTCTATATATAGAGGGGGGGCGATAGAGGGAGATGCCCAGAAAGAAAATTCCGATTTTTTGAATTAGCGCTTGACGCCTCTGCTGATGCCTGTAGAATTCGCCTCCCGCTAACGAGAGATCGGAGGCGCAAGTGGTTGAAGTTGTTGAAGAAATCTTCGAAAGCTTCTGAAAATAATCACTTGACAGCAAATGAGGCTGCTGTAGAATGCGCGCCTCGGTTGAGACGAAAGACTTAACCAACCGCTCTTTAA
>NZ_JAEKGB010000007.1:0-360737 GCF_016918385.1 Pseudomonas sp. ICBG1301
TTGATTCGTTGGTTCATAGGGGACTCTTGGTTCCAGGGCATGATCAGTTACCTCCTGATCATGCGTATTAGCCTGTAAACCATGTCCCCGGTTAGAAATGTAAACGATGTCCCCGGTTTGTACCGGGGCGAGCCCGCTCACTACCTATTTGGCGGGGGTGAGGGTCAGGCGGGTCTTGCCATAGGCCTTGTCAAAGTTCTGCGGTTGCATCGGGAAGCTCAGGTATTGCGCCTTGAGCGACGCGTCGATGCCATTGGCATAGTTCGGGCTGGCCGGGTTGCCGGACTGGCCGATGCCGCCTTGACCCATCATCGGTTCCGCCTGGCCGAAGTCGACGATCATGCGCAGCGCCGGCACCTGGGTGGTGTTGAAGTCCTGCCCCCAGCTGTACGGCGCCGGGTTCAAGGTGTTGTGGTCGCCACCACTGGCCAGCGGGCCGCGAATCACTTGGCCTTGGGTGTTTTTCCAGGTGGTGCTGTGCAACTTGCCCCATTGCCAGGCTTTGTGATCGCCACCCAGCAGGCTGTCGCCGGCGCTGATCGCAGCGGCGAGGCTGCGGGCGAGAATGGCCGGTTTATCTTCTTTTTGCGCCGTGCGCGTGTCATCCCAGAACGGGCTGTCTTCGCGGCCCAGCAAGTGGTCGGCCGTGGCGGAGTAAGACAGGCCGGCGTTGCTGACGAAGGCTTTCCAGGTGGCGCTGTTTTCCGGGCCGAGCTTGTCGAGGAAGATCTGCTTGGCGCTTTCCTGCAGGAACAGTTCATAGATCGCCGCGTCGGCGGAGCTGGACGTGAGGCGCCCATCGAAGGCCATCAGGCGATCCAGCGCTTCGCGTGCCTTGGCCCGCTCGGCGGCGGGTAGCGCGTCAATGGCCTGCTTCAGCGGCTGGGCCATGCCCGGTGCCTGGAATAGGGTCTTGAGCTTGGCGGCAAAGGTGGTGGTCTGGTCGTACTGCATGGCGATCATGCTGCGGCTGTCATGCTTGCCGGCGTTGGCCAGTTGTGCCAGGCGCTCGCTGCGTTCCGGTGCATCCCACGAATTGGACAATTGCATGCCGTAGCCGCGCGGCGCGGTGCGCTGGTTGGCCGTGCCGATCCAGCCTTGAGGCGGGTCCTGGTCATAGGGGTGCAGCATCGCATCGGCGTAGCCGTCCCAGTCAAAACGCGCATCCCAGCCCGGTGAAGGCAGCAAGCCTTCGCCTTCGCGACGGTTGGGGAAGCGGCCGGTCACTTGCCAGCCGATGTTGCTGGCGTCGGCGAAGATCATGTTCAGCGCAATGGCGCGGATTTCACGGGTGGCGTCCGAGGCCTTGCCGGCGTTCTGTGCGCGGGACAGGTCGAAGAACGCGTCCAGGCTCTTGTCGTCCTTGAGATCGGCGGTTTGCAGGGCCAGCCCGAAACCGCTGGTCAGCGCCTGGCTGCTGTTGAGCAGGGCACCGTGACGCGTTTCATACACCACTTCGCGAATCGGCCGCTGACCCTTGGCGAAGAAGGTTTCGTTGCGCACGCCTGCCGGCAGCCATTTGCCGTTGCTCTCGTAGTACAACGCGCTGCCTTGGCGTTTGACCTTTTCCAGGAACAGGTCCTGGGTGTCGCCTTTCACCGCGCTCATGCTCCATGCGACTTTGCCGTTGAAGCCGGACAGCAGCGTCGGCAGGCCGGCAATCGAGGCGCCGACGGCCTGGTATTTCGGCGCACGGATCTGCACGTAGCTCCACGCCGAGGGAGCTTGCGGCTGGGCCGCCAGGTCGCCGGCCAGCAGACTTTTACCGCTGCGGCTGCGCTGGGGGCCAATCGCCCAATTATTGGAGGTGGTGACGCCCAGTGCATTCAGGCTACCCAACTGCTGGCTGACCGCATCCAGGCCGGCGAGGCCGGTGATCTGGCTGAGGTTCAGCCCCTTGAGTTTCTCGGCTTCTGCCGTCGGGATCGCCTCATCCGGCGCGCTTGGAATGAGCCAGGCGAGTTTGTCGACGCCGACTTTTTGCGCCAGCACCAGGGACGACAGTTCTTCCTGCAGGTTGCTCGACTCGCTGAAATTCAGCAGGCAGAACAACAGCGCCGAGTCCTCCGGCTTCCAGTACTCGGGCTTGTAACCCGTCTGGGCCAGGTCCGGCGGCAGCTTGTCGCGGTAGCGGAACAGGTAGGCGTTGACGCCGCGGGCATACACTTCGAAGAAGCGCTTCAGGCGCGGCGATGAGGCGTTGTACAGCTCACCGGCGCTTTTTTTCAGGTTGACCGCACGCATGAAGCGGTCGACATCCAGCACTTCAGGGCCGGACATTTCCGCCAGTCGGCCCTGGGCCAGCAGGCGCAACGTGACCATCTGCGTGATGCGGTCGCCGGCGTGCACGTAGCCCAGGCTGAACAGCGCGTCATGAAAGGTGTTGCTCTCGATCAGCGGCATGCCTTGGGCATTGCGGCGTACCGACACATTCTGCGCGAGCCCCTTGATCGGCTGCACACCGGCGACTGGCGGCAGCGTGTCCTGGGTGCTCTGGAGTTGGCAACCGGCCAGGCTTAATGCACTGGCCACTGCCGCGGCAACGCCGAACCGGGGAAGAAAATGTGAGAAGGCTGGCGAGGCCATGGCAAAGCTCCTGCGGGGGGTAGCGTCAGTAAAGGCGCTACGTTAGTGAGCGCGGCGAAACGACGCAAGCGGGAGCGCAAAACTAATGTGGGAGGGGGCTTGCCCCCGATAGCGGACTGCCAGTTAATAAATCTGTGACTGGCCCACCATCGGGGGCAAGCTCCCTTCCATATTCAGGCTGTATAGGGCTTTAAATCAGGACTGGGGCGGGTTGACCTTTTGCACCAGTTCATAGGCCCGAACGGTCGCCGGCCGCGCCTTGATGGTGTTGAACCAGCGCTGCACGTGGGGGAAGTCTTCCAGGCGCTGACTCTGCCGCTGGTAGGAAGCGATCCACGGGTAGATTGCCATGTCGGCGATGCTGTAGTCCTCGCCCGCCACAAAGGCTCGGTCGGCCAGGCGCCGGTCCAGCACGCCATAGAGGCGGGCGGTTTCATCGACATAACGCTTGATCGCATAGGGAATCTTCTCGGCTGCGAACTGGCTGAAATGGTGATTTTGCCCTGCCATCGGCCCGAGTCCGCCCATTTGCCAGAACAGCCACTGCAAGGTTTCCTGACGGCCGCGTAGATCACGGGGAATGAACTGGCCGGTTTTTTCCGCGAGGTACAGCAGGATGGCGCCTGATTCAAACAGCGAAAGCGGCGCGCCACCGTCGGTCGGGGTGTGATCGACGATGGCGGGGATGCGGTTGTTGGGAGCGATCTTCAAGAAGTCCGGCTTGAACTGCTCGCCCTGGCCGATGTTGATCGGGTGCACCGTGTAGGGCAGGCCGGCTTCTTCCAGGAACAACGAGACTTTGTGGCCGTTGGGGGTAGTCCAGTAATACAGGTCGATCATGAAGCTCTCCAAAAGGTGGTGATGCTTGAGCGAATGCCTGTAGGTATAGGTAACGTTCGGTGTACGAAAACTCAATGAAACATTTGCGCATATCCTTAGAGAGTTTTCACACTGCGCTGTCCACCAACACTTGCAACGACTGCTGCGAACAGCGCTCGATGCGCGCCTGCACGCCATACACCTCGGCGAACATCAGTGGGTCCAACACCTGATCCGCTGCGCCGCTGGCGTATAACCGACCCTGGCGGAGCACGGCGATATGGTCGGCGAAGCGTGCGGCAAGGTTGATGTCGTGCAGCACCACCACCGCGATCAACTGGTGTTCGCGCACCAGCCCACGCACGCAGTCCATGACTTTCAATTGGTAGTTGAGGTCGAGGGCGCTGGTGGGTTCGTCGAGCAACATGACCTGGGGGCGGCGGGCGATGAGCTGGGCCAGGCTGACCAATTGGCGCTGGCCGCCGGACAACGTGCTCAACCACTGATCGGCCAAATGCGCGATACCGATGCGCCGTAGCGCCTCGAAAGCCTCGCGCAGGCAGGCTTCGCTGGACAGGGGAATGCCGTCCACACGCGCCACGCGCAGGGCTGCAATCACACTTTCCATCACGCTGAGGCTCAGGCCCGGCGGCAGGTTTTGCGGCATATAGGTCACCCGGCGGGCGCGCTCGCCCACGGACATGGCCGACAGGTCGAGGTCGCCCAGGCGTACGACACCGTGCATCTTTTCCAGCCCGGCCACGGCCCGCAGCAATGTCGATTTGCCCGCGCCGTTGGGGCCGATCAAGGCGGTCAGGCTGCCGTGGGGCAAGGTGGGCAAACTGAGGTCATGCACAATCTGCCGACGTCCGTAGCTGACATTGGCGTGCTGTACGGTTAAACCTTCACTCATAACTGCCTCCCGCGCTTGAACACCAACACCACGAAAATCGGCACACCCACCAGGGCGGTGACGATGCCCACCGGTACGATCACGCCGGGCATGAGCCATTTGCTGGCGATCGACGACAGCGACAGCAACAAGGCGCCGGTCAAGGCGCTGGCGGGCAGCAGGAAGCGCTGGTCTTCGCCGACCAGAATCCTTGCGATATGCGGGCCGACCAGGCCGATAAAGCCGATGGTGCCGACAAACGCCACGGCGGTGGCTGACAGCAGGCTGATGCGCAGCAACGAGAAAAACCGCAGGCGTTTCACGTCCACGCCAAAGCTTTGTGCGCGGTCTTCGCCCATGCGCAGCAGGGTCAGGCGTGCAGCCGCGGCGAAGGAGAACGGCAACACCGCCGCCACCACCAGCGCCAGGATGCCGAGTTTGTCCCAGTTGGCCCGCGTCACGCTGCCCAGGGTCCAGAACACCAGTTGTTGCAGCACGTCTTCGGTGGCGACCAGCTGCAGCAAGGCCACCACGGCGTTACAACTGAACACCAGCGCGATGCCGAACAACACCAGGCTTTCAACACCGGCCCCGCGCAGGCGTGACATGGCCTGCAGCAGAAAAACCGAGGCGGCGGCGAAGATAAAGGCCGAGATGGAAATCGCCGTATTGGCCGACACCCACACCGTGGTCACCGGAAACACGATGACCAACGATGCTCCCAGCGCTGCCGCTGAGGACACGCCTAGCGTAAACGGGCTGGCCAGCGGGTTGTTCAGGATGGCCTGCATCTCGGCTCCGGCCAGGGACAACGCGCAACCGACCAGTACCGCCATCAGTGCGTAGGGCAGGCGCACGTTCCAGATAATCACTTGGTCGGTGGCGCTCAGGTGGGACGGGTGCAGGATGCCATCCAGCAGGGCCGGCAGGCCCATACCCGACGGACCGCTCGCCAGGTCCACCAGAATCGCGCAGGCCAGCGCCGTACCGAGCAGCGCCAATAGCCAGGCGCGCCGTGCCAGCAGACGGCGATAGCCGTGGGTGGCGCTGGCGAGGTCAAGGGTTTGAGTGGTCATGGGGCTCACACACTATTGAACACGATGAAAATCCAACGGTGGGAGGGGGCTTGCTCCCGATGGCAGTGTGTCAGTGAACGAGTCTTTGGCTGACACACCGCCATCGGGAGCAAGCCCCCTCCCACAATGGTTACTGGGTTTCTACCGAGGTTTTTGCGTCGATCCAGTAGGCGCCTTGCAGTGGCATCTTCAGGAACTGCTGGTTGATCTGGTCCATGGTCGCTTGCGGGTCGAGCTTGGCGAACAACGCTGGATGAATCCATTTGGCCAGGGCTTCAATGGCCAGCAGGTTGTACGGCGAGTTGTAGAAGTCATGCCACAGGCCGTGGGCATTGCCCTCGCGGATGGCCCGCAGGTTGGCGAATTCCGGGCGCGCCAATACGCGTTCGAGCCCCGCGCGTGCTTCGTCGTGGCTTACGCCCGCGCCCAGGATCAGGCCAGGCTGGCGGTTGCCGGTGGCGATATACACATCCGGGTCCGCCTTGAGGGCATATTCCACACTGATATCGCCCAGTGCGCCCGGCACCACGCCGGCGGCGATATTGCGTCCGCCGACCAAGCTGATCAGCTCGCCTATACCGCTCTTGCCGGTGGTATGCCCTGGTGCCTGCCACACGCCGGCCAGCAACTCGAGGAAGACGCTGGGGCGTGGGCCGGCGGGCAGGGTGGCGACGGCATCGGTGATGGCCTTGAGGTGCTGATCATAAAAATTCAGGAACGCTTGCGCCTGGGGCTCACGGCCAAGGGCTTGGCCCAGGGCGGTCATGCTGGTGTGCGTGCCTTGGACCGGGTTGAGGCGAAAGTCGACGAACACCACCGGGATACCGGCCTTGGCCAGCACATCCGCCACCGGGCTGTGCTCGGTGGGGCCGTGCCCGGAGATGCTGAACACCGCCAGGTCGGGTTTGAGTGAAAGAATTTCCTCGGCGCTGACGCTCTGCTCTGAGGCTTGCCCGATCAACGGGATGTTTTTAACTGATGGAAACTTCGCTACATAGGCGTTGTAGGTGTGCTGGTCGAGCAGGCGCAGGTCATTCTGCCAGCCCACGATGCGCTGGAATGGCGCGTCCTGGTCGAGCAAGGCAAAGGCTGAAATCAGCCGGCCTTCGCCGAGCACCACGCGCCGGACGTCATCCTTCACCTCGACCTTGCGGCCGAGCACGTCAGTGACTTCATGGGCGGCGGCGGTTTCGGCGTGGCCGAAGAGCAGCGCGGCGCACAACACGCCGAGTTTGAACAGGTGGCGGGGCTGCAACATGGCAAGGGCTCCTGGAAGGGGAAAATCAGAATTCATAATCAACACTGGCGGTTAGGGTGCGCCCGGCGCCCGGGATGCCGTAGAGCTGGAAGCCGTCGAGGGAGGCGCCGACCTGGCTGTAATAGAATGTGTTGAACAGGTTGTTGAGGTTGAGGTTGACCGTGGTGTCCTTGTTCACCTTGTATTGCGCCGCCAGGTTACTCAGCCAGTAACCGGGCGCTTTCTCGTGGTCGCGGGTGTAGATCGCATACACCCCGGACGGGCCATTGGCGTAGCTGCTGTTGTTGTTCAAACCGCCGACGTACTGGTTGTCGCTGTAGCGGCGCCGGCCCACGTATTGCTCGCCGAAGCTCAGGCTCAGGGCGTCGGTGACGGCGTAGGTGGTCCACAGGTTGGCGGTCAGGTCGGGGACGTTCTTGGCTTCGGCGCCTTTGTTGATGCCTTTGGTCTGGGTGCTCTTGAGCGCCGAGAAGCCGGCATACGCAGTCCAGCGCGGAGTGATATTGCCTTGCAGGCCTAGTTCTATGCCGTCCACGCGCTTGGCGGGCAGGGCGCGCACCGGCGCCGATTCGCCGTCCTGGTATTCCCAGGCGTTGTCCAGTTCGGTGCGAAAAATCGCTGCCGTGACATTGAGCATGTCGTGGGCAATGTCCCACTTGGTGCCTATTTCATAGGTTTTCGACTTCGCCGGGCTGTAGTTGCGGGTGCTGGCAGCGCCGTAGATCTGGTTGTTGGTGGAGGCTCCCAGCGCCGAAGGTTGCGCGGCCTCGCTGTAGGACACGTAGATGCTGGCGTTAGGCACCGGCTTGTAAACCGCCCCGACCCGGCCGCTGACGGCACCGTCGGTGCTGCTGATCGTGGCCTGGCCGCGTTGGCGGGTCTGGGCGCGCCAACGGTCGTAGCGCAGCGAACCCAGGACTTGCCACTGTTCATTGAGGGTGACGGTGTTGCCCAGGTAGGCACCGGCGTTGTCGATCACCGAACGTGGGTCGCCTTCGCCCTTGGTGACGTAGCTGCTGGCAAAGCTATGGCTGGGGTTGTTCATGTCGAAGAACAGGTCGCCGGCCGGCACCTCCGCGTTGCGTTTCAGGCCGCCGTAGGTCTCGTGATAGAACTCCAGGCCCGATACCACGGCGTGTTGCAGGCTGCCGGTGTTGAACGTGAAGCTGAAGTCGGTCTGGTTATCCAGGATGGTGTAGCGCTTGGACAAACCGAAGTCGCTGCCGCGCAGGATGCCGTAGCCGGTGTTGCTGTTGTTCAAGTAGTCGGTGTAAGCATTGACCGTGCTGCCCGTTACCTGGCTGATCGGGCCTGCGCCGGTATAGCCCAAGGTTGCACAGCGAGTGCCGGTGCAGGTTTTTTTAGCGTTGGCATCGGCGGCGAAGAAGCGCGCCGGGGAGAGTACTGCGAAGTTGTCGCTGCGCTCCCAGCGTGTCTGGTTGCGCAGGTTGGCGTCGTGCCAGTCCAAGTCGTGTTCGAAGCGGGCGGTCAGCGAGGTGGTTTCGTTCTCTTGGGTATACAGGCTGGAGTCACCGTACCAGTTGGAGCGTTTCACCCCGGGCATGCGGTGGCCGTCGGTGCCACGCTGGATCGGCACGCCACCGTCGGGAGTGTTGGTGTCTTTCTGGTAGAAGGTGTCGACGAAAAAGCGCGTGTCGGTGCCCAGGCCGAAACCGAAGGACGTTGCGATCCCCCAGCGGTCGTAGTCCACGTCGTCGCGTTCGGCGACCTGGTTGTAGTGTTTCATCAGGTTGATGCGTACCGCGCTGGTATCGGTCAGCTGCTTATTGAGGTCGGCGGTGAGGCGACGGTAGCTGTCGGTGCCGATTCCGGCCGAGACTTTATTGGCGTCGCCCAAGTGCGCTTCTTTACTGACCAGGTTGACGCTGCCGCCCACGGCGGAAACCCCGGACTCGATGGAGCCGGTGCCCTTGAACACTTCGGCCTGTTGCAGGTTGAAGGTGTCGGTGCGGGTCGACATGCCCGCATCGCGCACGCCGTCGACGGTCAGGCTCTGCTCCGAGGAAAACCCCCGGATTGAAAACAGATCGCCCCAGCCCAGGTTGCCTTCACCGGACATGAACGTAATGCCCGGCACGTTGCGCAGCACTTCCTGCAGGGTTTGCGCGTTCTGCTCCTTGAGCACCTGCTGCGGCACGATGGTCACGCTTTGCGGCGCGTCCAGCAGTGGCTGGCTGATCTTGGCGGAGGTGACCCGGTCCACCTTGAAGGTCGAGGAGGCTTCGCCGTCGACCTTGATTTGCGGCAGGTTCACTACCGAATCCTGGGGTGTTGCGGCGGTTGCATCGGCCCACGCCGTCGGCGTGACACTGCCGGCTGCCAGCAGGCCGAACATCGGTGCAAGGGTAGAGTGCAAAGGGTGACGCTGGGGGGTAGGCAAAGTCATTCAGAGCGGCCCGAACTAAATTACAATTAATCTCATTTAGATTCGGTAGTCTAAAGACCGCTTCCCGATGCGGGACCGTGGCTTTGTATCGCTGATGCGCGATTATTGCCGCCCACAACATTCCATTACATTTGCGTATGCGGCCGCCTGAACTTTCGGCTATTTCCTGCGCTTTGAGTATTTTCGGATTGACTGCCCATGGCCAAGCAAGACCATCTACTAATCGTTGATGACGACCCGCAGATCCGCCAGCTGCTTTGCGAGTACCTCAGCGACGCCGGTTTCCAGGTGTCCACGGCCGCCGATGGCAAGGAAATGCGCCGCCGCCTGGCGTTGAGTGTCATCGACTTGATCGTGCTCGACCTGATGCTGCCCGGTGAAGACGGCCTGAGCCTGTGCCGCGAATTGCGGGTGAGTTCCAACACGCCGGTGGTCATGCTCACCGCCAAGGGCTCGTTGATCGACCGCATCGTCGGCCTGGAAATCGGTGCCGATGACTATCTGCCCAAGCCGTTCGACCCCCGTGAGTTGTTGGTGCGGATCAAGGTGGTGTTGCGTCGGGTGCAGAGCTTCCCGGATCGTGCGCGCCTGGATGAGGCGCCGAGCATTCGTTTCGCCGGCTGGCAGCTCGACACGCGGGCGCGGCAATTGTTGTCGCCGCAGGGCGTGGTGGTGAGCCTGGGCAATTCGGACTACCGCGTGTTGCGTCTACTGTTGCAGCACCCCAATCGTCCATTGAGCCGCGACTTCCTGCTCAACCATGTGTTCGACAAGGACAGTACGCCATTCGACCGTTCTATCGATGTGTGCGTCAGCCGCCTGCGCTCGCAATTGCCGGCGGGGTTGATCAAGACCGTGCGCAACGAGGGTTACATGCTCACCGCCGAAGATGTGGTATTGGAGTCGTGAGGCTGCTGCCGCGCTCGTTGTTCGGACGGCTGGTGCTGATTCTGGTCAGCGGCATGCTCGCGGCCCAGGCCCTGACCAGTAGCATCTGGTACGACCGACGCCATGGCCAGGTGCTGGAAATTCCGGCGCGGCTGATCGCGACGCGGCTGGCGGATGTGGTGCGGCTGGTGCACAGAGACCCGCCGCAGGCCGATCAACTGGTCCAGTTGTTCGACAGCCCGCACTTTCATCTCACGCTCAGCGAGCATGCCAGCGATATGGTCAGCACCCTGACCGACAGCGACTTGCCCACCGAACGCTTGATCAAGAAAGTCCTGTCGGAAAAAACCGGCTATGCCCCAACCCTGAACCTGCTGCGCCTGTCGCTGGTCGATGGTGACGGGCAAACGGCGGGGCTTTCCACGCTGCTCGGTTCCCGGCCGGTGGTGGGGCAGTTTCTGATCGACCTGCGCCTGCCCGATGGGCGCTGGTTGCAAGTGGACGCCAGCGAGGAACAAGGCTGGACGAGCACATCGCCCCTGGACCTGCTGTTCGACTACGTGATGCGTATCTATTTGCTGCGGGTAGTGGTGCTGGTCGTGATCGCCCTGGTGGCGGTACGCCTGGCGATCCGCCCGCTCAATGCATTGGCCAAGGCCGCCGAAGCGCTGGGCCGCGACATCCAGCGGCCGCCGTTATCGCTGGATGGCCCGACGGAAGTGCGTCGGGCGGCCCAGGCCTTCAACGCCATGCAGCAACGCCTGATTGCCAATATCGCCGAACGTACGCGCTTTCTCGCGGCCATTTCCCACGACTTGCGTTCGCCGATCACACGTCTGCGCCTGCGCACGGAAATGCTCGACGACACCCGCACCCGCGAGCGTTTTCGCGCTGACTTGGAAGAAATGGAGCACATGGTGGCCAGTACCCTGGATTTCGTCAGCAGCGGCGAAATCAACGAGGCGCGGCAGAACATCGACATCAATGCGTTGCTGCAAAGCTTGCAGGCGGACCTGCAGGATGTGGGGGAAAGCGTGACCCTTGAAGGCCGTGCGAAACAGCCACTGCCCGGTTATGCCCGCAGCCTGAAACGCTGTGTGCAGAACCTGCTGGAAAACGCCGTGCGCTATGGCCAAGAGGTGGTGGTACGGGTCGAGGACCAGGCGGACAGCTTGAAGATCATCATTCGCGACCGTGGGCCGGGAATTCCCGAGGAGCAGCTGGCACAGGTGATGGAGCCGTTCTATCGCGTGGAAGGCTCACGCAATGCCCAAACCGGTGGCTATGGGTTGGGACTGAGCATTGCGCACACGATTGCTCGGGCGCATGAGGGGCGGTTGAGCTTGAAAAACCGCGAGGGTAGAGGATTGGAAGTGGAGCTGCTATTTCAGCGCAAATCCTGAAATTCGGCGTGCGAACAAACCTGTGGGAGGGGGCTTGCTCCCGATAGCGGCAGGTCTGTCAGCCGATACAGTGACTGACACTCCGCAATCGGGGGCAAGCCCCCTCCCACATTTGGATCTTCAGTGTGGCCGGCGCCAGGGGAAATCGCTTACGCGCCGTGGCACTTCTTGAATTTCTTCGCGCTGCCGCATGGGCAAGGGTCGTTGCGACCCACGTCCTTCAAGGCGTTGCGTACCGGCTCCTGGTGGGCGTGGCCGCAGTTCGGGCCGTGGACATGGCCGTGGTCGTGATCATGGTGATCGTGATCGTGGTTGCAGTCAGGACCATGGACATGGGGTTGCTGGGTCATCGATGTCGCTCCGGAATAAAATCGCCGGGTATTATCTCGCCATTGTGGGCCACCTGCACGTCATTACCGATGAATAATCCGGTTTTCAACTCGCCCTCCAGCCGATAGGGCACGGGTTTGGTAGGGTTTTTCAACATCTGCACCACATCACGAACCTGCGGCCAGAGGTTGGTGCGCACCGTCACCCGGAAAAAACTGTGGCTGCGTGGCGGTACGGTCAGCCATTCGTTGGATTCGCCTTCGGTCAGCACGAAGTTGCCCAGGGTGACCTTGTAGACCAGGCCGCGCACCGTCAGGTCGGCGTCATCACGGTTGTCCACGCGAAAGTACAGTTTGAACTTCTGTTCCAGCAACTTGGCGCGCACCACCTCGACTTTTACCAAGGCCACATGGGGCGGTGGTGCGTCGTCCTCGAACCACGAAGCACAGCCGGTGAGCCCCAGGGTCAACGCCAGCATCAAGCTGTAAATCCGAAGCATGGCGTTATCCCTGTCAGGTGATTAAAGGTAGCTTGCGCAACACTTCTTGAACTTCTGTCCGCTGCCGCACAAACATACATCATTACGCCCGGCCTTCACCTCAACTGTCGGATCGATGAAGTACCAGCGTCCCTCGTTCTGTACGAAAGAAGATTGCTCACGGTGGCTGTGTTCGCCGGTGCTGTCATGCCAGCGTGCTGTAAAGGTCACGAAGGCGTGTTCCGGTTGGCCGCCAAACACCTCGGAGTTTTCCACTTCGAGGCCCAGCCAGGTGCTCTGGGCACTCCAGGCGGCGATGGCCGCGCGGTCCAGGCCGGCCTGTTGCGCGGGCAGGGTGGTGGCCACCAGGTAATCCACCAGGCCCAGCACATAGGCGCTGTAGCGCGAGCGCATCAGCGCGGTGGCGCAAGGCGCCGGATGGCCTGCGTGATAGTGGCCGCAGCAGGCATCCAGCAGGTTGCCGCTGCCGCAAGGGCAAATGGATGTGCTCATAGGGTTACCACCAATACTTTCCGAAGTTTTCCGGGTTGGCCCAGAAGCGGGCGTTGAGCCAGTCCGGCACCTGTTTATAGTCAAGCAGATCATAGGTGAACAGCGTCAGCACCTGCTCGTCGCGCTGGAACCGCTCGCCGGCCTGCAGGGCCAGGGAGAAGAAGTCGGTTTCTTTCCAGCCGCAGACGCTCAGATCCACCAGCACCACAATACGGCTGGCATTGAGGTTGCGAATGCCTCCGAGCAGGGTCAGGCCCTGCGGTTTTGACAGGTGCTCCAGGCAGTCGACCACCAGGGCCAGGTCAAACCGCTGCGTGGCCAGCTCTGGCGGCAATGGCCCTGGAGCGGCGCAAAACACCTGGGTATCGGGATGCGCCTGCTTGAAGGCGTCCAGCGCCGGTAACTGGCTGGCCCCCAATAGCAGCAGGCGTTTCGGAGCATGCAGGTCAAGCAGGGCAGCCAAGGCTTGCTGGGGTGTACGAGAAGAAATACCGGCGGTCATCACAGATCCTCACATCAGGACTGTAGAGACTAGCGCGGCTGAGCGTGCGGGCCTAGAGCGGGTGGGCGCGAAAACCCGAGCAACTGCGTCGATCCTCAATGAATACGGGGGTGTGGCGTACTGGCGCAGATGAAAAGAGCGGTCTTTACTCCACCCATCGGCCCCCGCCGATCCCCTCAGGAGAAATCAGATGAGCATCATGCGGACAGCTCTACCCTTGGTTCTGCTAACCGGAGTATTGACAGGTTGCGCAGGTTTGCAAAAAACCGATTGGCCCACTTGTGCCGCCGTCGGTGGCGTGACCGGTGCGGCTATCGGTGCAACTGAAAGCTCGGCCTACGCAGGCTATGGTGCACTGCTGGTCGGCGGTATGGCGGGTGCCTATTGCTGGGTGCACGGCGATGGCGACGAAGATGGCGATGGGGTGCCGGACAGCCGCGACAAGTGCCCGGGCACACCTAAAGGCGTACAGGTCGATGCCAATGGTTGCCCGCCTGTCGTGCAGCCGGCGGTGGTGGAGGAGGTGGTCGTCGTCAAGGAAGAAACCATCGTGATCCGTGATGTGCACTTCCAGTTCGATTCGGCCAAGCTGACCGCCGCGGACAAAACCAAGCTGGACGTCATTGCCACTCGCCTGAAAAAAGAAGCGCCTGGTGCGCAACTGCGCGTCAGCGGGCATACCGACAGTGTCGGCAAAGACGCCTACAACCAGAAACTCTCGGAAAAACGCGCGCATTCGGTCGTCGAGTACTTGATCAGCCAGGGCGTGCCGCGCAGCAATTTCGTCTCGGTGAGCGGTGCGGGTGAAAGCCATCCGGTGGCCGACAACAAAACCGCTGAAGGCCGCGCTTTGAACCGCCGCGTGGAAATCCAGATCAACCGCTGACAGCCCAGGCCCCTGTGTCAACCACAGGGGCCTGGCTGGCGATCTTCGTCGAAATCACGGCTTTTTTTATCCTTCACTGGCATATCGCCTGTAGAAGTCGTTACTGTGCGTCCGTCCATGCACAAAATAAGAAGGCCATTCATGCGTAAGGTTTTCCTGTTGGCCTTGTTGGCCAGCCCCATTGCTCTGGCCCAGAGCGTCAGCGTCGAAACCAATTCCTTGATGCGTCTGCCCAGCAGCACCAGCGTTTTGCAGCTGGAGCGCTTGAGTGTGGCGGACTACGGCACGCTATTGATTCCGGCCTCTATCAGCCAGGTTTCGGTAGATGAACTGCACTTGGGGCGTGAGGCCCGTATCGCCATCGCCCCGGGCAATACAGGGTTGCAATTGCAGGTACGCCACGCGCAACTGGAGCATGGCAGCCAGATCACTTCGCGCGGCGCCCCCGGCACCCATGAGCGCCCTGCCAAGGCGGGGCGTGACCTGACCTTGCGCATCGATGCCTTGACCGCCGACGAGTTGTCGGTGGATGCGCGGGGTGGCGCCGGAGCCCAGGGCTATGCCGGCCTGGATGGCGCCAACGGCGTGGACCCGGGTTGTACTTGGGGTTCGGCCGGGCGCGGGGCCAACGGTGATAACGGTGGCGATGGCCTGCCGGGTGCGGCGGGTGCGCAGGTGCGAGTGGAGCTGCCGCAAAGCTACCCGGCGCAACAGATCAAGGTCTGGGTGGATGGCGGGGCGGGTGGCGCGGCCGGTACGGCAGGCAAACCCGGCAAAGGTGGGCAAGCCAAAGGCTGCCTGGTGTACCGCGCCGAGGGTGGCGACAAGGGCCGGCCAGGGCTGGAAGGCCAGCCGGGGCCGGCCGGGCCCGCAGGTACCGTCACCATCCAACGCCTGTAGTGAGCGGGCTTGCCCCGCGCTGGGGGGCGAAGCCGCCCCAATAAGAACGCCGCGGTGTTTCAGAGAGACCGAGGTGTCTGGTTTTAGGGCGGCTTCGCCGCCCAGCGCGGGCAAGCCCGCTCACTACAGGAGCGGCCGGGCCGAAGCGATCGCCACTACCACCAACCCGACGATCAGGTTGATGCCCACCAGCCTGCGGATCTGCCCCAACACCGCTGCGCCCGCCGGCCAGTCCTCAGCGGCCACCGCCGCGCGCAATGACGGTAGCTTCAGTGCCTGGATACGGATAAACAGTGCCGTCATCACCAGGTACAACCCCATCATCACCTGCACATAGCGCGGCGCCGTCTCAAAGCCGTTGAAGCGCAGTTGCAGCAGGCCGATACCGCTGATCGGCAAAACCAGCACCGCGACCCAGACCCACACAAAAAAACGTTGAAACACATTTGCCCACAACTTGAGCCGGGCGGGGCCCTCAAGTGCCGCCATGGCGGCGGGACGCAGGATCATCCAGGCGAAAAACATACCGCCGACCCAGATCAGGGCGGCCAATACATGCAGGGTATAAGCGAGGCTAAACACGGTCATTGTGGTACTCCGTTCTGCGCGGGATTAATTAGCGGGTTATGATAGCGGCCGATCCGAACCACTGAAAATTTATCCAGCGTTTTTTGCGCCCGACTATTCATGATCAGCACTGAACTCAAAACCACGATCCAGGGCGCCTATTCGCGTTTTCTCGAAGCCAAGAGCTTGAAACCGCGGTACGGGCAGCGCCTGATGATCGCCGAAGTGGCCAAGGTCCTCGGGGATATCGACACCGACGACGAAGGCCGCCGCGAAGGTGAGCCTGCGGTCGTGGCCGTCGAGGCCGGAACCGGTACCGGCAAGACCGTCGCCTACAGCCTGGCTGCGATCCCCACCGCCAAGGCCGCCGGCAAGCGCCTGGTGATCGCCACCGCGACCGTCGCCCTGCAAGAACAGATCGTCTACAAAGACCTGCCCGACCTGATGCGCAACAGCGGCTTGAACTTCAGCTTCGCCCTGGCCAAAGGGCGTGGCCGCTACATGTGCCTGTCCAAGCTCGACGTGTTGTTGCAGGAAGGCCATGCCCAAACCGCCACTGCGCAACTGTTCGAAGAAGAAGGCTTCAAGATCGAAGTCGATGAAGCCAGCCAGAAGCTGTTTACCAGCATGATCGAGAAACTGGCCGGCAACAAATGGGACGGCGACCGCGACAGCTGGCCCACCGCCCTGGAAGACGCCGACTGGGCACGCCTGACTACCGACCACAGCCAGTGCACCAACCGTCATTGCCCCAACTTCGGCCAGTGCGCCTTCTACAAGGCCCGCGAAGGCATGGGCAAGGTCGATGTGATCGTCACCAACCACGACATGGTCCTGGCCGACCTGGCCCTGGGCGGCGGCGCCGTGCTGCCGGACCCGCGCGACACGCTCTACGTCTTCGACGAGGGCCACCACCTGCCGGACAAGGCCATCGGCCACTTCGCCCATTACACGCGTCTGCGTTCCACCGCCGACTGGCTGGAAACCACCGCCAAGAACCTCACCAAGCTGCTGGCCCAGCACCCGTTGCCTGGCGACCTGGGCAAGTTGATCGAACAGGTGCCGGAGCTGGCGCGGGAGATCAAGACCCAGCAGCAATTCATGTTCAGCGCCTGCGAACAGGTCGCCGACTTCAAGCCCGGCGAAGACGTGGAGGGCCGCGAGCGCCCACGCCATCGCTTTGTCGGCGGGTTGATCCCCGAGCATATGCGCGAAATGGGCATCGAACTGAAAAAGGGCTTTTCACGCTTGACTGACCTGTTCACCCGCCTGACCGATTTGCTCAAGGAGGGGATGGATGGCGAGGTCAACATCGGGATCGCCAGCAACCAGGCCGAAGAGTGGTACCCCCTGTTTGGCAGCCTGTTGTCCCGTTCCCAGGGCAACTGGGAGTTATGGACCGCCTTTACCGTCGAAGACCCGGAAGACAACCCGCCCATGGCCCGTTGGCTCACCTTGTCGGAAAGCGGTGCGTTGTTCGATATCGAGGTCAACGCAAGCCCCATCCTTGCCGCCGAAATGCTGCGCCGCAACCTGTGGAACGTGGCCTACGGCTGCCTGGTGACCTCGGCCACGCTGACCGCCCTTGGCACCTTCGACCGCTTCCGCATGCGCGCCGGCCTGCCGAAAAAAGCCGTCACCGCAGTGGTGCCGAGCCCGTTCCATCACGCCGATGCGGGTGTGCTGCGGGTGCCGGACCTCAAGGCCGACCCACGGGATGCGGCAGGGCATACGGCAGCGATCATCCGTGACCTGCCGGAACTGGTAGAGGGTTCACGTGGCACCCTGGTGCTGTTCTCCTCGCGTAAACAGATGCAGGATGTGTTCGACGGCCTGGATCGTGACTGGCGCAAGCAGGTGTTTATCCAGGGCAACCTGTCCAAGCAGGAAACCCTGAACAAACACAAGGCCCGGGTCGATGGCGGCGATTCCAGCGTGCTGTTCGGCCTGGCCAGTTTCGCCGAAGGCGTGGACTTGCCCGGCGCCTATTGCGAACACGTGGTCATCGCCAAGATCCCGTTCTCGGTGCCGGATGACCCGGTTGAAGCGGCCCTGGCAGAATGGATCGAAGCCCGGGGCGGCAACCCGTTCATGGAAATCTCGGTGCCGGATGCCTCCCTCAAACTGGTGCAGGCCTGCGGGCGCTTGCTGCGCACGGAGCAGGACCGGGGCACCATCACCTTGCTTGACCGTCGCCTGGTCACCCAGCGCTACGGCAAGGCCATTCTGAATGCCTTGCCACCATTCAGGCGCGAAATTTCTTAAGCCACTGTGGGCGAATTCGCCCATTTCGTGGTCTATGTCGTCGCTGTCGATTTAAGTCATCAGGCCATTCACCGGCCGATTGGAGAGCCTTGTTCGTATGATTCGCACGCTGCCTGCCCTTTTTGCCCTGCTGTTCGCTGCGCCCTTGATGGCCGCGCCTGCCGGGCAACAAACGCTGTTCAACTTCGTCCGGCCTGCCGACGTGGTCAAGGTGGCGACCCAGGACGCCAGCCTGCCGCAATACAACGCCGAGCAAACCCCCGAAGGCGAGGTGTTGCGCCGCATCACCTTCAACCCCGCCGCTGAACCGAGCCTGGTGCTCAGCCCGCAGTCCGGCGTCTGGGACTGGTCCCAGAGCAGTGCCATGAGCCTGCGCATCCAAAGCGCCATGGACTGGGCATTGACGCTCTACGTCAAAGTGCAGAGTACCGATGGCAAGACCCTGGTCAGCCGTATCGATCTGCCGGCCGGCCCGGCCCAGACCCTGTTGATCCCGTTGCAGGCCAATTCGCCGCTGAGCCAGGGCATGAAGGCCGGCCCGCCGATGCCGATCACCGTGGACGGCCAGCGTGTGCTGCTCGCCGCCAGCGCCGGTGACGTCGACCGCAGCCAGGTGGCATCGGTGACACTGTCGATGATCAAGCCCAATGCGGCCCAAAGTATCCTGCTGGAACGTTTTGGTGTGCAGGACAGCGAGCCGGTATTGAAGGCGGCCTACAGTGACCTGGTGGATGCCTATGGCCAGTCCACGCGTGCGCGCTGGCCGGAAAAGGTCGGCAGCGACGAGCAACTCAAGGCCGCGGCCGCCAAGGAGCAGCAGCAACTCAAGGGCTGGCTGGCGGAGCGTGACAAAGCGTCCCTGGACCGCTACGGCGGCTGGAACAAAGGCCCGGCATTCGAGGCCAGCGGCTTTTTCCGCACCGAGAAGCGCGACGGGCGCTGGTACCTGGTGACGCCGGAAGGTCACCCGTTCTACTCCTTGGGCGTCAACACCGTCGCACCGGATAACAGCCAGACCTACGTGGCTGGCCGTGAATGGATGTTCGCCGCGTTGCCCAAGGCCGGCGAGCCCTTCGACAAGTACTACGGCAGCGCCGATAACCGCACCGGCAACGGCTCGGGCGAGGGGCGCGGCTTCGCGGCCGGGCGTTGGTACGATTTCTACGGCGCCAACCTGCAACGGACCTACGATACCCAAGGTTTCGACCAGAAGCGTTGGGTGACCCACACCCTGGATCGCCTGCAAGCCTGGGGTTTCAACACCGTGGGCAACTGGAGCGACCCGGACCTGGCCAGCGCCGACCGCGTGCCTTACACCTTGCCGCTGTCGATCGTCGGTGATTATGCCAGCATCAGCACTGGCACCGACTGGTGGGGCGGCATGCCCGATCCGTTCGACCCGCGTTTCGCCATGGCCACCGAGCGTGCCGTGGCCATTGCCGCCCGCGATCATCGTGATGACCCGTGGTTGATCGGTTATTTCGCCGACAACGAACTGGCCTGGGCCGGCCCGGGGGATGACCCGAAGGCGCGTTACGCCCTGGCCTACGGCACGTTGCGCATGACCACCGACGTACCGGCCAAGCGTGCGTTCCTCAAGCAATTGCGCGACAAGTACCGCAACGAAGAGGGGCTTTCGAAAGCCTGGGGCATCCACCTGTCCGGCTGGGAGCTGATGGAAGATCCCGGTTTCGAGCCGCCGCTGCCGAGCCCTGAACACCCGGAAATCGAAGCTGACTTCAAATATTTCCAGAAGACCTTCGCCGACGCCTACTTCAAGACCATTTCCGACTCGCTGAAATGGCACGCGCCCAACCAGTTGCTGCTGGGCGGGCGTTACGCCGTGAGCACCCCGGAAGCCGTGGCGTCCTGCGCCCAGTATTGCGATGTGCTGAGTTTCAACATGTACACGCTCAAGCCTCAGGACGGTTATGACTTCGCCGCCTTGCGCGCTCTGGATAAGCCGGTGTTGATCACGGAGTTCAATTTCGGCTCGGCGGACCGGGGGCCGTTCTGGGGTGGCGTAACGCAACTGGCCAAGGAAGAAGACCGCGGCTCGGCGTACGGCACCTTCCTCAAGCAGGCCATGGCTGAACCATCGATTGTCGGTGTGCACTGGTTCCAGTACCTGGATCAACCGGTGACCGGCCGACTGCTGGACGGGGAGAACGGCCACTTCGGCCTCGTCGGCATCACTGACGTGCCGTACCAGGGTTTTGTCGAAAGTGTGCGTAAAAGTAACCTGGCGGCCGTCGACCAACTGGGCAAGGAGGCGCTGAAAGCCAAGGCGGACAGCGCAGTGCGTGAAAGTGAAGGCGGCAAGTCGGGGCACGACGGCAAAGGTGCGGGACAGGGCGCCGGGCATGCCGGCGGGCACTCTGGAAATGGTCACTGATTGAGCGTTGACGGGTTCACAAAAGCCACAATGGCTGGAACAATGTCGGCCACTTTTTACGGTGTTTTTCGAGGGCGCGCAGGTGCAGATTCAGGGTCATTACGAACTCCAGTTCGAAGCGGTACGCGAAGCGTTTGCCGCGTTGTTCGATGACCCGCAGGAACGAGGTGCGGGGCTGTGCATCCAGATCGGTGGCGAAACCGTCGTCGACCTGTGGGCCGGCACTGCCGACAAGGACGGGGCCGAGGCCTGGCACAGCGACACCATCGTCAACCTGTTCTCCTGCACCAAGACCTTCACCGCCGTCACGGCGTTGCAACTGGTGGCCGAGGGCAAGCTGAAGCTGGATGCCCCCGTGGCCGATTACTGGCCCGAGTTTGCCGCGGCGGGCAAGGAGATGATTACCCTTCGCCAGTTGCTCAGTCACCAGGCCGGGTTGCCGGCGATCCGCGAAATGCTGCCTGCCGAAGCCCTGTATGACTGGCAGTTGATGGTCGACACCCTGGCAGCCGAGGCCCCGTGGTGGACGCCCGGCCAAGGGCATGGCTATGAAGCTATCACCTACGGCTGGCTGGTAGGCGAACTGCTGCGCCGCGCCGATGGGCGTGGGCCTGGGGAATCCATCGTGGCGCGGGTTGCACGACCGTTGGGCCTGGACTTCCATGTGGGGTTGGCGGACGCAGAGTTTTATCGTGTCGCCCATATAGCGCGCAGCAAAGGCAACATGGGCGATGAAGCGGCACAAAGGTTGTTGCAAGTAATGATGCGCGAACCTGCGGCACTGACAACGCGTGCATTCGCCAATCCACCCTCTATTCTCACCAGCACTAATAAGCCTGAATGGCGACGCATGCAGCAGCCAGCGGCAAATGGTCACGGTAATGCACGAAGCCTGGCAGGGTTTTATAGCGGTTTGTTGGACGGTAGTTTGCTGGAAAGCGACATGCTCGAACAATTGACCCGTGAACACAGTATCGGGCCGGATAAAACCTTATTGACCCAAACCCGTTTCGGCCTGGGTTGCATGTTGGATCAACCGCAGTTGCCCAACGCGAGCTTCGGCCTTGGCCCGCGTGCGTTTGGGCACCCTGGGGCGGGAGGCTCGGTGGGTTTTGCCGATCCGGAACATGATGTAGCGTTCGGTTTTGTGACTAATACGTTGGGGCCCTATGTACTTATGGACCCGCGTGCGCAGAAGTTGGTCGGAATATTGGCCGGTTGTCTGTAAACCGCTTGCTGTTTCACAATTTTTTGTTACAAAGGCACGTATAAGAAGACGCTGAACGAAATGACGTAACTTAAATGTTCATTAAGTGTCTGTTTAACGGGTCATCCAGACCCTCCGGTTTTTTCTCATTTTGTGGATATCTCATGTTATCGAACAAGTCCTTGGCACTGGCGCTGTGCCTCACTATTACTGGTTGCGCACAAACTCCACAGAATGATGCCGAAGGTGGGCATTGGTGGTCATTTGGATCTGACAAGGCTGCTACCAAGGACGCAGTGAGCCAAACCGACGCCAAACCGGATGCCAAGCCTGCCGCCGGCGCCAAGCCTGCCGCACCTGTGGCCGCTGCAGCCGACGCTCCAGCGCCTGCCCCGGTAGCCAAGGCCGAGACCGGTTCCAGCTGGTGGCCGTTCTTTTCCAAAAGCGCCGACGAAAAAGCTGCGGACGCCAAGGCCGACCTGAAGGCCGACCTCAAGGCCGCCACTCCGGCAGCAACCCCGGCTGCAGCACCTGCCGTTGCCAAGACCGACGAAGCTCACTGGTGGTGGCCGTTCGAAAGCAAGCCAAAACCACTGGCCAAGGTCGATGTGACCAACGTGCCGATGCCTGACCCGAAAATCACCCAAGCCTGGCTCGACGACTACGAGCCGCGCCTGCGCACCGCGATCAAAGACAGCAACCTGCAACTTGAGCGCCGTGACAACGTGTTGGTGATCATTGCGCCGGTGGACGGGTCCTATAACCCGAAACGCCCGGCGATGCTGCTGCCGGTGACCCTGGGCCCATTCACCCGTGTTGCCAAGGCCGTAGAGGGCGACCCGAAGACCGCCGTGCTGGTACTGGGTCACGTCGACGCCAACGGTGCCGAACCGCAAAGCCAGGCCCTGACCAAGGAACGCGCACAATCCATCGCCTCGATTTTCAGCCTCAGCGGCTTGAAGCAAGACCGCCTGATGCTGCGTGGCATGGGTGACCTGATGCCGCGTGCCGCCAACGACAGCAACCAGGGCCGCGCCCTGAACCGTCGCATGGAAATCATGTTCACCCAGCGCACCACCATGCTGGCCTTGCTGAGCAAGTACAACTCGGCTAACCCGCCGAAGGCTGAAATGATCGCTGTGCAGGACGTTCCGGCACCCGTGGCCCCGGCCGCTAAAAAAGCAGCGCCGGCGAAAAAGGCTTCGACCAAGAAAGCGGCCGCCAAACCTGCTGCCAAGAAAGCTGCGGCCAAGCCTGCAGCCAAAAAGCCTGCAGCCAAAGCCGCGGCACCGGCTTCGAACGACCAGGCAAAAAACTGATTCGCTGAACCAGAAGGATAAAGCCGCATGACCCAGGCACTGGCCGATATGCGCCGTGACTACACACGGGACGGTTTGAGTGAGGCCCAGGCTCCGCACGAGCCGTTTGCCCTGTTCCACCAATGGTTTGGCGATGCGGTGAAAACCGAGCAGCCACCGGTGGAGGCCAATGCCATGACCTTGGCTACGGTTGACCAGGAAGGTCGCCCGCACTGTCGCATCCTGCTGCTCAAGGGCCTGGATGCGCAGGGCTTTACTTTCTTCACCAATTATCAGAGCGCCAAGGGTGAACAACTTGCGGCGCGGCCCTTTGCGGCCATGACGTTCTTCTGGCCGACCCTGGAGCGCCAGGTGCGTATCGAAGGGCGGGTGGTGAAGGTCACGCCGGAGGAGTCCGATGCCTATTACCAGGTTCGCCCATTGGGCAGCCGCCTGGGGGCATGGGCGTCCCCGCAGAGCAAGGTCATTCGTGACCGCGAAGAACTGCAGGACTTGCTCAAGGCCACCGAGCAACGCTTCAGCGATACCCAGCCCGATTGCCCGGAGCATTGGGGTGGTTACCGGCTTTTGCCGGAACGCATCGAGTTCTGGCAGGGCCGCGCCAGCCGCCTGCATGACCGCCTGAACTATCGCCTGCAAGGCACCGACTGGGTGCGCGAGCGCCTGGCTCCCTGAGCTTTTTCTTCCTGACGCTCGATCCTCCACGCCGAAGCCTCGAATCACGAGGCTTCAGGTGTTTTCGAGCGTGCCGCAACACGGATGAACGCGTCCATAACGCTCTCTTGGAACAGCGTAAATGCTACCATTCGTCGGTTTCTATGGTGCTGGCAGTCTGTACTCAGGCTGAATGAAAGCAATTTTCTGCCCGGCTTGCCGTGACAGGCGTCGAGTCGCAGCGTTTAATGAAACCCTGTCCTTTGGAGTTGATGCTATGCGTAAGTCCGTTTTACTAGTTGCCTGCTTTACCACCCTGTCGTTGCTGTTGGGTGGCTGCGCCTCGAGTCTGACCGGCGACTCGTACTCCCGTGATGACGCGCGTCGTGTACAGACCGTTCGCATGGGTACCATCGAATCCCTGCGTCCAGTGAAAATCGAAGGCACCAAGACCCCAATCGGCAGCGTGGCCGGTGCAGTGGTGGGTGGCGTCGGCGGCAGTGCTATCGGCGGTGGCCGTGGCAGTATCGTCACCGGTGTTATCGGTGCCGTTGCCGGCGGCTTGCTGGGTTCCGCCGCCGAAGAAGGCCTGACCCGCACCCAAGGCGTCGAAATCACCGTTCGCGAAGACGACGGCAGCATGCGCGCCTACGTCCAGGCCGTTGACCCGAATGAAATCTTCCGCATCGGCCAACGCGTGCGCATCATGAGCGTTAACGGTCAAAGCCGCGTTTCTCAGTAAGCATCGGTTGTAGAAACACAAAACCCCAACCGGGTGACCGGTTGGGGTTTTTGTATCTTGGTGCGAGACTTTTTATGAGAAACGTTCAAGCGTGAGGCTTTTCGTAAATGACGAAAAAGCAGGCAATAAAAAACCGCCTTAGTAGGGCGGTTTTTTATTGCGAAGCAGATTTTAAGCTGGACTCCGCATACTCATAGGACGCGATGACATGGGCGAAATCCTACCGTCGCTCAAGGGGGCGTGCAAGGTTCGGTGACGAGTGGTGGCCAACGTTTGTGAGTCTGAAAAGTGAGCCGCCTCGGTTTAGACCGAGGCGGCTTTTTGGTTTTCTGCGTCCCGATTTCAGACCTGAAAGTGCTTCACCATCGTATTCAATTCATGCGCCAGGCTGGCGAGGGACTGGGAAGCACTGGTGGTTTGGGTCGAGCCCTCCGCGGATTGAATCGACAACTGCTGGATATTCAGCAAGTTGCGATCAACCGCCCGCGCAACGTCGGCTTGCTCGGCCGCAGCGGTGGTGATGACCAGGTTTCGGTCGTTGATCTCATTATTGGCCATCAGGATATCCGCCAGTGCCTGTTGTGCCAGCTCGGCCAGTGACAGGGTTTGCTGGGTCATGCTGCTGCTGTCGAGCATGGTCTTGACGGTGCTGGCAGTGTTGGACTGGATACTGCCGATCATCTGCTCGATTTCCTGGGTCGATTGAGCGGTGCGATGGGCCAGGGCGCGAACTTCGTCGGCAACCACGGCAAAACCGCGACCGGCTTCACCGGCACGGGCGGCTTCGATGGCCGCGTTCAACGCCAGCAGGTTGGTTTGTTCGGCGATGGTGCGGATGACATCCAGCACCTTGCCGATATCCTTGGCCTGTTCGGCCAGGCTGCCCACTTGCTCGGAGCTGACTTCAACGCCACGGGTCAGGGCCTGGATGGCATCCAGGGCTTCGACCATGCGCTGCTGGCCTTTCAAGGCAATGCTGCGCGACTCTTGGGAGAGGTCGGAGGTTGAAGCCGCGTTCCTGGCGACGTCCTCAATCGCGGTAGTCATCTCGGTGACGGCAGTGGCGGCTTGTTCGATTTCGCCATGTTGCTGCTGCAAGTCGCGGCTGCCTTCGGCGGTCACGGCATTCAGTTCTTCGGCGGCTGCGGCGAGTTGGCTGGATGAGCCGGTAATCTGCCGCAAAGTCTGCACCAGATTGTTACGCATGGTCTCCTGCGCCCTGAGCAGGCGAGTGGCCTCGTCATTGCCCGTCGGGTTGATGGGCTGGGTCAGGTCGCCCTTGGCGATGGTTTCGGCGACCTGCACCGCTTCATTGATGGGGCGGGTAATGCTTCGGGTCAGCAGCCAGGCAACCAGTACGGTGCCACCACTCACCAGCAGGATGACGAGCGCGATGCCTTTCATGGCGTGTTGATAAGCATCCACGGAGGTCAGGCCGGCTTGTTCCGCGCCTTTGTTGGCGAGGTCGATCAGTTGGTCAAAGTTCTTGGTCATGTGCTCGTAGCTTTCTCGAATGCTGTTGAGAAAGTCGCGGGCGCCGGCCTTGTCGCCTGAACGTGAGCGCTTGAGCATCTCGGTGTGGTTCTGCGCATACGCGTCCAGGCTCTGGTTGAACACATCGAGACGAGATTTTTCCTCGGCGGTGTTCAGGAGGGCTGCGTATTGCGCCAACTGCTCTTTGACCGCTTTCAGGCGGCCGGCGGATTTTTCTTCGTAGGTCTGCATGTCTGCATCGCTAGAGGACAGGATGTGCGCCATTTCCCCCAGGCGAAAACGGTCGAGCGAAGCATTGGCCAGGGCCAGCAGCCGGACCCGCTGCAGCCAGTTATTCTGTATGTCGGCAGCCTGGGACTGCACTTCGCCGATCTGCTTGAGGGCGAACAGACCGAGAAACACACTCAGTGACGCAATAGCAGCGAAGCCGATGAAGGCCCTGGCTGCGATTCTTATATTTCTCAGGAACATGGGATTGTCGCTCGGGCTGGAGACGCGTTGGAGAACAAGGTGGAGCGGGTGTCCCTAGGAGGGACAGCGAGATCGCCACAACAGATAATCGGCGGCAGGGGGGAAGTCTTTAGGGGATTGGAGCAAGGGTATGGGTAGATAGCGCTGTGGTTGCGCAGCGCCACTGTTAAGCAATACCCGGCAGCGTAGCGGCTTGGGCCTAGGTGAACATCTCGATGTCGTCGAGTGCACTTCCTATGACTCCTCTAAGGGAGGGATCTTTGCGCTCTGCCTGCTGCAATGCTGGAGAGACCTTGGTCATGTCCAGCGCTCCGAATCGACGTGCGATGTGCCCAATTGCAACAATCGCCGCCGATGCAATCATTGAGTCGTCACGCTTAACATACGTCAGGCACGTGTCTTGAGCCCAGGTACCATCTGTTTCGTTAAGCCCGATGGAAATCAGCGCCGTCGTTGCTTTTTCAGTGTCGCCGGTGGCGAGGTCCCTTATGGCTTCGTCATGGCTCAAGTCTGGATCGTGATAACGCATTTTCATTTATCCGGTGCCACTGTGAACACCCTCAGTCGGGTAGCCGGTTAATGGCTATGTATACATCTCGATGTCGCCAAGTGCGTCGTCAACTACGCCAGATAGAGAAGGGGATCTACGCTTTGCCTGTTCGAATGATGCAGAAATTTTGGTTATTTCTACTTCACCGAACCTACGTGCAATGTGGCCGATTGCGATGATGGCGGCTGATGCGATGTCATCGTCAGGGTTGGTGACAAATTGAAGGCAGGTTTCTTGAGCCCATGTTGAGTCCATTTCATTCAACCCAATTGAGATCAGTGCTTCTGTCACTTTGTTTGGATCTGGGGTAGCTAAAAAGCGTACGGCTTCATCGCGGTCCAAGGACGGGTCGTGGTATCGCATGGTCATTTGCTGTCTCCCAAAATTTTACCTTTTCGGTTAGTTTTCCCCGACTTGATCAGGGCATTTTTCATATCTTGCCTCAGCTCACCCCACGGTCTTACG
The DNA here is from genome assembly GCF_016918385.1 of Pseudomonas sp. ICBG1301. Taxonomy (NCBI): domain Bacteria; kingdom Pseudomonadati; phylum Pseudomonadota; class Gammaproteobacteria; order Pseudomonadales; family Pseudomonadaceae; genus Pseudomonas; species Pseudomonas sp. ICBG1301. The sequence goes on from NZ_JAEKGB010000007.1 coordinate 27,068, forward strand.
TGGGCGTGATATGCACCTTCGGCAGTGCGGTCAATTACCACGAACTCTTTGGTATGTGGATCAATAGCTATGCGTCTACGAGAATTAGGAGGATTAACCTCTATCGAATTATTTAGTGAATCTAATCCGTTTTCCGGCCTTTTGCTCTTAACCGAGTTTCCCTTCTTGCTGTGATAGGGCGCGTCTTCATACTTCCAGCTTACGACGATATAAAGCGGTTTAACGCCCGAGCCTACTGGGAACACCAGAATAAAATCTTTGTAATCCGGTGGATAAATCGGGTCGACAATGATGTTCGCGGCTTTTTCGTTCGCGGGGTACACCCATATGTGTGGTGTGGATGGCGCTGCCTCCAGTTGCGGTATGCCAAGCGTGTTCGCGGGGTCAATGGCGGGTGTCCAGATCAACTCGACGCTGTCTCCCAAGTCGGCCACGTATTGCGTTTCACGCATCTGAAACTGCACCACATCGACCATCTCCCAGTCGCGATGCTTCCCGGTGTAGAAGGCATACGCCTTGAGTGCACCGTCGTCTTGTTGCTCGATGTGCAAGCGAAGCCGTGTTCGCGCCCTCGTCATGGCGCGCAGTTGCTCCTCGGTGTAGAGCGCGCTGTCACCGAGGCTGGAAGGCCAGACCAAGGCGATGACGCCTGCCAGAAATGCTGTACCTAGGGTGCCGGCGCTCGCCGTGGCGATTGCCGCCAGGCTGTCTGCTGTCGCAGTACCACCCAACGCCAGCGCCCCAAGCCCCGCAGGCAGTGGGCTACCACTTATCTTGCCAAGGGGCAGCAGGCCTGAGTCGTCTGATTCGCGCCCTCCCAAGAGTGCGAATTCGCCATAATCGCTGAGGCGATCCAGTGGCACATGACCGGTTGGATCTTGATAGTCGATGATGGCGTCCGGCAAATGGCAGGACTTGGTAAATACGCAGCCTGGATTGGGCGGCGGCGTGGGCGGTGGTTTAACTTCAAGAAGTGCCTCCAGCGTGACCTGTCGGTTGATCATCACGCTAAGGTCTTGTTGCTGTGCCGCTTCACGGGCTGCCAGTTCCGCCTCATTCATGGGTTCCAGTAGCCGATAGCCACCGGTTCCAGTCCCGTAGCATCGCCAGACCATTACATCCTTGTTTTTCATTGCGCCCTCCTGGCTTTGTGCATAACGAGGTCCGACGCAAAAGTCGGAAGCGCGACGTTATGGCAAGCCGAGGAGGGGGGATGTAGGTTAGATCTGCGAAGTGACGAGGAATGAGCTGAATAAGTAGAAGGGAAAGGAGGAGCCGATTACCGGCTCCCGCAAAGGGCTCAGGCTTTCTTGCGACTTGTCATGGCCGTTACCGCATAGCCGATACACGCCGCCAGGATCGACCCGGTCAGGATCCCCATTCGGTCTTCACCCGCGAATTCGCTGGCGCCCGGCACAAAGGCCAGGGAACCGACGAACAGGCTCATGGTGAAGCCGATGCCGCACAGGATCGCTACACCGAACACCTGGCCCCAGTTGGCGCCACTGGGCAGGGCGGCGAGGCCGGTCTTGATGGCTAGCCAGGTGAGGCCGAATACGCCGATGGTCTTGCCGATCAGCAAGCCTGCGGCGATACCCATGGGCACGTGATGGGTGAAGCTGTCCAGGCTGACGCCCGCCAGGGACACGCCGGCATTGGCAAACGCGAACAATGGCAGGATGCCGTAGGCCACCCACGGATGCAGTGCATGCTCCAGGGTAAGCAGGGGCGAGGGTTCGGCATTCTTGGTGCGCATCGGGATGCAGAATGCCAGGGTCACACCGGCCAGCGTGGCATGCACGCCACTCTTGAGCACACAGACCCACAGGATCAGGCCGATGATCAGGTAGGGCCCAAGCTTGATCACACCCAGGCGGTTCATGGCGATCAAGGCAATCAGGCAAGCGCCCGCACCTGCCAGGGAGGCACCGGACAGATCGGCGGAGTAGAACAGCGCGATGACGATGATGGCGCCCAGGTCATCAATGATGGCCAAGGTCATCAGGAATAGTTTCAGCGACACCGGCACGCGCTTGCCCAGCAGCGCCAGGACGCCCAGGGCAAAGGCGATATCGGTGGCCATGGGGATCGCCCAGCCGGACATCGCGGCGGGGTAATCCTTGTTGATCGCCCAATAGATCAGCGCCGGTACGACCATGCCGCCGATGGCGGCGGCACCGGGCAATACCACTTGCGATGGCTTGGACAGGTGACCGTCGAGGAGTTCTCGCTTCACTTCCAGGCCGATCAGCAGGAAGAACAGAGCCATCAGGCCATCGTTGATCCACAGCAGGGCGGGTTTGGCGATTTTCAGCGCGCCGACCTGTGCCACCACTGGTACGTCAAGAAAAGCGTTATACAGGTGCGACAACGGTGAGTTGTTAATGATCAGCGCCAGGGCGGCGGCGGCGATCAACAACAGGCCGCTGGCGGCTTCCAGCTGGAAGAAACGGGTGAAAGTGCTACGCAGAGGCAAGGGATGCTCTCCCATTCAAGGTTCAATAGATGGGTACCCTAACCCGTACCGTTAGTTGTTAAAACAAAAGTTATATTCTTATTTGTTATAAGCGGCGCTCAGGATCGGCAGGCCGCCAAAGCCTAGCAATTGTGTGTCTAATTGAGTCGTCACTGTATCTGTGTGCAGTGTAGGAAACCCCTTAAGATTCGGGCTGAAATCCTTAGAGACCCATCTTATGAGTGACCACCGTACCTGGGCCCGTGAAGCCATTCGCATCATTGAAGCGGACTTCCAGCGTAGCGCCGACACGCACCTGATCCCTTTGCCATTGCCGGGGCTGCCGGGTATCGAGTTGTACTTCAAGGATGAGTCCAGCCACCCCACGGGCAGCTTGAAACACCGGCTGGCCCGTTCGCTGTTCCTGTATGCGCTGTGTAATGGCTGGCTCAAGCCGGGTGCGCCGGTGATTGAAGCCTCCAGCGGTTCGACGGCGATCTCGGAAGCCTACTTCGCCCGTCTGCTCGGCCTGCCGTTCATTGCGGTCATGCCGGCGACCACGTCCCAGGAAAAGATTGCCCAGATCGCCTTCTATGGTGGCAAGAGCCATCTGGTACAGGACCCGACGCAGATCTACGCCGAATCCGAACGCCTGGCGAAGGAAAGCGGTGGCCACTTCATGGACCAATTCACCTACGCCGAGCGGGCCACGGACTGGCGGGCGAATAACAACATCGCCGAATCGATCTTCCAGCAGATGCGCTTCGAGCATCACCCCGAGCCGAGCTGGTTGATTTCCAGCCCCGGCACCGGCGGCACCACCGCAACTCTGGGGCGCTATGTGCGTTATCGCCAGCATTGCACCCGCGTGCTGTGTGCAGATGCCGAACGCTCGGTATTTTTCGACTTTTATCAAAGCGGCGATGCCAGTTTGCGCCTGGACTGTGGCTCTCGGATCGAAGGGATTGGTCGGCCACGGGTCGAGGCGTCGTTTTTGCCCAAGGTGATTGATGCGATGGTCAAGGTACCGGATGCCCTGTCGCTGGCGGCCATGCATTATCTGGCCGAACGTTTGGGGCGGCGGGTCGGCGGCTCCAGCGGGACCAACCTGATTGGCGCCCTGATGGCGGCGCAGCAGATGAAAGCGGCAGGCGAGTCGGGGTCGATCGTGGCGATCTTGTGCGATGGGGGTGAGCGCTATGCCACTACCTATTACGATCAGGCTTGGCTTGAGGCTCAGGGCTATGAATTGAAGGGTTTGATGGCGGCCGTTGCGGCCAGTGTCGAACGCGGCGAGCCATTGCCGGATAGCATCCTGCGCGCCAACATCTGAGAAGGGCTGAAAAGCTGCAAGAAAGAACACCGGCTTAACTTGCAGCTTTCAGCTAAAAACTCGCAACTTCAGCCTTGGCTGGCCAACATATCCCGCGCCAACGCCTCGGCAATCCGAATCCCGTCAACACCCGCCGACAGAATCCCTCCGGCGTAACCGGCGCCTTCGCCGGCTGGATACAGGCCCTTCACGTTCAAGCTCTGCATCGACTCGTTACGGGTAATCCGCAACGGCGATGAGGTGCGGGTCTCAATACCCGTCAGCACCGCATCGTGCAGCGAATAGCCTTTGATCTGCTTCTCGAAGGCGGGCAAGGCTTCGCGGATCGCCTCGATGGCGAAGTCCGGCAACGCCAAGGCCAGGTCGCCCAGCGATACGCCGGGCTTATAGGACGGCTCGACGCTGCCCAGGGCCGTGGAGGGTTTGCCGGCGATGAAGTCGCCCACCAGCTGCGCCGGCGCCTCATAGTTGCTGCCGCCGAGAATATACGCGTGGGACTCCAGGCGCTCCTGCAACTCGATCCCGGCCAGCGGGCCACCTGGGTAGTCCACTTCAGGCGTGATGCCCACCACGATGCCGGAGTTGGCGTTGCGTTCGTTGCGCGAGTACTGGCTCATGCCGTTGGTGACCACGCGGTGTGGCTCGGACGTCGCGGCGACCACCGTGCCGCCCGGGCACATGCAGAAGCTGTAGACCGAGCGGCCGTTCTTGGCATGGTGCACCAGCTTGTAGTCGGCGGCGCCGAGTTTCGGGTGCCCGGCGTACTTGCCCAGGCGCGCGGCATCGATCAGCGATTGCGGGTGTTCGATACGGAACCCGACGGAGAACGGCTTGGCCTCCATGTAAACGCCACGTTCGTGGAGCATGCGGAAGGTATCGCGGGCACTATGGCCGAGGGCGAGGATCACGTGCTTGGACAGGATCTGCTCGCCGCCATCGATCACCACACCGTTCAACTGACCCTCTTCGATCAGCACGTCGGTCACGCGTTGTTCGAAGCGGACTTCACCGCCCAGGGCGATGATCTGCTGGCGCATGTTTTCCACCACGCCGGTCAGGCGGAAGGTCCCGATGTGCGGCTTGCTGACGTAAAGGATTTCTTCCGGCGCGCCGGCCTTGACGAACTCGTGCAGCACTTTACGGCCGTGGAATTTCGGGTCCTTGATCTGGCTATACAGTTTGCCGTCGGAAAAGGTGCCGGCGCCGCCTTCACCGAACTGCACGTTGGATTCCGGGTTGAGCACGCTTTTGCGCCACAGGCCCCAGGTGTCCTTGGTGCGCTGGCGAACTTCCTTGCCACGTTCGAGGATGATCGGCTTGAAGCCCATTTGCGCCAACAGCAGGCCCGCGAAGATGCCGCAAGGGCCAAAGCCCACCACGATCGGTCGTTCACTCAGGTCTTGCGGCGCCTGGCCGACCACCTTGTAGCTGACATCCGGCGCCGGGTTGACGTTGCGGTCGTCGGCGAACTTGAGCAGCAGGGCGGCTTCGCCTTTCACGTTCAGGTCGATGGTGTAGATGAAGCACAGCTCCGACGATTTTTTACGGGCGTCGTAGCTGCGCTTGAACAGGGTGAAATCGAGCAGGTCATCACTGGCGATGCCCAGGCGTTGCACGATGGCTGGCCGCAGGTCTTCTTCGGGATGGTCGATGGGCAGCTTGAGTTCGGTGATTCGTAACATGACAGGGTCCGGTAGGCGGCGGGCAAGGAGGCCGGCTGTTTTGCAAACCGGCGATTATAAGCCCCAATGGCAGGTTTCCGTCAGGTTAAAACAGCGCAGGGCCGAATCAGTCGTCCCGTGAGCCACCAAACGCCGCGCAACCACGCTGTACCTGGCCGTTGACCCGCAGTTCGGCGGTCATGTGCTGCAGGCTGCCGCTGGCGCTGTCGACGCAACGCTGCGGGGCTACCCACAGTTCGACGTGCTGGTTGTTGGCTTCGGTCATCAGGTTGAAGCGGCCATCACCGATCTGTTCTTCGACGTAAGGCACGGCCAAAGGCGGCTGGCCTTCGCGTTCAAGCACCATGCCCTTGGCGGTGACGTTCATCGTCCAGGCGGGTTTATGGCCACTGGCGCGCAGGATCGTGCGCTTGAAGTCCGGATCGTTGCAGGCCGAGGTAGAACGCTCGACGCGATAGAGTTGTTGCAGTTCCACCGAACCCTGGGTGCCGCTGGCAACCCCGGAGAACTTGCCACGCAAGTCGGCAAACAGTTCGCCTTGCTGGCCGGCCAGTGAAGCGGCTTCCTGCAGGACGCTGGTGCCACCGGTGTCGTTGACCACATAGTTGCGTTGATCGTTGCACGGCTGGAACAACAGCTTGCCGCCCACTGCCGTCAACGCCCCCTGCATACGGGTCAGGCCGGCGGTAGACGGCTTGGCCGGTTCGCTTTCGAACATCTGGCAAGCGGCGAACAAGGGAAGCAAGGCAAACAGAACGAGGGTACGGGCGGCGCGCATTATCGGGTCTCCAGACAAGTGCCGTCACGTTACGCAGGCTGGCGCTGCATCACAAGTCCAGCGCCCAGCTTCAGGCGATTCTTACAGACTTGAAAATCAGCCGACGATAAACGTCTGCCCCGTCTGCAGTCCCTCGACGCTTTTTGCGTAGGCCAGTGCCACATCTGCGCCGGGAGCCGGTTTGTAACCACGGAAGTAAGGCGCATAGCTGCCCATGGCTTCCAGCAGGACGGTGGGGCTGACGGAGTTGATGCGCAAACCGCGTGGCAACTCGATCGCGGCGGCCTTGACGAAGGCATCCAGTGCGCCGTTGACCAGCGCCGCCGAGGCCCCGGTGCGGATCGGGTCGCGGTTGAGGATGCCGCTGGTGAACGTGAACGAGGCACCGTCGTTGGCGTATTCACGGCCGATCAGCAGCAGGTTGACCTGGCCCATCAGTTTGTCACGCAGGCCCAGTTCAAAGTCGGTTTCGCTCATCTCACCCAGCGCTACAAAGTTCACACTGCCTGCGGTACAGACCAACGCATCGAATCTGCCGGTCTGCTTGAACAGCTTGCGGATCGACGCACTGTCGCTGATATCCACCTGGAAGTCGCCGCTGCTGCGACCGATGCTGATCACTTCGTGACGCTGCGCCAGTTCCGCCTTGACCGCCGAGCCGACCGTGCCGCTGGCACCAATCAATAGGATTTTCATCGTGCAGGTTTCCTTGAATGTAGGGTTCGCATCCAGTCTAAGATGGCTTTTCGAGTGGATAAACGCGCTAATAGGCAACCTTTGGTTTTCAAATGGAAACAATCCATGAGCGAGATGGATGACCTGGCAGCTTTTGCCGTGCTGATCGAAGCCGGCAGCTTTACGGTGGCGGCCGAGCAACTGGGGTGCAGCAAGGGGCAGTTGTCCAAGCGTATCAGCCAGTTGGAAGCGCAGTTTTGCGTGGTGTTGCTGCATCGCACCACCCGCAAGCTCAGCCTCACCGCGGCCGGCGCGGCATTGTTGCCTCAGGCTCAGGCGCTGGTGGTGCAAGTGGAACGCGCCCGTCAGGCATTGGCGAGGCTCAAGGACGATCTCGCCGGGCCGGTACGTATGACGGTTCCGGTGTCGTTGGGTGAAACCTTCTTTGATGGCTTGCTGCTGGAGTTTTCCCAGCAATATCCGCAGGTGCAGATCGAGCTGGAGCTGAACAACAGCTACCGGGACCTGGCCCGGGACGGCTTTGATCTGGGGGTACGGATGGGCGCCATCGAGAATGAACGCCTGGTTGCCAAGCCATTGCTGGCCTGGCACGAGATGACCTGCGCGAGCCCAGCCTATCTGGAACAGCACGGTGAGCCACTGACCCCGGCGGATCTGGCGGCGCATACCTGCCTGCTCAACAGCCACTACAGCGGGCGTGAGGAATGGTTGTATCACCAGCAGCATGAGCTGTTGCGGGTGCGGGTCAGCGGCACCTTTGCCTCCAACCACTACAACCTGCTGAAAAAGGCTGCCCTGGTGGGGGCGGGCATCGCGCGGCTGCCGTCCTACGTGTTACCCGCTGAATTGGCTGACGGCCGTTTACGTTGGCTACTGCGTGACTATTCCACACGGAGTATGCCCATGTACCTGGTTCATCCTTACCAGGGTGGGCTGCCGCGTCGTACCCAGGTGCTGGCCGATTACCTGGTGGAGTGGTTCAAGCGCAGCGGCGAAGCCCTCGACCGAATTCAGCGGTAGCGGCGGGCGATCCAGTGGTCGATGGACAGGCGACCTGGGCCTTGGGCGACCAGCAGCAGCAATATCGCGATCCAGGTGCCGTGCGTCGGGTACGCCTCCGGGTAGACGAACAGTTGAATGACCAGTGTCATGCCAATCAGCGCCAACGCCGAGAAGCGCGTGGCAACGCCCACCAGAATCAGGATCGGGAAAAAGTGCTCGGCAAACGCAGCCATGTGTGCGGCCACTTCCGGCGACAGCAAGGGGACGTGGTATTCGCTGCGAAACAGCGGCAGGGTGGACGCGGCAAGACGCGGCTCGCCCAGTTGGAAGGTGCCGCTGATCAGGTCGATGGCAAAGCCTTCGACCTTGGTCTGTCCGGACTTCCAGAACACGGCGGCGATGGAGAAGCGTGCGAGAAAGGCGATCACGCTGTAGGGGATCTTCTCGAATATCGCGATGAGCCGTTTAATCAGGCAAGAGGAGGATGTGTTCATGGTGAAACCTTTTGTTTGGTGTGCAAGTGAGTGATGACGTCGTGGTTGATCAGCAGGTTCAGGCAGGGGAGCGGGTCGAATTCGGCCGACACCTGGAGGGCGTGTTCCACCGCCGTTTCAAGCGCCACGCCCTGGTTCAGGTGGTCGATGAACGCAGCCGTGCCTGGGTCGATCGCGAAGACTTTGACTGACAGTCCTTGGCGTAAAACCAACGCACTTTGAGCGTGCCAGGGGTTGAAGTCGGCAATGGCCTCTTCGCACTGATGCGCCGACCAGATGCCGACGATGGCGTAGGCAGCATCCAGCGTGGCGAGGGATGGATGCAGTTGCAGGCGCAGGCTGCCCAATTCGGTTTCAGCTTGCAGTGCGAGCAAAATGGCTTGTCGATCCATCGGCGTGGCATCGGCGGCGTGATAGGCACGAACCCGCAGCCGTTCCAGCCGCGCAACATCGGCCAGATAAGGCACGCTAGCTGCCGGCTCGAAGTCCTCGATGAACGCCGCAAATGCACTGCCGTATTCGCTGATCAGCGGGCTGGTGGGCGGGCACGCCTGTACGAAGAGGCCCGCCATGGCACGGAAGAACGCCTCGCCCACCAATTGCAAGGTCACCGGGTAAGCCGCTACCAGTGCATTGATCAACGAGCTATGGACGTTGTTGCGGTAGACCACAAAGCGGCTCGCCGGGTCGGCGCCGTTGCTGCTGAACAGGCCATCGGGGCAGGCCAGGTCAGGTGAGAGCAGGGCCTGGGTAAACGCATTGTGCTGGCTCATGGGGTGACCTGCGAAAGATGCCAGTCGGCCTGTTGCGCTTCGGCTTGCAGCACGCGCAAGGCCGGTACCTGGTTATCCCGCTCGATCAGCGTGGCAACCGGGCCGGTCCGCGTCAGCACCTGCTCGTACAACTGCCATACCGCGTTGTCGATGGGCGCGCCGTGATCATCTATCAGCAGGCGATCGCCCAGGCTGTCGGTGTCTTCGGCAAAACCGGCCAGATGGATCTCACCCACCGCATGCAATGGCAGTGCGTTGAGGTAGGCCAGCGGGTCGCGTTGGTGGTTGATGCACGATACGTAGACGTTGTTGACGTCCAGTAACAGGCCGCAGCCCGTGCGTCGGATGATTTCGCTGATGAAGTCCGCCTCGTCCAGGGTCGAGCGCCGGAACTGTAGATAGGTCGACGGGTTCTCCAACAGCATGGGGCGCTTGAGGGCGTTCTGTACCTGATCGACGTGTTCGCACACCCGGTCCAGGGTCGCGGTGTCATAGGCCAGGGGCAGCAAGTCATTCAGAAACACCGGGCCATGGCTGGACCAGGCCAGGTGTTCGGAAAAGGACTGGGGTTGATAGCGTTCGATCAGCGCAGCCAACCGTGCCAGGTGCTCACGGTTCAGCGGGCTTTCGCCACCGATGGACAGGCCCACGCCATGCAATGACAGTGGGTACTGCTCGCGGATCAAGCCCAGGTAGTGATGAAACGGGCCGCCGGCCACCATATAGTTTTCGGCATGTACTTCAAAAAAACCGATGTCGGGCGAGGTCTCGAGCACTTCGATGAAATGCTCGTTCTTCAGCCCCAGCCCGGCCCTGTGGGGGAGGCCGGGCACCTGAGCGGACAAGACCGTGTGTGGGTGTGAGAGCGTCATGATCCTGACTCAGGTTGTGCCGGGTTTCAGGATTTGGCGGTGAAGGCAGCTTCCTGGCCGAAACCGGTCGGCGAGGTGGAGCTTGGGGTTTTAGCGCAGGTGCCGGCAGGCACCAGTTTCCAGGCATTGGCCTGATCCTTGACTTTGGAGGTCCCGGCGCAGGTAGTGCCGGCACCGGCGGCGCAATCGTTCTTGCCGGCTTCGGCGACACCGAAGCATTTCTGCATGTCGTCGGCGGCATGGGCGGTGGTGGCCAGGGTGGACAGGCTCAGGGCTGAACCCAGGGCCAGGACGAGGGTAGCGGCGGACAGCGAACGGGTTTTAGTGGTCATGGTGTATCTCCAGCAGTGGATGATTGTGGCGGGCTTGATTGCCCGCTTACCCCACTAGAGGTAGCACGATGAATTTCGTTACACGCCAGCCGGAAATAATTTCAGGCAGGGCAAAAAAAGTGGGAGGGGGCTTGCTCCCGATAGCGGTGGTTCAGCTAAGTACTTCTTGGCTGACACACTGCAATCGGGAGCAAGTCCCCTCCCACATTCAGAGGCGTTTCTTAACCGCCCAGGTACGCCTCACGCACTTTCGGGTCGGTCAGCAACTGCTCGCCCGTACCCTGCATCACCACCCGGCCGTTTTCCAGCACATAGGCACGGTCGGCGATTTTCAGCGCCTGGTTGGCGTTCTGTTCCACCAGGAACACCGTCACACCGTCCTTGCGCAGTTGTTCGATGATGTCGAAAATCTGCTGGATGATGATCGGAGCCAGGCCCAGGGACGGTTCGTCCAGCAGCAACAGCTTGGGTTTGCTCATCAGCGCCCGGCCGATGGCGAGCATCTGCTGCTCGCCGCCGGACATGGTGCCGCCGCGCTGGTTGAAGCGTTCCTTGAGCCTTGGAAACAGGTGCAGCACCTTGTCCATCTGCTCCTGGTAGTCGCCCTTGTCGGTGAAGAATCCGCCCATGGCCAGGTTCTCCTCCACGGTCAGGCGGGAGAACACGCGGCGGCCTTCCGGCACCACCGCAATGCTCTTGCGCATGATGTGTGACGACGACTGGCCCACCAGTTCTTCACCCATATAGCGGATGCTGCCGCTGTGGGCCTGGGGTGAACCACACAAGGTCATCAGCAGGGTCGACTTGCCGGCACCGTTGGCCCCGATCAGCGTGACGATTTCACCCTGGCGCACTTCCACGTTGACGCTGTGCAGGGCCTGGATCTTGCCGTAAAAAGTGGAAACGTTTTCGAATTGCAGCATTTTACGCTTCCCCCAAATAGGCTTTGATCACTTCAGGATTGTCACGGATCTGTTCCGGCGTTCCGTTGGCCAGTGGCGTGCCCTGGTTGATCACCACAATGTGGTCGGAAATGCTCATCACCAGTTTCATGTCGTGTTCGATCAACAACACCGTGGCGTTGTTTTCCTCACGCAACACGCTGATCAGCGCCTTGAGGTCTTCGGTCTCCTTGGGGTTCAGGCCGGCGGCCGGTTCGTCGAGCATGAGGATCCGCGGGCGGGTCATCATGCAGCGGGCGATCTCCAGGCGGCGTTGCTGCCCATAGGCCAATGTGCCGGCAGGGCGGTTGGCGAACTCGGTGAGGTTGACCTTGTCCAGCCAGTACGCGGCGTACTCCATGGCCTCGCGCTCGCTCTTGCGGAACGCCGGGGTCTTGAACAGGCCCGCCAGGAAGTTGGTGTTCAGGTGGCGATGCTGGGCGATGAGCAGGTTCTCGACCGCCGTCATGTCCTTGAACAAGCGTACGTTCTGGAAGGTGCGCACCACGCCCTTGCGGGCGATCTCGTGACCGGCCAGGCCCTGGATCGGCTGGCCATCCAACAGGATGCTGCCGCCGCTGGGCTTGTAGAAACCGGTGAGGCAGTTGAACACCGTTGTCTTGCCGGCGCCGTTCGGGCCGATCAGCGCGACCACTTGTTTCTCTTTGACGGTCAGGGCCACGCCGTTGACCGCGAGCAAGCCACCAAAGCGCATGCTCAAATTTTCGACTTTCAGGATCTCGCGGCTCATTTGCGCAGCTCCATATGTGGACGTTGCATGGGCAGCAGGCCTTGAGGACGCCAGATCATCATCAGCACCATCAGGGCGCCGAACATCAACATGCGGTATTCACTGAACTCACGCATCATTTCCGGCAACAGGATCATCACGATCGCGGCCAGGATCACGCCCAGCTGCGAGCCCATGCCGCCCAACACCACGATGGCGAGGATGATCGCCGACTCGATGAAGGTGAACGATTCCGGTGTCACCAGCCCTTGGCGCGCGGCAAAGAAGCTGCCGGCAAAACCGGCGAATGCGGCGCCCAGGGTGAATGCGGAGAGCTTGATGATGGTCGGGTTCAGGCCCAGGGCCCGGCAGGCGATTTCATCTTCGCGCAAGGCTTCCCAGGCGCGGCCGATCGGCATGCGCAGCAGACGGTTGATCACGAACAGGGCCGCCAGCGCCAGCAACAGTGCGACCAGGTACAGGAACACCACTTTGCTCACCGGGTTGTAGTCGATCCCGAAGTACTCGTGGAAGGTCTGCAGGCCTTCGGCGGCGGTGCGATCGAACGACAGGCCGAAGAACGTCGGCTTGGGGATGTTGCTGATACCGTTCGGGCCGCCGGTGATGTCGGTGAGGTTACGCAGGAACAACCGGATGATTTCACCGAAGCCGAGGGTCACGATGGCCAGGTAGTCACCGCGCAAACGCAACACCGGGAAGCCCAGCAGGAAACCGAACGTCGCCGCCGCCATACCCGCCAATGGCAGGCAGATCCAGAAACTCCAGCCCAGGTAGTGCGAGAGCAGCGCATAGGTGTAGGCACCCACGGCGTAGAAGCCCACATAACCCAGGTCGAGCAAGCCGGCCAGGCCCACCACGATGTTCAGGCCCAGGCCCAGCAACACGTAGATCAGGATCAGGGTGGCGATGTCGACCGCGCCGCGCGAGCCGAAGAACGGCCAGATCAACGCGGCGATGATCAAACCGATGATGATGTAGCGCTGGGTGCGCGGCAGGGTCAGGAATTGGCTGACCTTGGGCGATACCAGTGGGCCACGGTTACCCTTGAACAGCGCACCGACCTGCTGGGTGAACAGCACGCGCAGGAACATCAGCACCGAGCACAGGGCGATGATGCTCAGTGTCACGGGACCGGTGCCATGCACTTCCAGGTTGATGCCGACAATGCTCAGTTTGAGGCCGAGTACCGGGAAGGCCACGGCCCACACCAGCAAGGCGCTGAAAAACGCCGATTTAAGATATCTGCTCATACTTTCTCAACCTCCGGACGGCCCAAAATGCCGGTCGGACGGAACAACAGCACCAGAACCAACAGGCCGAACGCCACGACGTCCTTGTACTGGTCACCGAAGATGTCGGCGCCAAAGGCTTCAGCCACACCCAGCACCAGCCCACCGAGCATGGCGCCCGGGATACTGCCGATGCCGCCCAATACCGCCGCGGTAAAGGCTTTTAGCCCCACCAGGAACCCGGCGTTGGGGTTGATCACGCCGTACTGCATGCTCAGCAGTACCGCCGCGACAGCCGCCAGTGCGGCGCCGATCACGAAGGTCAGGGCGATGATGTTGTTGGTGTTGATGCCCAGCAGGTTGGCCATCTTGATGTCTTCGGCGCAGGCGCGGCAGGCGCGTCCCAGACGAGAGCGGGAGATGAACAGGGTCAGGCCCAGCATGGCCACCAGGGTGACGACGAAGACCAGGATCTGCATGTAGGAAATCAGTACTTCTTCCGCACCGCCTGGGCCGAAGGAGAAGCTCCCCGGGATCAGGTTGGGGATGGATTTGTCCTTGGAATCCTGGGACAGCAATACGGTGTTCTGCAGGAAAATCGACATGCCGATGGCGGAAATCAACGGGATCAGACGGTTGCTGCCACGCAAGGGACGGTAGGCAACCCGCTCGATACTGTAGCCATAGGCACTGGTTACAACGATTGACGCGATAAACGCGGCGGTCATCAACAGCGGCAGGGAGTGGATACCCATCATGGCCAACCCGGCAAGGGCGATAAAGGCCACGTAGGAACCAATCATGTACACCTCGCCATGGGCGAAGTTAATCATTCCAATGATGCCGTAAACCATTGTGTAGCCAATGGCTATCAAGGCATAGGTGCTGCCAATGGTCAGGCCATTAACCAGCTGTTGGAAAAAATGATAGATCTCAGGCATTACAGCGCTCCTAAAAACCCGATACGCATTTCACTGGTGGAGTCATGTTCCGGCCCCGTGCTGTGTTCTGTGAGCACATTCGCACAAAGCGTTTGCCAGCGAACCGCTGGTGACGGTTTTAAGATTTTCAGGTGAGCCAGCGCCCGGATCGCGGGTGTCAGGCCCATAAACCTCGTAAAACAAAGCCCACTGCTTGCACAGTGGGCTTGTTGACCAGTAACGCCTGGCTTACTGAGGGGAAACTTCGGTTTTTGGTTTACCGAAGTGCCATTCGTAGACAACGAACTTGAAGTCCTTCAGGTCGCCCTTGGCGTCGAAGCTCAGGTCGCCGGTGGGGGTCTTGAAGGTGCCTGCGTGGATGGCGGCAGCGACTTTGGCGGTGTCTTCGCTTTTCGCAGCGGCGATGCCGCCGGCGATCACTTCAACGGCCGAGTAGGATGGGAACACGAACGGACCGCTTGGGTCCTGCTTGTTCTTGGTGAACTCATCAACGATGGCTTTGTTGGCCGGGTCAGCGTCGAAGGATTTCGGCAGGGTCACCAGCAGGCCTTCGGAAGCGTCCTGGGCGATTTGCGAGATGGAGTCGTTGCCGACGCCTTCCGGACCCATAAACTTGGCGTTCAGGCCTTTTTCCTTGGACTGGCGCAGGATCAAGCCCAGCTCAGGGTGGTAGCCGCCGTAGTAAACGAAGTCGACGTTGGCTTGCTTGAGTTTCTGGATGATCGAGGAGAAGTCCTTGTCACCGGCGTTCAGGCCCTCGAAGACCGCGACTTTTACGCCTTTCTTCTCAAGGGTCTGTTTAACGGCGGTGGCGATGCCTTCACCGTATTGCTGTTTGTCGTGCAGCACGGCAACGACTTTCGGCTTGACGTGATCGGCGATGTAGTTGCCGGCCGCCGGGCCCTGGGCGCTGTCCAGGCCGATGGTGCGGAAGACCAGCTTGTAGCCACGGGCAGTGATTTCAGGGCTGGTGGCCGCCGGAGTGATCATGATCACGCCTTCATCTTCGTAGATGTCCGAGGCTGGCTGAGTGGAGCTGGAGCAGAGGTGACCCACCACGAACTTGACGCCGTCGTTGACCACTTTGTTGGCTACGGCAACTGCTTGTTTAGGATCGCAAGCGTCGTCGTATTCCTTGGCTTCAAGCATCTTGCCGTCTACACCGCCCTTGGCGTTGATGTCGGCGATTGCCTGTTTGGCACCGATGAATTGCATGTCGCCGTATTGCGTGACAGGACCGGTTTTAGGACCTGCGATACCGATCTTGATGGTATCGGCTGCGAACGAATGGCCGGCAACCCCAGCCAGGACCATAGCGGCAAACAGTTTGGAAATCTGCTTAGTAGCCTTATTCATAGTGCTCCACTCTTGCTGTTGTATTTTTTATAGTTCTAGCGGCCTTGTGGGCAGCAGAACCGGATCGGATATCTCGAATATCCCCCGGCAGCGGCCTGGCAACTGTACCGGTACAGTGTAGAGCGCCGGTTGATCGCTTGAAAAGCTGGCTGCTGGGGGCAAAACTCGAGCGTGTCGCTTAAATGAAAGAAAAAGACAGAATTGCGGCGCGGTTATGCCAGAGTTCCGGGCAATCCTTGGCTTTCCTGACACTTTCTATCGATGCCTCATTTGCAACTGGGTTTTTCCGCCTGGCTTTGTGATGCGAAAGGGACGACGTTATGATTGCGCCGATTTTTTCTTCAGGTGGATTCCCATGACGCAAGAACCTAGCACCCTCTATGCCAAGCTGCTCGGTGAAACCGCCGAAATTTCCTGGAAGGAGCTTGAACCGTTCTTTGCCAAGGGTGCCCTATTGTGGGTCGATGCCGGCCTGGATTTGATCGAGGCCGCCGAGGCGATGGCTGAGGATAACCGCGAAAAAGTCGCCGCGTGGCTGGCTGCGGGGAGTCTGGGCGAGGTGTCTGCGACGCGGGCATTGGACTTGGTTACACGTGATCCGAGCCTGTGGGCGGTCGTGGTTTCGCCATGGATTCTGATCCAGGAAAGGGCGGCTTAAGAAAGTTGCGCACAAAAAAGGTGCATGTTTTTTCGCGGGTGGAGTGTGTATCCGGGTAACCGCTGACACGGTGATGGCATCTTGCCGTAGAGAAAGGTCACAGGTGAGGGTGACGTAAACGTCACGGGAACAGTTTTGTCGGTGGCTGAGTGCCTGATGAATTGTTTCAGAAGATGAGCAAATCGTATGGGTAAGGGAGCAAGCTCCCCTCCCCATAAAAGCCTACCCCGTCTTGCCGGTATGGTTGTTCAGCGAAATAACCTTGGTCTTGCCAATCCGGTGGCGGTAAATCTCACGCAGGTACTTGATCGCCTTCTTCACGCAGTCGCGTGACAGGCGAATGTCGTTGATCGAGACGAACTTCTCCTTGTCGTTGATCAACTCGCGGTACTTCTTCTCATACATCGGCTTGATCGCATACCAGTTGGTATCGAGGATCTTCGCCGGGTTCTCGAACTCGTTGAGCAGTTCGTCGATGCGGTCTTCGTCGAAGTCTTCATGAATGATGAAGTCCAGGATCGAGTTGTCCAGCGTGTCATCGAAGCGGTACGGATTGCGCGCAAAGCAGCGCTTGATAAACGCGACGATCAACGTCAGGAAATCATCCGACAGGCACGGGCTCTTGGCGATCAGTGTGGTCAGCGACAGGTTGGCTGACGCGCCGATCACCAATGCATAGCGCTTGAGCGTGGTGTTGGGAAACAGGCTGTTGAGGTGGGTCTTGAGCCGGTTCAGGTCCATGTAGGACAGCTTGTAATCCTTGGGCAGCGAGACGATTGAGACCACCGACGAGCAGTTCTTGAAGAAGTGCAGGTCATGCAGCGCCGCCGCGTCATAACCGGAGTTCTTGTATTGCTCCAGCGACGCCTTGTAGCGCTTGGACTCGATGGGCAGCAGGCTGATGCCTTCGATAGCCTGGGTGACCTTGTTGAAGTGCGGCAGGTCAATGGAGCGGAAGAACAGGTCGTCGATGTTCAGGCGCTGTGGCTCTTTGTCGAACACCTTGAACTTGTCGTTCGACGGCGCCGGGGTTTCCGGTACCACGGATTCGGCATAGGCAATCGCCACCGGGCCGGCCAGGCTCATGAACAGGTCGTTGGCATCCAGGCGAATGGTTTCGCCGATGTCGATACCGGCGCGCCGGAAGTAATTCTGATCATAGTCCGTGGTCACCGCCTGGGCGGTGAGAATGTTGAAAATCTGTTGGGAAATGTACTGGTTGGCATGTTTTTCCATGGCATTGACATCAATGTTCTGGATATTGCCGTCGTCGCTCTCTTCGGCGTAACGCATGATGTCGTTGGAGATCAGCATCATCGCGTTCCAGGGGCGGATGCGACCTTTCACACTGGCTTCGCTGCTGTCTTCATTGGCGAAGTTGTACGAGAAATCCCACTCCTCTGACAGATACTTGCACAACAGCCGACCGGCGTTGATGTGCAGGGCTTCGGACATTTCGCTGCGGTGGTCGGAGATATTCGGCAGCACGCAGATGCCACTGGTGAAGATCGGCTCGAACACAAACGCATGGCCACTCTTGCTGTCGTGTTCGTCGGCGGGCTTGGTGTCGAACGTCTTGTTCATGTACGAGTGCTGCTGGGCCAGGCCGAACTCTGAAGCCATGCCTGAGCCGGTACCGCCGCCGGCGCTGAAGATCGAGAAATACAGGCGCGACTGGTTGGCCTTGATGCCGCAGGAGTCGATCAAGTACGAGTGAATCATCTTCCAGTCGGGGCTGGAGAAACGCTGGGTGTCTTTGTTGAGGATGATCTTGGCCAGGTACTGGCCCAGGATGGGCGCGTTACCGGCGCCACCGGCATGGACTTCCGACAGGTCCATGATTTTCATCTTGCTGTAGTCGCGCAGGAAGCCGCTTTTTTCACCCTTGCGCGAGAAGCGGATGCGCCCGGCGATGTCCTTGTCCAGATCGCCCAGCATCACCAAGGGTTCCACCAGGAACACCGGCTTGGTGGTTTTGCCGCCGCCCAGGCGCAGGTTGTTGCGAATCCATTGGGTCGGGCTGTAGCCCTTGTCCAGAGGGCTCTTTTTGAACTGAGGCTTATCCTCGGTACTGAACTCATTCAGGTAGAACTTGCGCGCGTTGTACACCAGCTCTGCCACGTCCAGGGCAATATTGGAGCCGCAGCGGCCCAGGCCGATCAGGCACACCGACGGGAATTCCTGCTCATGGCCCGAGGCACCGTCACCTTCCAGCTGGGGCGGGCGCGGGAACACCATGTCGCGCAGGCCGTCGAGGTTGTCGAGGATGCGGTCGGTATTGGTCTCGGTGAAGTACAAGTATTGCTGGGTGGCCAGCGGGCGGGCAGTGTTCAATGGTTTATAGCCGGCGGCTTTTTGCGCAGGCGTTGTCGGCAACTCGTCGGGGACCACGGTGGCGGAGCTGTTTTTGGAAGTCATTGGGCGCCATGTACCTGGACGGATGGCCAAAAAAATCGGGGAGCCATCACTGAATGAAAGTTCGCGACTTTACAGTGCGTCTGAGTCCGGGGCGGCTGGGTTTAACCCAAGTGTTTACAGGGGAATTCCGGCCGGACTCTGATGAATCGGCCGTTCGTCGGCGTTCTTTAACCAAATGATGGCGAAATGCCAAAGAATCGGCGTCAGCGAATTGGCCTTACGACAGAGGGGGAGCCATTACGCTCCGGGGTGGGTTCCTTCGGCAGCGGGGCCTCCTTATGGCCTTCCCCGTTGATCAGATTGAGCGGGTTGCGCATCTGGATGCCCTGCATCACACCGATGATGTCACTGGCGGGCACTGCCGGGCTGAGCAAGTAGCCTTGAATGAAATCACAGCCATGCTTGAGCAGCAGCTCGAATTGCGCCTGGGTTTCCACGCCTTCGGTCACCACCTGCAGGTGCAGGGTATGAGCCATGCCGATAATCACCTGGACGATCTCGATATCGGCGGTGGATTTGGGAATGTCCTGGATAAACGAGCGGTCGATCTTCAAGGTGTTCAATGGCAGACGCTTGAGGTAGGCCAGGGATGAGTAGCCGGTGCCGAAGTCATCGATGGCCAGGGAGACACCCAATGCCCGAATCTGCCGCAACAGCGCCAGGGTGCTGCTGATATTGCCCATCAGCGCGTTCTCGGTGACCTCCAGTTCCAGGCGGTTGGCGGCAACCCCGGCGAAGCGCAGGGCGGCTTCGATTTCATCGGCCAATTCATCTCGGGCCAGGTTCAAGGCCGAGCAGTTCACGGCCATGGTCAGTCCGGAGTAGCCGCGGTCGGACAACAAGCTCAGGTCGTGACAGGCTTGGCGCAGCACCCAGTGATCCAGTTCGGCAATCAGCCCGTTGCTTTCGGCGATTTCGATAAAACGGTCCGGCGCCAGCAGCCCATGTTGCGGATGCTGCCAGCGTACCAGGGCTTCCAGGCGGGTGACCTTGCCGAGCTTCATGTCGAAGATCGGCTGGTAAAACAGTACCAATTCGTTGCGCGCACGCAGCGCTGTACGTAGCTCTTCTTCCAGTTGCAGTTCGAGGAACGCGCGGGTTTTCAGGTTGGAGCTGAAGAAGCTCAGGTTATTGCGCCCGTTGTCCTTGGATTGGTACAGCGCCAGGTCGGCGGTTTTCAGCAGCTCTTCGCAGGTCAGGCCGTCATCGGGAAACACACTGATGCCGATGCTGGTGGTCATCACCATGCGTCGACCGGCCAGCTCGATCGGATCTTTCATCCTCTGCATGATGCGTTGGGCCATGTGGCGCGCTTCATCGCGGTGGTGGATGCTGATCAGGATGCAGAACTCATCGCCACCAAAGCGCGCGACCACATCTTCATGGCTGCGCACGGAGCTCTTGATATGCCCGGCCAGTACTCTGAGCAACTGATCGCCGGCGTCATGTCCCAGGCTGTCGTTGATTCGCTTGAAGTGGTCGATATCGAGAAAGATCATCGCCATCATGCCTTTGTTCGCGGTTTTTTCCGCGACTTTCTCCGCAAAGATCTGGTTGAACCCACGGCGGTTGAGCAGGCTGGTCAGCGCGTCGAAATGTGCGACCTGTTGCAGCGACGCACGGGCCTGGTCCAGTTCACTGAGCAGTGCGTTGACTCGGCGCAGGTCGCGCTCCTTTTGCTGCAGTTTCTTGTCGGCCAAGGCCGCGCTGATGCTGCTGCCGATCACCAGTAGCGTAATCACCGCCACCGACAGGCCCAGTTGAATCGGGTTGTGGTCCAGCGCTAACGACAGGTCGGCCCCCGTGGGCACGACCATCTGCATGGCGGCCATGCCGGTGAAGTGCATGCTCAGAATGCCGGCGCCCAGCACCAGGCTGGCGGCGTATTTGAGCAACTGATGAAATACCCCGGTGCCGGTGCGCAGGTAGCTGGACAGTAACAGCGCGGCGAGGCTGGCGCCGATGGCGATCGCCACCGACGTAATGAGCAAGCCCGATTCGAAGTACATCACGGCTTGGGAACGCATGGCCGACATGCCGACATAATGCATCAGCGCGATGCCGAGCCCCATCCAGGCCGACGCCAGGAGGTATTGATGGAACCGCAGGTGCGGATGACTGAGGGTTTGCATGGCGAACAGCGAAGCGATCAGGGCGATCACCAGCGAAACGAACGTGAGGATCAATTCGTAATGAATAGCGATCGGGGCCTGGAAAGCCAGCATGCTGATGAAGTGAGTCGACCAGATGCCGCCCGCCAGGCACCCGGCACCCAGCCAGCGCCAGTGTTTACGGGCGGTGGGGTCTTCCACATGGCCGACTCGCTCGGCCATATCCAGCGTGCCGAACCCGGCCGCGCAAGCGACCAGGTAAGCCAGCAGCACCAGAAAGGGGTTATGACTGCAATTGAGTAATAAATGCCCTTTTTCTGGAAGCTCGGTGAAAAAGTGCATCCCAAGCCATTCCATAGCATGCCCCGTCATAGAGTCACGTCACAGCCTGAGGCGATGACCTATGAAGGCGAGTATAGAAGCTTCGCGGGATTCATCATGGATAATGGCACTTTGCTTTGAACTTTTTTCGCATGGTGCCCATAGCGTTTGATGCTAAGCGCTGATCGGCAATTCCCGCGCGACAGGTGCTTCCAGTGGAGCCAGGCCGAATGCGGCACGTGCGGCGTCGCAGTCGACATTGTGTTCACCCTGGCTCCACGATGCGTCGAACTCACGGCACGGGCTTGAGCGCTGCTCGTAAATCGTGCAGCGGGTCTCCTTGCCCACTTCGCCCTCGAGGCTGCAGCAGCGTGCGGGTTTCTGGTCTGTACCGATCATCGCCACGCGGGTGGGGTTGATCTGTACCACCAAGTCATCGGGTACCGTACCGCCGGAGGAGGCGCACTCACCCCAGAAGAAAGACACACGAAAGTATGAACAGCAGGCACCGCAATTCAGACACGGACTGGCTTCGGACATGGGCGTCATCGATAAGAAAAGTAGAAGTAGGGTGTTTCGGAAGGCTCGCCATTCTATCCGGGCCGTAGCCGTTGGGAAGAGGGGGGCGCACTTATATTTTGTGTAGGCAAAGTCCCATTGCGACGGGCGAAATCATGCCCTATCAGCTTTACGAATCATTACAGACAACCACCGCCAGCCTGACTATGTTGCAGGTACCTGAGCAGGATGCACCGGACATCGCAGCTCTTATAACAATAAAAGAGACGGACCCATGCAGAACTCGACCCAAGCGGCGAATGCCTGGCGCATTCTGTTCCTGCTGTTCCTGGCCAACCTGTTCAACTTCTTCGACCGTACGATTCCCGCGATCATCATCGAGCCGATCCGCATGGAGTGGCATCTGAGCGACTTCCAGCTCGGTATCATCGGCACGGCCTTCACTATCGTCTATGCGATTGCCGGCTTGCCGTTGGGGCGTATGGCCGATACCGGTTCACGCAGCAAACTGATGGGCTGGGGCCTGTTTGCCTGGAGCGGGCTCACCGCGATCAATGGCATGGTTGGCAGTTTCTGGAGCTTCCTGCTGGTACGCATGGGGATCGGCATTGGCGAAGCCAGCTACGCGCCGGCGGCCAACTCGCTGATTGGCGATCTGTTTCCAGCGTACCGCCGGGCACGGGCCATGGGCATTTTCATGCTGGGCCTGCCATTGGGCCTGGTGCTGGCGTTTTTCACCATTGGCGCGATGGTCAAGGCTTTTGACAGCTGGCGCGCACCGTTCTTCATAGCCGCCGTGCCGGGGCTGATCCTGGCGATATTCATGTTCTATATCAAGGAACCTGAACGCGGCGCGGCGGAAACCGTAAAGGTCTCCCAGGCGCGCGTCGACCGCCCGATCCGTCGCGTGCTGGCGGTGCCGACTTTCCTGTGGCTGGTGCTGGCCGGGCTGTGTTTCAACTTCGCCACCTATGCCTGCAACTCGTTCCTGGTGCCCATGCTGCAGCGCTACTTCCTCATGCCATTGCAGGAGGCGGCCGTGGCTACCGGGGTGATCGTCGGCCTGACCGGCCTGGTGGGCTTGACCTTGGGCGGCTGGATTGCCGACAAGATCCATCAGCGGGTCGCCAATGGTCGTCTGTTGTTTGCCGCGTGCAGCCTGATCATTTCCACGGTGACCACCGCCTGGGCCTTGCATGCCGGGCGCATCGAGATCGGTGTGTTTATAGCCCTGTTCAGTGTCGGCTGGCTGTTCGCCTATAACTTCTATACCTGCGTGTACACCGCGATCCAGGATGTGGTCGAGCCGCGTCTGCGGGCGACGGCGATGGCGTTGTTCTTTGCCGGCTTGTACCTGCTGGGAGGGGGCATGGGGCCGATCGTGGTGGGCGGCCTGTCGGACCATTTCGCCCATTCGGCCATGTACGCGGCGGGGGCTGAGCAAATGACCGAAGCTTATAAAGCGGTAGGGCTGCATGACGCCATGTACCTGATCCCGGTGGCGCTGTTCTTGACCATGCTGTTTCTGTTCCAGGCGTCACGCAGTTTTGTGCGGGATGCCAAGCGGATGAAGGAAGGCTTGAGTGCGGTGGAGGTGCCGGCTTCGGCGGCAACGGCCTTGTAGTGAGCGGGCTTGCCCCGCGCTGGGTGGCGCAGCCGCCCCAAACGCGACACCTCGGTTCTTCTGAAATACCGTGGCGGTTTGACGGGCGATGTGTGATCTAGTCGCAGTATCGGTCGTGAGGACAACTGTAGTGAGCGGGCTTGCCCCGCGCTGGGTGGCGTAGCCGCCCCAACAAAGACGCCGCGGTATTTCAGGAGGACCGAGGCGCCTGGGTTTGGGGCGGCTGCGCCACCCAGCGCGGGACAAGCCCGCTCACTACAGATGATGTGTTCTACGTCCCACCATTTAACTGACTGGCATTACGCATTGCGCGGGCCTTGTTTTTTCCTTCAAGCCGCGATCAACCGGCGACCAGCACCCGGATCGCTTCCAACCGCAGTGCCGCCTTGTCGAGCATGGCCAGGCCTTGTTCGCGTTGGTTGCGCAGGGCAACCAGTTCGCTGTCACGCACCGTCGGGTTGACGGCTTGCAACGCGGTCAGGCGTGCCAGTTCTTCTTCGGTATCCGCCGCCAGGCGACGCTTGGCCTCGGCCACGCGCTCGGCATGTTGCGGGGTGATCTTCTCTTCACCTGCGTTGATGCGTGGCGTCAACTGGTCGCGCTGGGCCTGGATGAACTTGTTGGCGCTGGCCCGCGGCACGCTTTCCAACTGGTCGTTGAGGGTCACGAAGGACACCCGGCTCGACAGGTCGTTGCCATTGGCGTCCAGCAGGCAGCGCAGGGCGGCCGGCGGCAGGTAACGGCCCAGTTGCAGCGCACGTGGCGCAACCACTTCGCTGACATAGAGCAGTTCCAGCAATACGGTGCCGGGCTTGAGCGCCTTGTTCTTGATCAGCGCCACGGCGGTGTTGCCCATGGAACCGGACAGCACCAGGTCCATGCCGCCTTGCACCATCGGGTGCTCCCAGGTGATGAACTGCATATCTTCGCGCGACAGCGCCTGGTTACGGTCGTAGGTGATGGTCACGCCTTCGTCGTCGCCCAGGGGGAAGCTGGCGTCGAGCATTTTTTCGCTCGGCTTGAGGATCAGCGCGTTTTCCGAATGGTCTTCGCTGTCGATGCCGAACGCGTCGAACAGCGTTTCCATGTAGATCGGCAGGGCGAACTGGTCGTCTTGCTCAAGGATAGCTTCCACCAGCGCCTCGCCTTCACCCGCGCCACCGGAGTTGAGCTCCAGCAGGCGGTCGCGACCGGTGTGCAACTCTTCTTCCAGGCGCTCGCGCTCGGCGCGGGCCTCGTCGATCAGCGCTTGCCACTCGCCGTCATCGGCGTTTTCCAGCAGCGGCAGCAGGCGCGGGCCGAACTGATGCTGCAAGGCGTTGCCGGTCGGGCAGGTGTTGAGGAACGCGTTCAGCGCTTCGTGGTACCACTGGAACAGGCGCTCTTGCGGGCTGGTTTCCAGGTACGGCACGTGCAGTTCGATCACGTGTTTTTGGCCGATCCGGTCCAGACGGCCGATCCGCTGTTCCAGCAGGTCGGGGTGGGACGGCAGGTCGAACAGCACCAGGTGGTGGGAGAACTGGAAGTTGCGGCCTTCACTGCCGATTTCCGAGCAGATCAGCACCTGGGCGCCGAACTCTTCATCGGCGAAGTAAGCGGCGGCGCGGTCACGTTCGAGGATGTTCATGCCCTCGTGGAATACCGTGGCCGGGATACCGGAACGCACGCGCAGGGCGTCTTCCAGGTCCATGGCGGTTTCGGCGTGGGCGCAGATCACCAGGACCTTGGTGCGCTTGAGCATTTTCAGCTGGTCGATCAGCCACTCGACCCGTGGGTCGAAGCGCCACCAGCGATTGTCTTCCTCGATATCCGGCTGCGACTGGAAGCTGACTTCCGGGTACAGCTCGGCGTGTTCGCCCAGCGGCAGCTCCAGGTACTCGTCCGGGTTCGGCAGCGGGTAGGCGTGCAACTTGCGCTCGGGGAAGCCTTGTACGGCGGCGCGGGTGTTGCGAAACAGCACGCGGCCGGTGCCGTGGCGGTCGAGCAGCTCACGCACCAGGCGCGCACTGGCTTCGGTGTCGCCATCGTTGACGGCGGTGAGCAGGGCTTCGCCTTCGTTGCCGAGGAAACCCTGGATGGTCTTGTGCGCGGTAGGGGAAAGGCGGCCCTTGTCCAGCAGCTCCTGCACGGCTTCGGCTACCGGGCGATAGTTGTCGCTTTCTGCGCGGAAGGCTTGCAAGTCGTGGAAGCGGTTCGGGTCCAGCAGGCGCAGGCGTGCGAAATGGCTGTCCTGGCCCAGTTGTTCCGGGGTGGCGGTGAGCAGCAGCACGCCGGGGATAACCTCGGCCAACTGTTCGACCAGCGCGTACTCCGGGCTGACCTTGTCTTCATGCCACACCAGGTGGTGGGCTTCGTCGACCACCAGCAGGTCCCAGCCGGCGGCGAACAGCGCGTCCTGGGCCTTTTCGTCGTCCACCAGCCATTCCAGTGCGACCAGCGCAAGCTGGGTGTCTTCGAACGGGTTGGCGGCATCGCTTTCGATAAAACGTTCTTCGTCGAACAACGCCACTTGCAGGTTGAAGCGGCGGCGCATCTCTACCAGCCACTGGTGCTGCAGGTTTTCCGGCACCAGGATCAGCACGCGGTTGGCGCGGCCCGACAACAGCTGGCGATGGAT
This sequence comes from Pseudomonas sp. ICBG1301, assembly GCF_016918385.1. Classification (NCBI taxonomy): domain Bacteria; kingdom Pseudomonadati; phylum Pseudomonadota; class Gammaproteobacteria; order Pseudomonadales; family Pseudomonadaceae; genus Pseudomonas; species Pseudomonas sp. ICBG1301. Next base: position 52,971 of record NZ_JAEKGB010000007.1, read on the forward strand.
CACCAGGCCGGCTTCGATGGTCTTGCCCAGGCCCACTTCATCCGCGAGTAATACCCGTGGCGCGATACGGTCAGCGACTTCACGGGCGATATGCAGTTGGTGAGCAATAGGTTGCGCTCGCACGCCACCCAGGCCCCACAGCGAGGACTGCAATTGACGGCTGGTGTGTTCCAGGGTGTGGTAACGCAGCGAGAACCAGGCCAACGGGTCGATCTGCCCGGCGAACAGACGGTCGCTGGCCAGGCGGAACTGGATAAAGTTGGAGAGTTGGGTTTCCGGCAGGGTGACCTGCTCGTTCTGCCCATTGAGGCCGTGGTAGACCAACAGGCCGTCGGCATCGTCGACTTCCTGCACGGTCATTTTCCAGCCTTCGAAATGGGTGATGGTGTCACCCGGCGAGAACCTCACGCGAGTGAGGGGCGCATTCCGTAGCGCATACTGACGAGTGTCGCCAGTGGCCGGATAGAGCACGGTCAACAAGCGCCCGTCCTGTGCCAGAACGGTGCCTAACCCCAGCTCTGCTTCGCTGTCACTAATCCAGCGTTGCCCCGGTTGATACTGCTGCGCCATGCTGCCTGACTCCCGCCGTGAAAAAGCCGACTATCTTAACGGAACACGGCCCTCAGCCAAAGGATTCTGACAAAAACTACTCTGTTTGAGCGGCGCTTCAACAGTTGAATCGACAGATGGCGGGCACTCACGAGTGTCGACTGGGTCACAGCTTGGCGACTGGCCGTTCAAGTCGCCCGGCGGTCCGCCGACAGCCTGTTGATCAGGAGAATAAAGCCTATGTTGCCACCCATGCTGCCCGTCAGCGTTGTGCCGGTCACGTCGCAGCTCGACCCGGCGCGCCAGAAGCCGGATATCCCGCCGGTGGTGCCCGTACAAGCAGGCTCCAACGAGAGCACGATCGACCTGAAAAAGGGTGATGCGGAGCAATCGGGCTTTCTGCTGCGCGAAGAACAGCGCCGCCAGCAAGAGCAACAAAAACGTCGGCGCGAAGCCGACGAGGATCCTAAACAACACTTGGCGATTCCAGGTGATGTGCTCAATGCCGACAACACGGTGCCGGTCGTCCCGTTGATCGAAGATGCGCCGCGCCAGGGGTTGTGGGTGGACGTCGAGGTCTAATCGCTCAAGGCCCGCAGTGCCGCTATCAGCAACTCGATGTCGTGATCGTTGTTGAGCGGGCTGACCGAGATTCGCGCAATGCTGTTCAAGCCGCGAGCCTGCATGTCCAAGGGCGTATAGGCCACGCCGTTGGCGCCGATATTGATGCGTTTGAGTCCCAGGCATTGCTTGAGCTCGAAGGCGTCCCAGCCGGCGAGGTTGAAGGCGATCAGACCTGAGTGGGTGGTGCCTGAGTCGTGCAGGGAAAGGCCGGGGATCTCACGCAACTCTTCACGAATTCGCTTGCTGAGCTGTAAGACTCTTTCCCAGGTTCGCTCCACGCCGAGTCGGTTGACCTCTTGCAGCGCATTGCCCAACCCTGCCAACAAGGCATAGGACGCCTCACTGGTTTCAAAGCGTCGGGCGTCGTTGCGCAAGTCGAAGCCTTTGGCGGTCCAGGGGGCTGAAAACACGTCGCGTTGAGCTGGGTTCAAACGTTGAAGGAAGTCGGGTCGAATATAGAGCAGCGCCGTGCCGCGTGGCCCGCGCAGGTGTTTGCGGCCCGCCGATTTGAGCACGTCGCAGTGCAGCGCCTGTACGTCCACTGGTAGCTGGCCGACCGCCTGGCCCGCGTCGATGAAGTATGGGATGCCATGGCGCCTGGCCACAGCGCCTATCGCCTGGGCCGGGTTGATAAGACCGCCATTGGCGGGAAGCCAGGTCAGGTCGATCAACTTCACGTTTGCATCGATCATCGACTCCAGGGCGATTGGGCAGACTGCGCCGCTTTCATCACAGGGGATAACCTCCACCCGCGCACCCGCTTGCACGGCCAGGTCCATGCTGGCGAGGTTGCCCCCCCATTCCTGCCGGCCGACCAGAATGCGATCGCCAGGCTGCCAGGCGCCCAAGGCTTGAAATGCCATGCTCCATGCGGTCGAGCCGCTGCTGGCAAAGGCTATTGAAGAGGCCGGTGCATTAAGCAATTGCCCGGCCGCTTGGCGGGCTTTTTCCACCAGCAGCGTGCCATGCTCGCCGGCTTCCATGGGGCCGTCGCGGGCTTCGCGTTGCAACTGGTCGATGATCGCGTCGAGGGTCGCCTGGCTCGGCAAGGAGGCACCGGCATGATTGAAGTGCACGATGCCCGACCGGCAGCCCGGTGTTTCGTCTCGCAGGTGTTGGACTTCGAGCGGGCTCATGGTTGCAACTCGAAAAGCGCATCCACCTCCACGGCGACGCCGGCCGGCAAGCTCGATACGCCCACGGCGGTGCGCACGTGCCGGCCCTTGTCGCCGAGGGCGTTGACCAACAGGTTCGAGGCGCCATTGGCGACCGCGCTCTGCTGCTGGAAGTCGCCGCTGCTGGCGATAAAGACCCCGACGCGCAGGGTGCGTGCCAGGCGCGACAGATCATCGTCGAGGGCACTGCTCAGTTGTGCCAGCAGCCCCAAGGCCGCCAACTGCGCAGCCTGGGTGCCTTCTTCGGCGCTGAGGGATTCGCCGAGGCGGCCGAGGTAGGCGGGTTTGCCCTCGAGCATTGGAATCTGCCCGGAGATCCACAGTTGGTTACCGCTGATAACGTAGCTGAGGTAGTTGGCCGCTGGTTGGCTGGCCGCCGGTAGCGTCAGGCCAAGGGCGTGCACGTGTTGGCGGATCGAGTCGCTCATGGTGAATCCTCCTGGTTCAAGAGGCTTCAGCATGTCGGGCGTGGCAGTGGGCGACAAACGCGTAGATCTCACTCGACGTATCGAAAAAGCTCATGCGTGGCGGCAGGCTTCCTGCAACCATTGGCTGAAGCACTTGACCGCTTCGTGGGTGGAACCGTGGGGGGTGATCAGCCAGTAGCCTATTTCGCTGCGATAGGGCGGCCAGTCGAAGGCTTCGACCAGGCTACCGTCCTGGAGCCTGCGCTCGATCAAGCGGTGGCGGCCCATGGCGATGCCCTGGCCGGCCACGGCGGCTTCGACCACGATGTTGTAGTCATGCAACACGACACGCGGGTGATCGGCCAGGTCCAATTGATTGTGCGCGGACCAATCCGTCCATTCGAACGGTCGATGCGAGGTGGCCATCAACAGCGGTGCTTTATGCAGTTGGCTGGCCTTGAACGCGGGGCTGCACACGGGTGAGATCGCCTCATCCATCAGGCGCACGGCTTGCACATCTGGCCAGTCGCCCTTGCCATAGCGGATGGCCAGGTCGACCTCGGCGGCGGCGACGTTGGCCAGTTGAATCGACGGCAGCAATTCCACCTGAATGTGCGGGTAGCGGGTGAGAAAGTCGGCCAGCCGTGGGGCCAGCCACAGGGTGGCGAAAGAAGCCAGCAGGCCGATGCGTAACACGGTGTGGCGCGGGGCGACCCGCTGTACGCGGGTCGCCGCAGCGATGGCATCCAGGGCAGGGCGTATTTCGTTGTAGTAATGCTCGCCATCGGTAGTCAGGTCGATCGCACGGGTACAACGGATAAACAGAGGTTTGCCCAGATGCTGTTCAAGTTTTTGTACCTGATGACTCAGGGCACTCTGGGTCACCGACAACTCGTTGGCCGCCTTGATAAAGCTCAAGTGCCGCGCCACCGCCTCGAACGCGCGCAGGGCCAGCAATGGCGGAAGATCCTTGTGCAGTGCCACTTGAATACGTCTCCGGGACAGGGGGAAATGCCGATTTTGGGCGATGACCTGCCATTTGTCGCTCGTTGATTTGCCGTGGCGCGAGGGAGGCCGCATTATTGAGCGATTCCCGCCACGACGTAAGCCAAGCCATGAGTGAAGACCCCAAGCTGATCGACCTGAATGCCGAACGTGCCAAACGTATCCATGACCTGAATGACAAGCGCCTCAATGAAGTGCGTCAGGCATTCGAACAGGCAATGCCGTTGCTTGGGAAAAAGCCGAAAGTTAAGAAAAAACCGAAGAATAATCCGAAAAAGCGTTGAAACTGCCGGCATCCATTGATGCAGGTCAGTTATTGCCCTCCTTTACGCCCAGTTGCGTGGGACATTGATCCCCGTCAATTTTCCATTGCGCCTTCTCCTTTAACTTAGCCCTATCGCAACAGGGCACGAGCAGGAGGCCGGTCATGTTTTTCGATAATGTGGTGTTCGCCGGAGTGCTGACTGTAAGCCTCATGGTGTTGTTCTTTGTAGGGTTTGGGATTTTTATCTGGAAAGACGCTAACAAGCGTAAAGAACCGTAAGTCTTTCTGGATTACATGGGCACGCAAGGCATTTTGGGCGACTTCGGTCGCCCTTTTTTTTGTGTGTTGGTTTGTGTACATATTCACTTGGTAAAGAGATATGTCGCCAATCGAACGCGCATAAAAAAAGGCGCGATCCTCAGCGAGGTCGCACCTTCTTTTTCACCGCTGGGTTATCAGCTGCCCAGCGTCTTGGACGCCAGCCAGAACAACCCGGCCGACAAGGCTACGGTCGCCGGCAGGGTCAACACCCATGCCATCAGAATCGTTTTCACCGTGCCACCTTGCAGCCCACTCTTGTTGGCCACCATGGTCCCGGCTACACCCGACGACAATACGTGGGTCGTCGAAACCGGCAGGCTGAAGATGTTGGCCAGGCCGATCATGCTCGCCGTGGTGATTTGCGCCGACATGCCCTGGGCATAGGTCATGCCCTGTTTGCCGATCTTCTCGCCGATGGTCAAGACCACGCGCTTCCAACCGACCATGGTGCCCAGGCCCAAGGCCAGTGCAACGGCCAGGATCACCCAGAACGGGGCATATTCGGTGGTGGCGGTCAGGTCTTTGCGCAGTTTGTCCAGGTCGGACTTCTCACGCGCATCCAGGCCTGGCAGCTTGCCGACTTTCTTCGCGGTATCGTCCAGGCACAGCAGGTAACGGCGTACTTCGATACGGTGCTCGGCGGTCAGCGAGTGGTAGTCGGAGACGCCTTTGAGGGTTTCCATCAGGGCGTTGATGGTCGGCTCGGTCTGTTGCGGATTGCATTGGAACTTGCCCGGCAGATCATCCTTCACGCCTTTGCCCAGTGCGAGGAACTCGCCGAGCGTGGCGTTGTTGCGCTGGTAGAACTGGCTCAGATGCACGGTCGCGTCGCGAGTGCGTTCGATCTGGTAAGTGGTGCTGCCCAGGTCGAGTACGAACTGGGCCGGTACGATACCGATCAGCACCAGCATGATCAGGCCGATACCTTTCTGACCGTCGTTGGAGCCGTGCACGAAGCTTACGGCCATGGCCGAAATCACCAGGACCAGGCGGTTCCAGAACGGCGGATGCTTCTTGTCATCGAGTTTGCGACGCTGGTCCGGGGTCTTGTGCATCTTCGACAGCGGGCGCCACCATTTCAGGCCGATCAGCACCAGGGCTGCGACCAGGAAACCGGCCATCGGCGAGAACACCAGCGAGGCACCGATATCCACTGCCTTCTGCCAGTTCACACCGTCAGCCAGGGGGATGTCGTTGATCAGGGCATTGGCCAGGCCGACGCCGAGGATCGAGCCGATCAGGGTGTGGGAGCTGGAGGCGGGGATACCGAAGTACCAGGTGCCCAGGTTCCAGGTGATTGCCGCGGCCAATAGCGAGAAGACCATTGCCAAGCCATGGCCGGTGTTCACATTGATCAGCAATTCCACCGGCAGCAAATGCACGATGGCGTAGGCGACGCCGACACCGCCGAGCAACACGCCGAGGAAATTGAATACCCCGGAGAAGAACACGGCCAGGTGTGGCGGCATGGCTTTGGTATAGATGACTGTGGCCACCGCGTTAGCGGTGTCATGAAAGCCATTGATGAACTCGAAGGCGAGGACAAAGGCCAGGGCGAGCAACAGGCTCACTAGAACCCAAGCATCCAGTCCGCTGAATAAATCGATCATGAAGGTTTTCTGACCCGGTCGTAAGGGGGCGCGATTATGCCAGAAAACCTCAGTAATCGATGCATTAGCTGCTCATCGGTAACAATCTTCTCTGAAAAAAACCGCGGGCAGGGCGCTCATCCCAGGGTTTTCGGGGGCTTGGCAAGTCTTTGATTTATAAAGTTCGGGGCGATCGAGGCGGGTTTTTACCGGCAAACATCCTGTTTGAAACATTTGTATGAAATTTCGTTGGCGGCAGCAGGAAGCTGACCGTTTGGAACAGGGAGGTGCTCTCCGCCGTTGGTGGACCGGCGGAGACAGCAAAAACCGCAAGGCTCATGTCGAAGTGCTTATGGCTCTTCGGCTTTGAGCTCCTGTTCGATCTTTTGAATTTCCTGGGCGAATGCCTGGTCCAGCAGGCTGGCTCGTTTGCGCCATGGCTTGCGTTCCGGCTCAGGTTGGGCGGCGTAGGTGGTGACTTCCCCGCCGTAAACGTCCTTGTAACGTTGTTCCTGGCGCTCAAGTTCCGCGCGCAGTTCGTCTTTCGTCACAGTGTTACCTAATTGAGTTGAGTGTATGTGTTGTGCAACGCGGTGCGTGAGAGTCGTCCCGGGGCTATGCCAAGTATGAACAGTGCAACCGTTCAAGTTTGAAGCAAAGGCCAGGGAACGTTATCTCTAAACCGACTATTTGTTTTTATTACCGGCGCGGCCTACAACCCGCTGCGCCTGATGAGCTCCAATCCCGACAGCGTTACCGGGCTGACCTCTGTACACGCTGCATTATAGCGGCGCACACGAATAACACTATCATCATGAAGTTAAAAAAACTCAACGCCGTGTGAGGGGGTTGTTACAAGTTTGCGTCTCAATTTTCGATATACCGCGTCATAAAGTCTGCCCTCATCTCAATATCGGCGCAGTACGCTTCTTTCATGTTCATCGCTCAGTGTTAAGACTTGATGTACCCGGCAAATTGCGATAATCGGATGGTTGTCCGATAATCGCCCAATGTTGCCTTGGCGACCTTGTGCATCGGTCTGTGCGACTGGTAATAGCTAATCGCTGCCAACCCTCCCGGCGATTGAAAATAAGATAGGGCCCCGAAATGAACGATCAATTGCGCAATTCCTTCGCATCCGTCGCGCCGCCGATCGTGGCTTCACCGGCCAAGCGTATCCAGGCGTTTACGGGGGATCCGGATTTCATGACATCCCTGGCGCGAGGCTTGGCCGTGGTGCAGGCGTTCCAGGAGCGCAAGCGCCACCTGACGATCGCCCAGATAAGCCACCGTACCGAAATCCCCCGCGCCGCCGTGCGCCGTTGCCTGCATACCTTGATCAAACTCGGCTACGCCACCACGGATGGACGTACCTATTCGCTGCTGCCCAAAGTCTTGACCCTGGGCCATGCCTATTTGTCCTCCACGCCTCTGGCGGTGTCGGCCCAGCCCTATCTGGACCGTATGAGCGAGCAGCTCCACGAAGCGTGCAACATGGCGACGCTGGAGGGCGACGACATACTTTATATCGCCCGTTCGGCCACCACCCAGCGCCTGATTTCCGTGGACCTGTCGGTGGGGGGGCGCCTGCCGGCGTATTGCACTTCCATGGGCCGCATTCTGCTGGCGGCGCTGGATGATTCCTCGCTCAAGGACTACCTCGATCACGCCGACCTGCAAACCAAGACCAGCCGCACCCTGACCACGCCGCAAGCCTTGCTCGAATGCCTGCAACAAGTGCGTCAGCAGGGCTGGTGCATCGTCGATCAGGAGCTGGAACAGGGGCTGCGTTCGATTGCCGTGCCGGTGTATGACGCCTCGGGCCAGGTGCTGGCCGCGCTGAATGTGAGCACCCACGCCGGGCGGGTCAGTCGCAACGAGTTGGAGCAGCGCTTCTTGCCGAGCATGCTCAGCGCCAGCCGTGAGCTGAGCACGCAGTTGTTTGCCTAAGTGTTCGGTGACCGCACAGATCCCGGCCTGATCAATTGACGGTGTTTCCCCTGGCTTATTAATGTGCGGCAGCGCTATCGCTGCCCCCAATAATAATCACGGCCTCAGGTCGTCGGCCCGCCCATCGGTGTGGAAATAACAATAATGAATCAGCCTTCTGTCGGCACCAACCTGGACGTACAGTCCTTTATCAATGCCCAGCCATTGTCTCGCTATCAGTGGCGCGTGGTGATCCTGTGTTTTCTGATTGTCTTCCTCGACGGCCTCGACACCGCCGCCATGGGCTTTATCGCGCCTGCGCTGTCCCAGGACTGGGGCATCGACCGCGCCAGCTTGGGCCCGGTGATGAGTGCCGCGTTGATCGGCATGGTCTTCGGCGCGCTGGGCTCCGGTCCGTTGGCCGACCGCTTCGGGCGCAAAGTGGTGCTGGTGGGCGCGGTGCTGGTGTTTGGCGCGTTCAGCCTGGCCTCGGCCTACAGCACCAGCGTCGATCAGTTGCTGGTGTTGCGCTTCCTCACCGGGCTGGGCCTGGGGGCGGGCATGCCGAATGCCACCACGCTGCTGTCCGAATACACCCCGGAGCGTCACAAATCGTTGCTGGTCACCAGTATGTTCTGTGGCTTCAACCTGGGCATGGCAGGGGGCGGGTTTATTTCGGCCAAGCTGATTCCGGCCTTCGGCTGGCATAGCCTGCTGCTGATTGGTGGCATCCTGCCGTTGATCCTGGCGCTGGTGCTATGGGTATGGCTGCCGGAATCGGCGCGCTATCTGGTGGTGCGCAATCGCGGTAGCGACAAGGTGCGCAAAACCTTGTCACCGATTGCGCCCGACCTGGTCGCCCAGGCCACCAGCTTCAGTGTGCCCGAGCAGAAAACCGTCAAGGCGCGCAACGTGTTTGCGGTGATTTTCTCCGGCACCTACAGCGCTGGCACGTTGCTGCTGTGGCTGACTTACTTCATGGGGTTGGTGATTGTTTACCTGCTGACCAGTTGGCTGCCGACCCTGATGCGTGACAGCGGCGCCAGCATGGAGCAAGCCGCGTTTATCGGCGCGTTGTTCCAGTTTGGTGGCGTACTGAGCGCGGTCGGCGTGGGTTGGGCGATGGACCGGTTCAATCCGCACAAGGTCATCGGTACTTTCTATCTGTTGGCCGGGGTGTTTGCCTACGCGGTGGGGCAGAGTCTGGGCAATATCACCCTGCTGGCGACCTTGGTGCTGATCGCCGGGATGTGCGTCAACGGTGCGCAATCGGCGATGCCGTCACTGGCCGCACGTTTCTACCCGACCCAGGGCCGCGCCACCGGCGTGTCGTGGATGCTCGGCATCGGCCGCTTCGGCGCCATCCTTGGCGCATGGATGGGCGCCACCTTGCTCGGCCTGGGCTGGAACTTCGAGCAGGTACTGACCGCCCTGGTGATTCCGGCGGCGTTGGCCACCACGGCTGTCGTGATCAAAGGCATGGTCAGCCACGCCGACGCGACCTGAGCCTCTGCCACTTTGCCTGCGTTTGGCAAACGATTAGCTAGGCAACAATCGGTTCGATAATCGAACGCTGAGTCGATTATCGGATTGTTTGGCCGATTTTCCCGGCTTAATCTTCAAGCACTTCGGCGCCACCTCAGCGCCTTTTTCGATCCATATCGGGAGCCCGAACCCCATGGCTGAAATTCTCGCGCTGCGTGACGCGGTGAAGCAATTTGTGAACGACGGCGACACCGTCGCTCTGGAAGGCTTCACCCATCTGATCCCTACGGCAGCGGGTCATGAAATCATTCGTCAGGGCAAGAAAGACCTGACGCTGGTGCGTATGACGCCTGACCTGATCTACGACCAGTTGATCGGTGCCGGTTGCGCCCGCAAGCTGATTTTCTCCTGGGGCGGCAACCCGGGCGTGGGCTCCCTGCACCGGCTGCGCGACGCGGTCGAGAAGCAATGGCCGCAACCGTTGGAAATTGAAGAACACAGTCACGCCGACCTGGCCAATGCCTACGTCGCCGGCGCATCCGGCCTGCCGTTCGCGGTGCTGCGCGCCTACGCAGGTTCCGACCTGCCCAAGGTCAACCCGCTGATCAAGTCCGTGACTTGCCCGTTCACCGGTGAAGTGCTGGCGGCGGTGCCGTCGGTACGTCCGGACGTCACCGTGATCCACGCGCAAAAGGCCGACCGCAAGGGCAACGTGCTGCTGTGGGGTATTTTGGGGGTGCAGAAGGAAGCGGCACTGGCCGCCAAGCGTTGCATCGTCACCGTCGAAGAAATCGTCGATGACCTGAATGCGCCGATGAACAGCTGCGTCCTGCCGACCTGGGCCCTGACTGCGGTGTGCCATGTACCCGGTGGTGCGCACCCGTCCTACGCTCATGGCTACAACGAGCGTGATAACCGCTTCTACCAAGCGTGGGACCCAATCGCCCGCGACCGTGGGACCTTTACCGCATGGATTGATGAATACATCCGCGGTACCGCCGACTTCACTGAATTCCAGGCCAAGCTGGCCACCGCGCAGGAGGCCAAGTAATGGCTTACTCGACCAATGAAATGATGACCGTCGCCGCTGCGCGCCGCCTCAAGAACGGCTCCGTATGCTTCGTTGGGATCGGCCTGCCGTCCAAGGCCGCCAACCTGGCGCGACTGACCTCGTCGCCGGATGTGGTGCTGATCTACGAATCCGGCCCGATTGGCGCCAAGCCATCGGTATTGCCGCTGTCCATCGGTGACGGCGAGCTGGCGGAAACCGCCGACACCGTGGTCCCGACCGGTGAGATCTTCCGTTACTGGCTGCAAGGCGGGCGCATTGACGTCGGCTTTCTCGGCGCCGCCCAGGTTGACCGCTTCGGCAACATCAACACCACCGTGGTCGGTGACTACCACCAGCCTAAAGTGCGCCTGCCCGGTGCCGGCGGTGCGCCGGAGATCGCCGGTTCCGCCAAGAGCGTGTTGATCATCCTCAAGCAGTCGGCGCGTTCGTTTGTCGACAAGTTGGACTTCATTACTTCGGTCGGTCATGGCGAAGGCGGTGACTCGCGTAAACGCCTGGGCCTGCCGGGCGCGGGGCCGGTAGGCATTATTACTGACCTGTGCATCATGGAGCCGGAAGAGGGCACCCATGAGTTCGTGGTCACCACGCTGCACCCTGGGGTCACCCGTGAGCAAGTCATCGCCGCAACCGGTTGGCCTGTTCGTTTTGCCGAGCAGGTCGACACCACGGCCGAACCGACCGATCTGGAGCTGACCGCTCTGCGTGACCTTGAAGCCCGCACTGCCGCCGCCCATGGCCAAGCCCCCGGAGAAGCCTGATGCGCGATGTGTTTATCTGTGACGCTATTCGTACGCCCATTGGCCGTTTTGGCGGCGGCCTGTCTACCGTACGCGCCGATGACTTGGCGGCGCTGCCGATCAAGGCCTTGATCGAGCGCAACCCATCGGTGGACTGGAATGCTGTGGATGAAGTGTTCCTCGGCTGCGCCAACCAGGCCGGTGAAGACAACCGCAACGTCGCCCGTATGGCGCTGTTGCTGGCGGGCCTGCCTGCAAGCGTTCCCGGTGTGACCCTCAATCGCCTGTGCGCCTCGGGCATGGATGCAATCGGCACCGCTTTCCGCGCCATCGCCAGTGGCGAAATGGAGTTGGCAATCGCCGGCGGCGTTGAGTCGATGTCCCGTGCACCGTTCGTGATGGGGAAGGCTGACGCGGCGTTTTCGCGCAACATGAAACTGGAAGACACCATCATCGGCTGGCGCTTTATCAACCCGTTGATGAAAGCGCAGTACGGTGTGGATGCCATGCCGCAGACCGCCGATAACGTCGCTGACGACTACAAGGTGTCCCGCGCCGACCAGGACGCCTTCGCCCTCCGCAGCCAGCAACGGACTGCTGCCGCACAAGCCGCCGGGTTCTTCGCCGAGGAAATCGTGCCGGTACGCGTTGCCCATAAGAAAGGCGAGACCGTCGTCGAGCAAGATGAACATCCACGGGCTGACACCACCCTGGAAGCCCTGAGCAAACTCAAGCCGGTCAACGGCCCCGACAAGACTGTCACTGCCGGCAATGCCTCGGGTGTGAACGATGGTGCGGCAGCGCTGATCCTCGCTTGCGCCGAAGCCGTAAAGAAACACGGTTTGACCGCCCGTGCACGGGTACTGGGCATGGCCAGCGCCGGTGTCGCGCCGCGTGTGATGGGGATCGGACCGGTGCCCGCCGTGCGCAAACTGGTGGAACGCCTGGGCCTGGCGGTCACCGATTTTGATGTGATCGAGCTCAATGAAGCCTTCGCCAGCCAGGGTTTGGCGGTGCTGCGCGAGTTGGGTCTGGCCGACGACGCGCCGCAGGTCAACCCGAACGGCGGCGCCATTGCCCTGGGCCACCCGCTGGGTATGAGCGGTGCGCGTTTGGTGCTGACCGCACTGCATCAGCTTGAAAAGACCGGTGGGCGCAAAGGCCTGGCGACCATGTGTGTGGGCGTCGGCCAGGGCTTGGCCCTGGCGATTGAACGCATCTAAATAAGAGAGGATTGCTCCATGAGTGACAAGCCCGGATACCGGCGCCCGCAAGCGGGTACTCAACCGGATTACCTGCACCCGGCCTACCAGTCGACGAACCTGCGTTCGCCGTCCAAGCCATTGGTGTTCCTGCCCCATTCGTTGTCGGAAATTACCGGCCCGACCATCGGTGCCGAGCGGGTCAACCCGAAGGACAACGACCTCACCGCACAGCATGAAGGCGACCCCCAGGGCGAACGCATCATCATTCATGGCCGTGTGCTGGACGAAAACGGCTCGCCGGTGCCCGGTATTCTTGTGGAGATCTGGCAGGCCAACTCCGCCGGGCGCTACAACCACAAGAACGACCTGCACGACGCGCCGCTGGACCCGAATTTCACCGGAACCGGCCGCACCGTCACCGACGCCGACGGCTGGTATCAGTTCCAGACCATCAAGCCCGGCGCCTACCCGTGGGGCAACCACCACAACGCGTGGCGGCCTGCGCATATCCACTTCTCGCTGTTCGGCCCGAGCGTGCTGACGCGGCTGGTCACGCAGATGTATTTCCCCGGCGACCCGTTGCTCGAATATGACCCGATCTACAACTGCGTACCGGACACCTCGGCCAAGCAGCGCCTGATCGCCCGTTTCGACCTGGAAAAAACCATTCCTTCCTATGCCCTCGGCTACCGCTGGGACATCGTCCTGCGCGGCCGCGACGCCACGCCGATGGAGAAATGAGATGACACTCAACGCGACTACGTCCCACACCGTCGGGCCGTATTACCACATTGGCCTGACCTGGCTGAACCGTGAAGACCTGACCGTGCCGGCCACCCTCGGCGAACGTGTGGCGATCAGTGGGCAGGTGGTGGATGGCAAGGGTAATGTCGTCAACGACGCCATGCTTGAAGTGTGGCAAGCCAATGCTGCCGGTAAATATGACCACCCGGAAGATGAGCAGGACAAGGCCGTCGACCCGAACTTCGAAGGTTTCGGCCGGGTGCCGGTGGATGCCGAAGGGCGTTTCCGCTTTACCACCATCAAGCCGGGTGCGGTGCCGGGGCTGAACGGCACGACCCAGGCGCCTCACCTGGTGGTCCTGGTGTTTGCCCGTGGGTTGGTGAAGCACTTGCTCACGCGGATTTATTTTGATGGCGAGGCGCTGAACGGGGACGACCCGTTGCTGGCCTGTGTACCGGCTGAGCGTCGTAGCACCTTGATTGCCCGGCAGGATGCCGGGGGTGTCTATCAGTGGAATGTGATTTTGCAGGGCACAGACAAGGAAACGGTGTTCTTCGATTATTGATCAGTAGCAGCGGCAAGTTACAAGCTGCAAGTCTCAAGGAAAAGCAGTGATCGCGGCCGCTCTTCTCTTGCAGCTTGTAGCTTGAAACTTGCAACTGTTCCAAATGCGGAACATGGTTGTTGCAAAGTATGTCTAGGCTATAACCGTTCCCACTGAGTAAAAAAACATGACAACAACAACGAGTCACTACACCGGAGAAGAACGCAGCAAACGGATTTTTGCGATTGTCGGTGCTTCCTCCGGCAACCTTGTCGAATGGTTCGACTTCTATGTCTATGCCTTCTGCGCCATTTACTTTGCGCCGGCGTTTTTTCCGTCGGACAACCCCACGGTTCAACTGGTCAACACCGCCGGTGTGTTCGCCGCCGGGTTCCTGATGCGGCCCATTGGTGGCTGGCTGTTTGGTCGGGTAGCCGATAAGCACGGCCGTAAAAACTCGATGATGATCTCGGTGTTGATGATGTGCGCCGGCTCCCTGGTCATCGCCTTTCTGCCGACCTATAACGCCATTGGCGTCTGGGCGCCGATCCTGCTGCTGGTGGCGCGCTTGTTCCAGGGGCTGTCGGTGGGCGGCGAGTACGGCACCACCGCGACCTACATGAGTGAAGTGGCGCTCAAGGGCCAACGGGGTTTCTTTGCCTCCTTCCAGTATGTGACGCTGATCGGCGGGCAACTGCTGGCCGTGCTGGTGGTGGTGATCCTGCAACAGATCCTCACTGAAGACGAACTGCGGGCCTGGGGCTGGCGGATTCCATTCGTGATCGGCGCCGTCGCGGCGGTGATTTCGCTGCTGCTGCGCCGCTCGTTGAAAGAAACCACCAGCAAGGAAATGCGCGAAGACAAAGACGCCGGCAGCATTGCCGCGTTGTTCCGCGACCACAAAGCCGCGTTTATCACGGTGCTGGGCTACACCGCCGGCGGCTCGCTGATTTTCTATACTTTCACCACTTACATGCAGAAGTACCTGGTGAACACCGTCGGCATGCATGCCAAGACGTCGAGCTACATCATGACCGGTGCGCTGTTTTTGTATATGTGCATGCAGCCGGTATTCGGCATGTTGGCGGACAAGATCGGCCGACGTAACTCGATGCTGTGGTTCGCCGGCCTTGGCACGCTTTTTACCGTGCCGATCCTGCTCACTTTGAAAACCGTCAGCAGCCCGTTCCTGGCATTCGTGCTGATCACCCTGGCCTTGGCGATCGTGAGCTTCTACACCTCCATCAGCGGCCTGGTCAAAGCGGAGATGTTCCCGCCCCAGGTGCGTGCCTTGGGCGTGGGCCTGGCCTACGCGGTGGCCAACGCGATCTTTGGCGGCTCTGCGGAGTTCGTCGCGCTGAGCCTCAAATCCATCGGCCTGGAAAACAGCTTCTATTGGTACGTCACGGCGATGATGGCAATCGCTTTCCTGTTCAGCTTGCGCCTGCCGAAACAGGCGGCGTATCTGCACCACGATCTCTAGGGATGAGTTATGACACTGCGCACGAGCAATCAACTGTTCGACGCTTACTTCACTGCTGACAGCATGGCCGAGGTGTTCTGCGACCAGGGACGCCTGCAGGGCATGCTGGATTTCGAAGCGGCGCTGGCCCGGGCCGAGGCCCGGGTCGGGCTGATTCCACAGGCCGCCGTGGCGCCGATTGCCCAGGCGTGCCTGGCGTCGCTGTACGACGTCGATGCGCTCGGCGCGGCGATTGCCACGGCGGGCAATTCGGCGATTCCATTGGTCAAGGCGCTGGGCAAGTTGATTGCCGCTGAAGACGCCGGCGCCGAACGCTATGTGCACCTGGGCGCCACCAGCCAGGATGTGATGGACACCGGCCTGGTGCTGCAACTGCGGCGCGCTGTGGCGTTGATCGAAACGGACTTGGCGCAGTTGGGTGGCGTTCTGGCTGCTCAAGCGCAGCGTTATGCGAGCACCCCTCTGGCCGGGCGCACCTGGTTGCAACACGCGACGCCGGTGACGCTGGGCATGAAAATCGCCGGATGGCTGGGGGCGGTGACACGCTGCCGCCAGCGTCTTGCCGAACTGAAGCCGCGCCTGCTGGTGCTGCAGTTTGGCGGTGCTTCCGGCACGCTCGCGGCGCTGGGCGAACAGGCCATGCCGGTGGCCGAGGCGCTGGCGGACGAGTTGCAGTTGAGCTTGCCCGAGCAACCCTGGCATACCCAGCGTGATCGCTTGGTGGAGTTCGCCGCCAGCCTTGGCCTGATCGCCGGCAGCCTCGGCAAACTGGGGCGCGATGTCAGCCTGCTGATGCAGACCGAAGCGGCGGAAGTATTCGAGCCCTCGGCGCCAGGCAAGGGCGGTTCGTCGACCATGCCCCACAAGCGCAACCCCGTGGGCGCGGCTGTATTGATCAGCGCCGCCACACGCGTGCCCGGCCTGGTCGCGACGATGTTCAGTGCCATGCCCCAGGAGCATGAGCGCAGCCTGGGCCTATGGCACGCCGAATGGGAAACCTTGCCGGAGATCTGTCGCCTGGTGTCCGGCGCCTTGAAGCAGGCGTTGCAGGTGATCGAGGGGCTTGAGGTCGATGCGCAGCGCATGGCGCACAACCTCGACCTGACCCAAGGCCTGGTGTTGGCCGAAGCGGTCAGCATCGTGCTGGCCCAGCGCCTGGGCCGTGAGACCGCGCATCATTTGCTGGAACACTGCTGCAAACGGGCCGTTGCCGAAGGGCGCCATCTGCGCACCGTGCTGGCGGACGAACCGCGCATCACCCCCGAGTTGTCGGCGGCTGAACTGGACCGGCTGCTTGACCCGGCCCACTACCTGGGCCAGGCGCAAACCTGGGTGACCCGCGCAGTGGCCGACCATTTTGCATTGACCGCCTGAGGAGAACGCTGTGGCTTTTGTACAACTCGCCGAGGGCGAACTGCATTACCAACTGGACGGACCGGCCGACGCGCCGGTGCTGGTGCTGTCCAACTCCCTGGGCACCGACCTGCATATGTGGGACCTGCAGATCCCGGCCTTTGCCCGGCATTTTCGCGTGTTGCGTTTCGACACCCGCGGCCACGGCCAATCCCTGGTGACGCCGGGGCCGTACAGCATCGAGCAGCTCGGCCATGATGTGATCGCGTTGCTTGATGCGCTGGATATCCAGCGTGCGCATTTCTGTGGCCTGTCCATGGGCGGGTTGATTGGCCAATGGCTGGGCATTCACGCCGGTAAACGCCTGCACCGCCTGGTGGTGTGCAACACCGCCGCCAAGATCGGCACGCCCGAGGTCTGGAACCCACGCATAGAAATGGTCCTGCGCGACGGCGCGGCGGCGATGGTGGCCTTGCGCGATGCGTCCATTGCACGCTGGTTCACGGCGGATTTCGCCGCGGCCAACCCGCATCAGGCCAAGCTGATCACCGATATGCTCGCTGCGACTTCGCCCGAGGGTTATGCGGCGAATTGCGCGGCGGTGCGCGATGCCGATTTTCGTGAGCAACTGGCTTCGATCAATGTCCCGACCCTGGTGATTGCCGGCACTGAAGATGCCGTGACGCCACCGGCCGGCGGGCACTTTATTCAGAACCATGTGAAGGGCGCCGAATACGCCGAGTTCTACGCGGCGCACCTATCCAACGTTCAAGCGGGCGCGGCGTTCAGCGACCGCGTCCTGGACTTTCTACTGGCCCATTAATGTAGTGAGCGGGCTTGTCCTAATGCTAGTCAGTTAAGCGATAGAACGGACGATGAATAACTTGTGGGAGGGGGCTTGCTCCCGATGAGGGTATGCCAGTCAGCAGTTTATCGACTGACCCACCGCTATCGGGAGCAAGCCCCCGCCCACAGTGACAGCGTTAAACCTTAACTGACTGGCATTAGGGCAAGCCCGCTCACTACAAGTGAGGAATTTTTTGTGGACGAGAAACAACGTTACGCCGATGGCCTGCAGGTACGCCGCGAGGTACTGGGCGATGCCCACGTCGATCGCAGCCTCAATGCCCTGACCGAGTTCAACAGCGAGTTCCAGGAGATGATCACCCGTCATGCCTGGGGCGATATCTGGACCCGGCCCGGGTTGCCACGGCACACCCGCAGCCTGATCACCATCGCCATGTTGATCGGCATGAACCGCAGCGAAGAGCTGAAACTGCACCTGCGCGCCGCCGCCAGCAACGGCGTGACCCGTGCCGAGATCAAGGAAGTATTGATGCAGAGCGCGATCTACTGCGGCATTCCGGCGGCGAATGCGACGTTCCACCTGGCGGAGTCGGTGTGGGATGAGCTGGGGGTTGAGTCTCGGCAGTGATCAGTGGGAGTCGGCATCCCACACCCAATTCCATACCCCAGGCAGATGCACCGGCTCATTCACATCCTTGACCGTGCGTGCCAGCGCGGCGCGTTCCAGGGTGGCATGGTCGGTGTAGAAGGGTTCGGCGGCGGTTTTCATGCCGTTGATCCGCGCACTGTCCAGCAGGATCTGCAGATACTCCTGCATATGCCGTGCGGTGTAGCGGTTGATGTCGTGGAAGGTCACCACTACGGGGATCACCCCGTCCACCGTGGGCAGTTCGCCCAAGGCAATGCGTTCGCGCACCACTGACAGTTGCCGGTACAGGTTGGCGCGGCGACGCGGGCTGCCATTGAACCCCCAGATCTTGCCGTCGTTGGCACTCAAGTCCGTCAGCAACACCTGCAGGTGGTGGCGCTGGTAGGCCGCGAAGGTGCGTTTGTCGTAGTTCCAGAAGGGCGGGCGAACCAGCCGGGGCGGGGTTCCCGTGATGGCGGCGATATCTGCCGAACCCTGGGTGAGGGTGCTTTCCAATTCGGCATCATTGAGCCAGCGATGGTTGGTATGAAACGCGGTGGCCGTGTGGAATGCCAGGATATGCCCGGCGGCATACTCACGCTCCATGGTCTTGTGACCACGCGGGTTGCCCCCCGAGCGCGAGGCTTCGGTCTGCAGGAAGAACACCGCCTTGATGCCCGGCAACACCGGGTTTTTCGCCAGGTCCGCGATTACCGAACGGCTCGGGTTGTTATAGCCCGAGGCGCTGGGGCCGTCATCGAAGGTCAGCAGAAATCGGATCGGCGCCTGGGCCTGCAAACGCTGCGCGGTCTGCGGCGTCAGGGCAATAGGTGCACTGATGCAGCCGTTGAGGCTCAAGGCCAGGGCTAGCAGGGCAGTCGCTAAGGCGAGGGCTTTCATGGTGGACGCGGGCTCGAATAAAGGCCGCTGCTGGGTGCTTCAGCAGCGGCAGGCGCGCACCATACAGTAAGTGTGACGCCGGTTTACAGCAGGCTGATCGGGTAACTGACGATCAACCGGTTTTCATCGAACTCGTTGTTGCTGTAGTCCCTGCGCATCGTGGAATTGCGCCAGCGTACGTTGAGGTTTTTCAGGCTTCCACTCTGCACGGTGTAGCCCACTTCGCTTTCACGCCCCCACTCCTTGCCGTCGGTGATCGTGCCGGTGTGCACGTTGCTGCCGCTGATGTAGCGGTTCATCAAGGTCAGGCCCGGGATGCCGAGGGCGGCGAAGTTGTAGTCGTGGCGCACTTGCCAGGATTTCTCCTGGGCGTTGTCGTAGCTGGAGTTGTAGCTGTCGTTGGCCAGGGTGCCGCCGCTGGTGCCGTTGACGCGCATCCAGGCATTGTTGCCGGTGAGTTTTTGCAGGCCGACGTAGAAGGTGTTGCCGCCGTAGCGCGCGGAAAACAGGCCGGACCAGGTCTTGTTGTCCAGGCTGCCGGCGCGGGCGCTGCCATCGTCCTTGCCATAGAAAAAGCCAAGGTTGGCGCCCAGGGTCCAGTCGCCCACGGGTTGGCTGTGGATCAGGTTGACGAATTGCTGGCGGTAGATGTCCTTGAGCTGGGCGTTCCACAGGCCGACCTGGGTGCGTTTGTCATTGAACGCGTATTCCGCGCCTTGGAAGTTGAAACGGTCGGAGGTGAACGCCGCTTTGCCGGTCATGGACATGTCGCTCATGCTGCTGTCGTCACGCGGGCTGTTGGCGCGGAACTGGCCGCCATATAGCGTCAGGCCGTCGATCTCTTTGGAAGTAATCTGCCCGCCGCGCAGGGTCTGCGGCAGCGAGCGGCCGTCGTCGGCCCGCAGGATCGGCAGTACCGGCATCCATTCGCCGACCTTCACTTCGGTCTTCGAAATGCGCGTCTTGAACGCTACGCCGAGGCGTCCGAAGTTATCGGCCGGGCGGCCATCGTGATCCAGCGGCAACAGTTGGGTGCCGCCGGTGCCGCGTCCACCGTCGAGCTTTTGTGAGTACAAGCCCTGCACGTCCAGGCCGAAACCCACGGTGCCCTGGGTAAAGCCGGACTTGGCGTCGAGGATGAAACTCTGCGTCCACTCCTGCGCGCCGCCCTGGCTTTTGGTCGGGTTGGTGAAATTGCGGTTGAAGAAGAAATTGCGCAGGTTGAGGTTGGCGCTGGCGTCTTCGAGAAAGCCGTGTTCTTCGGCGACCACGGGGAGGGCAAGGCTGGCGACAGCGGTGGCCAGCAACAGCTGGCGCGGGTGGAAAATGCTCATGGCGTTGGACCTGTTGTTATTGGGGTTGTGCAGGTGGCGGCCATGGTGCTTGGCGCTATGGGAGCGTTGAAAGTGGGGGAGAGCGGGTTGTGTGCGATGATCGAACGAAAGCTGTTGAAGGCATGCAAAATAAAAAGCCCACCAAAAGGTGGGCTTCGTTTACGTCGCGCAGATCAGAACAACTTCATCTTCGGCGCTTCTTCTTTCAACGGCTCGTTCTTCGCCGTCTGCTCGTTCCAGCCACCGCCGAGGGCCTTGTACAGGTTGACCTCGCTGGTCAGCTGCGCCAGGCGGTCGGTGATCAGCGATTGCTGGGCACTGAACAGTTGGCGCTGTGCGTCGAGGAACGTCAGGTTGCTGTCGACACCAATGCGGTAGCGACGCTCGGCCAGGCGGTAGTAATCCTGGTTGGCTGCGACGAAACCACGTTGGGCGTCCAGTTGCTGCTTATAGGTCGCACGTGCGGCGAGGCCGTCGGAGACTTCCTGGAAGCCGGTCTGGATGGCTTTCTCGTAGTTGGCCACGTTGATCTCTTTCTGGATCTTCGAGTAGTCCAGGCTTGCGCGCAGGCTACCGGCGTTGAAGATAGGGATGTTGATCTGCGGGGCAAACGACCAGGTGCCCGAGCCGCCTTTGAACAGGCCGCCCAGGTTAGGGCTGGCGGTACCGGCGCTGGCGGTCAGGCTGATGCTCGGGAAAAACGCTGCCCGCGCGGCGCCGATATTGGCGTTGGCGGCCTTGAGGTTGTACTCGGCCTGCACGATGTCGGGACGCCGTTGCAGCAGGTCCGACGGCAAGCCGGCCGGCACTTCGCTGAGCAGGTCATCCGACAGCGGCTTGCTGGCCAGATTGGCCGGCAGGCCGGTACCCAGCAGCAGGGTCAGGCTGTTTTCGTCCTGGGCCACCTGGCGCGTATAGCGGGCAAGCTGCACGCGCGCGTTTTCCACCGAGGTACGCGACTGGCTGAGGTCGAGGGCCGAGGCCACGCCGACTTCGTTGCTGCGCGAGGTCAACCGATAGCTCTCCTCGAAGGCGCCCAAGGTCTCCTGGGTCAGCTTGAGCAGTTCCTTGTCGGCCTGCCAGGTCAGGTAGGCGTTGGCCACGCTGGCCACCAGGCTGATCTGGGTACTGCGCCGTGCTTCTTCAGTGGCGAAGTACTTTTGCAGGGCTTCTTCGCTCAGGCTGCGTACGCGACCGAACAGGTCCAGCTCATACGAACTGATCCCGAGGCCGGCCGAGTATTGGCTGTTGATGCTCGCCTCGCCGGTCTGCGACAGGCGGGCCGGAGTGCGCGAGCGGCTGCCGCTGCCCGTGGCCGAAACGGCCGGGAACAGGTCGGCACGCTGGATCTGGTACTGCGCCGCATACGCGTCGATGTTCAGCGCCGCGACGCGCAGGTCACGGTTGTTCACCAGCGCGGTCTGGATCAGCTGTTGCAGGGCCGGGTCATGGAAAAACTGTTTCCAGCCTTGCTCTGCAGCGGCCTGGCCCGGCGCCTGGGCCGACGAATACGCCGGCCCCTGCGGGAACTGGGCAGCTACCGGCGCCTCGGGGCGCTGGTAGTCAGGTATCAAGGAGCAGCCACTGAGCACGAATGCGGTGACGGCCAGGGAAATTAGCGACTTGCTCATTGGCCAGCCTCTTTAGGAGTTTCAATGGCCACCGGCTTCTTGCGTTCGCCGGCGGAGGACACGGTAGCGTAGAACAGTGGCACCCAGAAGATCGCCAGGACAGTCGCCGTGATCATACCGCCGATCACGCCGGTACCGATTGCATGCTGGCTGCCTGAACCTGCGCCGGTGGAAATCGCCAGCGGCAGTACGCCGAGCATGAACGCCATGGACGTCATGATGATCGGGCGCAGACGCATGCGGGACGCTTCGATGGCGGCCTCGACGATGCCCTTGCCCTGTTCGTGGAGCTCTTTGGCGAACTCCACGATCAGGATGGCGTTTTTCGCCGCCAGACCGACGGTTACCAGCAGGCCCACCTGGAAGAACACGTCGTTGGACAGGCCGCGCAGGCTGGTGGCGATCAAGGCACCGATCACACCCAGCGGCACCACCAGAATCACCGCAATCGGGATCGACCAGCTTTCGTACAGGGCCGCGAGGCACAGGAACACCACCAGCAGCGACAGGGCGTACAGCGCAGGCGCCTGGGAGCCGGAGAGGCGTTCTTCATATGACAGGCCGGTCCACGAGTAGCCGACACCGGCCGGCAGACTCTTGGCAATGCGCTCGACTTCCGCCATCGCGTCACCGGTACTGTAACCAGGTGCCGGAGTACCGAGGATTTCCATCGCCGCTACACCGTTATAACGCGAGAGCTTGGGCGAGCCATAGATCCACTTGCCCGACGAGATGGCCGACAGGGGCACCATCTTCCCGGAGGTGCTGCGTACGTACCATTTGTCCAGGTCTTCCGGCGACATGCGGCTGGCCGCGTCACCCTGCACGTACACCTTCTTCACACGACCACGGTCGATGAAGTCGTTGACGTAGCTGCCACCCAGGGCAATCGCCAGGGTCTGCTGGATTTCCGACAGGCTGATGCCCTGGGCACTGGCCTTCTCGTCGTCAACGGTCAGTTCGTACTGCGGCTCATCGTTCACGCCGTTGGGGCGCACGCCTGCCAGGATCTTGCTTTGCGCCGCAGCACCGAGGAACTGGTTACGCGCATCCATCAACTTCTGGTGGCCGACGCCGCCCTGGTCTTGCAGGAACACGTCGAAACCGGTGGCGTTACCCAGTTCCAGAACCGAAGGCGGCACGATGGCAAAGACCATGGCGTCCTTGAAGGCCCCGAAGAAGTAACCCTGGGCCCGCTTCGCGACCTCGAACACCGATTGCGAAGCATCCCGCTCGCCCCATGGCTTGAGCATCACGAACGCAAGGCCCGAGCTCTGGCCACGGCCGGCGAAGTTGAAGCCGTTCACGGTAAATACCGACTTCACGGCCTTGCCTTCGCCCGGCTCGCCTTCCTTGTCGTTGAGCAGGAAGGCACGCATGTCGTCGATGACTTTTTGCGTACGTTCAGCCGACGAACCGACCGGCGTCTGCACCTGGGCAAAGATCACACCCTGGTCTTCCTCTGGCAGGAACGCGCTTGGAATACGGGTGAACATCCAGATCATGCCGGCCAGGATCAGCGCATACACCAGGAACGCTGGAATCTTGTGCTTGATCATGCCGCCCACGCCGCGCTCGTACTTCTGAACGCCGCGATCAAAGGTGCGGTTGAACCAGCCGAAGAAGCCGCGCTTGGGTTGGCCGTGTTTTTCCGGGTCGATCGGCTTGAGCATGGTGGCGCACAAGGCCGGGGTAAAGATCAGGGCAACCAGTACCGACAACGCCATCGCCGAAACAATGGTGATGGAGAACTGTCGGTAGATCACACCGGTGGAACCACCGAAGAAGGCCATCGGCAAGAGTACCGCCGACAATACCAGGGCAATACCCACCAGGGCACCCTGGATCTGGCCCATGGACTTGACCGTCGCCTCCTTGGGCGAGAGGTGTTCCTCGGCCATGACCCGCTCGACGTTTTCCACCACGACGATGGCATCGTCCACCAGCAAGCCGATGGCCAGGATCATGCCGAACATGGTCAGGGTGTTGATGGTGAAGCCGGCTGCCGCGAGGATGCCGAAGGTACCCAGCAATACCACCGGTACCGTCATGGTGGTGATGATGGTGGCGCGGAAGTTCTGCAGGAACAGGAACATCACCAGGAACACCAGCACGATCGCTTCGACCAGGGTGTCGACTACCCCGGAGATCGACTCGGTCACCACCGGGGTGGTGTCATACGGCACCACCGCCTTCATGCCTGGCGGGAAGAACGGTTCCAGGGAGGCCACGGTGGCACGGATCGCCTTGCCGGTGTCCAGGGCGTTGGCGCCGGCTGCCAGCTTGATGGCCATACCGGAGGCCGGCTTGCCGTTGAACTGTGCACTGATGCTGTAGTTCTGGCCACCCAGCTCGATACGAGCCACGTCGCCCAGGCGAACCTGCGAGCCGTCGGCGTTCACCTTCATCAGGATCTTGGCGAACTCTTCGGCGCTTTGCAGACGGGTCTTGCCGATGATGGTGGCGTTCAGCTGGGTGCCGGGCAGGGCAGGCAGGCCGCCCAACTGGCCGGTCGCGACCTGGACGTTCTGGGCCGAGATGGCGTTGCTGACGTCTACCGGCGTGAGCTGGTAGTTGTTCAGCTTGGCCGGGTCGAGCCAGATACGCATGGCGTATTGCGAACCGAACACCTGGAAGTCACCCACACCGGCGGTCCGGGAAATCGGGTCCTGGATGTTGGAAACGATGTAGTTGGACAGGTCGTCCTTGGTCATGCTGCCGTCTTCCGACACCAGACCGATCACCATCAGGAAGTTCTTCACCGACTTGGTCACGCGGATACCCTGCTGCTGCACTTCTTGCGGCAGCAATGGGGTCGCCAGGTTCAGCTTGTTCTGCACCTGAACCTGGGCGATGTCCGGGTTGGTACCCTGGTTGAACGTCGCGGTGATGGTCATGCTGCCGTCGGAGTTACTGTCCGAGGCGACATAACGCAGGTTGTCGATACCGTTGAGCTGTTGCTCGATCACCTGCACCACGGTGTCCTGCACGGTTTGTGCGGACGCGCCTGGGTAGGTCACCTGGATGTCGATGGCGGTTGGCGCGATGGCCGGGTATTGGTTGATGGGCAACTTCAGGATCGACAGTGCCCCGACCAGCATGATCACCAGGGCGATTACCCAGGCAAAAATGGGACGGTCGATAAAAAATTTCGACATGAATTACTCCCCTTTACCAGCAGCGGCAGCAGGTGCTGCAGCCGTACCGGCGGGTTTAGCGTTATCAGCGTCCTTGACCTTGACTTCGATGCCCGGCTTGATGAACTGCAGGCCCTCGGTGATCACGCGGTCACCGGCCTTCAGGCCATCTTCCACCAGCCAATAGGCGCCGGCAGTGCGGTTCGCCACCAGGACGCGCTGTTCGACCTTGTTGTCCTGGTTCACGACCAGTGCCGTCGGGATGCCCTTGAGGTCACGGGTCACGCCTTGCTGCGGCGCCAGGATAGCCTTGCTGTTCACACCGGCTTGCAGTTGGGCGTGGACGAACATGCCCGGCAGCAGGGTGTGGTCAGGGTTGGGGAACACGGCGCGCAGGGTCACGGAACCGGTGGTCTGGTCGACCGACACTTCCGAGAATTCCAGCTTGCCGTCCAGGCCGTAGGCGGTGCCGTCTTCCAGGGTCAGCTTGACCTTGGCGGCGTTGTCGCCAGCTTTTTGCAGCTGGCCGCTTTCCAGGTCGCGGCGCAGTTTCAGCATTTCAGCCGAGGACTGCGTGACGTCGACGTAGATCGGGTCCAGTTGCTGGATCACGGCCAGTGCATCGGTCTGGCCATTGCTGACCAGCGCGCCTTCGGTCACCGAAGAACGGCCGATACGCCCGGAGATCGGCGCGAACACTTTGGTGTAGCGCACGTTGATCTGGGCGGTTTGCACGTTGGCTTCGGCGGTCATGCGGTTGGCCACGGCGGTGTCGTATTCCTGACGACTGACGGCCTGCTCATTGACCAACTGCTTGTAGCGGTCGCTGATGGACTTGGTCTGGGTCAGGCTGGCTTGGGCGCTTTTCAGGGTGGCCTCATACACCGACGGGTCGATCTGGTAGAGCTGCTGCCCTTCCTTCACGTCGCCGCCTTCCTTGAACAGGCGCTTGAGAATGATGCCATTGACCTGGGGGCGGACTTCCGCAATGCGGTAAGCCGTGGTGCGGCCCGGCAGTTCAGTGGTCAGGGTAAAGGCTTGCGGTTGAATGGTGACCACGCCGACCTGAGGGGTTTGAGCGGGCGGAGCCGCTTCTTCCTTTTTACATCCGCTGAGCAGCGATGCCAGGGCGACGGCAGTGACCAGAGCGGTAACAGCTGGCTTAAGTTGCATGAAGATCCTCGGGTCAGGCGCGCAGAGTGCGCACAAGCAGTGTGGAAGGGTAAAAAACAAGCTGTGAGTAGATAAGTAGCTTGCTACGCAATATACTTACGTTCATGGTTGTTTGTAAACTCTTGACAGGCTTCGCGCAATGTTGACAAAGCACCGCTGAAAGCCTCGATTCTAGTACGTTCGGCGCCCCTGACGGCGTCGTCCCACAATTATTCAGATGCTCGTTACCGATCATCCCAAGTGTTCTGATTGAGGTTTTACTGCCATGGTTCGTCGCACCAAAGAGGAAGCTCAGGAAACGCGCAGCCAGATTCTCGAGGCCGCCGAGCACGCCTTTTATCAGCGCGGCGTCGCGCGGACCACGCTGGCGGACATCGCCACGCTGGCCGGCGTGACACGCGGTGCCATTTACTGGCATTTCAGTAACAAGTCGGACTTGTTCCAGGCATTGCTGGACACACTGCACGAACCCCTGGACGAATTGGCCAGGGCGAGTGAAAGCGAGGATGAAGTCGACCCGCTGGGCTGTATGCGCAAGCTGTTGATTCATCTTTATCATCAAGTGGCCCTGGACCCGAAAACCCGTCGCATCAACGAAATCCTGTTTCATAAGTGCGAGTTCACCGACGAAATGTGTGACATGCGGCGCCAACGCCAGACCCACAGTCTTGAGTGCAACCTGCGCATCGGCCTGACGTTGCGTAACGCGGTCAATCGGGGACAACTGCCGGAAAACCTGGACACTACCCGTGGTGCCGTGTGCATCCACGCCTACATCCACGGCTTGATTGGCCAATGGCTATTGGTGCCTGACAGCTTCCAACTGCACCAGGACGCCGAGCGTTGGGTGGATACAGGGCTGGACATGCTGCGCCTGAGCCCCAGCCTGCGCAATTAAGACAAAATGCGTAATTGCTTCCAGTTGTGTCAACGGCAAATTCCAGAAACAGTCAATCGCCCCTTCGCGTGATGGG
Source organism: Pseudomonas sp. ICBG1301 (assembly GCF_016918385.1). Classification (NCBI taxonomy): domain Bacteria; kingdom Pseudomonadati; phylum Pseudomonadota; class Gammaproteobacteria; order Pseudomonadales; family Pseudomonadaceae; genus Pseudomonas; species Pseudomonas sp. ICBG1301. The sequence continues at coordinate 80,042 of NZ_JAEKGB010000007.1, forward strand.
TAGGATGACTTTATATACGGGCTGACCGGCGGTTGATAGGTAGCCGCCTAAGTATTTTGTAGCGATTTTGTTGCAAGCCTGTGAAGGAATGTTTCCTCATAGGCTATATAAAGCAAAATGTGGGAGGGGGCTTGCTCCCGATAGCACAGTGTCAGTCGCCTGATTCGTTGGCTGACACACCGCTATCGGGGGCAAGCCCCCTCCCACATTTTATTGTCGTACTACTTATTCAGAGTGACGCTCAAAGCGCCAGCGTCGGGTAGTCGATGTAACCCACCGGGCCTTTGCCGTAGAAGGTTTCCGGGTGCGCTTCGTTCAGCGGCGCATCGGCCTTCAGACGGGCCGGCAGGTCCGGGTTGGCAATGAACGGTACGCCGAAGGCCACCGCATCCGCCTTGCCGGCGGCCAGCCAGGCGTTGGCGCTGTCCTTGGTGAAGCGCTCGTTGGCGATGTACGGGCCGCCGAAGGCTTTTTTCAGCTGTGGGCCGAGACTGTCGGCACCTTCTTTTTCGCGGGAGCAGATGAAGGCGATACCACGTTTGCCCAGTTCGCTCGCGACGTAGGTGAAGGTTTCCGCCAGGTTCTCGTCGCCCATGTCATGGGAGTCGGCGCGCGGAGCCAAGTGTACGCCCACACGGCCGGCACCCCAGACTTCAATCGCAGCGTCGGTCACTTCCAGCAGCAGGCGCGCCCGGTTTTCCAGGGAGCCGCCATAGTTGTCGGTACGCTGGTTGGTGCTGCTTTGCAGGAACTGGTCGAGCAGGTAGCCGTTGGCGCCGTGGATTTCCACACCGTCAAAACCTGCGGCCTTGGCGTTTTCCGCACCCACGCGGTAGGCGTCGACGATGTCGGCGATTTCAGCGGTTTCCAGGGCGCGCGGGGTAGGGTAGTCGGCCAGTGGGCGCACCAGGCTGACGTGGCCTTTAGGCTGGATGGCGCTCGGGGCCACCGGCGTTTCGCCGTTCAGGTAGGACTCATGCGAGATGCGCCCTACGTGCCACAGTTGCAGGAAAATCTTGCCGCCCGCGCCGTGCACGGCCTTGGTGACATTCGCCCAGCCGCGTACTTGGTCGTTGGACCAGATGCCCGGAGTGTCAGGGTAACCCACGCCCATCGGCGTGACCGAAGTGGCTTCGCTGAGGATCAGCCCGGCGGAAGCACGTTGCACGTAGTACTCGGCCATCAGTGCATTGGGAACGCGACCGGCATCGGCGCGGCAACGGGTCAGCGGCGCCATGATGATGCGGTTGGACAGTTCCAGGTCGCCCAGTTTGATCGGATCGAAAATAGTCGTCATGGGAAAACACTCTCTCTATTAAGTTGATCAGTTGGTCGCAGGTGCCAGGTCGGCGTCGCCGCCCTGACGGAAAGTCATCAAGGTCACCAGCAGCGCGAGCACCGCCAGGGCACCGGCGGCCAGGGGCACACTGGTCAGGCCGAGGCCGTGGGCAATCACACTGCCGCCCACCCAGGCGCCGAGGGCGTTGCCGACATTGAAAGCGCCGATGTTCAGGGTGGACACCAGGTTCGGTGCAGCCTTGCCGAAGGTCACCACGTTGATTTGCAGTGCAGGGACGGCGGCGAACGCAGCGGTGGCCCACAGGAACAGGGTGATTTCAGTCGGGATCAGTGCGGCGCTGGTCCAGCTCAGTACGGTGGAAACCACCGCCATGCTGATGAACACGCCGATCAAGGTGGCGCCCAGGCGTTTGTCCGCCAGCTTGCCGCCGATGATGTTGCCCAGGGTGAGGCCCAGGCCGATCAGCAACAGCGTCCAGGTCACGCCCTTGGGCGACACGCCGGTGACATCGCCCAGCAACGGCGCGACGTAGGTAAAGAGCGTGAACATGGACGCTGAAAACAGCGCGGTCATGCTCAGCGACAGCCAGATACCGGCGCCCTGCAGCGCTTTGAGTTCGGCGCGCATGTCGAGTTTTTCTTCATCACGCTTGGCGGGCAGGAAGCGCATCAGACCGATCAACGCCACCACGCCAATCACGGTGACGGCCCAGAAGGTCGAGCGCCAGCCGGCTGCCTGGCCCAGCGCCGTGCCCAATGGCACGCCAAGCACGTTGGCCAGGGTCAAGCCGGTGAACATCAAGGCCACGGCCGAGGCACGCTTGTTGGCGGGCACCAGGTTGGCGGCCACCACCGAACCGATACCGAAGAAGGCACCGTGGCACAGCGCGGTCACCACGCGGGCAAACATCAGCACGTTGTAGTCGCTGGCCAGGGCGCAGAGCAGATTGCCGATAATGAAGATGCCCATCAGCACTACCAGGGCGGCCTTGCGTGGCAGCTTGGCGGTCGCCAATGCCATGAAGGGCGCGCCGATGGCCACGCCCAGGGCGTAGCCGGTCACCAGCCAGCCGGCACCTGGAATCGACACACCCAAGTCTGCCGCCACATCGGGCAACAAGCCCATGATGACGAACTCGGTGGTGCCGATGGCAAAGGCGCTCAGGGCCAGTATGAGTAGCGAGAGAGGCATTATCCTGTCCTTGTTATAGCGCTGCCTTATCGTCAGCGCTGAGTTCGGTAATGAGCGCAGCGAGGAAGGCTTGGATGGTTTCCTCGTTGCGTTTGAAAAAGTGCCACTGCCCAGCCTTCTGGCTGCTGATCAGACCGGCCCGTTGCAAGGTGGCCAGGTGGGCCGACACCGTCGACTGGGACAAGCCGCAGCGCTGGTCGATCTGCCCGGCGCAAATGCCGTATTCGTGGTTATGCAGTTGCTCGGGAAACTGCACCTTGGGGTCTTTAAGCCAGGTGAGGATGTCTCGTCGTACTGGGTGTGCCAGGGCTTTTATTATTTCGTCGAGGTCGATGGACATGGCGGTTGCTCGTTGCTTGCAGCGTTATATCGCGATGAGGCGAACTTTAAATCGCTATATCCCGATATTCCAATATGATTTTGGACTTAATCCAGCTCAAATCGGTATATCGGGTTATAACGATACGTTGGCGGCAGTGTTAGACTGCACGTCATGAATTATCTCGCACATCTGCACCTGGGCGGCCAACTTCCTGCGCAACTGTTGGGCAGCCTCTATGGCGACTTCGTCAAAGGCCGCCTGCAGGGCCAGTTCAGCCCGCAAATCGAATCGGCCATTGCGCTGCACCGCTCAATCGACCGCTACACCGACAGCCACCCACGGGTGGGGCAGGCGTTGTCGCGCTTTAGCCTGACCCGCCGGCGTTATGCCGGGATCGTCCTCGATGTGTTTTTCGACCACTGCCTGGCGCGGGACTGGCTGGTGTATGCCGACCAACCACTGGAGCGCTTCACCTCGCAGGTGTATCGCGTATTGGCGGCCGAACGGCAGTTGCCAGGGCGCCTGGCGCAGATCGCCCCCTATATGGCGGCGGATGACTGGTTGGGTTCCTACCGCGAGTTTGCGGTGATGGAGCAGGTGTTGCGGGGGATTTCACGGCGCCTGACACAGCCCGCAGAACTGGGCCATGCGATGCAGGAATTGCGGGTGCTCTATGAGCCGTTGAGTGAGGACTTCCGGGTGTTCTATCCGCAACTGCAGGCGTTTGCCAGCACCCAACTGGCAGCATCAGGCCAAGTGTGGGAGGGAGCAGGCCCCTCCCACATTTGAACGATTCAGGCAGCGAATGCAGGCCGTGCATCCACCTGCTCGATCTCCGGCAGCGGCCCGAACAAGGCTTTCTGCACCGCTTGTTGCGCCTGGTACGCCAATGCCGCGCGTTCCTGGCCGGCACAGGCAATCGGCTTGAGCACATGAATCTCGACATCGCCCTGGTCATTGGCAAACAGGCGCATCAGGTGCGAGAGCAAATCATCATCGCCAATGAACGGTGCCAGCGGATCTACCTGGCCACCGCGCAGATAACGAATGGCCACCGGTTGCAGTGACACCTCGGCATCAATGGCACTGGCCAGCAAACGTCCGTGGAAGGTGCGCAGGCTGCGCCCGTCGGTGGTGGTGCCCTCCGGGAACATCAGCAGTGGGTGCTGCTGCTCCAGATGGCGGGTCATCTGCTTGCGGATCAACTGGCTGTCGCCCGAGCCCCGGCGGATAAACAGGCTGCCGGCCTTGGCCGCCAACCAGCCGGCGACCGGCCAGGTGCGCACTTCGGCCTTGGACAGGAACGACATCGGCGTGACCATGCCCAGCAGCGGAATGTCGGTCCAGGACACGTGATTACTCACCCACAGCATCGGCGTTTGCGGCAGCTCGCCGTGTACCGTCACGCGAAAGGGCAGGGCGTTAGTCAACCGCGCCATGAAGAATCGCGACCAGCGCTGGCGTCGCACCATCGAGTTGGCGACACCCAAGCGTTCGAACACCCCAAAGACACTGGCCATGCTCAAGCCCAGCGCCACCACCAGCAACACCCGTGCAATGCGCCCATAGACGCGCAGACGGCTCATCACATTGCCGCCTTGAAGTGGCGGGCGTAACGCGGGCATAACTCATCGCGCTTGAGCAGGATAAATACGTCGGCCACCTGGAAGTCTTCATCCCAGCACGGCTCACCGCAGATCTTCGCACCCAGGCGCATATACGCCTTGAGCAGGGGCGGCATCTCGGCGATGACGTTGGACGGCAGGTCCAGCGCCGGCAGCGGCTTTTTCGGTTCGGCGCGCAAGTGTTCATTGCACAGGTAGCGTTCGCGCAGGCGCTGCATGATCGCGTGGGCCTGGATGCCGCCATCGTGCATCGGGATGCTCGCGCAGCCCATCAGGTAGTTGTAGCCGCCCTCGTTGAGCACCTCGGCCAACTCGCCCCACAGTACCGCGATGGTGCCGCCGTTGCGGTAAGCGGGGTCGACGCACGTGCGGCCGATTTCCAGGATCGGGCCTTGCAGATGCAACAAACCGTGCAGGCTGAATTCTTCTTCACTGTAGAACCGGCCCAGAGTGCCGGCTGCCTGGTGGTCCAGCAAACGGGTGGTCGCCACCAGTCGACCGCTGTTCAAATCACGCACGCCGATGTGGCTGCAGTGAACATCATAATCATCCATGTCCAGGCCCTGTTCCGCACCTTTCAGCTTGGCGTTGAATTCGCCGCTGAACACGTTGAACCGCAGGGCCTGGGCTTCGTGCAACGCCTGTGCGCCAACCAGGCGTTCGGCTTGCAGGCGGCGTTCATTGCCGGTGTCGCTGATGCGGGCGATCTGAGTCATGGCGAATCTCCGAGTGCCGGCCACTTACCGGCCGGTCGACTTGTTTGTCCAAACTCAGGCTATGTAGCCTCGGTGTCATCTCCATGAAGTTACGGTGACGGTTGGATGACAGGCTGTTTGTCGCAAATCTGTCATCGGCCTCGGCTAGGCTCGCGGGCTTGAATGCCCCCTCGTTGAGTCTGCGTTTATGGTCAGAGGCTTGCTGTGTGTCGCCCTGCTGTTCGTCACCGTTACCGCCCACGCCGAAACCTGGCCCGACAAGGAATGGGCCAAGGGCACAGCGCTTTCCGGCCCTGCTGTCGATGCATTGGATGCCTACGCATTCCCAGCCCGCGATGACGTCACCCGCAAAGGCATCCGCACCGACGCCTTGCTGGTGATCCGCGATGGCCAGATCATTTATGAGCGCTACGGCGCGCCTACCACGGCCAGCACGCCGCACCTGACGTGGTCCGTCAGTAAAAGCCTGATGGCCACTGTGCTGGGTGTGGCCTACGGCGAAAACCGCTTCAAGCTGAGCGACCCCGTGGCGCGCTTTTACCCGCCGATGAAACAGCACCCCACGGTGACGATGGCCGACTTGCTGCACTGGGCCTCGGGCCTGGACTGGCAGGAGGACTATGAATACGCTCCGCTGAATTCCTCGGTGGTGGCAATGCTCTACACCCGCGGCCGTGGCGATATGGCCGACTTCGCCGCAGACACCGCGTCCGTCAACCCGCCAGGCCAGGCGTTCCGTTACTCCAGCGGCGACAGCAATATCCTCTCCGCCGCCCTCAAAGGCATGCTCGGTCACAAGGCCTATATGAGTTACCCGTGGGACGCGCTGTTCAAACCGCTGGGCATTCACAACGCCACGTGGGAAACCGATGCCAATGAAACCTTTGTCGCCTCGTCCTACGCCTACCTCACGGCCCGCGATCTGGCGCGGGTCGGCCTGCTGATGGCGCGCGACGGGCGCTGGGGTGATCAGCAGTTGCTGCGCAAAGACTGGGTCGCCTTCAACCGCCAGCCGTTCGACCGCTACAAAGCCGGCCAGGACGACGCGGTGCCGGGTGGGCATTGGTGGCTTAACAAAGGCGTGCCGCAACCCTGGCCCGACGCCCCTGCCGACACCTTTGCCGCCCTCGGCCACTGGGGCCAGGCATTGTTCGTGATGCCCGACGAACACTTGGTGATCGTGCGTTACGGCGACGACCGCGACGGCAGCTACCGCCATAACGAATTGCTCAAACGCGTGCTTGCGGCGGTGCAACCATGATCCGCCGTCGACCGTTTACCAGTCTGTTTCTACTGTTGTTGCTAGCCTTGCTGGGTTGGATCTGGCACGAGCGCGTCAACCTGCAAGCCTTCCCCGACATCATCGCGGCGTACACGGCCAAGGAATATTGTTCGTGCCGGTATGTGGAGAACAACCCGGCCGATTATTGCCGCGGGTATGTGAAGCAGTACGTGCCGATCAATGCGTTGAGCGATAACCCGCAGCGCAGTGAAGTCACCGCCAGTGGGTTGGGGCGCACCCATACTGCACGGTGGATGGGGGACCGCCAGGGCTGCCGCCTGTTGCCTTGAAGTTTCACACCTGTACGCACACGCCGTTGCTGTCAGCTTGCACGCTGACGTTGCCGGTGTGCTTACTGTACGCATGAGGTAGCGTTTGCCAGGTAGCCGCTATCGTTTGCGAGTGAGGTGAGGCCTTGAGTATTGTTGATTGGGATGCCGTGCAACTGTCACGGGCGATCCACGCCCGGCAGGTCTCCTGCGAAGAAGTGATGCTGGCATTTCTGGCGCAGATCCAGCGTTTCAACCCGAGCGTGAATGCGCTGGTGTCGCTGCGCGAAACCGATGAGGTGCTGGCCGAGGCGCGGGCCTGTGATCGCGAATTGGCCCAGGGCCGGTCCCGTGGCTGGATGCACGGCATGCCCCAGGCGATCAAGGACCTGGCGGCCACCCAAGGGTTACGCACGACCCTGGGTTCGCCATTGTTCGCCGATCATGTTCCGACAGAAGACGCGATCAGCGTGGCACGCGTGCGTGCCAGCGGCTCGATCATCATCGGCAAGAGCAACGTGCCGGAGTTCGGCCTCGGCTCACAGACCTACAACACGCTGTTCGGCACCACCGGAAACGCGTACGACCCCAGCCGCGTCGCAGGCGGCAGCAGCGGCGGGGCGGCCGTGGCCCTGGCGCTGCGCATGCTGCCGGTGGCCGATGGCAGCGACATGATGGGTTCGTTGCGCAACCCGGCGGCATTCAACAATGTGTTCGGCTTGCGCCCGTCCCAGGGCCGGGTGCCCCACGGGCCGGTGCCGGAACTGTTCGTGCAGCAATTGAGCACCGAAGGCCCGATGGGCCGCAGCGTGACGGATGTGGCGCAACTGCTGAGCATCCAGGCGGGTTATGACCCTCGGGTACCGTTGTCATCCAAGGACGATCCGCGCGTCTTGGGCCAACCCTTGGCGCGTGACTTCAAGGGCACGCGCCTGGGCTGGTTGGGCGACTATAACGGCTACCTGCCGATGGAAGACGGGATCATGAGCTTGTGCGAATCGGCCCTCGGGGATTTCGCCACGCTGGGCTGCAACGTCGAACGCTGCCTGCCGGACTTTTCCATGGCGCGCCTGTGGCGTAGTTGGCTGGTGCATCGCCACTGGTTGGTGCATGGCAACCTGGCTGGGGCCTACGCCAACCCGAAAAAACGCGCCTTGCTCAAGCCCGAGGCGCAATGGGAAGTGGAGGGTGGCCTGGGCTTGAGTGCCCAGCAGGTGTATCAGGCCTCGGCGGATCGCAGCGAGTGGTATCGCGCGTTGGCCAAGCTGTTCGAACGTTACGATTTCCTGTTGTTGCCCACGGCCCAAGTATTCCCTTTCGATGCCCGACAGCCCTGGCCGCGCCAGGTGGCAGGGCGTGACATGGACACCTACCATCGCTGGATGGAAGTGGTGATCGGCCCCACCCTGGCCGGCCTGCCGAGCATGAGCATTCCGGTGGGCTTTAACTCCCAGGGCCTGCCCATGGGCCTGCAGATCATCGGCCCGGCGCAGGCCGACCATGCGGTCCTGCAATTGGCGTATGCCCATGAGCAACTGACGCAATGGGTGCAGCGGCGGCCGCCTGCGTGTCTAGCGGGGATAGGTTGATTGGTCGACGTAGGACCTGGCGTTGGCCTGGCGCGCCTCCCCCCACAATGGATTTGCACCGTTCATGACATTGCGCTTAAGGTTCGCTCAGGTTTTCCCCCGCGAGTCGTTAATGTCAATCAAACCCTTGGCCTTCGCCCTCCTGGCCGCCACCGCCTTACCTGCCCATGCCGATTGGTACCTGGATAACGAGTCCTCGCGCCTGTCGTTCGTGACCACCAAAAACACTGAAATTGCCGAAGTGCATCGCTTCCTGGTGTTGCATGGCAAGGTGGATGGCAACGGCGCGGCGCAGTTGGAGGTGGAGCTGGAGTCGATCAACAGTGGCATCCCCCTGCGCGATGAGCGCATGCGCAATGACCTGTTTGAAATCAAGACTTTCCCTGAAGCCCGGATCAACGCGCAGATCAACCTGCAACCGATCAACGATCTGGCGCCGGGCGCACAGTTGGAGTTGCGTCTGCCGCTGGCGGTCACGCTGCATGGCAAGACCCAGACTTACAGTGCCGAGCTGCTCGCCACGCGCCTGGATGATCGCCGGTTCCAGGTCGTGACCCTGCAACCTGTGGTGGTGCACGCCGAGGATTTCGAGCTGATGCCGGGTGTGGCGGCCTTGCGTAAGGCGGCCGGGCTCACGTCTATAAGCTTGTCGGTGCCGGTGGGTGCGGTACTGATCTTTTCGGCGCGCTGACATGGGCGGCGCAGTGTTCCCCTGGCGCAGCGCCAACCGTTTCGAGTTGCTGATCGACGGGCCGAGTTTTTTCCCGCAGATGCTGGTGGGCATTGCCCGAGCTGAGCGGCAGGTGGACCTCGAACTCTATCTGGTGGAAGCCGGGGCGTGTGCCGAAGCCATGGTGCAGGCGCTGGTCGTGGCCGCCGAACGTGGCGTGCAGGTGCGCTGTCTGTTCGATGATTACGGCAGCCTGGCATTTACCCTTGGGCTGCGTAAGCGCTTGATCGACGCCGGTGTCGAGCTGCGGTTTTACAATCGCCTCAACTGGCGCCGGTGGATGGGCAACCTGTACCGCGATCATCGCAAGCTCTTGTTGATCGACCGGCATAACGCATTTGTGGGCGGCACCGGGGCCACGGATGAGTTCTGGACACCGGGCAACGACACCGCCGATTGGCATGAAGTGATGGTGCATATACACGGCCCTCTGGTGCAGGACTGGCAGGCGTTGTTCGACCGCCAATGGCAGGCCAATGCGGCGCGCCGGGAGTGGAAAGCCTCCCGCCATTTCGGTTTGCCGCGCTTGCCCAAGGTGCCGGCGACAGGCCCGGGCCTTGGCCGGGTGGCATATGCCGATGCCCGTCAGCACCGCGATATCTTGCAATCACTGCTGCGCTCACTGAACCGCAGCCAGCAACGCATCTGGCTGGCCACCCCGTACTTTTTGCCGACCTGGGGCGTGCGTCGTGCCCTGCGCCGAGCGGCGGCGCGGGGCGTGGATGTGCGCTTGTTGCTCACCGGCCCGCGCACCGATCACCCGTCCGTGCGTTACGCCGGGCACCGCTATTACCCGCGCCTGCTGCGCTCGGGGGTGCAGATCTTCGAATACCAGCCGTGCTTCCTGCACCTGAAAATGGTGCTGGTAGATGACTGGGTGAGCGTGGGCTCGTGCAATTTCGATCACTGGAATCTGCGCTTCAACCTGGAAGCCAACCTCGAAGCGCTGGACCCGGCATTGACGCAGGCGGTGGCGGGCAGTTTCGAGCGTGACTTTGCACAGAGCCAGGCGGTGAGCCTGGAGGCCTGGAAGGCTCGGCCGTTGTGGCGACGGGTGAAACAGCGGGTGTGGGGGTGGATTGATCGGTTGGTGGTGAACTTGCTGGATAGACGCGGCTAACCAGGTCAATGAAATCAAATATGGGAGGGGCGGTGCGAGGATTCGGCTTGCTCCCGATTGCAGGGTGTCAGCCTCTGAAAATATTGACTGATCCACCGCTATCGGGAGCAAGCCCCCTCCCACATTTTTAGAGCAGTTCGAACGTCTGCTGTTGCACATCCTGGGAGTCGAGCCCGATCTGCACGTTGAATTCACCCGGTTCCGCTGCGTATTTGAGCTGGCTGTTGTAGAACTTCAAGTCGTCCTCGGTGATGGTGAAGTGCAAGGTGCGTTCTTCACCCGCCTTGAGCATGACTTTCTGGAAGTTCTTCAACTCCTTGATCGGACGGATCATCGAACCGGCCACATCCTGGATATACAGCTGCACCACGGTTTCGCCATCCACCTTGCCAGTGTTTTTCAGCGTGACGCTGGCGTCGAGCTTGCCGGTCTTGTTCAGGGTCGTGGACGACAATGCCATGTCCGACAGGCTGAACGTGGTGTAGCTCAGGCCGTAGCCGAACGGGAACAGCGGCCCGGTGGTGTCATCGAAGTATTGCGAGGTGTAGTTGCCCGGTTTGCCTGGGGTGAATGGCCGACCAATGGTCAGGTGGTTGTAGTAGGTCGGAATCTGGCCCACCGAACGAGGGAAGGTGATCGGCAGCTTGCCCGATGGGTTGTAGTCACCGAACAGCACGTCAGCGATAGCGTTGCCGCCTTCGGTGCCGGCGAACCAGGTTTCCAGGATCGCATCGGCCTGCTGGTTCTCATCGAGAATCGACAGTGGGCGGCCGTTCATCAGCACCAGCACCAGGGGTTTGCCGGTGGCTTTGAGCGCCTTGATCAAATCGCGCTGGCTTTGCGGGATGTTCAGGTCGGTGCGGCTGGAGGACTCGTGGGACATGCCCCGCGATTCACCCACGGCCGCCACGACCACGTCGGCGTCCTTGGCGGCTTTCACGGCCTCGTCGATCATCACCTGGGCTGGGCGGGTGTCATCCACCACTTCCGGTGCATCGAAATTGAGGAAGTTGAGGTAGTCGACCACCGCCTTGTCGTTGGTGATGTTGGCGCCACGGGCGTAGATGATCTTGCCTTTTTCGCCGATCACCGCGTTCATGCCGTCGAGCAGGGTCACCGATTGTTCCGGCTTACCGGCCGCGGCCCAACTGCCCATCATGTCGATCGGTGCCTTGGCCAGCGGGCCAACCAGGGCGATGGTCGCGGATTTTTTCAGCGGCAGAGTGTCATGCTGGTTTTTCAGCAGCACCAGGCTGCGGCGCGCAATGTCGCGGGCGTCGCTGCGGTGCAGGCGGCTGTCGGCGTAGGTGTCGGCCGGATCGTCCTCGGCTTTGCCGATGCGCAGGTACGGGTCTTTGAACAGGCCCATGTCGTACTTGGCGCCGAGCACTTCACGCACAGCGTTGTCGATGTCGCTCTGCTGGATTTCGCCGGACTTGAGCAACCCCGGCAGTTCCTTGCCGTACAGCGAGTCGTTCATGCTCATGTCGATACCGGCCTTGATCGCCAGCTTGGCGGCTTCACGCCCGTCCTTGGCCACGCCGTGCTTGATCAGCTCGACGATCGCGCCGTGGTCGCTGACGGCCAGGCCCTTGAAGCCCCAGTCCTTGCGCAGCAAGTCGTTCATCAGCCAGGTGTTGGCGGTGGCGGGCACGCCGTTGATGGAGTTGAGCGCCACCATCACGCCGCCGGAACCGGCCTTGATCGCCGCATGGTAGGGCGGCAGGTAGTCCTGGTACATCTTGACCGGGCTCATGTCGACGACGTTGTAGTCGCGGCCGCCTTCCACCGCGCCATACAGGGCGAAGTGCTTGACGCTGGCCATGAGGCTGTCGGCGTTGGCGGGGCTGGCACCCTGGAATGCCTTGACCATCACTTCGGCAATGCGCGAGACCAGATAGGTGTCTTCGCCGAAACCTTCGGACGTACGGCCCCAGCGGGGGTCGCGGGAGATGTCGACCATCGGCGCAAAGGTGATGTCGAGGCTGTCGGCGGCGGCTTCCTGGGCGGCGATGCGCCCGGAGCGACCGATGGCGTCCATGTCCCAGCTGGAGGCGAGGGCCAGGCTGATCGGGAAAATGGTCCGGTGGCCGTGGATCACGTCATAGGCGAAGAACATCGGGATCTTCAACCGGCTGCGCATGGCCGCGTCCTGCATCGGACGGTTTTCCGGGCGGGTGATGGAGTTGAACGTGCCGCCGATGCGGCCTGCGGCGATTTCCTTGCGGATCAGCTCGCGGGGCATTTCCGGGCCGATGCTGATCAGGCGCAATTGGCCGATCTTTTCATCCAGGGTCATCTGCTTGAGCAGGTCGCTGACGAAGGCGTCCTTGTCTTTAAGCGCAGCAGGCTTTGTTTCTGCCCATACGGGGTGAGTGGCCAGAGTGGCAACAAGGCCGAGCAAACACAGCTTTTTCATGAATATCCTTTTTCGGCACACTGCGCGGCGTAAATACGCCGTTCTGCCAAAATGTGGGGAACCTATGTTGTTGTTCGAGTGTTATTGCTGAAAATGCACCACACTTCTGAACTCTTATTTGCGCTGGGCATCTTTTAGCTGATTGACTCGACGCAATCCAGTCGTGGTCGCGGATTATGCCTCAAGCGTGTGAGCGATAGGGCCAGCCGTCAAATTCATCTCGTTGCACCAGGAGAAACACCATGCAAGCAGCACACACCTACCGCTGGGGCTTCAAGGCCGCCGCTTTGTTTTTGCTCAGCACAGTGCTCAGCGGTTGCGGCATCAACACCATTCCCACATTGGATGAACAGGCCAAGGCCGCCTGGGGCCAGGTGCAGAACCAGTACCAACGGCGCGCCGACCTGATCCCCAACCTGGTGGAGGTGGTCAAGGGTTACGCGGCCCATGAGCAGGACACCCTGACCGCTGTGATCGAAGCGCGGGCCAAGGCCACTTCGATCCAGGTGGATGCCAGCACCCTCGATAACCCGGAAAAACTCAAGCAGTTCCAGCAAGCCCAGGACGGCTTGAGCGGTGCCCTCAGCCGCTTGATGGTGGTGTCCGAGCGTTACCCGGACCTGAAGGCCAACCAGAACTTCCTGGCCCTGCAATCCCAGCTTGAAGGTACCGAGAACCGTATCGCCGTGGCCCGGCGTGACTTTATCCAGGCGGTACAGGCGTATAACACCGAGATCCGCACCTTCCCGGGCCGCCTGTGGCACAGCATCATGTACAGCGATCTGCCGATCCGCGCGACGTTCGAAGCCACCAGTGCCGATGCCGATAAAGCGCCCCAAGTGAAGTTCAAATAAGGCTTCCCTGAGGTGTCGATGCGTTTATTAAGGATAGGCCTGGCGCTGTGCTGGTTGGCCTGTGTCGGTGCGGCCCACGCGGCGCTGACCTTCCCGGCGCTGACCGGGCGGGTGGTGGACGACGCCCAGATGATCGACCCGGCCACGCGCCAGCAACTGACTCAGCAATTGCAGGCGCTGGAGCAAACCACGGGTGACCAGATCGTGGTGGTCACCGTGCCTGACTTGCAAGGTGTGCCCATTGAAGACTTCGGTTATCAATTGGGCCGCCAGTGGGGCATTGGCCAGAAGGGCAAGGACAACGGCGCGCTGTTGATCGTCGCCCGCGATGAGCGCAAATTGCGTATCGAAGTCGGTTACGGCCTGGAGGGCGTGCTGACGGATGCGCAGTCGTGGGTCATCATCAACCAGGTGATCGCGCCGGCTTTCAAGGCCGGTAACTACAGCAAAGGCATCAGCGACGGCGTGGCGGCGATGTTGCAGGTGGTGGGTGGCGAGCCGCTGGCCGTGCCGGCCCATGTGGCGGATGCCAACTTTGCCAAGGATAATCCCGGTTTTTCCATCGGCCTGTTTATTCTGCTGATCGGCGTGTTGTGGCTGTGCAATCGCATGGGGCTGCCGGTGGGGGCGATCCTGCTGGCCATTCTCAGCAACAGCGGCCGTGGTGGCGGTGGCGGCGGGGGAGGCGGCGGTGGTTTCCGGGGCGGTGGTGGTGGCTTCGGTGGCGGCGGGGCGTCAGGCGGCTGGTGATGATAATAATGAGAGAGCAAGCACAACCATGGCATTACTGACTGAGCACGAGCAGCGCCAAGTCGCGCAAGCGATTGCCCGCGTGGAAAAAGACACCGACGCGGAACTGGTGACCGTACTGGCCGCCCGCGCCGATGACTACGCCTACATCCCGCTGTTGTGGGCCAGCCTGATCGCGTTAGTGGTGCCCGGCGTGGTGCATTACCTGTCGGGTTATCTGACCATGTACACCTTGTTGCTGGCGCAATGGGTGACCTTCATCGTGTTGTGCCTGGTGTTCCGCCTGCCCAAGGTCACCACCCGGTTGATCCCGCGTTCGGTGCGCCACTGGCGCGCCTCCAACCTGGCACGGCGGCAGTTTCTGGAGCAGAACCTGCACCACACGCTGGGCAGCACTGGGGTGCTGATCTTTGTCAGCGAGGCGGAGCGGTATGTGGAGATCCTGGTGGATGAGGGGATTTCCAGGCACCTGGATAACAGCAGTTGGGATGGGATCGTCAAGGCGTTTACCCAGCAGGTGAAGCAGGGGCAGACATTGGCGGGGTTTATCGCGTGCATCGAGGCCTGTGGCGAGTTGTTGAAGGTCCATGTGCCGGTGACGCAGACGCGTAACGAACTGCCCAATCGATTGGTGGTGCTGGAGTAAGGCGTACCACTGGTCAAATAACTCCGTGCCCTGAAGGGCTATCCCCCCTAAAATGCCCGGCATTCCCAGCCCGAGGCGTTTTTGTTCATGTCCGTCACCGCTCAACCCGCCAGCCCTGCGCCGGATCATCATGCCCAGTTCATCGAACTGTTGAACGCCAGCCTCGCGCAGAACGCGTTTATCAAACTGGTGCTGGCCAAGTACGTGGGCACGGAGGCCGAGCTGCAACGGCTGATCATCAAGCAGGTGGCGGTCAAGGAGCAGCCTTGCCTGTCTTTCGTCTACCGCTACAAGACGCGCGACATCACCAAGAATTTGCCCCTGGCCGAAGGCGTCAAGGCGATTGCCGAGCTGCTGCCGGCCTCGTTCAAGAACGCGCACTTGCTGTCGCTGACTGATGAAGCCCAGTTGGAATACAGCAAGAAGAACAAAAGCTCGCTGTTCAAAAGCAAGCCACAACAACTGCGGGAGGCACCTTCCGCCGAGCATAACCGCGAGAAAAATCGTTTCCTCGACCTGAGCCGGCCGTTCCTTGCCGACCTGGGGGTGACCGACGCCAAACAGGCGCTGATCCCATCGATGTCGCGCAAGTGGAAGCAGATCAACAAATTCATCGAAGTGTTCAGCCATGCGTTGACCTCGTCACCGCTCAAGCTCGACCAGCCGGTGCGCGTCGCCGATTTCGGCTCGGGCAAGGGCTACCTGACCTTCGCCATCCACGACTACCTGCGCAACACCCTCAAGGCCGAGGGTGAGGTGACGGGCGTTGAGCTGCGTGAAGACATGGTCACCCTGTGCAACAACGCCGCCGCACGCCTGGAGCACCCGGGGCTGGTGTTCAAATGCGGCGATGTGCGCAGCGTGGCGCCCAGCGAGCTGGACGTGATGATCGCCCTGCATGCCTGCGATATCGCCACCGACTACGCGATCCACACCGGCATCCGCTCCGGCGCGTCGATCATCATGTGCTCGCCGTGCTGCCACAAACAGATTCGCCTGCAGATCCAGAGCCCGGTACTATTGAAGCCGATGCTGCAATACGGCCTGCACCTTGGCCAACAGGCGGAAATGGTCACCGACAGCCTGCGTGCACTGTTCCTTGAAGCCTGTGGCTACGAGACGAAGGTGTTCGAGTTCATCTCCCTGGAACACACCAACAAGAACAAGATGATCCTCGCGGTCAAACGCGCCGAACCGTTGGACAACGCCCAGTTGCTGGAGAAAATTCAAGAGCTGAAGGCGTTCTACCACATCACCGAGCACTGCCTGGAAACCCTGCTGCGCGCAGATGGGTACCTGGTCTAAACGCAGTCCGGTGTGGGAGGGGGCTTGGGAACTGGTGCAGGCTGCACCGCGGTCTTGCGCCCCAGCATCACGGTCGCGATCACCCCGCAGGCAAACAGCCAGGTCACCGGCTCGATATGTTCGCCAAAGAACAACGCCGAAAAGGCGATGGTGAAGAAGATCTGCAGCAGTTGAATCTGGCTGACCCGGGCAATGCCACCCATGGCCAGCCCGGCGTACCAGGCAAAGAACCCCAGGAACTGCGAAAACAGCGACACGTAGCCGAACGCCCACCAGGTGCGCAGCGAGATTGTTCCTTGATGTTGCGCCGCCAGGTACCACACCGGGCCGATCAACACGGGCGTAGACAGCACCAGTGCCCAGCAGATCACCTGCCAGCCGCCCATCTCCTTGGCCAGTCGGCCGCCTTCGGCATAACCCAGGCCGCCCACGGCGATCGCGCCGAGCATCAGCAGGTCGCCCGCCTGAATACTGCCGGCGCCGGTGATCAAGGCGTAACCCAGCACCAACCCACTGCCCAGCGCCGCACAGGCCCAGAAAGCTTTCGACGGCCGCTCATGGGACAGCCACGCTGCGTACAACGCCACGCACAGCGGTTGCAGGCCGTTGACCAACGCGCCATGGGACGCCGGCAAGGTTTGCATGGCCCAGGCCGACAGTACCGGGAAACCCAGGATCACGCCGGCCATGACCAGGCACAACCCACGCACTTGGCGCCAGGTCGGCCAGCGTTCGCGGCGCCACAACAACAGCGCGGCCGCCGGC
Source organism: Pseudomonas sp. ICBG1301 (assembly GCF_016918385.1). Classification (NCBI taxonomy): domain Bacteria; kingdom Pseudomonadati; phylum Pseudomonadota; class Gammaproteobacteria; order Pseudomonadales; family Pseudomonadaceae; genus Pseudomonas; species Pseudomonas sp. ICBG1301. The sequence goes on from NZ_JAEKGB010000007.1 coordinate 96,925, forward strand.
ACCGCCGCGAACAAGGCGCGACCCAGGCCGTTGAGCAACGGGTGGATTTCCTGCACCACGATGCGGGTGAAGGGCAGGGTCAGGCTGAAGATGATGACACCCAGCAGGCCGAGGGCCATGCCGGTGTTTTCGCGCGAGCTCATGGGGGCATCCGAAATAGAGAGAAGCCCAAATCCAGAGGGCTTCCAGGGAAGCCCATCTAGCCACAACCCCCGTCGACCAGGGGCCTACAGCTGCGTGCGGATTTATCCGTACAGTTTTAGAAGAACCGCGTAATGCTGATCTTCGCGTCGCGGCCCTTGGTGTAGGCACGGTCGCCGCTCAAGGCCGGACGGAAGTTTTCGTTGAACAGGTTGTCGACGGTGACGTTCACCTCGGTGCCTTTGAGGTAAGCCTGTTGGGGTTTCCATTTGGCGAACAGGCCCTGGGTGTTGTAACGCTTGTTGCCGTATTGGTCGTAGAACAGGTCGCCGACACTGCTGCCCGGGCCGCCGGAATATTTGTCGCTGGGCAGGCGGTCGGTCGCGCCGATGAACTGGCCCATCCAGCCCACCTGGGCATCCCAGGCCGGAATGTGGGTGCCCAGCACCAGTACCCACTTGGTCGGTGGAATGTCACGTGCCGGTACATCCGGCCCCCAGGGGTTGGTGTAGGCGCCTTCGTGGTCGCCTTTGGCATAGGCGAACGACACCGAACCGAACAGGTAGGTGGAGTTGTAGAACGACTCCAGTTCAAAGCCCTTGATGGTCATGCCGCCGATGTTGCGGTAGTTGGACAGCGCGCCCGGTGGACAGGCGCTGGAAATCGTGCCGCCGTTGATGGCCTGGTTCTGGCAGCCCACCCCCGTGGCCTTGAAGATTTCGTCTTCGACCTTGTTATGGAAGAGCGTGGTGCGCAATTGCAGATTGTCGTCCTGGGTGATGACGTGATCGAAGCTGGTCACGCTGCCCAGGCTGATCGAGGTGATGCGTTCCGGGTCGAGGTCGAGACTGGTAGCGGTGCGGCTGCCCAGGCCCTGGACTTCATATTGTTCGTCGATGACCGGCGCGCGCCAGGTCTTGCTCCAGTTGGCGAACAGCCCCAGGTGTGGGGTGACGTTCCAGAACAGCGCCAGGCGCGGCGACCAGCCGGTGTAGGTGCGGTCGCTGTAGTCGTGGCCGTAGGACGGATCCGGGTTGTTGTAGTACGGCGCATCATTGCCTTCGCCGCGGTTACGCACGTGGTCGTAGCGCAGCGATGGGGTGATGGTCACATCCCCGACGGTGACTGCATCCTGCACGAAGAAACTGTTGGTATCGACTTTGCCGTGGGGCATGAAGCCGGGCTGGAAATGCCCATAGTTGTAACGTGCGCTGTTATAGGTGGCACCGGGCATCCACATCTCGGTTTCGCGGATGTGCTTGCGGATCTGCCCACCCACCGTCAGCGCGTGTTGCAACGGCCCGGTGCTGAACAGGCTGACGTTGCGTACGTCCAGGTTCTTGTCGGTGTAGGACGTGTCCATCTTGCGTCCGCCGCTGGCGAGCTGGAAGAACGCGGTGGCGTCGCGCTCGTCCGTCTGCTCGGTGTTGGACTGGGAGTACTTGACGGTCAGATCCACCAACGGGTTATCCAGCGGTGTGTATTCGTACTTGCCCGACCAGGTGGTGTCGGTGGTGTCGCGTTGGGCCAAAAAGCGTTTCAGTGCGTTTTCATAGCCGTAGCGGTCGATGTTGGCCTGGGTCGGCGGCGTCGGGTAGCTGGCGGCGGAGAACGGTGTCCAGCGGTTGCTGTGGGAGCGCGAGTAGGACAAGCCCACGCTGTGCTCATCGGTGAAGTGCGCGTTGACCTTGAACAACTTGCCATCCACGTCCTGTGCCGAGTTGGGCAGGCGCTGGGGGTTGATCGGGTACTGGTTGTTGTCGTTGGGCAGTTTGCCGGCCACCTTCATGTCGCCGCCGTCACGTTGGGTCAGGTAGGCCAGCGCGTCGAAACGGCCGTCGTCGGTGCGGCCATACACGGCACTGCTGTAGACCTGTTCGTGGTCGTTGCTGGAGTAGCCATATTTGAGCATCGCGCCGCTGTTGCGGCCGTCCTGGAGCAGGTCGGGGGCGTCCTTGGTGGTCATGTTGACCGTGCCGCCAAAACCGCCGTTGCCGGTGAACGGCGAGTGGGGGCCTTTCTCTACCTCGATGCTTTTGATCAGCTCGGGCTCGATAAACACCGTGCCTTGTTGATAGCGCTCAAAGCCGCTCTTGGTGGCGCCATCGACGGTCAGCGGCACGTCTTCGGCGTCACCGAAGCCCCGGATGTTGATGGTCTGGCCGCCGGGTTTGAGCGAGCCGCCCTGGCTTACGCCGGGCAAGGTCTGCAACAGGCTTGGGATGTTGTTGGACTGGTAGCGGTCGATATCGGCCTGGGTCAGGGTGGAACGGTTGACGGTGGCGGAGTCGACTTCGTTGCCGGTGCCGATCACGCTGAGGGCGTCCAATTGGATCGCGCCGCTTTGGGTGGTCCTGCCTTCGTCGGGACGCACCACGTAAGTCGTGCCGACTTTGATCAGGGTGAACTCGCCGTTTTGCAACAAGCTGCGAATCGCCACTTCCGGGGTGAAATCACCGCTGAGCGCCGGTGCCTGCGCGTTTTTGAGCAACGTTTCATCGAACAGCAGCTGGATTTTCGCCTGTTGCGCCACTTGGCTCAGGGACAGGGCCAGTGGCTGGGCGGGCAGTTGCAGTTTGAACGACTCAGCCTGGGCAGTGAGGCTGAACGCCAGGCAGGTGGCAATGAGGCTGGGTCGAAGAAACAGGTGCGAAGCGTGGCAAGGCGCGCGAAACATGAAATCCCCCGGTGCGGCTGAACAGCCAAAAAGGTGTGCGTATCAAACACAGTCGGGAGGAAGACGGAGCAGGCAAAAAAAACCACACATGCAAATGCAAAATATTCTCATGTGTGGATTTTCTACCTTACTTACGCGGTTCGATTCTGACGATGCCATCGGCCGAGGCCACGGTTTTTACCGGCAACAGGGCGGGTAACGCATTGAGCAGGGCCTGCGGGTCATTCACATCCAGATTGCCCGAGACCTTCAGTTGCGCAACGGCACGGTTGACCTGCAACGGGGGCTGGGGGCGATAGAGGCTCAGTTCATCGATCAGGCTGGCCAGCTCGCGGTTGCGAAAGGACAGGTGCCCGCTGCGCCAGTCGGCGACCTCATCAGCGGTGAGGGTTTGCTGCTGCACGGTGCCTTTGGCGTATTGGTAGGTGGCGCGTTGCTGGGCGCCAAGCAGGGCCACCGGGCTTTTTGCGTCCGGTTCGAAGGCCACTTGGCCATGGGCAACGCTGACCACCAGTTGCTGCTGGCTGCGCCGCACGTCAAAGCCGGTGCCGACCACCCGCACATTCGCCTCGCCGGCTTGCACGTACAGCGGCCGCTCTTTGTCGGGCGCGACGTCGATGTACAACTGGCCTTTTTCCAGGTGCAGGATGCGTTGGTAGGCGGTGAAATCCACTTGCAGGCGCGTGTTGGCATTCACATACAAGGTGCTGCCATCCGGCAGGTGCAGGGTACGCATGCCTTTGGCATGGGCGGCCACCTGGCTGTGGTACAGCTCGCGGGGCGTGCCGATGTGGCTGGTCATCACCGCGCAGACCAAGGCGGCAGCCACGGCCAGGGCAGGGCGCCACACCGAGGGTTTGCGTTGGGGCAGCGGCACGGGCCTGCTGTGTTGTTGCAACTGGGCGAGGTCGTCCCACAGTTGTTCGAACTCGGCATAGGCGCGGGCATGGGCAGGCTCCGCTTGCCAGGCGGCAAAGGCTTTGCGGTCGGCGCGCCCCAACTCGTTGCGGTTGCGGGCAAACCAACTGGCGGCTTGGGCATCGATCGAGTCACTCGCTTCGATGCCCTGGGCGTCGTTCTCGCTCAGGCGGTTCATTCTGGCTGCTCCGTGCCGGGTGCGTGTTGAAGGCGTCGCTTGCAGTGCAGCAGGGCAAAAGCGATGTGCTTTTCCACCATGCTGGTCGAAATCCCCATGCGCTCGGCGATCTGCGACTGACTCAAGCCTTCGAAGCGGTGCAGCATAAGGGCTTCTCGCCTGCGGGGCGAGAGTTCGGCGAGGACTTCTTTCAACTGATCCAGGCGTTGCACGCGAAGCGCGGCGGCCATGGGGTCGTTTTGCTCGTCGGCGAGTGGCTCGGTGTCCTGGTCGGTCGGAACCGCGTGAGCGATGTGGCGGACCTTCTGTTTGCGCCAGTGGTCACGCAGCAGGTTGCGCGCCATCTGGAACAGAAACGCCCGTGGTTGCTCGACCTTGGCCCGGTCGCGGTAGCCCAGCCATTGGGTGAAGACATCCTGGGTCATGTCGGCCGCGTCGCTGGCGTTGTCCGTGCGTTTGCGCAGGAAATGCAGGATATCTGCATAAAACCCGCGAAAGGCATCGGCCGACAGCGGGTCGGGCTTGGGACGAGACATGGATATCCTTCTTGACGAAGCGCGCTGTAGAAAAGTCGCGAATGATATCGAGAACTATTGTCATTTGTCTCTATGTAACGAATCTGCAGAGTCAAAATGTGGGAGCAAGCCCCCACATAAGCGTTGTGGTGTCAGCTCAGAAGTGTCTTCAAGTGTTCGATCCCCGCTTTGCCCAATGGGAACACCGGCAACCGTGGATCGCCTACCTCCAACCCGGTCAGACGCAGCCCGGCCTTGATCGTCGCCGGCAACCCGTCCTTGAGGATGAACTCCAGCAGCGGCAACTGGCGATAGAACAGTTCCCGCGCCAGAGTCAGATCATTGGCCAGTACCGCGTCATATAAATCCAGGTTCAATTGCGCGATCAGGTTCGGTGCCGCCGTGCACCAGCCCTTGGCGCCTGCCGCAAAGGCTTCCAGGGCCAACGGGTTGCAACCGTTGTAGAACGGCACGTCGCTGTGCCGGCGCAGCTGGTGCATGCGCTGAATATCACCGGTGCTTTCCTTGACCATGTTCACGTTGGCGACCTGCTGAACGATACGCAGGATCAAGTCCACCGACATGTCCGTGCCGCTGGTAGCCGGGTTGTTATAGAGCATGATCGGGATGCCGACGCTGTCGCCGATCGCCGCGTAATGCGCGAGGATCTCCGCCTCGCTGAGTTTCCAGTACGAGGCCGGTAGCACCATTACTACATCGGCGCCATTGGCCTCGGCATAACGGGCGCGGCGCACGGCTTTGGCCGTGGTCAGGTCGGATACGCTGACGATAGTCGGTACGCGCCTGGCGATTTTTGCCAGGCTGTAGGCGCTGACTTCATCCCATTCGGCATCGCTCAGGTACGCGCCTTCGCCCGTGCTGCCCAACGGTGCGATGGCGTGCACGCCACTGTCGATCAAGCGGTCGATGGAGCGGCCCAGGGCGTCGAGGTCGATGCGTTGGCCGTCGGTGCTGAACGGGGTGATGGTGTAGCCGATGATGCCGTGAATGTTTGGGGTGGACATGGGAAGGTCTCCGCTCGAAAAAGAGCAATCAGTTCAGGCAATCGGCGTGTTGACGCAGGTTCTGCCGGGCGTAGTAGTTGAATGCGGCACCAAAGCGCTTGGGCTTGGAAATCCAGTCGTGGGCCTCGCGGCCGAGTTGCGGCAGGATCGGTTTGATGGTGCCCGCCGACATCGCCAGTAGCTGCAATTTGGCCGCGCGTTCGATCAACTGCGCGATCACACAGGCTTCCTCGATGCTTGCCCCGGTGGAGAGCTGGCCGTGGTGCGAGAGCAGAATTGCGCGTTTGTCGCCTAACGCGGTGGTGATGATTTCCCCTTCTTCATTGCCCACCGGTACCCCCGGCCAAGCCTCCAGAAAAGCGCAGTCTTCGTAGAGCGGGCAGAGGTCCATGTGCGACACCTGCAGCGGTACTTCCAGCATCGACAGCGCAGCGACGTGGGTCGGGTGCGTGTGGATAATGCAGTTTACATCCGGCCGTCCACGGTACACCCAGGTGTGAAAGCGGTTGGCCGGGTTGGGGATGCCATGACCTTCCAGGACTTCAAGGTCTTCGTTGACCAGCAACAGGTTGCCGGCAGTGATCTCATCAAAGCCCAGGCCCAGTTGCTGGGTGTAAAACGTGCCGGGGGTGGGCCCGCGCGCGGTGATCTGCCCGGCCAGGCCGGAGTCGTGGCCGTGCTCGAACAGGATGCGGCACGTGAGCGCCAGCTTTTGCCGGTCGGTCCACGTATTATCCGCCAGGGTGTTTTGCATCTGGGTCAGCGCTTGCTTGACCAGTTGGTCTTTGGGGAGTGCTAATGTCTTGGCCATATCGGTGTCCTTTGGGTAAGTGCAAATGACACTAAAGATGCTATATGACACAAAGTGTCATTGGCAAGCGCCGCTTTCGCTTTACTGCAGGGATTAATCGCAGCAAATGTCTATCCGTTTGAAATTATTGAGAAAAAAACTTGGCATAACCCTTGAATCTCTGGCTGAAAAATCCGGGATGACCAAGAGTTACCTGTCCAAGGTCGAGCGCGGGCTGAACACGCCGTCGATCGCCGCCGCGTTGAAACTGGCCAAGGCGTTGAACGTGAAGGTCGAAGAGTTATTCAGCGAAGACAGTGTGAACCTCGACAGCTACAGCCTGGTGCGCAGTCACGAGCGGCCGGACACTTCGCCGGGGTATGCCGTGTTGGCCCGTCAGGTCAGTGAGCGTAGCCTGCTGCCGTTCATCATCTACCCGCCGGCGGAGTTCACCGACAAGACCTTCAAGGAGCACGTGGGGGAGGAGTTTCTGTTCGTGCATGAAGGCCGGGTGGAAGTGGATTTCATGAACGAACGGGTGATTCTGGAGCGGGGAGACGCGCTGCACTTCAACGCGCAGAAGCCCCACCGGCTTCGCTCGGTGGGAGGCGTGCAGGCGCAGTTGCTGGTCGTCGTTCACAGCGCCGAAGAGTGACCACGGCAGTGACTTGCAATGCACTCCAGTGTGGGAGGGGGCTTGCTCCCGATAGCGGTGGATCAGTCAGTAAAACTGTGAATGACACACCGCTATCGGGAGCAAGCCCCCTCCCACAGTGGATCGCCTTTGTTCTGGATATCAGCGTTCCACAGGGACTGACAGCGCCGGGTCACCCAATGGATGCGTGCGCGCCGCGAAGAACTTCAGCGCCACTCCGGTGCCCTCGAACAACGCTGAATACCGGCGCTTCTGCTGGCGGATGAACCCGTCACTGCGCCCCGACACCGAGATCGCCAGGGTCGTGAGCTTCGCCTGGCGAATCGCATCCACCAGGTGCTTATCCTGCGCTCCCAGCTCATGACCAAAAATGCACAGCGCCCCTGCATGGCCAAGCAACTGCTCGTAGCAGAACGACAGGTAGTCCGAACTGCGGATGGTCTTGAGCTTCTCCTCAACCTTGCCTTCGTTGACGAACAGCGGCACATCATCAAGGGTCTTGATCGTGTTGTTGATCGCGAAGCTGCTGAGCAAGGTGCTGTCGGTGGAGGCCAATTTGCGCGCCGTGCCATCGAGGTTGCGCACCAGATGCAGGCCGCCGTGCAGGTAGAGGATGCGTGTGGCGTCGGTGTGGGTGTGGCGCAGGTCGAAGCTGGCATCCACGCCGCGAAACAGATCATCAATGCCCGGCGTGTGCAGGATTGCCCAATAGTTGAGCAGGTCGTAGTTGCTGGTGAATACGGTCGGGTAGCGTGCCAGCTCTGCGTTGATCGTCGCCAGCGTCGAGGGCTGCACCAGGCGCCAGGGGATGTGCACGGCGTGGATGGTGTTGATCAGCGCTTCCTTGATCGCGTAGTAGCGATTACGCGGCGCCGCCGAGCTGACGGCCAGGGCTTTGTTGACCCGGCTGGTGGTTTTCAGCGCGCCCAGGGCCTGCTCGAAACTGCGGGTTTGCAAGGCGTCGAACACGCTGAGTTCGGATTGGCTCAGGGGCTTTTCTTCAACGGTGCGGGCGTTTTCGAACAGCGAGTCGTAGGCGAAGTCTTCCCAGATCGTGCGGCTGGCACCGTTGCCGATCAGAATCGCGCTGAAGTCGATGGCGCTGCGTACCGCGCTCCAGTCTTCGAGGTGGGCGTCAATATCCTGGAAATCCTTCATTGCGGCGGGTCTACTCAAATCGGCGGGTGGGTGACTTTATCACGAGCCGGCGTTGATCCTGATCAAGATGCCTCAAGCCACGGCGGTTGATCCTGTTGGCATAACGCCTCTGAGGATTTGCCATGAGCAGTACCTTCTTCATTCCCGCCGTCAACATCATGGGCAGCGACTGCCTCGACGAAGCCATGACCGCCATCCGCAACTACGGCTTTCGCAAGGCGCTGATCGTCACCGACGCAGGGCTGGCCAAGGCGGGCGTCGCCAGCATGATCGCCGAAAAGCTGGCGATGCAGGACATCGACTCGCTGATCTACGACGGCGCCAAGCCCAACCCCAATGTGGAAAACGTCGAGAAAGGCCTGGCGCTGCTGGAGGCCAATGCCTGCGATTTCGTGGTATCCCTGGGCGGTGGTTCGCCCCATGACTGCGCCAAGGGTATCGCGTTGTGCGCCACCAACGGCGGGCATATCGGTGACTACGAGGGCGTCGACCAGTCGAGCAAGCCGCAACTGCCGCTGGTGGCTATCAACACCACCGCCGGCACCGCCAGCGAGATGACCCGCTTCTGCATCATCACCGACGAAACCCGCCATGTGAAAATGGCCATCGTCGACCGCAACGTCACGCCGCTGCTGTCGGTCAACGACCCGGCGCTGATGGTCGGCATGCCCAAGGGCCTCACGGCCGCCACCGGCATGGACGCCTTGACCCACGCCATCGAGGCCTACGTGTCCACCGCCGCCAACCCGATTACCGATGCCTGTGCGATCAAGGCCATCGAACTGATCAGTGCCAACCTGCGCCTGGCGGTACGTGACGGCAGCGACAAGGCTGCGCGGGAAAACATGGCGTATGCGCAATTTCTCGCCGGCATGGCCTTCAACAATGCGTCTTTGGGGTACGTGCATGCCATGGCCCATCAGCTGGGCGGCCTGTATGACCTGCCGCACGGGGTTTGCAACGCAGTGCTGTTGCCCCACGTACAAAGTTTCAATGCGAGTGTCAGTGCCAGGCGCTTGAGCGACGTGGCGCGTGCGTTGGGCGCCGACATCAAGGGCAATTCGCCGGAAGAGGGCGCCCAGGCGGCCATCGCGGCCATCCGCGCCTTGGCCCAGGATGTCGAGATCCCGGCCGGCTTGCGTGAGTTGGGCGCCAAGTTGCAGGACATCCCACTGCTGGCCGCCAACGCGTTGAAAGATGCCTGCGGCCTGACCAACCCTCGGCGGGCCGACCAGCGTCAGATCGAGGAGATTTTCCGCAGCGCGTTCTGAATCGGGCAGTGGTGAGCTGCAAGCGGTAAGCTACAAGTCGATCTGCATTCAACTTGAGCATGAAGCTTGCGGCTTGCCGCTGAGGTCCCGTTATGAGAGTTCTGCTATTCGGCGCCACCGGCATGGTCGGCCAGGGCGTGTTGCGCGAGTGCCTGCTGGCGGCCGACGTTCAGGAAGTGGTCGCCGTGGGGCGTACGCCGTTGACCCTGGAGCACGGCAAGCTGCACCAGGTATTGCACAGCGACATGCTGGATTTGCAACCGTTGGAAAACCTGCTGCAAGGGTTTGATGCGTGTTTCTTTTGCCTGGGCGTCTCCTCGGCGGGCATGGATGAAACCCGCTACACCCACCTGACCTATGACTTGACGCTGGTGGCCGCCAGCACCCTGGCGCGGCTCAATCCGCAGATGACGTTTATCTACGTGTCCGGCGCCGGCACCGACAGCTCCGAGGCGGGCAAGTCGATGTGGGCCCGGGTCAAGGGCAAGACCGAAAATGCGTTGCTGCGCCTGCCGTTCAAGGCGGTGTACCTGTTCCGGCCTGGGGTGATCCAACCGTTGCATGGTGTGCGCTCGAAAACGCCGCTGTACCAATCGTTCTATAGCGTGCTCGGCCCGCTGCTGTCGTTCGTTCGCCGGGTCAAACCCAGTTGGGTGGTGAGTACCGAGACCGTCGGCCAGGCGATGCTCGCGGCAGTGCGTCATGGCGCACCACAGGCGGTGGTGGAGCAGGCCGCGATCCATCGCCTGGCCGCCGAGCGCCACTGATGCTGCACAAGAGCCTGGTGCGGCGACTGGACCTGATCACCCTGCAACTGTTCGTTGCCGTGTTTGAAGAAGGCACGTTGACCCGTGCCGCCGCGCGGGAAGCCATCGCGGTGTCGGCGGCCAGCAAGCGCTTGATGGAGTTGGAACAGGTGCTGGGCGTCAGCCTGTTCGTGCGTCGGGCCAAGGGCATGGACCTGACGGCAGCCGGTGAAACGCTGTTGCACCATGCACGGCAGATGCTGTTCAACGTCGAAAAAATGGGCCTGGAACTGGGCGAGCACAGCCATGGCGTGCGGGGCTATGTGCGGATGCTGGCCAACCTGTCGGCGATCATTCAGTTCCTTCCGGAAGACTTGCGGGATTTTTCCGAGTTACATCCAGAAGTCAAAACCGACCTTGAAGAACGTCCCAGCAATGGCGTGGTGCAAGGCGTGTTGGATGGCGTGGCGGACCTGGGCATCTGTTCCAGCGACACCGACACCAAGGGCTTGCCGCGTGTGGTTTACCGCCGCGACAAATTGATGGTGCTGATGCCCGCGGACCATCCGTTGGCGGCCCGCAAATCCCTGGCCTTCGCCGAAACCCTGGGCAGCGATTACGTCGGCCTGCATTCGGCCAGCTCGATCAATATGCGCACCCACGCGGCCGCTCGCGAGGCAGGCCAGATGCTGCGCCTGCGGATCCATGTGCCGGGTTTTGACGCGATGTGCCGGATGGTCCAGGCCAATATGGGGATTGGCATCCTGCCGCAGAAGGCTTTTGAATTGTTTGGTCGCGCACTGGGTCTGCATGCCGTGCCGCTCACGGATGACTGGTCCGATCGCAGCCTGATCCTGGTGGTCCGGGATGAAGCGCAGCTCTCGCCGGTTAGCCGCTTGCTCTTTGACTACCTGAGTCACTCGGCGGGGGCTGACAGATAATTCGCGGTTCGTTCGCGTTTCGCGAACGCTCCTTGCCAACTGACGGTTGGCTTTCTGCTCTCAGAGTCCTCTAGCCTTGGCGCACATTCCAAGAACAAGAGGTACACCCCATGACGGCTCCCCTGAGCGGTATCAAGGTGATCGAGATCGGTACGCTGATCGCCGCGCCGTTTGCCGCACGGCTGATGGCCGAGTTTGGCGCCGAGGTGATCAAGATCGAAGCCCTGGGCCAGGGCGATCCGCTTCGCAAGTGGCGAAAGCTGCACGAAGGCACGTCGCTGTGGTGGTACCTGCAATCGCGCAACAAGAAGTCGTTGGCCCTGGACCTGAAGTCCGCAGAAGGCCTGGGCGTGATCAAACAACTGCTCGGCGACGCCGACGTCCTTATCGAGAACCTGCGCCCCGGCGGCCTGGAAAAACTCGGCCTGGGCTGGGACGTGTTGCACGCGCTCAACCCCAAGCTGACCCTGGTGCGCATTTCCGGTTATGGCCAGACCGGCCCTTACCGTGACCGCCCGGGTTTCGGCGCCATTGGCGAGGCCATGGGCGGCATCCGCTACACCACCGGCAACCCGGATTCACCGCCGGCGCGGGTGGGCGTGAGCCTGGGGGATTCCCTGGCGTCCTTGCACGCGGTGATCGGCGCGCTGATGGCCTTGCTGCGGGTCAAGACCGGCCAGGGCGACGGGCAGATTGTTGATGTGTCCCTCGCCGAAAGCGTGTTCAACCTGATGGAAAGCCTGGTGCCTGAATACGACATGCTCGGCCATGTGCGTGAGCGCAGCGGCGGTGCCTTGCCGGGCATCGCGCCGTCCAATACCTACCTCACCGCCGACGGCGCCTATGTAGTGATTGCCGGCAACAGCGACCCGATCTACAAGCGCCTGATGACCGCCATCGGCCGCGCCGATCTGGCCGAGGCGCCGGAGTTTGCCCACAACGATGGCCGTGCGGCGAAAAGCGGCGTGCTGGATGCGGCCATTACCCACTGGACCAGCAGCCGGCCTATCGAGCAGGTGCTCAGCGCCCTGGAGGCCGCCGAAGTGCCGGCCGGGCGTATCTACTCGGTGGCCGACATCGTCAGCGACCCGCATTACCAGGCACGCGACATGCTGCTCAAGGCCGAGCTGCCCGGCGGTGTGTCAGTGAAGATGCCCGGCATTGTGCCCAAGCTGTCGGAAACGCCCGGCGCAATCAACTGGCAAGGTCCGGCCCTGGGCCAGCATACGGATGACATCCTCGGCAGCCTGGGTATGACGGTTGCCGATATCCAACGTCTGAAAACCTCGGGAGTGGTGCAATGATCACTGACTATTCGGCAGGGCTGATCGTGCAGGAAGTATCCCCGCGCGACGGCCTGCAAATCGAGCCGACCTGGGTGGCGACGGCCGACAAGATCGCGTTGATCGACCAGCTTTCCCTGGCTGGATTCTCGCGCATCGAAGCCGGTTCATTTGTCTCCCCCAAAGCCATTCCTGCATTGCGCGACGGTGAGCAGGTGTTCCAAGGGATTCAACGCAGAGCCGGGGTTATCTACGTAGCACTGATCCCCAACCTCAAGGGAGCCCAGCGTGCCATCGACTCGCGCGCCGACGAATTGAACCTGGTGATGTCCGCCAGCCAGACCCACAACCTGGCGAATATGCGTATGCGGTGCGAGGCATCGTTGGCGGCGTTCGGCGATATCACCCGCTTTGCCGCCGATTACCCGGTGCGCCTCAATGGCAGTATCGCCACCACGTTCGGCTGCCCGTTCGAAGGCAGGATTGACGAAGACCGTGTACTGGAAATTGTCGACGCTTATCAGGCGCTCGGCATTCGCGGGATCAGCCTTGCCGACACCACCGGCATGGCCAACCCGCGCCAGGTGGAACGTCTGGTCAAGCGCGTATTGCAGCGCGTGCCCGCCAGCGATCTGACCCTGCACTTTCATAACACCCGTGGCCTGGGTTTGTGCAATGTGCTGGCCGCCTACGAGGCCGGTGCCCGGCGCTTTGACGCGGCCCTGGGCGGGCTCGGCGGTTGCCCGTTTGCGCCGGGCGCGTCGGGCAATATCTGCACCGAAGACCTGGTCAACCTGTGCGAGGAAGTCGGCATTCACACCGGCATTGATCTGCCGCATCTGCTGAACATATCCCGTCGCCTGCCGGCGCTGCTGGGTCATGAATTGCCCGGTCAAGTGGCCAAGGCCGGGCGCAACTGTGACCTGCACTCACCCCCGGATCACATCGCCACGTTGTAACCCTGTACCAGACAACAAAAACAATCGGGCGCCTATGAGCTGCCCGCTGGAGAGAAATCATGAACACTAATACGTTAGAGGCCGGCGCGAGCGCGGCCGGAGCAATCGATCCGATCAAGGCGGTGGTCAACAAGGTCGCCTGGCGCCTGATGCCGTTGATCATGGTCTGCTATCTGTTTGCTTTTTTCGACCGTATCAACATCAGCTTCGCCAAGTTCCAGTTGCAGGCCGACCTCGGCTTGAGCAACACCGCATACGGCCTGGGGGCCGGCTTGTTTGTCGTGGGTTATGTGCTCTTTGAAGTGCCGAGCAACATGATGCTCTACAAGGTCGGCGCAAGGCGCTGGATCGCGCGCATCATGCTGTCCTGGGGGCTGGCGACGGCGGCCATGGTGTTCGTCACGGCCGAGTGGCAGTTCTACGTCCTGCGTTTTCTGATCGGCGCCATGGAGGCCGGTTTTGCCCCAGGCGTGCTGTATTACCTGACCCTCTGGTTCCCCCAGGATTTCCGTGGGCGTATCACCTCGATGCTGTTTTTGGCTTCGGCCTTTGCCGGGCTGATCGGCGCGCCGTTCTCCGGGCTGGTATTGGGCCACATGGATGGCGTGCTGGAGATGCGCGGCTGGCACTGGCTGTTCCTGCTGGGCGGCCTGCCCTGTGTGGTGCTGGCGTGGCTGGTACTGACGCAGTTCAAGGACCGCATCGAGGATGCGCCCTGGTTGAACTGCGACGAAAAGGCATTGCTCTCAAGCCGTATCGCGGTGCATGAGGTGCATCAAAAAGGCTCCCTGCTGCAAGCCTTGCGAATTCCAGGTTTCCTGATGCTGGGCTTGATTTACTTCCTGATCCAGGTGGCGTCCTATGGCCTGAATTTCTGGGCGCCGCAATTGATCCGCAGCACGGGGATCGAAAGTTCGGTAGTGATCGGCCTGCTGACTGCTGTTCCCTACATTTGCGGAGCCATCACCATGGTACTGGTGGGGCGTTGGTCGGACGCGACGGGGGAACGGCGCAAGTTTGTCAGTGGCCTGGTCGCGTTAGGCGCGGTAGGGTTCTTCTGCGCCGGGATCTTCGATGATCACACCACCTTCCTGATCATTGCCCTGGGGCTGCTGGGTGCGGGTATCATCGCCTCGATCCCCACCTTCTGGACGTTGCCGCCCAAGCTGTTGGCAGGTGCCGGGGCAGGGGCCGCCGGCGGGATTGCCTTGATCAATACCCTGGGGCAACTGGGGGGTATTGTCAGCCCGGTGATGGTCGGTCGGATCAAGGACATGACGGGCAGTACCACTCCGGCTCTCTACGTGATTGGTGTCTGTGCACTGATCGCTGCCGCGCTGCTGCTGTGGGGGTTGCCGCAAAAGCTGCGGACCTCCGACAAGCGCTGACGAATCCTCACGCAGCGTCCGAGGTCAGGCGGGCGCTGCTTTGCATTCAATTGGATAACAGGAAAACACCATGCTTTCTGGTCTCAACCACCTGACGCTTGCCGTTACCGACCTGCACCGCAGCGTCAGTTTCTATCATGAGTTGTTGCAGCTTCGGCTCGACGCCACCTGGGACAACGGCGCCTACCTCTCACTCCCCGGTTTATGGCTGTGCCTGTCGCTCGACCCTTCGCGCTCCGTGGGCGCGACGGCTGAATATACCCACTACGCTTTTACCGCACATCCAGATGACTTCAGCGAGGTGGTGGCGCGCCTGCGTGCTGCCGGTGTGCAAGAGTGGCGCGATAACCGCAGTGAAGGCGCGTCGTTTTACTTTCTCGACCCTGACGGCCATAAGCTTGAAGTGCATGTCGGCGACTTGGCGTCGCGTCTGCAAGCCTGCCGCACCCAGCCTTATGCCGGAATGAAGTTTTACCCGTAGCGGCAGAACGTGCAGAATCGATCCACCTCAACCCTCTGCCAGAGTCGTGCCCATGACCCCGTCCTTGCTGCTCGCCGTCCTCGCTTCGGGTTTTATCTACGGTATTACGCCAGGGCCGGGTGTCCTGGCCGTGTTCGGGATTGGCGCCGCACGTGGCCGCCGCGCCGGGGCGGGGTTTCTCGGCGGGCATCTGCTCGGCGATGTGGTGTGGTGCAGCACCGCGCTGATCGCCATCGTCGGTGCAAAGGAAGTGGGCAGCAGTGCCTTTGATGTATTGGGCGTACTCAGCGGCCTGTATCTGTTCTGGCTCGGTTGGCGCGCCATTCGTACCCAGGTTCGCAGCAGCGATGCGCCGCAAGGCGCCGCCCGGCATCCGTTCCGGCACGGCATTCTGTTCGGTTTGACCAACCCCAAGGCTTACCCGGTGGCGGTCGCAACCTTTACCGCGTTGTTGTCGAGCCGCGCCGAATTGCTCACCTGGTCGATGCTGCCGTGGCTGATTGTCCTCAGCTTTCTGGGCGGCCTGCTGGCCTATGCGATCCTGATCGGCGTGGTCGGCGCCCAGCGCGTGCGCACCGTCTATCAGCGCCATGAAATCCTGATCACCCGGCTCTGCGGCGTGATGTTCATCGGCTTTGCCATCAATGCCCTGGCGCATGCGTTGCCAGGGTTGTTCGGCAGCAAGCCGGCGTGACCTACCGACGACCGTTCGTCGCACTGAGCAGGTTTTTCTAAACCTTTGCCGCCCGGAAAATTCGAATTGAGGGCGGGGCCGCGTTGCCCCGCCCCTATTTTTGCCCTGGAGGACCCTATCATGAGCCGCATGGCTATCCGGTTACGCACCGCCAGTTTCGCGATGCTGCTGGGCCTCGGCGCCAGCAATGCTTTCGCCCAGTCGCCTGCTGAATTCATCGAGCAGGCTTCGGCCAAAGGGATGGCCGATATCGAAACCAGCCGCATGGCCCACGCCAAGACCTCATCCCAGGAAATCAAGGATTACACCATTGAGGTGATCAACGAACGGACCCTGGCCAACCAGCATTTGGCGGCGATCGCCAAGAAGCTCGACCTGCCCGTGGCCCCACGGGAGAAAATCGTCGATAAGGCCGAAACCCTGATGCCGCAACTCAAGGACGGTGACTCCTTTGACGCCGCTTATACCGCGCAGCAGGTCAAGGAAAATGAAGACGCCATTGCGCTGTTCAAACAGGAAGGCGCGGCGTCGGACGTACCGGAAATAAAAGCCCTGGTCGATGAGACGCTGCCCAAGTTGGAGGAGCGTCTGCAGAAAGCCCGGGCGCTGGCGTCGACCTATGGCAAGGGCCATCAAGGCGACGGTTGAAGCCTTGGCCGGCAATGAAAAACGGCGGTTGGAGTTTCTCCAACCGCCGTTTTTTTCAGGCCTGATTCAAATCGGTATGGGCGCGCGCCGTATCGTCGCCATTCTCACCACAACTGTCGTTCAGGTTGACGGTGCCGGTGTTGCCAATGCTGCGGTACTGCTTGCGCAGTTTTTCCAGCTCTTTGCGGTCCAGGCCTTCCAGGCTCAACACCGCATTTTGCGCATCTTTGGACACGCGCAGCAGCTCATCGATTTTGATATGCAGAATGTCATTGTCCCGGTTTTGCGTGTTCTGGATCAGGAACACCATCAGGAAGGTGATGATGGTGGTCGAGGTGTTGATGATCAGTTGCCAGGTGTCGTTGTAGTGAAAGTACGGGCCGCTGAGGCTCCAGAGGAAAATCAACGCGACCGCCGCGTAAAATGTCCGGGCACTGCCTGCCCAGCGGGACAGGGTTTGGGAGACTGCAGAAAATTTCATGGCCGTGTTCCTTGAATCGTGGTGATGAAAGATGGACCACGGCGTTTCGCTGAAATTTCTTTTAACAATTGATGCGATGAC
The DNA here is from genome assembly GCF_016918385.1 of Pseudomonas sp. ICBG1301. Lineage (NCBI taxonomy): Bacteria > Pseudomonadati > Pseudomonadota > Gammaproteobacteria > Pseudomonadales > Pseudomonadaceae > Pseudomonas > Pseudomonas sp. ICBG1301. The sequence goes on from NZ_JAEKGB010000007.1 coordinate 113,955, forward strand.
CCAGCGGTTACAGCACCTTCGTCAAGTGCCTCAAAACGCCAGTTCGGCCTGGCCGACGCCTTCCAGCGCGAGCAGATATTGCTTGGCCTCAAGCCCCCCGGCGAACCCGGTCAGCCCGCCCGATGCGCCGATCACCCGATGGCAGGGCGCGATGATCGAGATCGGATTACGCCCGTTGGCAGCACCCACCGCGCGCACGGCTTTCGGGTTGCCGATCTGCCGGGCAATCTGGCTGTAGCTGCGGGTTTCGCCAAAGGGAATGGTCAGCAGCGCCTGCCAGACCTGCTTCTGAAAATCCGTGCCGGTGAAGTCCAGTTCCAGCTCGAAACGGTTGCGGGTGCCGGCGAAGTATTCCTTCAACTGGCGTTCGGCCTCCAACAGCACCGGGCTGTCATTGGCTTCCTGCAATTGACCCAGGCGTACACGGTTGGCACGCTCGGTTTCCCACAGGATGGCACTGAGTTTGCCATTGCGCGCCACCAGGGTGAGCTGGCCGACGGGGGAGGGCATGAGCTTGTATTCGTAAGACATGATCGGGCTCCTGAGGGTAAAAGGTACGACGCTACTGTAAGTCCCTCGACCCGACTGAAAACTACGATTCTTGCGCTCGAATTCTGCGGCAGTCTAGGTGTTCCAGTAAACCCAATGGGCATAGTGTGGGTAAACATACAGCCAGGACACCCAATAAAGCGCCATGAGGACCGATGCATTCGCCGTCAACACCCATGAGATGACATTGAGCACAATGACCACCCAGGCGAGTCGCGTCACACGTCGGCTGGCGTAGCGCCGGGCTCGCCAAACGCCATAGGCGGAGGCTGCAATCGAGCCGAGCGACAGGAGCATCCCCAGCGGGAATGGCAGCTTCACCCAGGCCACCAATAGCGGCAATACCAATACCCAACCCACCATTTGGCGCAGTATGGGTGTTGGTGTGCGTTGTCCGGGTTCAAGCATGGCGCTGATCCTTCCTTCAGGCTGGCGAGTAGACATGATCAACATGCCAGTGCGCCGTGGCATTCAGATATTTCCGAGTGATCGTTGGCGCTGCTGTTGCCACACCTTCAGCGCCGCCTAGTCGCAGCTAAGCCGAGTGCGGGTCTGCAGGGTCTCCTCGATGACGGCGAGAAAGGCTTCAACCAAGCCACTTTTTGTTTCACCCGAAGTCAGTACCAACAATTGGGCACACGCATCCACTTCCACCAACGGCCGGTACGTCACGCCTTTGTTCATCAGGCTTTGTGTGCACTCCGGCACCAGTGCCACGCCTTGACCGGCTGCCACCAGGGCAATGATCGAGGTGATCTGCCGTCCGGTCGGGCCGGCGCGCAAGGGGACGCCGTGGTGCCGGTAAAGCTGCTCGATGGACTGGTTCAGCCCCGATCCATAATCCGGCGGAAACAGGATCAACGGGTAAGCGCTCAATTGCGCCAGGTTGACCTGTGGCTCGAGCGCCAGGGGGCTGTCGCTGGAGACGGCCGCCACCAATCGTTCTTCGCCCAATGACCGGGCTTGGACGTCTGGGGCCTGTGGCTGCAGGCGACTGAGCCCGATATCCAGCCGCCCATCCGCCACCTGCGCGCCCAGACTACCGGAGGCGCACTCCACCAAGGTCAGTTGCACGTCGGGAAAACGCTGGGCGAACGCCTGGATCGTCTGGCTGAACAGATCCGACAAAGCGATTGAGCTGACATAGCCCAATGCCAACTGCCCGGCGGTGCCGGCGGCCAATTTGCCGGCGATCACTTGGGCCAGCTCAACCTGTTCCAGCACCCCCCGGGCGTAGGGCAGAAACGCACGGCCCGGGGCAGTGAGGGTCACCCTGCGGCTGGTGCGGTCGAACAGCTTGAAACCCAACTCCGCTTCCAGCGCCGAGATCTGCCGGGTCAGCGGTGGCTGGGCCAGATGCAGGCGCAGGGCGGCTCGGCCGAAGTGCAGTTCTTCGGCGACCGTCAGAAAGTAACGCAGCTTGCGTAGGTCAAGCATCCTGGTCCTTGGGTATTGATCGGTCGGAAATCGGTATTGGTCTCGATCCTGCCGCCCATTCTATAAAGGCAGGACAAAATAAAACGAGATGTTTCATGAAACCGCGCCTGCATTGTGCCCGCCTTGCCCTGTTTTTGTGTGGATGCGCGGCGTTTCTCAACCTCTATGCGACCCAGAGTATTCTCCAGACCTTTGCCGTGCAGTTTCAGATCAGCGCCAAGGCGGCGGGGTGGAGCATCACGGTGACGACCCTGGCCGTGGCCATCACCGCGCCTTTCGTCAGCCGCCTGACCGGGCGTTTCGAACAACGCACGGTGATCGCTGTGGCCGCGTTGTTGCTGGCAGTGCCAGCGTTGATGACGGCGTATGCCGACAGCTTCGCCGAAGTGCTGGCGTGGCGATTCGTCGAAGGCATGTTGATCCCGGTGGTGTTTGCCACCAGCGTGGCGTATATCGGCGATCGCTGGAGCGGCGGTACGGTGACTGAAGTCACCAGCCTCTATGTGGCGGGCACCGTGTTGGGCGGGTTTGCCGGGCGCTTCGTCACGGGGGTGATCACAGAGTATGTGGGCTGGCGCGAGGCCTTTGAGTGGCTGGCGGTGCTGAGCTTGATGGTGGGGGGGTTTATCCAGTTTCTATTGCCCGCCAATCGGCCACGGGCGGTGCAGTTGAAAGGCTCCGCAGCGGGCGTCTTTCGCCTACCGTTGTTGGCGGCCTACGCCGTAGGGTTTTGCGTGCTGTTTTCACAGGTTGCGGCGTTTACCTACGCAGGTCTTTACCTTGGTTTGGCGCCTTACCATCTCGGGCCTGCCGCCTTAGGCGCACTCTACATGGTCTTCCTGTTGGCCCTGGTGGTGATCCCCCTTGCCGGCCGTCTTGGCAAGGCCCGGCCCCATGCCGAGCTGCTGAGTGTTGCCGTCGTGCTCGGCGTCGTGGGTTCGGCACTGACCTTGTTGTCGTCCTTGTGGTGCATCGTGGTAGGGCTGGCCCTCAGTTCCACCGGGGTATTTCTCGCGCAGACCGCCGCCAATGCCTTCACGGCTGCCAGTGCCCTTGACAACAAGGCTGGCGCGGTGGGGGCCTACCTCACGTGTTATTACCTGGGCGGCAGTTGCGGCGCCATCGTCCCTGCATTGCTCTGGGAACAATGGGGCTGGCCCGGTTGCGTGAGCCTGATTATCGGTGTGCAACTCCTCACCCTGCTGATCGCCCAGACCGGCTGGAAGCCCCTTACGCCTGAACGGGTCCCGACACCATGAACGATATGGTCGCCTTGCCTGCAACCGAACGATCCTCGCGCCGTCGCTCGCTCATCGCCGGTTGCAGCGCCCATGCCGTGCACGATGGCCTCACTGATGTCATCTATGTACTGCTGCCGATCTGGCAAACCCAGTTCGCGTTGTCCTACGCCCAGATCGCCCTGTTGCGCGGGGCCTATTCCGGGACGATGGCGGTGTTCCAACTCATGGCCAGCCGTGCGGCCAAGCGCTGGGGGCGCATGCCGATGCTGGTGGGCGGTACGGCGCTGGCAGGTGCCGCTTATTTGTTGGTCGGGCAAGCCACCGGCCTCGGCCTGTTGCTGCTGGCGCTGCTGCTCGGCGGCCTGGGCGCCAGCGCCCAACACCCGCTGGCGTCCTCGATGATCACCGACGCCTACGAGGATGGCGGTGGCGTCAAGCAAGCGCTGTCCCAGTACAACTTCTCCGGCGACATCGGCAAAACCCTGATTCCGGGGCTGATCGGCCTGCTGCTGACCGTGGTCAGTTGGCGCGCCAGTGCCACACTGCTGGGCTTGCTGGGTCTGCTGGCGGCGGGGCTGTTGTGGTGGTTGATCCCTGGCCAGTCTTCTCTACCCCCGTCGAGTAAAAAGGCAAAGCCCCTCACCGGCAACGGCTCCGCCACGGGCCTGCGCGCACTGATCCTCACCGGCACCCTCGACAGCGCCGTGCGCATGGGGTTTCTCACGTTCCTGCCGTTCCTGCTGCAAGCCAAAGGCGCGGGTACGGCGGGCATTGGCTTGGCACTGATGCTGCTGTTTATCGGCGGCGCGTTCGGCAAGCTCTTTTGTGGCTACCTCGGCGCCCGTATCGGCATGATGAAAACCGTATGGCTGACGGAAACCAGCACCGCGCTGCTGATCGTCGCGGCGGTGTACCTGCCACTGGCCGGGTTGATGGTGATGCTGCCGGTGCTCGGCCTGGTGCTCAATGGTACCTCCTCGGTGTTGTACGGCGCCGTGCCGGACCTGGCGAGCGCGGGCAAGCGGGAACAGGCGTTTGCGCTGTTCTATACCGGCACCATTGGGGGCGGAGCACTGGCGCCGGTGGTGTTGGGTGGCGTGGGGGATGCGCTGGGCGTGCCGGTCGCGGTGATGGTGTTGGCAGGGGTGTTGTTAGTGACGTTGCCGTTGGCGTGGGTGGTGCAGCGGGGGCGGCTCAAATGATTGAGTGATGGGCAGTGTGTCCCGCTCGGGCAAACAGATCGATACCCAGGGAGTGGAGTGCTTTGAGTACGCTTTCAACGCGAGGTTTTGCGCCGGGAGCAAGGGCTTTGTAGAGGCTCTCACGGCCCATGCCCGCTTCAGCGTTAACCTTTGTCATTCTTTAGCCACATAGCTGATGGCGCGAAGAAACGCTTCATTGTCACCGTCGGTCCTAGCGTAGGGCAAAAAAAACCGGCCTCAAAGGGCCGGTTTTTTAGGCATCCTGCGTCAAAAAACAACCTGACGTGGAGCGCGAATTTGAGTGGAGCGGGTAGAGGGAATCGAACCCTCGTCGGAAGCTTGGGAAGCTACTGTTCTACCATTAAACTATACCCGCTCAGAGCGGCTGACTTTGTACCAGATGTTCGCCGGGATTTGAAGTTTTTCTTCAAAAATGTGTGGGTTACGTAAGTCGACGACTGGATCCACTGTAGGAGCGAGCGTGCCTGTGGCGAGGGAGCTTGCTCCCGCTGGGGCGACGCGCTCCTAAAATAAAAACAGTCGGGCTGCTTCGCACCCCAGCGCAAGCAAGCTTGCTCGCCACAGTAAGCGATATTTCAAATTGCCAAGGCATGCTGCGTCTGGTCCCGTTGGTAGCGCAATCGACTGGCCTGACGCTCTGGCTTGAGGAAGCCCACCACCGCATTCCGAGTGTCCCGGCATGCAGCCTTGTGCTCCATGTCCAGGAAGTGCCCGGTCGCCTGGATGGTGCTGAAGCTGCTGTTCGCCACGTGTTGACCGAACAACGTGGCGTCCTGGGCGCTGGTGTATTCGTCCCATTCGCCATTCACAAACAGCACCGGAATGTCGATCTGTTTGGCCGCCTTGAGGTAGCACAACCGGTCGCTGTTCAACACCTGGCTGATGTGAAAGTGCATCTGCCCATATTCGTGCTCGGCCAGGCTGCTCACGTGCTTGTAGTTGAAGCGTTTGAACAGCGATGGCAGGTGTTTGCCAATAGTGCTGTTGACCAGGTGGCCGACGTTGTGACGGTCGAGGTTGCCGAGGTAGTCGACGCCGCGTTCAAGATAATCGCGCATGGGCGCGTTGATCACCGGGGAAAACGAGCTGATCACCGCTTTTTCCACGCGTCGTGGGCGGTGGGCAAGGGCGACCAGCGTGGCGGCACCGCCCCAGGAGAACGACAGCACGTGCTCAGCGGCGAAGTGGTCGATCAGCTCCAGCAGGATCTGGCCTTCGACTTCTTTCGTCAGCATGCGCTCATGGCGGTTATGGATTTTGGAGCGGCCAGCGTAGGGCTGGTCGTACAAAACCACATTGAATTGCGGGTACAGGCTTTTCAAGGTTTGGGCGAAAGATGCCGTGGTGGCCATGGAGCCGTTGACCAGGATGATGGTCTTGTCAGCAGCTTCCGCGCGATAGAACTCCGTGTAAACCCGATACTGACCCTGTATATCCAACACAGCGATTTCTGGCCTCATGTCATAAGACTCCTGGCAAGCGGGTAGGGCGCGCAGAACACTCTGCACGAGCTTTATGACAGGTAGGCATACGCCTGGAATGGGAGGCCCATGTCGGTCCGATAACGGCTGGCCGACGGGTGTTGTTATGGCGGGCTATTTGCCGGGAAGGCCCATGGATCAGGCGCGGGCGGGGCAAAGTGTTTCTTGGAGGTTATAGGCGACTCATCAGTCATATTTTGGCTGACGGTGTGATTCAAGCACCTGACCCCGGAAGTCGCAAGCCACAGAAATGGGTTTTTGCCACTACCGGCCGAACGGTCGTCATACCTGTCGGATTTCATCCGCGGTCAGCGCGCGATACTGGCCCGGCTCGAGGGCTGCATCCAGCGCCAGCGGGCCCATTCGCTCGCGATGCAGGCCGGTCACCTTGTTATTGAAGTGCCCGAACATGCGCTTGACCTGATGGTAGCGGCCTTCAATGATGCTCAAGCGTGCGGCTCTAGGGCCCAGCAGTGCCAATTCGGCCGGTTGGGTGGTGAGGTCTTCAAACGCAAAATACAGGCCCGCGGCGAAAGTCGACGCGTATTCCGGGCCAATGTCCTGCTCGGTCTGCACCAGGTAGACCTTGGGCAGTTTGGTCTGCGGTTGCGTGAGGCGGCGCGACCATTGGCCGTCGTTGGTGATCAGCATCAGGCCGGTGGTGTTGAAATCCAGGCGGCCGGCAATGTGCAACTCCTCTTTGTCCGGCTCATCCAGTAGATCCAGCACGGTGCGGTGTTGTGGGTCGGCCGTGGCGCTTACGCAACCCTGGGGTTTGTGCAGCATGAAGTAGCGCGCCGGTTTGCCGGCCTGCAGCACATCGTCGTCAACGCACACGCGGCTGAAGGCCCGCACCTCGTGATGCGGGTCGCTGACCGCTATGCCATCGATCGACACCCGCCGTTCAACCAGCAGCAGGCGGACTTGCTTGCGATTGAACCGCGGCAGGTTACTGAGGAAACGATCAACCCGCATTACGTCGGCCCGTTGCCACGCAACTGCTCATCGACCTGGGCACAGCGCGGGCACAGGCAGGCCTGGTTGCGCAATTCGTCGGGCAGGGCCTGGAGGACTGCCGGGTCGATGGTGACGCTGTAACACCAGCACGGCTGGTCGACCGTGCGCGGGTCAGCCAGGGAGCAGTCGTTGCGGGCGCCGCAGGCAGGGCAAAGGGTGGGCGTGGTCATGGGCAGGTTCGGGCTGGGTCGGGCAAGTTTCCGGAGCGTTCCCGGTGTGCCTTGTACGATACAGGGCCGACCCTGCCCAGGCTACTCAGAGCTGGAACTTGCTGACCAGTACGTTGAACGAGGTGGCCAGGCGCGACAGGTCCTGGCTGGAGGCGTTGGTCTGATGCGCACCGGCGGCCGTCTGGGTGGACAGATCCTGGATGTTCAGCAGGTTGCGGTCCACCTCGCGCGCTACCTGGGCCTGCTCCTCGGATGCCGAAGCGATCACCAGGTTGCGTTCATTGATCTTCGCCACACTGGTGGTGATCCGTTGCAGAGCCTCGCCGGCGTTCTGCGCCAGGGCCTGGGTGTTGTTGGCCCAGGTCAGGCTCTTGTTCATCGCCGCCACGGCATTGTCGGCGCCGATCTGCACTTCACCAATCATCTTTTCAATGTCGACTGTGGACGTCTGGGTACGGTGGGCCAGCGCCCGCACTTCATCGGCGACCACCGCGAAACCACGCCCCTGCTCACCCGCACGAGCGGCTTCAATGGCGGCGTTAAGGGCCAGCAGGTTGGTCTGTTCGGCAATGCCACGGATCACATCGATCACCTTGCCGATTTCCCGTACCTGGCCGGCGAGCTCTGCAACCGATTGCGTGGAACCGTTGATCTCGACCACCATGGAGTTCATGCCGGACACCGCCTGCTCCACTTGTTGGCGACCATCTTCGGCCTCGGTGGTAGCCTGGCGCGACACTTCAGAGGTGGAGACTGCGTTGCTGGCCACTTCTTCCACTGCGGCGGTCATCTGGTTGACGGCGGTGGCGGCTTGTTGAATCTCATCATTCTGACGCGTCAGGCCACGGCTGCTTTCATCGGTGACCGCACTCATTTCTTCGGCCGCCGAGGCCAACTGGTCGGATGCGTTGGCGATTTCCATGAGAGTGCTTTTCAGGCCGCCCTGCATACCCGACAACGCCATCAGCAGTTGCCCCGCTTCGTCGGTACGTTCGGTGATGATGGCCTGGGTCAAATCACCCTGAGCAATGCGTTGGGCGCTTTCCACGGCCTGGGCGATAGGGCGGGTGATCAGGCGCGTGATCAGCACGCCAACAATGATCGCGATGATGAAAGCCAGCAAAATGCCGCCGATCATCCACGTCAAGGCGCTACTGCGCAGCTCCTCGGCAGCGATCGCGCCTTCCTTGATCTGGCGGTTATTGGACTCGACCATTATGCGGATCAGCTCGCGTGCCTGACGGAACAGTTCGTTGTTGGTGGTATTGAGCTGAGTGCGGGCTTGATCGATCTGGCCGGCGTCGAGCAGAGAAATGATGCGCTCGGAGTTGCTGATGTAGGTGGGCCACATCTGATCGAGCTTGTCTCCTGCTACCCGTTCGTCATCTTCCAGCGGCGTTGCGCGATAGGTGGCGTAGGCAGCCTGGCTGCGCTTGAGCTCCTGGGCGATATCCTGGCGCACGCGTTCGCGATCCTGTGGGGCAACATCGCCTTTGCTGGCGTCCATCAAGCGGTACATGCCGCGGTTATGGGCCATAAGGCCGTTGAGGGTAGCGGCTGTATTACTCACAGAGACCAGGTTGTTGGAGAACGTCAGTTCCAATGCCGTGGAGAGACGAACCACGCCTTTGATGCCTAGAAGGCCCACCCCAAAAGTGATTAGCGCACACAATAGAAATGACAGCAGCAGTTTGGTTGAGATTTTCATGGGCGATTCCGGAAAGGGTAGCGAAGAGGGCACGCTAGAGCCTCCCTGGCCCTTGGTGGTGTCATAGTGACATCATCGCAACAGGCAAAGTTGCATGCCAGATAAATTTACTGAATCGATAAAGCCAGAAGGGATGTATCAAGTTGTTGCGAAAACGCACCAGATTCTGTTTTTGATGTCAGATGTTTCGTCATTCAGTGAAAGCTGAATGCCGCGCTCCAGCGTCGCTGGAGGTGCTCTCTCGCGGTCCAGGAGGCCGCCATGTATCGACGACTGCTGCTCACTGCTTTACTCGGCCTGACCTTGTCAGCTTGCGTGCCTTACTACGAGGGAGGCGGCACCTACTACCGCTCCGAAGTCTACACAGCGCCTGCGCCGGCCTACTATTACGGCGGCCCTGCCTATTACGGGCGCGGTTACTACGCGCCGGCACCGCGCTATTACTCAGCGCCACGCTACTATTCGTCACCCCGGTATTATCAGCCGTCACCGCGCTATTACCCACGGCCCGGTTACCGACCCTATCAAAATCAGGACTGGGGCAGCCGTTGGGGTAACGGCGGCGGTCACGGGCGCGGCTCCGATCATGGCGGCGGGCGCGGCGGGCATCGCTGACGAGCGGAAGAAACGGCGCATGAGGCGCCGTTTTTTTATACCTGGCGTTTATAAGTACTGTCAGAATTAACAGCTATATTTTGGGGCCAAACTATATTTCACTGCACAAAAGCCGTTGTGCTTGTCCAGTGGAGCGACTCGTCGAATGAACCTCCCTCTATTCAAACAGCAGGTGGCCCTGTGCATCTTGATGCTCAGCGCTATCGCCCAAGTGCAGGCTGAGCAAGGCTGCCCCTATCCCTCCGCGATCCGGTACATCGACGGGCATTTCAGAACCGTGGACAAGCAACTGCTGTGGCAGAGCCCAAAGGTCGACAGCCGCGACTTTATCGACCTGTTTATCGGCGCAATCTTCATGCCGGGCAGCGGGCAAGAGCGGGAAGACGGCTACATGGACAAATGTCTCTACCGCAGCGGTAGCGGTAACCTGGTTGCCATGAGACCGGCCCTGGGAGACCTTGTCACCAACATGTCGTTGACCAGTACTTCGCATTGGGAGCCTGGCGAAGCTCCTTTCGAACAACAGGTTTTTCTGTGCCGCGACAGCCAGCCCGACAACTGCGCGTTCAGGGTCAACGGTCGGTAGGCATGAGCTGTCAGTAGTCGGACAAATCCGCCAGCGGGTGGCGACCTTCCCAGGCTTTGTTGAAATGCGCCTGGACTACCGCGTCCGGGATCGTGTCGATATCCGGCCAGTGCCAGTGGGGCGCCTGTTCCTTGTCGATCAAACGTGCGCGCACGCCTTCGGCAAACTCGGGGTGACGGCAGCAATTGAGGCTCAAGGTGTACTCCACCTGGAACACCTGGGCCAGTGACAGATGACGGGCGCGCCGCAGATGCTCCCACAGCAGATGCGCGGTCAGCGGGCAACCGTCGCTGAGGGTTTTGCCGGCGCGGCTCAACAGCGGGTCGGTGTGCTCGCGCAGCTGGCTCAGGGCGCGCCAGGCACAACGTACGTCACCCACGTCCAGCCACTCGTCGATCTGCGCACGACGCGGTAGCCATTGTGCTGCGGGTTGCTGGCCAAGCGCTTCCTGGCTGAGGGCCTTGAGCAAGCTGTTGAGCTGTTTCGCGGTCTGCTCCTGCCAGTTCAGGCGCAGCAGGCCCTCGATCAGCGCCTCTTGTTGGTCATCGCGCAGGAAACGGTCGGCCAGGCCCAGGTCCAGGGCATCTCGAGCGTTGATCGGCGCGCCGGTAAGGCCGAGGAACACACCCAACTTGCCGGGCAGGCGCGAGAGAAACCAGCCGGCGCCCACGTCCGGGTACAGGCCGATGCTGATTTCGGGCATACCCAGGCGGCTGCTGGGCGTCACGATGCGCGCCGCCGCGCTTTGCAGCAACCCCATGCCGCCGCCGAGCACGTAACCGTGGCCCCAACAGATCAGTGGCTTGGGATAGGTGTGCAGGCGATAGTCGAGACGATATTCGGCGGCAAAAAACTGCGCCGCCAGGCCGGGCACCGCGCCGGGATGTTCACGACAGGCCTGGGCCAGGCTGCGTACTTCGCCACCGGCGCAAAAGGCTTTGGCGCCGTTGCCGCGCAGCAGCACGCAGACAATATGCGGGTCTTTGGCCCAGGCTTCCAGGCGTTCGCTCAGGGTCAGGATCATGGGCAAGGACAGGGCGTTGAGGGATTTTTCCGCGTCCAGGCTGGCGATGCCGAGGCGGGCGCCGTCGCTGCAGGTCAGCTCTTCGAAGTGCAGGTTCATCGTGACCTCAATCGATAGGTTGGAAGATAAGTATGATCGCTGGGTAGGAAAGTGCCGGTGGTGTGTCAGATCAATTGACAAGCGGAGTGGGCTTTCCTAGGGTTCGCTTCATTCTTTTTACCAGACAAGTGCACGATGACCGACGGCGACCGTATCAAACTCGAACCCAGCTGGAAACACGCCCTGCGCGACGAATTCGAACAGCCCTACATGGCCCAGTTGCGCGAATTTCTGCGCCAGGAACATGCGGCCGGCAAAGAGATCTACCCGCCTGGCCCGCTGATTTTCAATGCGCTCAATTCCACGCCGCTGGACCAGGTCAAGGTGGTGATCCTGGGCCAAGACCCGTACCACGGCCCCGGCCAGGCCCATGGCCTGTGCTTCTCGGTACAACCGGGCGTGCCGACGCCGCCGTCGCTGGTCAATATCTATAAAGAGCTCAAGCGCGACCTGAACATCGACATCCCCAACCACGGCTGCCTGCAAAGCTGGGCCGACCAGGGCGTGCTGCTGCTCAACACCACCATGACCGTCGAGCGCGCCAATGCCAACGCCCATGCGGGCAAGGGCTGGCAGTTCTTTACCGATCGGATTATCGAAGTGGTCAGCCAGCACCAGCCGCACCTGGTGTTCCTGCTGTGGGGCGCGCACGCCCAGAGCAAGCAGAAGCTGATCGATGCCACCAAGCACCTGGTGCTGACCTCGGTGCATCCCTCACCGTTGTCGGCGTATCGCGGGTTCCTGGGGTGTGGGCACTTCAGCCGTGCCAACAAGTTTCTTGAGCAGAATGGCGAGACGCCGATTGATTGGCGGTTGCCGTTGGTCTGAATGACTAGGGCGGTGCAACGCCGCTTCGGCCTTTGTAACTTGTTGTTTTATCAATAGTTGGCAATGGGGCTCAACTTGGAGGGGGGCTTCGGTGGCCGCCGTTACCTGTTAGTTCTGACAGTATCCCCCCTCAGCAGAAAGGCATTAACTAATCTTCCCGACCACAGGATCTGGCACGTAGCAGGTCGTGGTCGACGGTGGCTCATTGCTAATTGCCCAGGAGACTAGACATGCCAAAATCCAATGGACACGATTCCACGCTCACCAGCACCAAAGTCCTTGGCGTTAATATGCTTGATGCACCGGACGTACCCGATGCATTACCGCTCATGCCAGACGACAACGGTCATAAAATCCCAGTGCCCTTTCAAAGTACGGGGTTGCGGGTTTTGGTGCCTGTTCTATGGGGCGGAAGTACCTTTCTACAGCCGGGAGATATAACTGGTGTGCGTTGGTATTGGGACAAAGCCACTGTTCCGTTTGATACCAAGTTCCTGGAATATCCCTATGACGAGAACGATCTTCCCGACGCCGATGGCTTTGTCCCCTCTCATTTTATGGACGCTCCCGGCCTGCATGACGTTTACTACCGAGTGACTTTGAGAGAGACCAGTGGAAACCCCTCCGAACCTTCTTTCGTAACAGTGCTGGACAGTGACAAGGTCGGGCCCAATCAGGGGCAACGAGGTCCGCGTCTTCGTTTTCCGCCGGAGGTCGAAGCAAACGGTGTCGACGACCCCTATCTGGATGACCCTGCCAACAACGGCGGGGTGGTGGCAACGATCGTCTCCCCCACTGTACCTGCCTGGTTGGATATGCGACTGGGCGATAAGGTCGAGACCTATATCGCGCTTTTACCTTCGGTACGTTCGCCGCGCAAACATGACCGGCGACAGGGCATCGTTGCCACTACCGAAATCACTCAGGCACACAAAAACGGAGAACCGGTAACAGTATTTCTCCCAGGGGATCTCCTGCGTGGTCTGCAGACCGGTAAGGAATACAACTTTTATTATTTTCTCACTGATCGCTCTGGTCGTGAGTCCGGGCCATCCTTCACTGCCCCCTTATTTATCAACCTGGTAACTACACCTACTGACCTACGCCCGGTGCAACTGCCGCAGTTGGAGGATGGGCTCATAAACCTGGCCGACGCCCGTCAACAGGGGGGGGTGTATATGAACATCCTTGAGGTGGTCGGCTCCATCGCCGGGGATATTTTGCAGCCCTTTTGGGACCTGATTGCCCTGGACCCAATCGTAATTGCTGATGTTCAGGTCTGGCCCATCCGTGTCCCCATTCCTTATTCACTTCTTGCAAGCGGTGGCTACGAGTTTACGCCGGGGGTTGTCCGGGCAGACTACACCTGGCAGCGCGGCACGTCGCCAACACGGCCGTCGCAACCACGCTTCGTGCCGGTCGACCTCACGGTTTTCGGGGCGGTGAGCCCTGACAATCCGGACCCGATCAACGCCTTGCTGGGCAGGGTCACCGTCAAGGGAAGAGACGGTGACAACCTGTTGACCATCAATGATGTGGGTTTACCTGTGCGGGTCGTAGCGCCGTTGCCGGACGGGCCTGTGATAGGGCACATCCTGGAGTTGATGATAGGCACCCACCCTTCACCCGTTGCGACTTATCCCGTGCAGCAAGGAGATGTCGCCGGTCAGGAAATCGAGTTTTTTGTCGACTGGGATATTGTCGAATTGATCGTCGGCTCTGGCGGTGTCATTCCTTTCTTCTATTGGACTTTCAACGGGGTCAACCGCCAGCGCGCGCCTGATACGGCGGTGCTCGTCAATGTCATCCCTATCGTCGGGCTGCTAAATCTTGTGTACGTTGGGGTCAACTATGGGCCAGGGCCCGATTCTGGCTTTATCAGTTGCCCACTGCGACCTTGGGTAAATGGTGCGGGGGTCTTGATTCCCGGGGATGAAGATAGACTGGGGGCGGGGGATGAGGTCCGTCTGGAATGGGCAAGCTATGCGAACCCCAATGGTCATCCCAGTGGCGTGATGCCAGAAACCATAGCGACCTTTTCACATGTGTTGACTGCCGATGAGGCCCGCAATGGGTATGAGTTCAGGGTTGCATTCGATCCCTTTATCCGAAACCCGGGGTTGGTGAAACCGGCCCCAGGGCAGACCAACCCTCGGCACGGCTCTGCCGTTGCGCGCTACCAGGTCATCAAGCCGGCGGGAGGGGGTATGGGCTATTCCCGCCCCGCGCTGGTCTTCATCACGTTGATCCGACCTGGTGGTGCGGAACCTTGCCTGGCGGATGACATTAAAACGCTTCGTCAGGATGAAAGGCTCGCCTGAGTTTATTCAAGGATCAGTGAAGTGAACGGGTGGTGAGTACTGTCAAGTTTGACAGTTATGCGTCGCCCCAAAATGCTCTCTAATGAACGAGACATCAACGAGTTTGTAGAACCAGACAAGGTGATGGTTGTTTGTTTAAGCAATTACATCGGGTGTGTCATGCAGTCGTTTTATGCCCGGACAGATACTTATTTGTATGAGGAGTTTGAATCATGTCCAGTAAGCCCCATGAACCCGCTATCAAATCAGAAAGCCCCCTAGAGGATTGGGAAGATCCGCCAAATAATCCCTCGCTTCAACCCGCGCCGCTGATCCCCGGTTTATTGCCTGCTATTGTCGGAGATACTCACCGCAATATCGTGACCCGCACGATGCGGTTGGAAGGGATTCAACTGCATGTTGCGCCGTGGTCACGCGGGTTCGTGGAACTGTTCGAAGTACTCACAGTATTTGTGAACGACTGGCGAGTCTTCATTGAAAGCTTCGCGACGGCCGACGTACTTCCAGACCCGGTTATCCTGGACATTGGACCTAAATCGTTGTTGCAGACTCACGGTCTCAAAGACATTCGAGTGCATGTGCGCAATGCCAGCGGTAATGATATTAACTACAATCTCATCCGGATTTACGTGGATGCGCAGGATCCTAATTACGGTGCTCAACCTGCCAGGGTCCAGCTCGAAAATTATGGTTCGGAACTGACTCCCGCTTTTCTGGTCGGTAAAACCGGCCTGGGATTCACCATCCCCACACCGGCGGACCGTCGTGGTGGCGATACCTATAGTGTGTATGTCGGGACTTCCGACAGCCCCATCGAAGATGCTGTGCCGCCGACAGGAGATATCACCGGCATCATTCCAACGGCGGTGATCCTGGAAAAGCCAGGTGAAATCGAGGTGACTTACAATCTGACGGACCGTGCCTTTAACACTACGAATCTTTCTCTTCCGAGCTATGTACGGGTCAGCCTTAACGAGCCACCGGTATTCGGCCTGATTTCGGTGCTGGAAGGCCCGTTGGTGGATAAGGAGGAAGCCCGTAATGGTGTGACGATACGCCTGCAAGGTCTGACCGGCCACTTGCCCAGTGACAGGCTGGTGGTGATGTGGGAGGGGGCAGAGGTCTATAACCAACCGATTGGCATGGGCACTTTCCCACTGGATATCCCCGTCGGCTTTGCGCCCATCGCTGCACCAGGGGAGTTTTACGAGGCGAATATCGCACTTGTTATCTATCGCCTGGACGGTTCAACCTACCCTGCGCCGATAGTACAAACACAAGCTGATCTACGAGAACCTGGGGTCTCAAACCCTGGTGAAGGGCCTGTAGACCCTGCCATTACCGCACCTACGCTCATCGGTGGTGGGCCGCTGCCCAGCCCTCCCAACCGCCTCTCCGAGAAAGACCGCGGCTTTGATGCAACGGTCAGTTTCCCGTTACCAACCGGTTTGGTTTCGGGGGATCACGTTGATTTCGTCTATGCCGGCAACGTTGTCGCCACTTACCCAGTGACGGGCTCGGAAGGTGCTGGTTTCCTGGTACCCTTTACCATCGCTTGGGCCGATATCGATGCCGTGGGCAACGGTACCATTGATACCTACTGCATCATCCGCAATGCGGTCAATTACAAGCATTCGGTGCATCAAGATGTGATCGTGGAGATCTTCAATCTATCGGGTCTGGGGCTGGCTATTTTCGACAAGGCTCAAACCATTACAGGCAACCCGAACTTCAGCTATTTCATCAATTGCGGTCACGTGCCCTGGGAGTCTGTTCCTATCAGGATTCTGGACCCTGCAATACTCCAAATGGACGACAAGATCACGGTTGAAGCGGTCAGGTATGCTTTCGCAACGCCCGTCGGTATGCCTGTCGGAAACCCCATTGTGAGTCCTGAATTCACCCTCACCAGCTCCGATGTCAACAATGGTTTGATCGTGCCGATGCACCTGAACGCCTGGTTCGAGGACTTCACGGGGACTCAAGCTCGAGGTTACATCGGTATACGTTGGAAACTCTTGCGACCTTCGACTGGGGATCGAGGCCAATCCGATGAGGTGAGGGCTGCCTGGGATCTGCTTTCCACTGGCTCGCCGCCCACCTGTGTTCCCGGGGCAACACGTCGCGGTACGCTTTGATTAGTACGGCCCCGCCTGTCTCTGTGAGGCAGGTGGGGCCGTTTTTTATCCACTGACCTGTCGTCGCTACAGACGCGTCATTAAGGAAAGTCCTACACGCTTAGGGAAATCAGATCATTAGTCTCTGCGCCGTGAAAACGGAAACCTATTCGATACGGGGTCCGGGTTCGAACTGGTATTTATTCTGAGGCTACATGACATGACTTCCATTACTGCTCTTCCGTTTCGTTATTCGCGTTTATCGTCCTTCGTCAAACTGATGGCGATTGCGCCACTGTACCTGTTAAGCGAACAGGCGCTTTCAGCTATCGTAGTCGACGGTAACGTCGGTAGCGGCAAGCTAGACGTCTACTCTGGAACAGGTGCCACCGACTACATTGCTAGAAACGGTGCGACGCTGAATGTTCATACCGGCGCAACGGTTAAAGAAATCAGCGCCACCGACGGATCAGCGCTGACCTTGACAGGCGCCAACGTGACGTCCGTCCATGGCTCCCAGGCGGCGATTGCGCTCAGCAATTCAAATGCAGTGATCTCTGGTACGCGTATTACCAGCTACACGAACGGTGGCTTGAACGTGGCTCGCGAGGCGAGTTCGACCACAGGTTCGCATGCCCAGGTCAACGACAGCGAGATCACGGGGGCGACCTACGGCGCCAACGTCACGGCCCACAGCCTGTTGGAGTTGAACAACACATCGCTGACGGGCCAAAGCCAGCAGGGCCTGAGGTTGCTCAGTGGTTCGGCGATCGCGACAGGCAGTGAAATTACCGGCGCTACCACGGGTGTCGTCATGACGCTTGATAGTGCTACTGCGACTCAAGTGCCTCAGTTGACCCTGGATGGTTCGCGGGTTGTCGGGCTCAACGGTCCGGCGATCAGTGTGCTGGGGCCCGTAACGGCTGAAATCGACGTTAAAAATGGCTCCACCTTGCAGGGGCAGAACGGCAACATGCTGGAGCTCGCCAATGGTGGTTCGGCCAACATGCGCGTCAACAACAGCGCCCTGGCCGGCAACATCCAAGTGGGCACGGGCAGCGCCCTGGACCTTAACCTTGACCACGCCATTATGAATGGCGATGTGATCAACGATGGCGGCACCGCCAGCGTGGGCTTGAACAATGGCGCGGTACTCACCGGCCGCCTGGAGAACGTCGACAAACTGGCGATCAACAGCGACGCCACCTGGGTGATGGTCGACAACCAACAGGTGGGCGACCTGTCGTTGAGCGGCGGTCACGTCAAGTTCGGTGACACCGGCACGTTCTACCAATTGGACGTGGCCAACCTGTCGGGCAATGGCACCTTCATCATGAGTGCGGACTTCTCCACCCTGACCGGCGACTTCCTCAATGTCACCGGCACGTCCTCGGGTGACCACAAGCTGTTGATCGCCAGCAGCGGGGCCGACCCGTTGAGTGAAGACCGCCTGCACGTGGTGCACACCGAAGACGGCGGCGCGAAGTTCAGCCTCGTGGGGGATCGCGTGGATGTCGGTACTTATTCCTACAGCCTGGTTGAGGACAACGAAGGCAAGGACTGGTTGCTGGACCCGGGCAGCAAGGTCATCAGCCCAAGCACCAACTCCGTGCTGGCCTTGGCCAACGCGGCGCCGAGTGCACTGTATGGTGAAATGACCAACCTGCGTACGCGCATGGGTGAGTTGCGTCACAGCGATGGCAAGTCGAGCGGGCTGTGGAGCCGTGCGTACGGCAACAAGTTCGAAGTGGACAACCGCAATAAAGGAGTGCAGTACAACCAGAACCAACGTGGTTTCACCCTGGGTGCGGACACACCACTGTCGGGCGGCGATGGCCAATGGCTGGCCGGCTTCCTGGCGGGTCACAGCACGTCGGACCTGGACCTGGGCCGTGGCAGTAAAGCCACCGTCAACAGCTACTACGCCGGTGCCTACGCCACTTGGCTGGACGCTGAAAGCGGCTTCTACTTCGATGGCGTGCTCAAGTTCAACCGCTTGCACAACGAGTCCAACGTGGCCATGAGCGACGGTAAAAAAGCCAAGGGCAACTACACGCAGAACGCGGTTACCGCTTCGGCGGAAGTGGGCCGGCACATCAAGCTGGACGATGGCTTCTTCGTTGAACCTTACGGTCAACTGAACACCGCAATCATCCAGAGCCAAAGCTATGAGCTGGACAACGGCCTGCAAGCCAAAGGCCCGCGTACCGCTTCGGTGGTGGGCAAGGCCGGTGTGACCGCCGGGCGTGATATCCAGCTGGACGGTGGCAGCGTGCTGCAGCCGTACCTGCGTACCGCGGTTGCCCATGAGTTCAACCAGAGCAACAAAGTCTCGGTGAACGGCAACAGCTTCAACAACGACCTGTCGGGTACCCGGGTTGAAATGGCGGCGGGCGTGGCAATGGCCGTGTCGAAGAACTGGAAGGTGCATGCCGATGTGGAACGCAGCATGGGCAAGAACATTGACCAGCCTTGGGGGGTGAATGTGGGGGTGCGTTACGATTTCTAAGGGTGTGAGCGTGTAGCGTGAAGTATGAAAAAGCCCCGTATTGGTTAATACGGGGCTTTTTTTTGGGTGTTGATTAATTAAGTACGGATGACTGAAATGACCTCAGCCGCATAGTTGATGACGTAGACACGCTTGCCATCAGGTGAAGCCAGAACGTCGGTAGGGGCATTGAACTCGCTTAGTTTATATAGCTCTTTCGGTGAGTCGGTGCTGGTGTCAATAACGGTAACTGTATGCTGCAGGCTGTCCGCCACATACGCCAGGTCAAGAGTAGGGTGGCAGGCAATGCCTCGAGCTGCTGAATAACCTGTTAGTTCACCAGTTAATTTATTTAGCGCTGTGTCAAGTGATCCAACCTTATTGTCTATTGTGTAGAAGGCCCTTGGGCGGTTGCCGTGGAAGGATATTCCCCTAGGATATCCGCCAAGCTCGGGTGTGTTACTTAAGAATGAGTCGCCATTTGGATTAAACCTAAGGTAGTAATTTTGGCTCGTAGAGTGAGGTAGGATATAGATTGATTTTCTTTCAATGTCTGAATATATATTCGTTGGTCTAAGGCCAATATTGATGCGTTTCATTAAGGTGTGCGCGGGTATGTTGTATATGTCAAGTGCGTTTTGGGCGGTGGATACAAAAAGTTTTGTATTGTCAGCATTTGCCAGTAATCCATGGGGCCAGTAGCCTTGGGATACGACAATGTTTCCGATAAACGAGTTGTTTGTGGTGCTGTAAGCAAACACTTGCTCATTTCCGGTTATGCTTCTGGTTATGTAAACTCGGGTTCCATCGCTACTGACGCTGACGCCAAAACACCCACGTGTATCCAGAGTGGTTTCTACTTTTTGAGTCCGGGTGTCAATGACCGTAGTTGTGCCTGAAAGAATGTTTGCAACATATAGCTTATTGCTGTCGGGCGTGATTGCCATTACCAACGGGCCTTTACCCACAGGAATGGTGCCAATGACTTCCGCTTGACCTGCAATGCTGTAACTCACCGGCTTAAGCGCAATCGCCGTATCCTTGTTACCCGTCCCATCCATCGAAACACGCGCTTTAACCTCCAGCACATCATTCGCGAGTAATTTTTGCACATAAGCTGCGGGGATCAAATCCGTTGTCTTCCTGGCGATAAATTCGGCGGCACTGACTTGTGTCCCCGTACGCAAGGCAAGATTTGTAGAACTCTCCAGGTCAATAAAAACCTGCTGAGCTTGAGCGAAGTATGCCCATGCATCTATCTGGACATGGTTGCCTTCACTCTTGACGATGCGATTATCTTGCGCTTCGGGAATGCTCAGTAAATCTAGCTCATCTTGCGTATATTCGCTGACACTCAAAGTCAGTTCTTCCGACTTGGTGGTTTTGCCATCCTCAAGCAAGTTGTAGTACAGGGTGCACGTTCCGCCGAAGTAGGCCGCGACAAACCTGTTCGGTACCGTAAAACTTACATAGTTGGTACCTGGCTCAGGCCGGGCGGGTTTCATTGCTATGTCGGGCTGGCCGATGCCGTTGGGTATCCCGATAATGAACAATTTAATATCCGCAGTGGGTGGGAATTTATCCGAGATCACCCTGATAGTTACGACGGGTGGGGACTCTGTATGCCGAGGGTTGAGTTCAGCAGTATTGTCACCTGTCTTGGTGGCCTCCAACACGATAGGCGGCGCGAGTTCCAGTTTGGCGCCGACTTTCATTTGCACCTCATGGGAGAACCGCGTCGGTTCGTTATCACGTGTGCGCCTGTAGTAAATCCGCATGATGTTATTGGGGATGATGTATTGGCGCAGCAAGGTGAACGGTATCGTTCTGCCCACCCATGCCCCTGTCACCAGGAAGTCCTGCACGGCCGGAGTGCCGCCTGCGGTGTCCCCCTCGCAGTGCAGATGAATAGTGTCATTCGCCTGGATATCAGGGTCGGGCGACACTTGTATATTGGCATTGCCCAGCGATTTTTCAGGATCAAATTGATAGAGCGGTCCAGGTGCTTGCAGTATCACTACCTCCTTCAGGGTTGCCGCCGGTTCGCCGACGGCGTACGTCACGTCCGGGGAGGTGCGGGTTTCAGAGCCGTCGGCACTGGTCACACGGCAATAGAGACGTAGCGTTCCCCCTTCAAGTTTTGCAATAGGACCGTCAGGGCCGTTAGGTATGAAGAACAGGATATTGTCAGTGCCGGCGACTTCATCAACTTCCTGATAGAAGTTATTGCCATTAGCAAGCGTGCCCACCATCACCAGAGTCACCAGGTCGTGAGCACCCTGACCGGGGTATTTGTACAGTTCAGCATTAAAAAACAATGTTTGCGGATCGAGAATACCGCCGTTGGCTTCAATGATATGGGGAGCGAGGAGCCCACCGGGGAGTGCGGTGCCGATCACCTGCAAAATACTGCTATCGGAGCCACGATCCGGCACCCCTGGGCGAATACGTTGATACGTCAATTGCAACTTGCCGCCGATCAGCGCCTGCACCACTTCATTGGCGAGTCGGATACTGATTTGAAGTACCGTGGTGGAGGTCAGCGGGGCAGAGTCGTGGTAAGTAATGATGGGTGTACCATCCTGGGCGCGACCATTGATGCGTGCACGAATCACGTCACCCACGGCATATTGATGATTGCGCACGAACACGCGGATGGTTGCGTCCGCGCCATTGAGGCTGTCATGGTCGAGCACGCCTTCCGGGTTTTCTTCGTCGATATAGGCGGCGATCAATAAAGGTTCACTGCCGTCATTTATCTGAACGATCAGCACAAACGAAGGTGACCAACCATCGGAAGCGTTTCCGACCTCATCGATGATTTGGTATTCACACACATGGGACCCACTACCCACCGTTGCCCAGAACCCGGCATGCAGGATGATCGTGATGGGGTCTCTACCGGCCGCTTCACCTTCGGTCACGGTGTATACGAAGATGTGCCCACCGATGCTCAGGCGAATCCGGTCCCTTGCGGCCCGGTAGGTCCTGGGTGATTGATTCTGATCACGAGGGTAAAAAGGAATAGTGAAAGGTACGCCGTTGTTGGCGTCGTCCTGCGTCACTCCGTATTCGCGGATGTCCGGTGGGACTTCAATCGCAGGCAAATTTGCGTTGTGGGCTTCACTGGCGTTGGGCTTGATACCGGCAGGTCTGACCGTATCAACCTTCAATCTGAGTTTCGGGGTTTCTTCCTGGCCACCTCCTACGCGAGTGAGCCGCATAAAGACGGGATCGGCGGGGCCATCAGGCAAACGGGTGCGAGGTATGTACAGCGGAATGATTCTCGCGGCGTCGACGTCATCCTGAGTCACAATGTGTCTCGCCACTGGAACCACGAGGTCGTTACAAAATACCTCGATGAAATCCAGCGCGGCCATACCCAGGTAAGGCAGCAAGGCGCACAACAAGCCCTTTTCGAGATTGACCTCCAGTGCCGCCAGGTTGATACCGCCATCGTACTCAACCACTTTTTGGGTAAGACCGGGAATATAGAGCGGCAAGTTGTGAAACGGCATGCTCGAGAAGCTGCCGGCGGTCACCGGATCGTTACCGTCCAGCGCCGGTACAAAGTAGTTCAGATTCAGGTCCGGCTGAGCCGGGTCAGTGCTGCTTGCGGGAGCTGGGCGCGGGGCGAGCGGCACTGGCAGTTGATCAGGGGTGTCGGCGGGGCTATCGATAAGTTGGTTCATGAACGACGTCCTTTGCAAATGAAAGAGACGCTTCGAGCCCCGAATGCCAAGGTGCCTGGGCGGAAGTCGCAGTACTCATTTGACAGCTGGCTGTAGACGCTGGATAGCTGTGAGAAATGACAGTGCCGACGAGCGGCACTCCCCAGCTAAAACACCACGAACGCCACGCTATCATCGCCAATATTCGCCACATATCCATGGGTGCCATCGGCGGCAACCACCACCCCGCGTGGCTTGTTGAAACCGGCATAGGCCCCCGTCACTCGCCGCAGGCGTGTATCGATAATGCCGAGCCGGTCGCCATCGGTTTGCGTCACATAGGCAATGTCTCGCCCGCGCTCGAAGGCGATGTCGTAAGGGCCTTGCAAACCGGTGAGGGTCTGCTCGATACGCGCGGTCTGCGTATTGCCGATGGCGACGCCGGTGTCTCTGCGCGTGATGTACACCTGCGAGGCACGAGGGTTGTGGGCGATGTGTGTGGGGTTTGCCGCCGCCACGCTGTTGATCAGGCTATTGTTGGTGAGATTGACCACGGCCCAGCCGTCGAGCGTGGCGATATGGGCGCGGCTGTTGTCGGGGCTTAATGTGATGTCGATGGGGTTGGGCACCGGCACCGAGGCCAATGGTTGGTGGTTGGCGGTGTCGAGGATGATCAGCCGCCCGGCGCGATTGTCCGCCACATACAGGCGCGAGCCCGTCGTGTTGAAGGCGATCCCGTTGACGGTGCCAAACCCGGTCAGGGTATCGACCAGTGAATGATCCAGGGTGCTGTAGATGCGAATCGAGGTGTTGGCTGCAACGCTGCTGTCGGTGACATACAAGCGCCCGGCCGTGGGGTGAACGGCCATCCAGACGGGGGACCCAGGTACATCAAAACTGCCGATGACGCGGTTGCGCAGTGTATCGATTACCCAGATCGACGGCTGCCCAAACAGGCAACCCACGTACAGCCGGTTGCCGTCGGGGCTGAGTACCAGGGTGTTCGGCCCCGTGCCGACCGGGATACGCGCAAAGATGCCGCGTGTGTTATTGATTCGATAGTTGACGGTTCGCAAGTCGGTGGCGAAGTACTTGCCGACGTTGCCGTTGAGGGATACCCGCACTTCCACGCTCAAGTTGCTGAGGTTGGGCTGCATGCGCAGGTAATCGTTGGGCAAGGGCAGTTCGATCCGTCGGGCGGCGAACTCTTGCGTAGTCAAGGGCGTGCCGTCGCGCAACTTCAGGCCGGCGGGGCCGGGGCCATTGATATCGATCCACACGGCTTGGCCCGAGCGCATGAACGACCATTCGCGCACCAGCACGGTATACGCCGAGTTGACATTGATGATGCCTGTTGAGGGGGGCACGCTGACCAGGTCCAGCAATTGAGAAGGCAATGGGTCGACGGTCAGGGTGGAGGCCTGGGACAGCGTCGTGGCCCCTGCGCGGGTTACCGTATAGGACAGCGTGGCGGTCTTGCCCAGGTTGGCGGCAATCACCAGATTGCTGACCGGGAAATCGACATAGCCCTGTGCGGGGTTGCCGGGCAAAGGGTTCAATACGGGGGTTCCTGGGCCGGGCGTGCCGCTGAAGACCGGCTGGATATCATCGCTGGCCAGCATCGGGCTGTAGCGCACCCGCAGGGTGCACACCGGCGGAGCGGGGGGCAGCACATGAACCGGATTGAGGGTGGCGGTGGTGTCGCCGGTGAACGTACTTTCCAGAATGCGCGGCACCGGCAGTTGCAGCCCGCTGCCGACTTTTATCACCCGCGCCTGGGAGTAGCGGGTGCGTTGGTTGGGGCTGTCCACTCGGTAGTAGAGACGCGCCGAACCGTTGAGGTTGGCCACGATGAACACCCGCGCAACAACAAAGGGCAAGTCTCGGCCGACCCAGGGCTGTGTGATAGGAAATACCGCTGGCGGGGCGCTGCCGCCCAGGGCGCTGCCCTCGACATATAACGTGACCGTGGCCCCTGCGATGAAGGTGGCGTGGCCCGGTACCGTGACGTTGGCATTGCCCTTGGAAGCTTCCGGGTCAAAGGTGAAGTCGGGTTCCGGTGCCTGCTGGACCGTTGGCGCGGGCAGGGCGTCCTGAGGTTCGCCGATGTCGAGTGTGAGGATGGCGGACGGTGGCCGCTGCCCGGCCAGGTTGATGTAGTAATAGAACATCAGCCGGCCGCCATCGAGTTGGCGGATATCGCCGTCAACCCCGTTGGGCAGGTCGAAGCTGATATCGCCAAGGCCGGCGACCTGTGTATGTTCCTGGTAAAAACGATGGCCATTGGCATAGGTGCCCTCTAGCACCAGGGTGACGCGGTCGTTGGGTTTCTGGCCGGTGTATGAAGTGATGTAGACAGTGACCGGGTCGGTGAGCGGATGCAGCACACCGCCGCTGGCAGCGGGTAATTGCGGCACCGCAAGACCGGTATCGGTAGGGGTACCGATGACTTGGACGAAGGTGTTTTCCGAAGGCAGGTTGACCTGGCCGGCTCTTGCTCGCTCATAACTCAGCTGAATCAACGCGCCGATGAGTTCCCGCAGATCAGCGTTGGGCCATGGAAAATCAGCGAACGGGACGGTAGATGAAGGGATCGAAGCGTTGTAGGTCTGTTCGATGTCGACTCCATCTTGCGTGCGCCCACGGATCGTCAGGCGGATGCCGTCGCCCGAAGCCCAGCCTTTGCCCGCGATGGCGACCCGCAGGGTTGCATCGCTTCCCGCCAGCCTGTCCGCATCGAGGGTGCCACTGGGCGCTTCGACGATCTGTGCGGCCTCTAACAACCGCTCATTGGGATCAAGGCGCACCTCGATCAGTTGCATGGGGGAACGGCCGGGGGCGAAGTTGCCCACCTCGTCAATGACCTCGTAGGTGCAGGCGTGACGACCACTGCCAATCAGCAGCCAAGTGGCGTAGTAGACCATGATGGTGATGGGATTGCGGTTGTTGGCTTCGCTCTCGGTGACGCTGTGTTCGATGACTTGATTGCCGATAATCAAGCGAATACGGTCGCGCACCGCTCGGTGGGTGGCGTCCGGAAGGCTGGTGTCTACCGGGTAAAATGGAATTCTCACACCGACTCCGCGCCCGGCCGCGGCCGAGTCGACCAACGTCAGTGTCGGTTGAGGGCGCGGCAGCTGTGCATTCTCCGAGGACGGTCCGGAAATGGCGCCGCTACCCGTAGGAGGGACAGTGTCGACTTTGACTGTCAGGCGTTGGGTTTCCTCAACCCGCTGATCAAGGTGCGTGACCCGAATGAAAATCGGCCCTACCGTGCCTTCAGGCAGGCGAGCCCTGGAAATGTGCAAGGCGATTGGCCTTTCTTCGCGGGCCTCCTGTTCGGTGACGGTGTGAAAGTCGGCCGGGGTCTGGGGATCGCTGCAGAACAACGCCAGGAAGTCGCCCTCACGCTGGCCGGCGTAAGGGCGCATGACACAAATCAGGCCCTCGCTCCCGTGGCTTTCCAGCAACTGCAGGTACACACCGCCGGAAAAACCCGCCACGGGTGTTTTTAGCCCGGGAATGTACGGGGCCAGTTGTGAGACCGGAGGTTGAGCGTTGGGGCTGATGAGCATGATCTACACCTCGTGCAAGGCAATGGGCTGCGGCATGCGGAGCATGTAGCGATTGAGCACAGAGTGTTTGCGACGTGGCTAGCTGTGAGAAATGACAGTGCCGACCAGCGGTCGTGGCCCAGGATGGGCCACTTGAGTCACGAAGGGCGTCGGTTCCAGTGCCTGAATAACGGCTCCGCCAGAAACAACACAAACAACAACCGCATCACCTGCATCGCCGTCACCAGGGGCACCGACAGTTGCAGGGTCTCGGCGGTGAGGCTCATCTCGGCGATGCCGCCGGGCATCATGCCCAAGGTCAGTGAGCGCAGGTCAAGGCCGGTCAATGCACTCAAACCCACTGCGGCGACAGTCGCCAATGCCATGGTCAAGGCCGTGCCGATCAAGGTGCGTCCGATGAACGAGGGCGCGCGGCGGAAGAACTGCCGGTTGAAGTGGCAGCCCAGGCCGCTGCCGATCAGCCATTGGCCGATCTGGCTGCCGCCATCGGGCAGGCCGATATGCAAGTCCCACACGACACTGGCGGTGGCACTCACCAGTAACGGCCCGAACAGCCAGGGGTTGGGCTGACGCAAACGCTGCCAGCCCCAGGCCATCAGCGCGCCGATAGGAAACAACGCCAGCAGCCAAGGCCAACTCACCGGCGCCGGATGAAACTGAGGCGTGCCACCCTCCAGCACGTACTTGAAGATCGCCGGTACACACAGCACCACCACCAGCACGCGCAAACTTTGCCCCGCCGCGACCCGGCTGAGCACTGCGCCATTGCGTGAACCGAGGTTGACCATCTCGCCGGAGCCGCCCGGCATGCTCGAGAAAAATGCGGTGGCGCGGTCTTCGCCGCTGCGGCGCATCAACCACACACCCACCACGCTCGACAGGCTGGTGACCAGCGCACCGAAGAAGATCAGCCCGAAGTGGCTCATCACCTGTTCGATCACCACGGGGGTGAAGTGCAGGCCGATACCGATGCCGACCACCCATTGGCCGCATTTGCGCCCGCCGGGGATCTCGGCCAATTGCCAGGGAGTCAGGCAGCGCACCAGGATGATCGCCAGCAACGAGCCGACCATATACGGCAAAGGCCAGCCGACGAGGCTGGCCAGGTAACCGCCGGCCAGGCCGACCAGCGGTGTGCCCCACCAATGTTTAAAGGTGGCCTCAGACATCGGCCACGGCACGACGCTGCAGGGCACGCTTACGGTAGATACGCACCAGCGGGAAGGCCAGCATCAGCACCGTCAACACCCATACACCGAAGGTGATCGGGCTCGACCAGAGGATGTCCAGCGCGCCGTTGGAAATCGACAGCGCACGGCGCAGGTTCTGCTCCATCAGGCCGCCGAGGATAAAGCCCAGCAGCACCGGCGACAGCGGGAAGTCAAGCTTGCGCAGGATGTAGCCGAAGATACCGATCCCGATCATCAGGAACAGGTCGAAGGTGGTGGCGTGCACAGCGTACACCCCGATCGCGGTGATGATGGCGATCACCGGCACCAGCGCCCAGTTCGGTACGGCAAGGATGCGCGTGAAGATGCGGATCATCGGGATGTTGAGGATCACCAGCATGATATTGGCGATAAACAACGACGCGATCAGGCCCCAGACGATGTCGGGTTGTTGTTGGAACAGCAGCGGGCCTGGGGTGATGTTGTACAGCGAGAGGGCGCCGATCATCACCGCCGTGGTGCCCGAACCGGGAACGCCCAGGGTCAGCATCGGGACCAGGGCGCCGCAGGCGGACGCGCCGATCGCGGTTTCCGGGGCCGCGAGGCCGCGCATGTCACCTTGGCCGAATTTGCCGCCGGCGCCGGCCATGCGTTTTTCGGTCATGTAGGCAACGGCTGAGGCCAGGGTGGCCCCGGCGCCGGGCAGCACGCCCATGATGAAACCGAGCAAGCCGCAACGGATATTCACCACAAATACTGCGCCCGCTTCCTTCAGGTTGAACAGCATGCGTCCGGTGGCTTTGACCGCTTCCTGGCCCCGATGGGTTTTTTCCAGCAGCAACAGGATCTCGCTGATGGAGAACAGGCCCAGCACCAGCACCACGAACTGGATGCCGTCGGTGAGGTGGATATTGTCGCCGGTAAAGCGGTACACGCCGCTGTTGGCGTCGATGCCGACCGCCGAGAGGAACAGGCCGATCAGCGCGGCGACAAAGGTTTTTAACGGCTTGTCGCCGGCCATGCCGCCGAGGCAGACAATCGCGAACACCATCAGTACGAAATATTCCGCCGGGCCGAAGGCAATCGCCCATTTGGCCAGCAGCGGTGCGAACAACACCATGCCGCAGGTGGCGATGAACGCGCCGATGAACGAACTCCACGCGGACAACGACAGCGCCACGCCGGCCAGGCCTTTGCGGGCCATCGGGTAACCGTCGAGGGTGGTCATCACGGTGGAGGCTTCGCCCGGGATGTTCAGCAGGATCGAGCTGATACGCCCGCCGTACTCGCAACCCAGGTACACGGCGGCCAGCAGGATCAACGCCGACTCCGGCGGCAGGCCCAGGGCGAAGGCGATGGGGATCAACAGCGCCACGCCGTTGATGGGACCCAGGCCCGGCAACAGGCCGACCACGGTGCCGATCAAGGTGCCGCACAGCGCGGTCACCAGGTTGTAGGGGCTCAGTGCAACGCCGAAGCCCTGGCCCAAATAGCCGAAAGTATCCATATCAGTTCTCCAGAACGTCGAGCAGGCCGAGGGGCAGCGGTACGTCCATGGCCTTATCGAACAGCAGATAAAGGCCGACGCTCATCAAGGTGATGATCACTGCACCGGGCAACCAGCGGCCGCCATACAGCCGTGCCATCGGAATACCGATCAACATGCTGCTGAGGATGAAACCCAGGGATTCGAAGGTGCCGGCAAAGATCAGCAACAAGACCACGCAGATGCCGATCTTGATCAGGGTTTCACGGTCCAGCGCCGGTTCTTCTTCCGTGTGCTTGGTCGGCTGTGGGCGAAACAGCATGTAGAGCAGGCCCAGGCTCATCAGCCCGAGCATCAACAGCGGGTAGGCGCGAGGCCCGACCGGCTCGTAGGAAAACGACGCCTGATACGGCCAGGCCATCAGCGCGAGGCCCGCGCAGACCAGCAGCATCACCGAGGCGAAAATGCGTTGTAAGAGCATAGGAAACTCCTTGGAAACTCTTGTCGGCGCCAACTTGCTCACGAAGAACGCAAGGACGTCGCGTGTATCCAGGCAGCACGCGTCATCGTTGAAGTTTTTCGCGAGCAAGCCCGCTCCCACAGAGGGGCGATTACTGGATCAGGCCGAACTCTTTGGCCAGCACTTTGTAGTCAGCCACCTGTTTCTTCACGTAGGTGTCCAGCTCCGGGCCGGTCATGGCGAACGGGAACAACTCGCGCTGGTCACGCAGCTTGGCGAACTCCTCGGAAGCCAGCAGTTTGTCGAATGCTTCCTTCCACCAGGCGTAGTCGGCATCGCTGACTTTTGGCCCGAGGTAGAAGCCACGTACCACGGGCCAGACGATGTCATAGCCTTGCTCTTTGGCGGTCGGAATGTTCTTCATTTCCGGCTCGTCCAGGCGCTGCTCGGAGAACACCGCCAGCAGGCGCATGTCGCCGCTCAGGATGTGCGGCATAGAGTCGGAGATGTCGGTACTGCCCACCTGAATGTGGCCACCGAGCAAGGCGGTGGCGATTTCACCGCCGCCTTCAAGCGCCACATAGCGCAGCTCACGCGGGTTGATCCCGGCGGCCTTGGCGATGAGCGCAGTTTGCATCCAGTCCTGGCTGCCGACGGTGCCGCCGGAGCCGATGACCACGCTGCCCGGATCTTTCTTCAGGGCTTTGACCAGATCGTCGAGGCTCTTGTAGGGCGAATCGGCTTTCACCGCGATAGCCCCGTAGCTGGTGCCGACCGCCGCCAACCAACGCACGGCGCTTTCATCGAAGCGACCGAACTTGCCTTGCGCGAGGTTCAGCAGCGAACCGCTGGACCATGCGACCAGCGTGCCGGCATCCGCAGGGCGCTGGGCTACCACCGCGTTGTAGGCCACCGCGCCTACGCCGCCGGGCATGTAGGTCACGCGCATCGGCTTGCTCAGCAGTTTTTCGTTGACCAGCGCGCTTTGCGCCAGTTTGCAGGTCAGGTCAAACCCGCCGCCGGGGGAGGCCGGGGCGATGCATTCCGGGCGCTTGGGTTCGTCGGCCAGCAGTTGGCCGGCGAACAGCATGCAGCCGGCGGCAAGGGCCAATTTACGCAGTGAAAAGGTCATGGGTCTCTCCGTCTTTGTTGTTATGAGCTTGTTTGACTACCAAAGCGCCACGCTGTAACTGACCAACAGGCGTACTTCATCCGCATCACGGGCCGAATAGTTGGAACGGTACGTGGCATTGCGCAGGCGCACGGCGACGTCCTTGAACGTGCCGCTTTGCACCACGTAGCGGATCTCGCTGTTGCGTTCCCACTCTTTGCCGGTCTCGCCGTTCTTGAGCCTGATGTGGTCGCCCGAGATGTAGCGGCTCATGAAGCTCAGGCCGGGAATCCCCAGTTTGGCGAAGTCGTAGTCATAACGCGCTTGCCAGGAGCGTTCTTCGGCGCCGGCAAAGTCGTTGATCTGTACGAAGTTGACCAGGTACGGGTCGCTGCCATCCACATAAGGAAAGGCGCTGTCGCCGGACATGTGCTGGTAACCGGCGCTGAGCTTATGGCCATTGAGGGCATAGCTGAAGAGGCCGTTGAGGGAGGTGTTGTCGATGTTGCCGCCGCGGGACGCACCGGTGTCATCGCTGATGGCCAGGCGCAAGTCGGCGCCAAAGGTGCCGGGGCCTATCGGGCGCGAGGCCACCAGGCCGAGGAAGTGCTGGCGGTAGACGTCATCGAGCTGGGCGAAGTGGTAACTGCCGGTGATTTTGTCGGCGAACTTGTAGTCGACGCCGCCGAAGTTGAAGTGCTTGCCGGTGGCGCCGCCGACGAAACGGCTGTTCTTGTTGTTGAGGGCGATGTCTTCGTAGTCGGTGGAATCGCGGTCCTTGGCTTTGTCCAGGCGGCCACCGGTGAATACCAGGTTCTTGAATTCTTTCGAGGTGAGCAGGCCGCCGTTGAACGTCTGCGGCAGGATGCGGCCGTCGTTGGGCTTGAGGATCGGCAGTTCGGGGATCAGTGCGCCGATTTTCAGTTCGGTGGCGGAGATCTTCACTTTGCCGGTCAGGCCGAGTTTGCTGTACTCGTCGACCGCACGACCATCGTCGGTGGGCAACAGGCCGGTGCCGGTGCGGTCGGGGCTGGAGTCGAGCTTGACGCCGAGCATGCCCAGCGCATCCACGCCAAAACCCACGGTGCCGTCGGTGTAGCCCGATTGCAGGTTGAGCATGAAGCCCTGGGCCCATTCGTCACGCTTGGATTGCTGCGCGCTGGTGCCGTCACGAAAGTCGCGGTTGAAGTACATGTTGCGGGTTTCCAGGGTCGCGCTGCTGTCTTCGAAGAAGGCGGCCTGGCTAAGCGGCGCAAAGCCGGCAAGCGCAGCGGCACTGGCGAGGGCGGTGTGGGTCAGGCGGGAAAACCGGACAGGCGGGCGAGCCTGGGGCTGTGTCGACAGCATGGGGGTGTACTCCGTTATTGTTCTTATTTTGGCGAAAACGCTTCGAGGCGTTTTTCGAGCGTTGCGCTCAGGCAACGGGGTGGGCATAGACCACCGTAACGGGATGCTAAAGGGCGAACCTTTCACTAACCTTTCAGTTGTCTTTCAATGTTTTCGGGCTTCACAGGCCAGGCGGCGTCTGTAAACTGCCTCGCAAAGCGTGGCGTCGACCATGCCCGAATGAGGTGAAAATCCATGCGTGTCCTCTTGGTTGAAGACCATCTGCAGCTCGCCGAAAGTGTCGCCCAGGCGCTCAAGAGCACGGGCTTGACCGTCGATGTGCTGCACGATGGGGTGGCTGCGGATCTGGCTTTGGGCAGCGAGGAGTATGCGGTGGTGGTCCTCGATGTCGGGCTGCCGCGCATGGATGGTTTCGAGGTGCTTGCACGCTTGCGGGCGCGCGGCAAGAACCTGCCGGTGCTGATGCTGACGGCGCGCAGTGATGTGAAGGACCGCGTGCATGGCCTGAACCTGGGCGCCGACGACTACCTCGCCAAGCCGTTTGAACTGACGGAACTGGAAGCGCGGGTCAAGGCACTGTTGCGCCGCAGCGTACTCGGCGGCGAGCGCCAGCAGACCTGCGGTGTGCTGGTCTACGACCTGGATACACGACGGTTCACGGTGGGGGGCGAATTGATGACGTTGACCTCTCGCGAGCAAGCGGTTTTGGAGGCTTTGATTGCGCGCCCGGGCCGCGTGATGAGCAAGGAGCAACTGGCTTCCCAGGTGTTCGGCCTGGACGAGGAAGCCAGCCCCGATGCGATCGAAATCTACGTGCATCGCCTGCGCAAGAAGCTCGATGGGCAACCCATCGCCATCGTGACGTTCCGTGGCCTGGGGTACTTGCTGGAAGCGCGTGATGCATAAGCCCAGCAGCCTGCGTTGGCGGCTGCTGTGGAACCTGGCGCTGCTGTTGGTGGTGTTGATGCTCGCCAGTGGCCTGAGCGCTTACTGGAATGGACGCGAAGCCGCCGATACCGCCTATGACCGTACGCTGCTGGCCTCGGCGCGGACGATTGCCGCCGGCTTGACCCAGGTCGATGGCACCCTCAGTGCCAATGTGCCGTATGTGGCCCTGGATACCTTCGCCTATGACAGTGCCGGGCGCATTTATTACCAGGTCAATGACATCGATCAGAAGCTGATCTCGGGCTACGAAAACCTGCCAGGCCCGCCGCCCGGCACACCGCGCACCGATGATTACCCGGCTCTGGCGCGCTTCTATGACGCCAAGTATCAGGGCCAGTCCGTGCGGGTGGTGAGCCTGCTCAAGGCGGTCTCCGAACCGAATATGAACGGCATGGCGGAAATTCGCGTCGCCGAGACGCAGGAGGCGCGCGTCGCCATGGCGCGTAGCCTGATGGCCGACACCTTGCTGCGCTTGGGCATGCTGGCCATCGGCGCGTTGCTGTTGGTGTGGTTTGCCGTGAGCGCGGCGCTGCGCCCGCTGGAGCGCCTGCGTACGGCGGTGGAGGAGCGTCAGCCCGACGACTTGCGGCCGCTGCCATTGGTGGAAGTGCAGCATGAGTTTGGCCCTCTGGTGCGTTCCATCAACCACTTCACCGAACGTCTGCGCGGCCAGTTCGAGCGCCAGGCGCAGTTCATTGCCGACGCCTCCCACGAGTTACGTACCCCGTTGGCCGCATTGAAGGCTCGGCTGGAACTGGGCCTGCGTGCCGAAGACCCCGGCACCTGGCGCAGCACCCTGGAGACGGCGGCCCAGGGCACCGACCGCCTGACGCACTTGGCCAATCAATTGTTGTCCCTGGCACGCATCGAAAACGGCGCCCGGGCGATTGCCGAGGGTGGCGCGCAGCTACTCGACCTCAGCCAACTGGCGCGGGAACTGGGCATGGCCATGGCGCCGCTGGCCCATGCGCGGGGTGTCGCCCTGGCCTTGGAAGCCGATGAACCGGTGTGGCTGCGCGGCGAGCCGACGTTGTTGAATGAACTGCTGAGCAACCTGGTGGATAACGCACTCGCCCACACCCCGCCTGGCGGCAATGTGATCCTGCGGGTCATGGCCCCGGCCGTGCTGGAGGTCGAGGATGATGGGCCAGGTATCCCGCTGGATGAGCGGGACCGGGTTTTCGAACGTTTCTACCGCCGTAGTCAGCAGGGCGTGGGTTCGGGACTGGGGTTGGCGATTGTCGGGGAGATCTGCCGGGCGCATCTGGCGCAGATCAGTTTGCACGACGGTGAATCGGCGGGGTTGAAAGTGCGGGTGAGTTTTATCGCGGGCTGATCAGTAAAACATCGAGCGTGCTTCATCCAGCTCTGTCAGAAGGGCATCGCTGTAGAGATCTGTGCGCAGTTTCCTGGCGGACGGCAATGTCGATACCGGTACGTTCGCCAACGGGTGGCCGGTGCCTCGGTGGCAATACAGGTTGGCGATCTGTACCAGGTCGATGTAGTCCAGCTTCGCCGAGTCACGCTCCAGGTCCAGGTATTGCACCGGCAGGTTGGCCAGCATCTCCGGGAAATCCCAGACGCGCAGCAGTTTGTTCCCGAGCACCGGGTGAATGCTGTCGATGACGTGATTCAGGCTGACCGGGTCCGAGAGCAGTTCGTAGTGGTCTTCGGCATAGGTGAGGATCGGCAGCACGCCGATCTGGTGGACCAGCCCGCCAAGGGCTGCCTGGTCCGGCTTCAACTGGCTGAAGCGGCGGCACAGGGCATAGCTGACGCCTGCCACTTCCAGGCTGCGCCGCCAGACTTCACGCATTTTCAGCTCTACCACCTCGGAGCGGGCGTGGAAGATTTGCTCCATCACCAGGCCGATGGCCAGGTTGCTGCTGTAATTGGTGCCCAGCCGGGTGATGGCGGTATGCAGGTCGGTGACTTCCTGGGTGGCGCGCAACAGTGGGCTGTTGACCACTTTGATCAGCCGCGCCGACAAAGCGGTATCGCGACCGATCACCTTGCTCAAGTGGCTGATGCTGATATCCGGGTCTTCCGCGGCTTGGCGAATCTTCAGGGCCACTTCCGGTAATGTCGGCAGAACCAGGTCATCGTTGTCGATGGCCTTCACCAAAGCCTGTTGAACTTTTTCCGCCAGCTTGTTCATTCATGCTCTCTAGGGTGCTGCAAAAAGGTACGGCGATTAACGCTGGATCTCTTTATCGCGATCCAGTGGGTAAGGCAGGTCGAGCAGTTGCAGGCCAGGGCCTTCCAGGGTGCCCAAGTGCACATCGCCGCTGTCGGCAGCTTCGGCTTGCAACACCGCGAGAAGTTCAACGGATGAGTCAGCTTTTGCCGCGATCACCACTTCGCCGATCGAACTGTTGTGGCTGGGAGAGAACAGCGGGGTGCCGGGCTCCGGCAGTTCGGCCGCGTTGAGACTCAGGCGATACAGGCGTCGCTTGAGCTTGCCCAGGTATTGCATGCGGGCGACGATTTCCTGGCCGGTGTAGCAACCTTTCTTGAAGCTGACGCCGCCTACGGCCTGCAGGTTGAGCATCTGTGGAATGAACAATTCGCGCGTTTGCGGCATGACCTGGCCGATGCCGGCGCGGATCTGGCCGAGCAGCCATTCATTCAAGCCGGCTTCCTTCAACTGTGCATTGAGTTGCGCGTGCAGGGCTTCGGCTTGTTCGGCAGGGGCCCAGAGTTCGGCGCGGCCGGGGGACACACGGATGGCGATCAGTGAATCGGTACGTACGACGCTGTCGGTCTCGCCAGGTAATTGAAGGCCGAGGCTGGCCAGGGCCTGATCCGCATCCGCCAGACCAAAGCGTGCCCAGGCGGCGCTTTCGTCGGTGAGTTTGGACTTGGAGAACACCGCGTACTTTTTCAGGTCCGCCAGTTGCGGTTCGAGCAATTCGGTGGCCATTGCCAGCAGCACGCCGTCGCCTTGCA
Source organism: Pseudomonas sp. ICBG1301 (assembly GCF_016918385.1). Taxonomy (NCBI): domain Bacteria; kingdom Pseudomonadati; phylum Pseudomonadota; class Gammaproteobacteria; order Pseudomonadales; family Pseudomonadaceae; genus Pseudomonas; species Pseudomonas sp. ICBG1301. Next base: position 149,575 of record NZ_JAEKGB010000007.1, read on the forward strand.
GCAGGATGCGAAAGCTCGACTGCATACGCCCTTTCTGTGTACAGCGCGCACCGAGGCTGGCTTGAGTGTCACTCAGGTAGTTGAGGTTGCAGGTCAGTTGCCCTTGCAGGAATTTGGCAGCGTCGGCGCCGCGGACGGCGAGAACGCCTTCGTGGGCCAGGGGGCAGAAAAAAGCAGAGTCAGCCATGGGTCATCGCAGGTCAAAAAGTCATGAGTGCATCATAGAGGGGCGCCCGGCAAATGGATAGTTTCCGTGAGGGGCGACCAAAGCCGACTGTTCCACCGCCGTCGGGCCTGTATACTTGCGCTCTATTTGAGGAGCGCTCCATGGTCGAAGATGTAGAAATCAATCGCCTCTACTGGCACAGCCGCCGCGGCATGCTGGAGTTGGATGTGTTGCTGGTGCCGTTCACCAAAGAGGTCTATGCGACGCTCGATCAGGTGGATCGTGACCTCTACGTCAGGCTGTTGACGTGCGAAGACCAGGACATGTTCGGCTGGTTCATGGAGCGCAGCGAATCCGAAGACCCGGAGCTGCAACGCATGGTCCGGATGATCCTGGATCGTGTCCAGCCCAAGTAATCGCTTCGAATGCCGCTGGCAGGCCTCCGGGCTGCTGCTGGCGGCGTATCTGCTTGCCCAGTTGCTCGCGCTGGGGAGTCTGCTGGTTCTCGATCTACCTTATTCAAGCCTTGGTGCGCTGTTGTGCCTGGCGCATGCCGTCTGGGTGCTACCACGCCACATCCGCCTGACTCACCGTTCGTCGGTTCGCGGTCTGCGCCGGGATGAAGATGGCTGGCAGCTGTTCAGTGAGGAACGCGGCTGGCACAGCGTGCAACTGCGTCCCGACAGCCTGGCATTGCCATGGATCGTGGTGCTGCGTTATCGGGTGCCGGGTGAGTGGTGCGTGCGTTCGCTCTGTGTGCCGAAGGACTCGCAGGCTGCCGATGTGCATCGGCGCCTGCGGGTGCGCCTCAAGTTCAGCCGCCGTAGGTGGTTGGCACCAGGATAGTGTCGCGGGCCTCGGGTAGCATCTGGGGGTAGTCGAGGGTGTAGTGCAACCCCCGGCTTTCCTTGCGCTCCATGGCCGAGCGGATCATCAATTCCGCCACCTGGGCCAGGTTGCGTAATTCGATCAGGTCGCGGCTGACCTTATAGTTGCTGTAGAACTCGTCGATCTCATCGAGCAACAATCGCACCCGGTGTTGCGCCCGTTGCAGGCGCTTATTGGTGCGCACGATCCCTACGTAGTCCCACATGAAGCGCCGCAATTCGTCCCAGTTGTGGGCGATGATCACGTCTTCATCCGAATCGGTGACCTGGCTGGCGTCCCAGCGGGGCAGGGCGGCGGGCACAGGAATGTGTGGCAGTTGTTCAAGAATGTCGGCCGCCGCCGAGCGCGCGTAGACAAAGCACTCAAGCAGCGAGTTACTGGCCATGCGGTTGGCGCCATGCAGGCCGGTGAAGCTGGTTTCGCCAATTGCATACAGGCCCGGTACATCGGTGCGCCCGTGCTGGTCGACCATTACGCCACCACAGGTGTAGTGCGCCGCCGGCACCACCGGGATCGGGCCTTTGGTGATGTCGATATTGAAGGTCAGGCAGCGTTCGTAGACCGTCGGGAAGTGGGTCTTGATGAAGGCTTCGGGCTTGTGGCTGATGTCCAGGTAGACGCAGTCGATGCCCAGGCGCTTCATTTCATGGTCGATGGCGCGGGCCACGATATCCCGTGGCGCCAGTTCGGCGCGTGGGTCGAAGCGCTGCATGAAGCGCTCACCATTGGGCAGCTTCAGGTGTGCACCTTCACCGCGCAGGGCTTCGGTGACCAGGAAACTCTTGGCCTGCGGGTGGTACAGGCACGTGGGGTGGAATTGGTTGAATTCCAGGTTGGCCACGCGGCAGCCGGAACGCCAGGCCATGGCGATGCCATCGCCGCAGGCTCCGTCGGGGTTGCTGGTGTAGAGGTAGACCTTGGCTGCACCACCGGATGCGAGGATGGTGAAGCGTGCGCCGTAGGTATCGACTTCGCCGCTGGCGCGGTTGAGCACGTAGGCGCCGAGGCAACGTTCGCCGTCCAGGCCCAGGCGTTTTTCGGTGATCAGGTCGACGGCGACGCGTTGTTCCAGCAGTTCGATGTTGGGGCGTTGTCGGGCTTGTTCGAGCAAGGTCTTGAAGATCGCGGCACCGGTGGCATCGGCGGCGTGGATGATGCGACGATGGCTGTGGCCGCCTTCACGGGTCAGGTGGAACTCGAATCCGCCATCATCGTTGCCCGCCTGCTCGTCACGCGTGAACGGCACCCCTTGGTCGATCAACCATTGAATGGCTTCGCGGCTATGTTCGACGGTAAAGCGCACCGCGTCTTCATTGCACAGGCCACCGCCGGCATTCAGGGTGTCTTCAACGTGGGATTGCACTGTGTCGGTGTCGTCCAGCACGGCGGCGACCCCGCCCTGGGCCCAGAAGGTCGAGCCGTTGGCCAGGTCGCCCTTGCTCAGTACGGCAATGCGCAAATGGCTGGGAAGGGTCAGCGCAAGGCTCAAGCCGGCCGCGCCGCTACCGATCACCAGGACATCGTGTTGAAACTGTTGGCTCATTGGAAGGATTCCGCAAAAAGCGATCCGAAAGGCTGGCGCAAACAGGACGCCTGGATCGGCGAATCAAAGGGTCACACGGGCCACTAGTATATAGAGGGGGGGAGCGGCACAATAGTCGGGCATTCGTGGCAATATGAGATTGCCGTGCATCAGTCGGGTGAAATGAGCCGGTTATTGGAGGGGGGAACTTTTTGCAGCAGTCCCGACTCAATAGCAGGTTGCCCGAAAGCTGGGAAAACGTTGAGTTTATTGGCCCGTCGGGAGCATTGGACGCGTCAGGAGCCGACGACAAGATTATTCGCGCAGCCGGCGTTGCCCGAGCTGCGTTTTTCGTGTGTGCCAAAACAGTGCGCGCCGGAAACTTGCTTGAAAGGGGAGAACTTTTGCGAAAAGCCCGAGTCTATGTTTGCAAGCCTGGTCATTTAGTTATGCAAGCCTCCTTCAAGTACAACGAGGAGTGTTCATGCTAACCCAGGAAGAGGATCAGCAGCTGGTCGAGCGCGTTCAGCGCGGTGACAAGCGTGCATTTGATCTGCTAGTGCTGAAATACCAGCACAAAATTCTCGGGTTGATCGTGCGATTCGTGCACGACACCCATGAAGCGCAGGACGTAGCACAGGAAGCCTTTATCAAGGCATACCGTGCACTAGGCAATTTCCGCGGTGATAGTGCGTTTTACACGTGGCTATATCGCATCGCCATTAACACGGCGAAGAACTATCTGGTGTCTCGCGGCCGCCGCCCACCCGATAGTGATGTAAGTTCAGAAGATGCTGAATTTTACGATGGTGATCATGGTCTCAAGGATCTCGAGTCGCCGGAGCGCTCATTGCTGCGCGACGAAATCGAAGGCACCGTTCATCGCACAATTCAGCAACTGCCGGAAGATTTGCGTACCGCGTTAACTTTACGTGAATTCGATGGTCTGAGTTACGAAGACATTGCGAGCGTCATGCAGTGTCCGGTGGGGACTGTAAGGTCACGGATTTTCCGGGCCCGGGAAGCCATCGACAAAGCCTTGCAACCGTTGTTGCAGGAAAACTAAAGACAGCGGCGACAGCCAAGAGAGGAACCGCCATGAGTCGTGATGCCCTGCAGGAATCGCTGTCCGCAGTGATGGATAACGAAGCGGATGAACTGGAACTTCGTCGAGTGCTCAACGCATTTGATGATGCCGAAACCCGTGATACCTGGTCTCGTTACCAAGTCGCTCGGGCGGTGATGCACAAGGATCTACTAATCCCTCGTTTGGATATTGCTGCGGCCGTTTCTGCTGCGCTGGCCGATGAAGCCGTTCCGGCAAAAGCTGCTCGTGGTCCATGGCGCAGCCTGGGTCGCCTGGCGGTTGCTGCTTCGGTGACTGTTGCCGTATTGGCGGGTGTTCGCCTGTACAACCAGGACGAAATCGCCGGTAACGAGCTGGCCCAACAGGTTCAGCAGCCGGTCATGGCTGGTCCGCAAGTCAAGGGCCCGGCTGTACTGGCCGGCTACAAGGAAAGCTCTGACACCACCGGCCCAATGGCCAATGGCGTACTGCAAGGGCAATCCGGCTGGCAGGATCAGCGCCTTCCAGGCTACCTGCGTCAACACGCACAGGAGTCGGCCTTGAAAGGTACTGAAAGCGCTCTGCCTTACGCACGTGCTGCAAGCCTGGAAAACCGTTGAATCGCTGAGGAGCACTATGCGCGCCATACCGCTCCTCACGCTTTTGCTCAGTAGCTGGTTTGCACTATCCGCCCATGCCGACGAAGCCCAAGACTGGCTGACTCGACTTGGGCGTGCAGAGCAGCAACAAAGCTTCGAAGGTACGTTCGTCTACGAACGTAATGGCAGTTTTTCTACCCATGACATCTGGCATCGTGTCCAGAATGGTCAGGTTCGTGAGCGATTACTCCAGCTCGACGGTTCTGCCCAGGAAGTCGTACGGATAGATGGTCGTACTCAATGCGTCAGCGGCACACTCGTCGCAGGCCTTGGGAATTCGCGTGATGCCTCGGCCGCGCGAGTTCTTGATCCCCAAAAGCTCACTCCCTTTTATGAACTGTCCGTTATCGGGAAATCCCGTGTGGCCGGTCGTAACGCGGTGATTGTCTCGATCACCCCTCGAGACCAATACCGATATGGCTTCGAGTTGCATCTGGATCGCGAAACGGCATTGCCACTCAAATCGTTGTTACTCAACGATCAGGGTCAGTTGTTGGAACGTTTTCAATTCACCCGCCTGAATACGTCGGTCGCGCTTTCTGATCGCGATCTGCAGCCCAGCGGCGAATGTAAAGCCGTCGCCGTTTCCAACAACAACGCGCCAGAAGTACCTGCCGATCAGGCATGGCACCTGAACTGGCTGCCGCCTGGTTTTGAGCCCATCAGCAGTAACGCACGCCGAGATAGCCAAACCCAATCTACTGTCGACAGTTGGATGTATAGCGACGGCCTTGCACGCTTCTCGGTGTTTCTCGAGTCGACAGACGGAGCGAGCGTGACGGAAAACCGCACTCAACTGGGGCCTACGGTTGCGGTGTCGCGGCGCCTGAACACGGTGGACGGCGAGATGATGGTGACGGTTGTCGGCGAAATCCCCATCGGCACCGCCGAACGCATCGCGCTGTCGGTGCGCGGTGAAAAGGTTGCCACCCAGCCATGAGTTGTTAATCCTATGTTCATCCTGACCTTCCAATGTGAGCCTCTGCTTGGTTGGGTATTGAGAGCATGAAATGTCTGGTTCGTTATTTTCACTTGCAAAAAATCCCCATGTTTTTTATAGGTCAGGGCTTGTCGGCTCCGGCCTTGTTTTGTTCGCGGAACAAAGATGCCGATCGTAGTTTTCGGTGTTTCTTGAACCCTGTCGCTCAACCCTGCTCGTCGTAACGGGAGCTGTATGTCGATACCACGTTTGAAGTCTTACTTATCCATAGTCGCCACGGTGCTGGTGCTGGGTCAGGCTGTGTCCGCGCAAGCGGCCGAACTGCCTGACTTCACCCAGTTGGTGGAGCAGGCCTCGCCTGCCGTGGTGAACATCAGTACCACGCAGAAACTGCCCGAGCGCAAAGTCTCGAACCAGCAGATGCCGGACCTCGAAGGGCTTCCGCCGATGCTGCGCGAGTTCTTCGAACGGGGTATGCCGCAACAGCGCTCCCCACGTGGCGGCGGCGGTGGCCAGCGCGAAGCGCAGTCCCTGGGGTCGGGTTTCATCATTTCGCCCGATGGCTACATCCTCACCAACAATCATGTGATTGCCGATGCTGACGAGATCCTCGTACGCCTGGCCGACCGCAGTGAATTGAAAGCCAAGCTGGTCGGTACGGACCCGCGCTCCGATGTGGCCTTGCTGAAAATCGATGGCAAGGATTTACCGGTACTGAAACTGGGTAAATCCCAGGACTTGAAAGCCGGGCAGTGGGTCGTGGCAATCGGTTCGCCTTTCGGCTTTGACCATACCGTCACCCAAGGCATCGTCAGTGCCATTGGTCGTAGCCTGCCGAACGAAAACTACGTGCCGTTCATCCAGACCGACGTGCCGATCAACCCGGGTAACTCCGGTGGTCCGCTGTTCAACCTGGCGGGCGAGGTGGTGGGTATCAACTCGCAGATCTATACCCGCTCCGGTGGCTTCATGGGCGTATCCTTCGCGATCCCGATCGATGTGGCCATGGACGTTTCCAACCAGCTCAAGAGCGGTGGCAAAGTCAGCCGCGGCTGGTTGGGTGTCGTGATCCAGGAGGTGAACAAAGACCTGGCTGAATCCTTCGGCCTCGAGAAACCGGCCGGTGCCCTGGTCGCACAGATTCAGGACGACGGCCCGGCTGCCAAAGGCGGCCTGCAAGTTGGCGACGTGATCCTGAGCATGAACGGCCAGCCGATCATCATGTCCGCCGATTTGCCGCACCTGGTCGGTGCTCTGAAAGCCGGCAGCAAGGCCAAGTTGGAAGTGATCCGTGATGGCAAGCGTCAAAACGTCGAGCTGACCGTAGGGGCTATCCCTGAAGAGGGCGCCGCCCTCGATGCGCTGGGTAACGCCAAGCCAGGCGTTGAGCGCAGCAGCAACCGCCTGGGTATTGCGGTGGTTGAGCTGACCGCTGAGCAGAAGAAGAGCTTCGACCTGAAGGGTGGCGTGGTGATCAAGGAAGTTCAGGACGGCCCAGCCGCCTTGATCGGTCTGCAGCCGGGGGATGTGATCACCCACCTGAACAATCAGGCGATCAACTCCACCAAGGAGTTCGCCGACATCGCCAAGGCATTGCCGAAGAATCGCTCGGTGTCGATGCGTGTGCTGCGTCAGGGGCGTGCGAGCTTCATCACGTTCAAGCTGGCTGAGTAAGGCTCTAGCCTATTAAAAAGCCCCGCCTTCGTTTAACGAAGGCGGGGCTTTTTTGTGGGCGATGGATTTAGCCCATCATCCCTTTCACCAGACGTTCCTGTTCAATCAATTCACGTTGGCGTGCATCGATACGCGAGGACAGCGGGAAGTTGTTGCCTGCCCGACGCTTGGCGAAGTCCAGCTGTTGAATGGCCTGCTGGAAGTCACCCACCAAGGCAAAGTACTCGGCGCGGGCCTGATGCAAACCGATGATGTTGCCGGACAAACCGCGGGTCTCGGCGACCTGGTACCAGACATCCGGGTCATCGGGGCGGGATTTGAGCAAACCGTCCAGGGCTTTCTCCGCATCTGCGGTACGGTTCTGCTTGAGCAGCAAGTCCACGCGCACCTGATTCAGCGGATAGTTGCCGGGGTATTGGGTGAGCATCCGGTCCGTGCGTTGCTGGGCATCCGGCAGGCGATTGTTGGTGATGTCCAACTCGATCTGCGCCAGGTTGTAGGTGATGTCATTGGGGGCTTTGGCCAGCAGCGGTGCCAGGTTTTCTCGGGCTGCCTTGAGCTGGGTGCCCTTGATCTGGGCAATGGCCAGGCCATAGCGTGCCACGTCGTTTTTCGGGTTTTCGTCCAGTTGTGCCTGGAACCGCTTGGCGGCCAGGCCTGGGGTGTCTTCATATTGCAGTTGTACGCGCGCGCGGATCAGTTGATAGCGCAGGCTGTCTTCCTTGCCGCCGGGTTTGGCTTGTTCGGCGCGGTTGCGGGTGTCGGCAATCCGCGATTCGGTAACCGGGTGAGTCAGCAGGAACTCCGGTGGCTTGGCGTCGAAACGGTATTGGCGCATCAGTCGTTCGAACATGGTGGGCATGGAGCGCGGGTCGTACCCGGCTTTTTCCAGGTTGAGGATGCCGATCCGGTCAGCCTCCTGTTCATTCTGGCGCGAGAACCGGCGCTGCTCCTGGATAGCCGCCGCCTGGCTGCCGGCAATGGCGGCAATGCCGGCGTCACCTGCACCTGCCGCCGCGGCGATGATGCCGCCGAGCAGCGCGGCCATCATCGGGAGCTGCATGCGCGACTGTGCTTCCACGCCCCGTGCAAAGTGACGTTGGGACAAGTGAGCCAGTTCGTGTGCCAATACCGAGGCGTACTCACCTTCGGTCTGGGCATTGAGGAACAGGCCGCCGTTGACCCCGACAATCCCGCCGGGCGCGGCAAAGGCGTTGAGTTGCGGACTGTTGATCAGGATGAATTCCAGGCGCCGATCATTGACCTGGCTGGTCTCCACCAGTTTGTACACGCTGGTTTCGACGTAGTCCTTGAGCTGCGGGTCATTGAGCTGCGACACCTGGCCGCGCAGGTAGGCAAGCCAGGCGCGGCCCAGTTGGTATTCCTGTTGTGGCGAGACAATGGCAGAACTGGCGTCGCCAAGTGACGGCAGGTCGTCAGCGAAGCCTGGAGAGGCCAGCAGGCAAGCCAGCGTCAGCAGGGTAGGGCGCAAAAAAGTCATGCACAAAGCCTTTCGACAAAGAGTCTACTGTAGCCGGACACTGAGCTTCGGACCAGATATTCTAAGCAGCCCAACGCTTGTCCGGAGTAAAACCATGACCGACGCTGTAGCCTTTGATGCGGAGCTTGATGCCAGCGGCCTGAATTGCCCGTTGCCCCTGCTCAAGGCCAAGTTGGAACTCAATCGATTGGCCAGTGGCGCAGTACTCAAGGTGATCGCCACGGATGCCGGCTCCCAGCGCGATTTCCGGACCTTTGCCAAGTTGGCCGGTCACACCCTGCTGCACGAAGAAGATGCCGCCGGGGTGTACTTTTACTGGCTACGAAAGGCCTGAATCGTTCGCCCCATCATCCGAGGTTGATTGATGTTCAAAGTGTTACGAGACTGGATCCAGCGCTACTTTTCCGATGAAGAGGCCGTGGTGCTGGCGGTCCTGCTGTTCCTGGCTTTTACTGCCGTGCTCACTTTGGGCGGCATGCTGGCGCCGGTACTGGCAGGGATGGTGCTGGCGTACCTGATGCAAGGGTTGGTCAACACCCTGGAACGTTTGCGCTTACCGGGTGGTGTGGCGGTGGGGTTGGTGTTTGCCCTGTTCATGGGCTTGCTGGTGGTATTCATCGTGGTGGTGCTGCCGCTGCTGTGGCATCAGTTGATCACCCTGTTCAACGAGTTGCCGGGGATGTTGGCCAAGTGGCAGTCGTTGTTGCTGATGTTGCCTGAACGCTATCCGCATCTGGTGTCGGATGAGCAGGTGGTGCAGGCCATTGAACTGGCGCGCGGCGAGATCGGAAAATTCGGGCAGTGGGCGCTGACCTTTTCTCTGTCCAGCCTGCCGTTGTTGGTCAACATCATGATCTATCTGGTGCTGGTGCCGATCCTGGTGTTTTTCTTCCTCAAGGACCGCGAGATGATCGGCCGCTGGGTCCGCGGTTACCTGCCGCGTGAAAGGGCGCTGATTACCCGAGTGGCCGAAGAGATGAACCGTCAGATTGCCAACTACATTCGCGGCAAGGTGATTGAGATCGTTATCTGTGGGGGCGTCACCTACATCGCCTTTGTGGTCCTCGGGCTCAACTATGCGGCGTTACTGGCACTGCTGGTGGGCGTTTCTGTGGTAGTGCCATATGTCGGCGCAGTGGTGGTGACGGTGCCGGTGACGTTGATCGCCTTGTTCCAGTGGGGGTGGAGCGACCAGTTCATCTACCTTATGGCGGTGTACGGCATCATCCAGACCCTGGATGGCAATGTGCTGGTGCCGCTGCTGTTCTCGGAAGCCGTCAACCTGCACCCGGTGGCGATCATCTGCGCGGTGTTGTTGTTCGGTGGGTTATGGGGATTCTGGGGCGTGTTCTTTGCGATTCCCCTGGCGACGCTGTTCAAGGCGGTGCTGGACGCGTGGCCGCGACAGGAACCTATAGTTGCACCGCTATTGTAGTGAGCGGGCTTGCCCCGCGCTGGGTGGCAAAGCCGCCCCGCCAAGGACGCCGCGGTGCTTCAGTAAGACCGAGGCGCCAGGGTTTAGGGCGGCTTCGCCCCCCAGCGCGGGGCAAGCCCGCTCACTACAATCAGTGCTTGTTCAAGGCTTGCGCCGCAGCCAGAACGGCATCCACGTGACCTGGCACTTTCACACCACGCCATTCCTGGCGCAGCACCCCTTCGCTGTCGATCAGGAAGGTGCTGCGATCCACGCCCAGGTATTCCTTGCCGTACAGCTTCTTCAGCTTGATTACGTCAAACAGCTGGCAAACCGCTTCGTCCTTGTCGCTGATCAGCTCGAACGGGAACGCCTGCTTGCCCTTGAAGTTCTCGTGGGACTTCACGCTGTCACGCGACACGCCAAAGACTTCGGTATTGGCGGCCTGGAAGGCTGCGTACTGGTCACGGAAACCCTGGCCTTCGGTGGTGCAGCCCGGGGTGCTGTCCTTGGGGTAGAAGTAGATCACCACTTGCTTGCCCTTGAGGGCTGCGAGGCTGAAGGTCTGGCCGCTGGTGGCCTGGGCTTCGAAATCGGTCACGGGTGTGTCGATGGCTACCGGCATGAGGACTTCCTTACATTGGGTTCTGAGGGCGCCATGGTTCGATCAGGGCGTCAAGGTTCAGGGCGTCGGCGAAATCCAGGAACTGGTCGCGCAGCCAGCTGATCTGCACGCCGGCCGGCAGGGTCACGGTGAACGTGGCGTTGAGCATGGTGCCGCCGGTTTGGGGCGCCTGATAGGTATCACAGGTCAGGTTCTCCAGCTCGACGTTATGGTCGATGAAGAACTGGCACAGCTCGTTGACGATGTCCGAGCGATAAGCCGAGCTGACATACGCCACATAAGGCAGCGCCTGAGGGCGATTCTCCAGCGCGGCACTGCGTACCACGTTGACGGTGAAGTCGTGCTTCTTGGCCAGGCCCGGCAAGCCGGTCTCCAGGCGCGCCAGGGCATCCCAGGTGCCGGAAATCTGCAGGACCAGCGCACTGCACTCGCCGTGGCGGGTCAGGCGGGAGGTCACGACGGCGCAGCGGTTCTCATGGCTGGCGCGGCACAGGACGTTGGTCAGCTCCATGGGGTTGGCGCCGAGGGCACTGATAACAAGGAATTGTTCGCGAACTGTGGGGGTGGACATGCAGCCTTCCTAAAGCGATGAGCGGTCGATACCGTGTGGGCTGTATCGATCAAAGGATCAAGGGTAGCGAAAAGCGTCGCCAAGGGCTAGGAGGCGGCGTTTTCATTGCGCGACCGGTCTGGTTTCATCGTGCTTCAGGCCATGCTTTGGCCCAATGATGGCATTGCCCGTCGTTTAGTTGATCCAGAACGCATCCTCAGACGGTACTTCGCTTGTGCAAGCATCTTGGCGCCAGTACCATTACGGCTCTCTTTTTCCGGCAGGAGCGGTTGCATGATTGCGGGCAGTATGGTGGCACTGGTCACACCCATGGATGCACAAGGTCATCTCGACTGGGACAGCCTGGGCAAGCTGGTGGACTTCCACCTGCAAGAAGGCACCAATGCCATTGTTGCGGTCGGCACCACGGGTGAATCGGCGACCCTCGATGTGGAAGAACACATCCAGGTGATCGAATTCGTGGTCAAGCGTGTCGCGGGCCGCATTGCCGTCATCGCCGGTACGGGCGCCAACTCGACGCGTGAAGCGATCGAGCTGACCAAAAACGCCAAGAAGGCCGGCGCCGACGCTTGCCTGCTGGTGACCCCGTACTACAACAAGCCGACCCAGGAAGGCCTGTACCAGCACTTTCGCGCCATCGCCGAAGCGGTCGAGATCCCGCAGATCCTCTACAACGTCCCGGGCCGTACCGCCTGCGACATGAAGGCTGAGACCGTGATCCGCCTGTCCACCGTGCCGAACATCATCGGTATCAAGGAAGCCACCGGCGACCTGCAGCGCGCCAAGGACATCCTGGCCGGCGTGAGCAGCGATTTCCTGGTGTATTCCGGTGACGACGCCACGGCTGTCGAGCTGATCCTGCTGGGTGGCAAGGGCAACATCTCCGTGACCGCCAACGTGGCCCCGCGTGCCATGAGCGAAATGTGCGCCGCCGCCATTGCCGGTGATGCCGTGACCGCCCGAGCGATCCACGAGAAGCTGATGCCGCTCAACAAGACCCTGTTTATTGAATCCAACCCTATTCCCGTGAAATGGGCACTGACTGAAATGGGCATGATGCCGGACGGTATCCGTCTGCCGCTCACCCGTCTCAGCGAAGCCTGTCACGAACCGCTGCGACAGGCCCTGCGCCAGTCCGGCGTCCTGGTTTAATTGAGGAAGCATTACGCATGAAGCGATTGGCCGGACTTTCCGCACTTGCCTTGATTATCTCCAGCACCAGTGGCTGCGGTTGGATTTGGGGCCCGGAAGGCTACTTCCGTGACCGCGGCAGCGACTACCTGGACGCGCAAGCGACCAAGCCGATGCAACTGCCGCCTGATGTCAATGTCGCCAAGCGCCTTGACCCACTGCTGCCGATTCCACGCAACGTTGCCGATGAAACCATCAAAGGCGAGTTCGTGGTACCGCGTCCACAGCCGATCACGGCCGTGGCGGATGCCAGCGACTACAGCCTGCAGAAAAGCGGCGACAACCGTTGGATCGTGGCGCAGCGCCCACCTGCCGAAGTCTGGCCGGTGGCGGTGCAGTTCTTCCAGGACAACGGTTTTCGCATTGACCAGCAGCGCCCGCAGACCGGTGAGTTCACCACGGCCTGGCAGCACGGCAGTGAACTGTCCGCTAACATGGCCCAGCGTCTGCAGGCCGGTGGTGTAGCGGCCGACAGCGAAGCCCGTGTGCGTGTGCGCATCGAGCCTGGCGTGCAGCGTAATACCAGTGAAGTCTATGTGGTCAGCGCCGAGCGTCCTGCCGGCAGCACGGCCAATGTCGAATTCACCAACCGCTCGGTCAACACCGGCGTTGACGCCGCGCTGGTCGATGAGATGCTGGCCAACATGAGCCGTATCTCCGAGAAGGGCGGTTCGGTTTCCCTGCTTGCTGCACGCGACTACGATACGCCTAACCGCGTGAGCCTCTCCGAAGACGGCAGCGGCAACGTGGTGCTGAACCTGGGTGAAGACCTGGATCGTGCCTGGGCCAGTGTAGGCCGTGCGTTGGAGAAGGGCCCTTGGCGTGTTGAGGACATCAACCGCAGCCTGGGCCTGTACTACATCAACGTGGCGGAAAAGGCCGAGAAGAAAGACGACGAGCCAGGTTTCTTCGGCAAGTTGTTTGGCAGCCAGCCGACCAAGGAAGAGATCGAAACCCGCGCCGAGCGTTATCAGGTTCGTTTGAGCAAGGTGGGCGACAGCGTGCAGGTCACCGTCGAGAAGAACATCAACACCGTTGCGCCGGCTGAAACCGCACGCAAGGTGTTGGGCGTGATTCAGGACAACCTGGGCTGATCCGATGCGTTTTGCCGTTCTCGGCAGCGGTAGCCAAGGGAACGGCACGCTGGTCGCTCATGACGACACGTACGTGCTGGTCGATTGTGGTTTCTCGTTAAGAGAAACCGAGCGGCGCCTGCTGCGCCTGGGGGTTCACCCCGCGCAGTTGAGCGCGATTCTGGTGACCCACGAACATGCCGACCATGTGCATGGCGTGGGTTTGCTGTCTCGGCGCTACAATCTGCCGGTGTACCTGAGTCGCGGCACCTTGCGCGGGATGCGCAAACCCATTGAGCCTGCAGGTTTCCTGGCCGGTGGTGAGCAACTGCAGATCGGCGCGTTGAGCGTCAACGTGATCGCCGTGGCACACGACGCCCAGGAGCCGACGCAATACGTATTCAGTGATGGTGAGCGGCGTTTCGGTGTGCTCACCGACCTGGGTTCCTACTGTGCGAAGGTGCTGGACGGGTACCGCAATCTCGATGCCTTGATGATCGAGTCCAACCACTGCCGTGACCTGCTGGCTCGTGGTCATTACCCGTACTTTCTCAAGCAGCGGGTGGGCGGCGAACTGGGACATTTGAACAACCACCAGGCGGCGTACCTGGTGTATGAGTTGGGCTGGCAAGACCTGCAACACCTGGTCCTGGCCCATCTGAGCAGCAAGAACAACCTGCCGACGCTTGCCCGGCAATGTTTTGTCGACACCCTCGGGTGCGACCCGGACTGGCTGCAACTGGCCGATCAAGATTCAGGGCTCGACTGGCGACATATCGCCTAGCCCACCTCACTCAAAGCGGAGCCCATCATGGAAAAACGTGAAGAACTCTACCGCGGCAAGGCCAAGTCGGTTTACAAGACCGACGACGCCAACCGCCTGATCCTGCTGTTTCGCAACGACACTTCGGCGTTCGACGGCAAGCGCATCGAACAGCTTGATCGCAAAGGCATGGTGAACAACAAGTTCAACGCCTTCATCATGCAGAAACTCGAAGCGGCCGGCATTCCGACCCAATTCGACAAACTGCTGGGCGACAACGAGTGCCTGGTGAAGAAGCTGGACATGATCCCGGTCGAATGCGTCGTGCGTAACTATGCCGCCGGCAGCCTGGTCAAGCGCCTGGGCGTGGAAGAGGGCCTCAAGCTCAACCCCTACACCTTCGAGTTGTTCCTGAAGGACGACGCCAAGGGCGACCCGTTCATCAACGAATCCCACGTTGTGGCGTTCGGCTGGGGCACCGCCGAGCAACTGGCGCGCATGAAGGAGTTGTCCCTCAAGGTCAACGATGTGCTGAGCAAGCTGTTCGACGACGCCGGCCTGCTGCTGGTCGACTTCAAGCTGGAATTCGGTGTATTCCACGACGGCTCCATCGTCCTGGGCGACGAATTCAGCCCGGACGGCTGCCGCCTGTGGGACAAAGACACCAAGAAAAAGATGGACAAAGACCGCTTCCGCCAGGGCCTCGGTGATGTTATCGAAGCCTACGAAGAAGTCGCCAACCGTCTCGGCGTACCGCTTTAATCGACGCAAGCATCTGATAGCACGGAAAAAAATCTCTTTTGGGGTTTGCTTCCGTGAAACACACTGTTATGATGCGCGCCGTTGGAGAGATGCCAGAGTGGCCGAATGGGACGGATTCGAAATCCGTTGTACCTTCACCGGTACCTAGGGTTCGAATCCCTATCTCTCCGCCATTACATAGAAAAAGCCCCGTAGCTGAGTAAGCTACGGGGCTTTTTCGTTTTTGGCCGAGCAGTTCATCAAATCCATAATCAGCTCAGCCGCTCTCTGATAAACCCATCACGTGGCTATAGAACGTATGGCGTTGTCTTCCAACCTCGACATCACTTCTTACCCTGCGGCTTTGACGGCGACTTTTTATCCTTCTCCTTCACCGTTTCCCTCGGTCTTTTCTTTGCCTCAGCCTCTGTCACGTACTCTCCGGTGACGGCATCACGATATCTGGTTGGCATGTAAGCTCCTTGGCAGTACGTCGCCACATGGCGACCCTTTCGAGGCTAGTTCAGGGGCGTGGGTACACAAGCTTCACTGTGAGAGTTTTCATTACGAAGCTTTTCCAAATCGGGACTTGCGATGCGCGTCCGCTGAAAAATAAAAAAGCCTGCCAAGCTCAATGCTTAGCAGGCTTTTCAACAGCTCTTTCTGCTCAGGCAGATTGCGCTACCAAGCTATTACTCACATTTCGCCCCAGCACCAGCACCGTGACAAAACCTACGCCGACCAACGCCGTAGCCAGGCTCAACAGCACCGAGCTACCCATCTGGTCCACAATCCGCCCGCCGAAGAACGAGCCCAAGGCAATGATCACCTGAAACAAGGCGACGAACAGTGGCATACCGCGTTCAACATCCTTGGGCGCCACGACAAACATCCAGATACTGGCGCAGGCCGGGAAGGCACCAAAGGCGAAGCCCCAGAGTGCGATCAACATCGTCGCGCCGATCAGGCCGGTGGCGAAGTGGGGGAACAGGGCTGTGCTGGTGCCGATCATCAGTGCGACCAGCAGCAGGGTGTAGCGCACGCTGCGGTTGGCGGCGAAGCCGGCAAAAATGTTACCGGCGACACCGGCTATGCCAAACATCAGCAGCAGTGAGCCAATGGTCTGGCCGTCGAAGCCGGAGCTGTTCTTGAAGAACGGCGCGACGTAGGTGTAGGCGGCAAAGTGTGCCAGGCCGATCAGCAACACGGCGATCAAACCGACCCGAGCGCGTGGGTTGATAAACAAGGCCGGCAGGTCACTGATGAGGATGGCCTTTTCCGGGTCGAGCCGCGGCAGCAAAAAGACCTGCGCCAGCAGCACGGGCACGCCTACCAGCGCGGTGACCAGGAAGGTCATGCGCCAGCCCATCAGGCCGCTGAGCCAGGTGCCGACGGGCACGCCGAGGACGGTGGCCAGCGTCACTCCCATCATGATGATCGAGGTGGCCTTCGCCACGCCCACGCCTCTGGGAGCGAGGCGGCCGCTGAGGGCGATGGCGGTGGCCCAGAACCCGCCGATGCTGATGCCCAGCAGGACGCGACCGAACAGCAGCAGGCTGAAGTCACTGGCGAACGCCACGACGGTGTTGGCGATGATCATGATCAGCGTCAGGCCGATCAATAAATAGCGGCGGTCCATGGCGCCAATCATCACAGACAGCAACGGGGCGGCGAGGGCGGCCATGATGCCGGGCAGGGTGACCATCAGGCCGGCATGGCCGGCACTGATGCCGAGGTCGCTGGCGACATCATTGAGTACGCCCACCGGCAGGAACTCACTGGTCACCAGGGCGAAGGCACCCACCGCGACCGAGAGAATCGCCAGCCACTGCTGTTTGACACTTTGTTGATCATGTTCCGGGCGGCCGCTTGGGGCCTGGCTGGCACTTGGCATGGTATCGGGTTCCAGAAAGATGTGTCGCCTGAAGCCAGGCGCAGGGGAGGAGAAACTGGAGGCGATTATATAAATCGTTTTTAGCAACCACCGAGGCGCTCGTTTCGATAATAACCATCAGTACAATCGATTCGACGCTCATTAGGCCGACAGTCAGACCACGCTTAACCTGCCAGTAAAAATGGCGCATGGTGGCAGATATCTCTTGTTGCTGTTCTTCCTCAGTGTGACGGAGCATGACCATCATGAAGACTTACCGTGAGCAGGCCGTTGGTTACCGCAGCGCATTTCTTCTGGCCGCGGCTTTATTTGCAGGCCAGGTTCTCGCATCCGGGGACGAACCGGCGCCGCCCAAGCCGAACTGCCCCAAAGGCCAGGTCTGGGATACCAAGAGCGGAAAATGCGTGCTGCAAACCAGCAAGGCCATCTCGGACGCCGACCGTACCGATTACGCGTACCGCCTGGCCAAGGATGGGCAGTACGATGAAGCGCTGGCCTTGCTCGACACTCTGCAAAACCCCAACACCGCCAAGGCCCTCAACTACCGTGGTTATGCCACGCGCAAACTGGGACGCACCGATGAAGGCATCGGTTATTACCTGAAGTCCGTTGCGCTCGACCCCAACTATGCCCAGGTCCGCGAGTACCTGGGTGAGGCATATGTGATCAAGGGGCGTATGGATTTGGCGCAGGAACAATTGGCGAAAATCAAAGCCCTGTGCAGCACCAGCTGCGAAGAGTATCAGGACCTGGCCGAAGCCATTGCGGCCGCGCCGCAGGCGTGACGCCGAGCGCTATTTCGAACATCCGAGTGCGAGGCGACGCTTTAAGTGCAATGCCTGCCTGGGTTTAGTACTCAGCAGGCTTTTATCGGCTTGATAAGGCTTTGTGCCGGAATTCCAAACATCTCATGCAATTTCCAGATCATCGGTAAAGTGAGGGCACGTTTTCCATTCAGTACTTCGTAAACGCGGTTCTGGCGACCGATGGCGGGCACCAGGTCTGCAGCTGACAGGCCAGATTGTTCCATGCGAAATCGAATCGCGTCGATTGGGTTAGGTAGGTCAATTGGGAAGTGCTTCGTCTCGTAAGACTCGATAAGAGTGATCATTACGTCAAAGTAATCACCTTCCGGTGTCCCGGGCTCCGGTTCGTTATCGAACAATGGGGAGACCGACTTCAGCGCGTCTTTGTAGTCTTGTTCGGTATGGATAGGTCGGATTTTCATGGGTTACTCCGTTTCAACCGTATCGGCATCAATTGCGTCGTATTGTTCATGCGTACCGACGAACTTTATATAGAGAGCCCCGTAGCGGTATGCCACAGAGACTACGAGCCGGTAGTCATTACCTTTGATGTTGAATACGACCCTGCGGCCTTTGAGAATGCTGGCATTGCGAAACTGTTGTTTGAGAAGTGCCGGTGTTGACCAGTTTGCATTTTTTGCCTCATCCAGCCAGGCGAGTAAGGGTTGCTCTGAATCAGGGTACTTTTGCCAGAAACTCTTGAGTTGACTGATCGCGATAATTCTCATGCGAAGATCCTAGTCCCAAGGCGGGACCTATGCAAGTGTGTGCTTTTTTGATTCCGGCTTTTCAAGCGCAGCCGACATGGCTGAGCACGGACACGTGGGCTGGGAAGTAATCAAAGATTGAGTTCTATGCCGTTTGTCATGCTTCTAAAAGGGAGTTTTCCCACATAGAAAATTCCCCTCGTAGCCATGCATAAGCGGGCCCAGAAACATGAAGGGGCCACAGGCATACAAAGGGGAAGGTGAGGGAGGGGTTTTGCACACTGGGAGCTTCAATGGCAGAGGGATGCCGGCCCATAGCGTCATCCCGCACCACGCTCGCGCCGTATCGTTTTCTGTGGGTTGCTGAGTACCAGTGGTGGAGCTGGCGCGTTTGTCGGGAAGTGAGAACTGCACGCCGATACAGCCCGATAGACAAGAAATCAGCATTGCGGCAATGATGGTTTTTTCCATGTAAGACCTACTGAGAGGGGGGGCATCCAAGCTCTCAGTATCGACGTCAGCTGGCGTTATGCATGATTTAATAAGAGTTAAATTACTGATATTTATGACTTTATGTTTAATGGGTCAGGCAGGCCAGAAAATTTTAGTGGTGCTGATCTGCTTCATGCCCACCTAGGGTAAAACTTTGCGGCTTTCCGGCACCAGTTCCAACACCCGGTTCCTACCCCCTTCCGCCAGCAGATAGGTGCCCCGTCCTGTCGGCACAATCGATTGCGGCGCCTTCAAGAACGACAGAATGGTCTGCTGCTCGCCCCGAGGGTCAATCAACAACAGGCGTGCCCGGTGCGTCGAGTCTTCGTTGACCCACAACCCGCGCTCATCACACATCAGGAAAGTTGGCTTGTTCAAGCCCGCCAGCACCACCGGGTCGCTGCCATCATCGGTCAGTTCGCGGACCACGCCTTTTTTCTTTTCGGTATAGAGCATGCGCCCATCCGTGCAACGCACGATGGATTCGCCTTCTTCGACCTGATCGCGCAGCACGCTCAGGGACTGGTCGCTCCAGCGGTAGCGCATCAGGCGGCCGGTGGGCTTGCGGTCTTCAATGGCGTACAGGTCGTCGCCCTCGACCCACAGGCCCTGTACGTTTTCACCGCGGAACAACTCCGTGACGGCGCCGTCCTTGAGAAAGCTGACCGGCGCGCCACCTGATTCCTGGCTGAACACCCAGCCGCCACGGGTGGCGACCATGCCGTCGGGTTTGGACAGGTTGGCCACTACGACTTCGCGTTGCCCATCCGCGTGGATCCGCACAATGCTGCCCAGCCCGTCCTTGAGTTCCTGGCTGACCATCAGCGAGCCATCGTGCAGGGGCATCAGCGACGCCGCCTTGGCCACGTCTCGATGAATCACGCTGTAGCTCCAGCCGTCGCTCGCCTGCACCGGATAGAAACTCTGCCAGGCAAAAAAGCCCAGGGTAGCGAGGCATAGCGGACCAAGGATCCATGCGCCGCAGCGCAGCGCCTGGTGTTTTTTTATTATTCGATTCATGGAGGTACGCCGGTAGGAATGGGAAAAAAATAATCGAGTCGGACACCCTACCAAGGCTGCCATTGAACTTCACCCCGGGAAAATCGGCTGTCCCCGAAAACCATGCTTCCAATCGACGTCCAGCCCCGGGTACATGACGTCCCATCCGCTCCCGTACGATAATGCCCCCATCCTGACAGCCACTGGCCACCTTCGTGATCATCAACTTCGACCTCAACGACCTTCAAGCCTTCCGCGCTGTGGTAGACAAAGGCAGTTTTCGCGGTGCCGCCGAGGCCATCCGAATCTCGCAACCGGCTCTTAGCCGACGTATCGAAAAGCTCGAATCCGCCCTCGATGTGAAGCTGTTCGAGCGCACCACCCGACGGGTCAACCTGACCATGGTCGGCCGTGCGTTCCTGCCCCAGGTGGAGCGTATTCTCGACGACCTCGACATCGCCTTGATGGGCATCAGCAATGTGGCGTCCACGCGGATGGGCAACGTCACCATCGCCTGCGTGCCGTCCACCGCTTATTACTTCATGCCCCATGTGATCTCCGAGTTTCACAAGCTCTATCCGAAGATTCGCCTGCAGGTGCTGGATGCCAGCGCCGGTGAGGTCTGCAACGCCGTGGAGAGCGGCGAGGCGGATTTCGGTGTGAGTTTCAGCGGCAGCCTGGCCGATGAAGTGGAATTCGAACTGCTGTTGCAGGAGCGCTACGTCCTGGCCTGCCGGCATGACCACCCGCTGGCCGGGCGCCAGAGTGTGAGTTGGGCTGAAGCCTACGAATACGACTACATCACCGTGGACAAGTCCTCGGGCAACCGCTTTCTGCTGGACCAGGCCCTGCGCGGCGTGCGGGTGAAGAAACCGAGTGTCTGCGAGACCCACCACGTGACCACGATGATCGGGCTGGTGGAGGCGGGGTTGGGCGTGGCGATGGTGCCATCGATTGCGATGCCGGCGGGCGAACACCCGATCCTGGTGAGTGTGCCGCTGGTGGAACCGCAGGTGATGCGCAATGTGGGCTTGATCAAGCGCCGCGGGCGGACGTTGCCGCCGGCGGCGCTGGAGTTGGAGCGGTTGGTACGGGAGATGCCGTTTCGGTCAGCGTGACACCGAGTCCAGGCCGGTGGATTGCACCACCGGTTGCGCCTCGGGTGAAGCCAGGAACTTCAGCAGTGCCTTGGCCTGGGCCGGGTGTTTGGCGTTGACCGGAATCCCCGCCGCAAAGCGTGTCACTGACTGCACGTCTTCCGGGATCTTGCCCACAAACGTCACCCCTGGTATCGGCAACAGTTCCGCCACCTGCTGCAAGCCGACCTCGTAGTCACCCTTGGCGACCTGTTCGGCCACCGGCAGGCGCTCGATCATCGTGCCTTTGGCGGGCATGCCGAGCTTTTTGAACAGTTCCTTCTCGACATACACGCCGCTGGCGCTGTCCGAATAAGCCACGGATTTGGCCTGGGTCAGCGTGGCCTTCAATTCGGCGTCAGTGCCGATCGCCGGTTTGGCCGCGCCGGCTTTCACCACCAGGCCAATACGCGAGTCCGCCAGTTCCACGCGGGACGCAGGGTCGACCTTGCCTTGCTTGATCAAGTCATCCAGCGCATAGCCGACCATGATCACCACATCGGCGGGTTCGCCACGCGCCAGACGGTTGGGAATCGCTTCCGGCGCCTTGCCCATGGACGGACCCAGGATGGTATTCAGGGTGTCGCCACTTTGTTTGGCATATTGCGGGCCGAGCAATTTATAGGCAGCGGTAAAACCACCGGAGGTCATCACGTTGAGTTCTTCGGCCTGCGCCGTCAGTGCCAGGGCGCCGAGTGCAAGGGCCGTAAGGCTGTTGAGTAGGGTGCGCATCATACAGCCTCCTGCAGCATCTGCCCGCGGGTATTGGCGCGACGGTACAGGGCCAAGGTCGAGCACAGGGCACACAGCGCGGCAAACATCATCCAGTAGGCCGGCGAAGCCTTGTCTTCGGTGACATGGATAAACCAGGTGGAGATCGCCGGGGTGAAACCACCGAAAATGGCGGTTGCCAGGCTATAAGCCAGGGAGAAACCGGCCACACGTACTTCCACCGGCATGATTTCGGTCAGGGCCGGGATCATTGCGCCGTTGTACATGCCGTACAGGAAGGAGAACCACAGCAGGGTTTCGAGCATATGCGCGAAGCTTGGCGCATTCACCACGAACGACAGCGCCGGGTAGGCGGTGATCACGGTGAGGGCGGTCATGGCCACCAGCACCGGCTTGCGCCCGAAGCGGTCGCTCAGGGTGCCGCCGATCGGCAGCCAGACAAAGTTCGACACCGCCACCAGCAACGTCACCAGCAAGGCGTCGGAAGTGCTCAGTTGCAGCACGGTCTTGCCGAAGGTCGGCGCGTAGACCGTGATCAGGTAGAACGCCGTGGTGGTCATGGCAACCATCAGCATGCCGCCGATCACCATGGTCCAGTTCTTCGCCAGGGTCGCCAGCACTTCGCGCATGCTTGGGCGATGTTTGCGGTTGGCGAACTCTTCGGTTTCCTGCAGGTTGCGTCGCAGTACAAAAATGAACGGGATGATCACGCAACCCAGGCCGAAGGGAATGCGCCAGCCCCAATCGGCAACTACAGCCGGTTCCATCCATTGGTTCAGGCCATAACCCAAGGCGGCCGCAACCACGATGGAGATCTGTTGGCTGCCGGACTGCCAACTGGTGTAGAAGCCTTTGCGGCCCGGTGTGGCCATTTCAGACAAGTACACTGACACGCCGCCCAGTTCCGCACCGGCCGAAAAACCTTGCAGCAAGCGCCCCAGCAGCACCAGCAGCGGTGCCCACAGGCCAATGGTCTGATAACCCGGTACCAGCACGATCAGCAGCGTGCCGCTGGCCATGATCGACAGAGTCATGATCAACCCTTTGCGGCGACCGACGTCATCGATATAGGCACCCAGAACGATCGCGCCCAGTGGACGCATCAGGAAACCCGCGCCGAACACGGCGAAGGTCATCATTAATGACGCAAACTCATTGGCGGCGGGGAAGAACGCGGCAGCGATATAGGTGGCGTAGAAGCCGAACAGAAAGAAGTCGAACTGTTCGAGGAAGTTGCCCGAGGTAACGCGTAGTACTGCACCCACTTTCGAAGGGGCAGCGTCGGGCCGGGAAGGGCTAGTCATGGTTTTTGTGTCTCCAGCGTTCTTTTTAAGAGCTTGTTTCGCTTAAGACCCGGGATAGTGGCTGACACATTTAGAAATGATAAGTGAGTTATTTGGATGAATTGATGCGTAACTGTTATCAATTGGGGGCGTCCGCCCAAAATGCTTGCTCTGTTCTATGCTGGATGGGTGAACCATTCTTAAGGAAGGAAGGTGGCTATGAATAATGAGCAGAAGGAACGGGATGATCCGGAGCTTGCACAACCTCAGCGTCAGCGTGAGGAGGAAAAGCCCCAGACGTGGAAGCATGATGACTCTACGGAGCTTTCACCGCTTGATCAGGAAGTTCCACTCAAGCCCTGATAATCGAAAGGTCACTATCAAATACTGAGAGGGGTGTTTTGGCGAACAAGTTATATCGTCGGAACACCGCCACTCGTAAAATTAATGAAGTGATGTGTAAATTTTACTGTGCTGTGTTAAGTGAGTTATGAATTTAACTCAGCAGCCAGAGAATAATTAAGATTGGATTTTGTGGTTTTTACTCGTTTCCGTAGACGCACCTTTGAATTGTGCGGTTCCAGTGATTTTTTTATGCTCGCTCGGGTTGAGCGGATTAGTGGCTATGTAATCGCAGGATAGTGTAATTGAAGGCTCATCTTCGGAGACTGAGGCCACGGTCACCACGCCCTCGTAAGCTACCCAGCTTGGAGCGTTTTTGCCTGGGTTAAACCAAGCCTCAACAGATGACGTGGGAGTGATTTTATACTGGCCCGGTCTGATTCCTCTGGGGAAGTCAAAATACAAACCTTTCTCCATCGCGCCGCCTTTTGGACCTCCCACCGTTAAATTTCTTGTATGTAAATAGAGAACCACAGAACTTGCCTCCCATCGCTCCCCACCAATCTGCGCGTGCAAAAAACCTGTTGTCTCGTGTGTGTCGGACCTGTTCATTACTGAACCCTCGCATCGATTTATAGACCCTACGAACGCTGTTGCGTAATAAGGCATTCAATACATTTGAA
This sequence comes from Pseudomonas sp. ICBG1301, assembly GCF_016918385.1. Taxonomy (NCBI): domain Bacteria; kingdom Pseudomonadati; phylum Pseudomonadota; class Gammaproteobacteria; order Pseudomonadales; family Pseudomonadaceae; genus Pseudomonas; species Pseudomonas sp. ICBG1301. The sequence goes on from NZ_JAEKGB010000007.1 coordinate 173,443, forward strand.
AGTCTACTGACATTTATGACAGTAAACCGATTCAGCATGTAAGCAACGCTCAGGCCGAAAGGTTGAAGCGGGCGAATCACAGGGTGGATTAGTCGCTCGGCCGTTTCAGTCCCTGCTCTAACCATGAACAGGTTCACTCGATCAATGGATCGGGGTACACAATTCCACCAGCGTTCCATCCGGGCAACGCACATAAGACACCACCTGCCCCCAGGGCCTGGTGCTCGGTGGCGACAGCTCTGTCGCGCCATGGACGAGGGCTTTGGCGTGGGCGGCGAACACGTCCTCGGTGACGAAACCCACTTCCATTCCTAGCGGTTTGCTGGAGGCATGGGCCTGCACGTGGCCGCCGTCGAAATTCATGCCCGCCAATTCGTGGGCGGCAAACGAGAGGGTGGTTTCGCCGGTTTCCAGCTCGCCATAGGTACCCGATTCATGCAGGAAACGGCGAGTGAAACCGAAGGCTATTTCAAAGAATGCCAGGGAGGCGGCAACGTCCGGCACATAGATGATGGTGTAGGCGAATTTCATGCTTGGCAGTCCTTGCTCACAAGTGGGTTGAGGCTATTCCAGATCAAACCAGCAGCGACGTCGGAAACCCCGCCGCCAGCACCATGTAGGCGACCACCGTCGCCAGGCACAAGCCGATAAAAACGCGCAGCAGTGTCCTCACGGTGGGGTTGGCGATGAATCGGACAACCCATAGACAAAACCCGGCCACGACAATGGCCAAGGCGATAATGAACAGCACGATGGTGTTCCTGTGACCTTCAAGAGCTGATTTATAGTCGCAAAGCCGCTCGATGAACAGTGTTCACATAGACGCAGCCCGGCGGCCTTTCTAAACTGCGCGTTGTCTTGGGGAGAGGGGCAGGCGCCGATGAATCGTAATGAACTACGCAAGGCCGACATCAACCTGATGGTGGTCTTCGAGGCACTGATGCTCGAACGCAACGTGACGCGGGTGGCGGAGAAGCTGTTTCTCGGCCAGCCGACCATCAGTTCGGCCCTCAACCGTTTACGCACCTTGTTCAATGACCCGCTGTTCATTCGCGTTGGCCACCGCATGGAACCGACGGCGCGGGCCGAGGAAATCATCCAGCACCTGTCGCCGGCCCTGGATTCGCTGTCGTCGGCCCTGAGCCTGACTCACGATTTCGACCCGTCCCGCAGCACCATGACCTTCCGTATCGGCCTGTCCGATGACGTCGAGTTTGGTCTGCTACCGCCGCTGTTGCGGGCTTTGCGCCAGGAAGCGCCCTTGGTGGTGTTTGTGGTGCAACATGTGGATTACTGGCGCATCCCTGACTTGTTGGCATCCGGTGATATCACCGTCGGCATCACCCAGACCCGCGGCCTGCCGGCCAATGCCAAGCGCAAGCTGTTGCGGCATATCCGCCCGTGCCTGCTACGCGCCGATGCCTCGGACACACCGCTGACCCTCGACGAATATTGCGCACGCCCTCATGTGCTGGTGTCGCACACCGCCAACGTGTCCGGGTTTGCCGATGAATGGCTGGCCGAGATCGGCCGCAAGCGCCAGGTAGTGCTGTCGGTGCCGCAATACAGCGCGCTGCCGGCGTTGCTCGCCGGCACCGACATGATCGCCAGCTTGCCGGACTACACCGCCCAGGCCATGGCCGCCAGCGGGCAGCTGTTCTGCGAGCCATTTCCGTTTGAAACCCCGACCCTCGACCTGTCCATGGTCTGGCTCAGCCACGTCGATACCGACCCGGCGGAACGCTGGATGCGCTCGCGGCTGGAGGCGTTCATGAGTGACCGCGACTCACTGGCGGCGCCGCCGGCAAAATCTTGAGATACCCCTTGAGGGAATACTGAAAGCGCTCTGAATCAGTGCGCCTGCGTGTTATACGTATGACTCTTTTCCTACAACCATCGGGAGCTTTTAATGCCGCACCTGCATCTGGAATACACCGCCAACCTCACGGACTTGCCTGTCGAGAAAACCCTGTTGCGGCTCAACAACGTGCTGATGGCGTCCGGGCAGTTCGCTTCCGAGTTCGATATCAAGAGCCGCGCAGTGAAGGTGGAGAATTTCCAGGTGGGCACCTCGCTCAGCCCACGCGGTTTTATCGCGGTCAAGCTGTCGCTGCTTAGCGGGCGGTCGCCGCAGATCAAGCAGCAGTTGTCGCAAAGCCTGTTGGCGGCCTTGCAGGACTTGGGCGAATGGCCGGCGGATGTGCAGGTTCAGCTCAGCGTGCAACTGGACGACATGGATCGTGAGTCCTACAGCAAAGTCGCAATCGGCTAAGGCTTGAAGCCGACGCCGTCACCAGGTCGAGGCGGCCTTCTGTTTCGGGTCGAAGGCCTGGCCGCCGGCGTGGCACAGGTTGATGCTCTCCAGGATCTTCTGCACATGGCCATACATGGTGGTGGCCTTGTAGGTCGGGCGCATGCCGGCCCGCGTGTTGATAAACAGCTCGTCTTCGAAGCTGGTGCGCAGCTTCTTCAGGCTGTAGCTCACGGTGGACTGACTGACGAACAGCGTTTCGGAGACCTCGGTAACGCTGCTCTGGTCATAGACGGCGATAAACACCATCAAGTCCTGCATATCGAGCTTTCTGAGCAAGTTACTGTTTAGCATCGGTTTCGTCCGTAAACCCGTTGTACCGAACTCAGTACAAGACTGCACAAAAGCTTAACGGAACGGCCGTACCAATAGAAAGCTCTGTAGGTCGTTTCTATGTTTGGTGTGGGACAAATAATGTTGGTAACACGACGTCAGTCCCCGCCTGCACGCCATCGATAGACACACCGTTCAATACCCTACGGCAGCTGCAACCTCCTGCATCCACAGTGCCTGGTCGACTTCAATCAGCGTCGGCCCCTGGCGATCCGTGGCGGCGCGCAAGGCCGCCCGCAACGGTTCGATGCCCCGCACACTTTCGGCCGCGCAGCCCAAGGCTTTAGCCACACCGATAAAGTCCGGCGTATAGATATCTACACCCACGGGTTCAATGGCGCGGTTGACCATGTATTTCTTGATCTCTTCGTAACCCTGGTTATTCCACAGCAGCACGATGACCGGCGTGCGGGCTTCCACGGCACTGGCCAGCTCCGGCAGGCTGAACTGCAACCCGCCGTCGCCGATCAGGCACACCACCGGCTGCCCGTCGCCACGTCCCAGCCAGGCGCCGATGGCGGCCGGCAAGGCATAGCCCAAGGTGCCGTAGCCGGTGGAAGAGTTGAACCAGCGCCGTGGGTGGTCGAGGTTCAGGGTCAGGTTGCCGCTGTACACCGGCTGGGTGGAATCACCTACCAGCACTGCACTCGGCAGTTCATCCAGAACCGTGTCGAGCAACAACGTCTGTGCGCGAGTGGCGGCATCCCAGGCCGGCGTCAGTTCCGCCCACAGGCGGGCGACTCGTTGGCCGCCCCAGGTCGAATCGCGGGTCGGCAATACCTGTTTGTGCAAGTCGTCGAGCAAGGCTGCGGCGGCGATTTGCGCGTCGGCCACCAGCGCCACCTGGGGCGGGTAGTTGCGCACGGTCTGGTCGGCGTCGATGTCGATACGCAGCAGCGCCCCTGGGATCTCGAAGCCACCGGCGAAGGTCACGTCATAGTCGGTTTCCGCCAGCTCCGTGCCGATCGCCAGCACCACATCGGCCTCGGCCACTAGCGCGCGCGTGGCGGGCAGGGTCTGGGTCGAGCCGATCAGCAGCGGATGGGAGGAGGGCAGCATGCCCTTGGCATTGATGGTCAGGGCTACCGGTGCGCCGAGGATTTCGGCCAGGCGCGTCAACTCAGGCGCGGCCTCGATGGCGCCGCCGCCCGCCAGGATCAGCGGGCGTTTTGCTGCGCCAAGCAACTGGCCCATCTGCTTGACCGACGCGGGTGCCGCGCCGGCTCGCGCCACGCTGACGGGCGTACAGTCGAGCAATGCATCGGCGTTTTCCACCAGTACGTCCAGCGGAATTTCGATATGCACGGGGCGCGGTCGAGCGGCCTGGAAGACGGCAAAGGCCCGCGCCAGGACGCCCGGCAATTCTGCGGCCGACATCAAGGTATGGGAGAACGCCGCGACGCCCGCAATCATCGCGCTCTGGTTGGGCAGTTCGTGCAACTTGCCGCGCCCGCCGCCCAATTGGCTGCGCGATTGCACGCTGGAAATCACCAGCATCGGGATCGAGTCCGCGTAGGCTTGGCCCATGGCTGTGGTGATATTGGTCATGCCGGGGCCGGTGATGATGAAGCACACGCCTGGCTTGCCGCGGGTACGCGCGTAACCATCAGCCATAAACCCGGCACCCTGTTCATGGCGCGGGGTGACGTGACGGATGCCGGAGCGTGCCAGGCCGCGGTACAGCTCCACGGTGTGCACGCCGGGAATGCCGAACACCTGGTCCACGCCGTAGCGTTCCAGGAGATTGACCAGTACTTCGCCGCAGGTCGCCATACATGTCGCTCTTGTGAGGGTTTCGAGGCGGTATTGGAGCGGCTGGGCGGTAGCGGCAACAATCGATAAAAAGTCATACTAGCCATGTCCTCACGTCATGGCTCAATTGCGATGAAACGTCTTCCTCCGCTGCCCGCCCTGCACACGTTCTGGGTCACCGCCCAGTGTTGCAACTTCACCCGCGCCGCCGAGCAATTGCATATCACCCAGGGCGCGGTGAGCCGGCAGATTGCCGGGTTGGAAAGCCACCTCGGCTACGCCTTGTTCCAGCGCCAGGCGCGGGGCTTGAGCCTGACCGAAGAGGGCCGTGAATGGTCGCTGCGCGTACAGCAAGTATTTGGCTTGATCGTGGATGCGCTGGAGCAGATCGGCGATCGTCGCGAAACCCTGCAACTCAAGGCGCCCACCTGTGTCATGCGTTGGTTGCTGCCACGCCTGATGCAATGGCAACGTGAACGTCCGGATGTGCCGGTGGAGCTCACCACCACCGTGGCCTACACCGTGGATTTTCGCCGCGAGTCATTCGACGCGGCGGTGATCTATGCGCCCATCGCCGAGCCACCTGCCGAAGCGCGGCATTTGTTTGATGAGCAACTCACGCCGGTCTGCGCTCCCGCCTTGCTCGGTGGTTTGCGGGCACCGGCCGACTTGCAGCAACAGGTGCTGCTGCACCCTACCCGGGATGGGCGGGATTGGGCGTTGTGGTTGAAAGCAGCGAATACGCGGCTGAGCAACCTGGCCCAGGGGCATCATTTCGAGACCTTGGATCTGGCCATGACGGTGGCGTCACAAGGTTCAGGCGTGGCGATCGGTGATAGCGCGTTGATTGGCGAGGATGTCACGGCCGGCAGGCTGGCGATGCCGTTTGAACTGCGGGTGCCGACGGGGATGGCGTATTACCTGGTGCGCCCACCGGGCGCCGAGCTGTCGGCAGGCCTTGAAGCACTAATGGAATGGCTGGCGAATCAAGCAAAACCCACCCCGACCTGACTTGTAGTGAGCGGGCTTGCCCCGCGCTGGGGGGCAAGCCCTAATGCCAGTCAGTTAAGGCTTAACGCGGTCACTGTGGGAGGGGGCTTGCTCCCGATGGACTGCGTAGCAGGCCCATTTTTGAGGCCGCTGCGCGGCCTATCGGGAGCAAGCCCCCTCCCACAATTTATTCATCGACCGCTTTCATCGCTTAACTGACTGGCATTAGGGCAAGCCCGCTCATTACAGGCATACTACCGGTTGCCTGTAGTGGATCAGTAGCCGACGGTGAAGCGCTGGCGGGAGTGCTTCGGTGATTCAACTTCGTCGATCAACGCGATCGCAAAGTCAGCGAAGCTGATCCAACTGCGGCCTTCGCTGCTCACCAGCAAATCATCCTGGCCCAAACGGAATTTCCCGGTACGCTCGGTTTCCACGAACTCCGCCGATGGCGACAGGAATGTCCAGTCCAGTTCCTTCTCCTGACGCAGCGTGTCGAGAAACTCCGCGCCCGCACTGGCTTCCGCCTTGTATTCGGCTGGGAAGCCCGGGCTGTCGATCACACGGCTGCCACCTGGCAGCAGCAACGAACCGGCACCGCCCACCACCAGCAGGCGTTTCACCCCGGCCTTTTTCACCGGGCCGATCACCGCACTGGCGGGCAGGGTGGAAAAGTGTGCGGCACTGATCACCACATCATGGCCGCTCACGGCCTGTTGCAGGGCGTCGGCATCCAGGGCGTCGACTTGCTTGGCGGTCACGCCTGGGCGTGCCGTCAGTTTGTCGGTATTACGGGCGATGGCGGTGACGGTATGCCCACGGCGCAGCGCTTCTTCCAGCAGTTGGCTACCGGCACGGCCGGTGGCACCAATGATTGCAATCTTGCTCATGACATTCTCCAGTACGGTCAGGGTTTAAAACCAATCACCACTTCATTTCGCCCTTGGCGACTTTGGCGCTCAGTTCCAGCGAACTTTCATCAGCGAGGGTCGGGTAACGCTTCTTCATGGCTGCGATCAGGGCAGCGGAGTCCTTGGCCTTGGCGGTCTCGATATCGAAGGCTTTGATGTAGTCGGCGGTAAACGCCACGGATTTGAGCGATGGGCTGCCCAGGTAGTGGCTTGGAATCACCGTGCGCGGTTTCAGTTGTTCGATACGTTGCAGCGTTGCCAGCCAATCTTTGTGGGACTGCGCGCTCTGGGTGTCGGCCATCCACAGGTGGATGTTTTCGGCCACGACCACACCGCCGACGACGGCCTTGATCGACGGGATCCACACAAAGCTGCGATCCGGTTGCGGGCCGTCCAGGCCGACGATCTCCAGTTGCTCGCCTTCAAGGGTCAGGCTGTGGCCTTCAAGCACTTGCGGCACGAGGGTTTTGGCCGGTTTGTCGGCGCCCATTTTCGGGCCCCAGAAGTCCAGTTTGCCGGCCACGGTGGCCTTGATGTGGTCAACCACCGGTTGCGGTGCCAGTACCTTGGCGTCCGGGAACGCTGCGGTCAGGGTATCGAGGCCGAAGTAGTAGTCCGGGTCGCCGTGGCTGATGTAGATGGTGGTCAGGTGTTTGCCGCTGGCGCGGATTTTCTGCACCAGTTGCTCGGCCTGGCCTTTGCCGAATTGCGCATCCACCAGGATCGCGTCGTTGGCGCCGCTGACCAGCACCGAGCTGACCGGGAAGATCGCGGCTTCGCCTGGGTTGTACACGTCGAGTTTCAGCTCTGCCGCTGCCGCGTGGGCTGCGAAGGCCAGGGCGGCGGTGGCCAGGGTCAGGCGTTTGAAGGTCGAGAACATCGGGCAGCTCCTGCCATCGGTAAGGGGTGTACAGAGCTTAGTTGCACCAAACGCAACAAAAAATGCGATGCTTGGACATAGTTTGTTTCTAAAATCGGGCAAATCATGGATCGTCTTCAAGCAATGCGCGTGTTTGTGACAGTGGTCGACTTGGGCAGTCAATCGGCCGCCGCCGACCATCTGGATCTGTCGCGTCCGGTGGTCTCGCGCTATTTGGCCGAGCTGGAAGACTGGGTCGGTGCGCGCCTGCTGCACCGCACCACACGCAAGCTGAGCCTGACCGCCGCCGGTATCGAAACGCTGCCTCGGTGCCGCCAGATGCTGGAGTTGTGCAACGACATGCAGGCTGCCGTCAGTGAGCCGGACGAAGCGCCGCGTGGCCAGTTGCGGCTCAGTGTCAGTAGTTCGTTCGGCCAGGCACAGTTGGCGGATGCCGTGGCCGAGTACGTCAAGCAGTACCCGTTAGTGAGTATCGACCTGCAAATGCTTGATCGTACGGTGAACTTGGTGGATGAACGTATCGACCTGGCCATTCGCACCAGTCTCGAACTGGACCCCAGCCTGATCGCCCGCAAGCTGACGCTCTGCCGTTCGGTCATCTGCGCCTCGCCAGCATATCTGCGCGAACATCCACACCCTCGTCAGGTGCAAGACCTGGTACAGCACAATTGCCTGACGCACTCTTACTTCGGCAAAAGTCTCTGGCACTTCACCGAGAATGCAGAACCGGTGTCGGTGGCAGTGCAAGGCAATATCACCGCCAATGAGGCAACGACATTGTTACGGGTGACATTGGCAGGGGCTGGTGTGGCGCGGCTGCCCAGCTATCAGGCGGGGGACTACATCCGTAGTGGTGAACTGATCCGTTTGCTACCGGAGGCCGAGCCTCAGCAAATGAATGTTTATGCGGTGTATGCCTCGCGTAAACACATGTCCCTGGCGCTGCGTAGCCTGCTGGATTTCCTTGTGCTCAGGTTTCCGGAAGAGCCTTTGTGGGACAAAGGTCTTTGAGCGGATATAAACCGATTGAATGACGCCCGATAATGGCAAGTCGCTCCGGCTGACCTATGCTTAAAACAGCACTGTGTAGATCCGTTCAGAGGTCTGTGCCATGAGCATCAAAACCAGAAAGTACCTGATGATTTTCACCCTCAGCGCATTTGCCACTGCGCTGTACGGGACTGCCGCCTACCGCGTTGAACAGACACGCATGCAGCCGGCGGCATTCGCGATCGGTTGTCATCAGGACCAATGCGTTCCCCGCACCGGCAGTTTCAGCGCGCTCAGGTAGGCTGCCCGGCCTTCAATTGCTCGCGAAACGCCTTGGGTGAGAACCCGACCCGTCGGCGAAACAGCCGAGAGAAATTCGTTGGGTCGGAAAACCCCAACACCTCCGACATTTCATTGATGGTCATGCTGGTGTAGGTCAGCAGGCGCTTGGCTTCCAGCAACTGGCGGTCGTGCATGATCTGCAAGGCCGGTTGGCCGCCCAGCTCCCGACACGTCCCGTTCAGGTGCGAGACCGAGATGCCCAGCTTGTGAGCCAGGTCTTCGATCTTGGGATGCTCGCGGTAGTGCTGTTCGATCAACTGGGTGAAACGGCGGAAATACTCGCGGCCACGGGGCGGCCGTGGGTGGCGACGCTGGATGGCCTGGCGGCTGATCCACACCAGCAGCACGCTGACCAGGGCATGCATCATCATGTCCCGTGCCGGCTGATCATCGGCGTACTCGTCCTGCAAACGTGCGAACTGGCTGTTGAGGTAGTCGCTGTCCTTGCCGGCCGGATAATTGCCCAAGGTCTGCAGGCCGCCGGCCGTACTGCCCAACTGCGTCTGCAAGTGGCTGACCAGCGGTGCCGACAGTGTCACCACGTAGCCTTCCACATCTTCTGAAAACCGAAACCCGTGTACGCATAACGGCGGCAGCACCTGCAGGGTGGCTTCGTCGAGTGTGGTGTGCTGGCCTTCGATTTCCAGGTGCGCCTGGCCTTTGTGTACATAGAGCAACTGGCACAGATCCGCGTGCCGGTGGGGCTGGATTTCCCACTGGTATTCCCGACTCCTTCGGGAAATGGTTTCGCAGTGCAACAAATCGGGCGTAGGCCATTGCTGGCTTTCCCCATAAAGCTTGAAGACCGGAATCGCGGTTTTGGTCATGGTTTCAATCCGATACTCAGGACAGTGGTGCGGTAATCGCCCAAATTGGCAAAAAGCGCAGGTTTTGTGGCAGTTCTCACCTTCTTATGCTGCCCGCTCAAGTGAAAAATGTCAGCCACAAGACCAATGACAACTCTTTCACTTGATCAGTTCGGGTGAAGCCAGCAGGTGATAAGAATAATGAAAACGCTGAAGACTCAAGTCGCCATTATCGGCGCCGGTCCTTCCGGATTGCTGCTCGGCCAGCTGTTGCACAACGCCGGTATCCAGACCCTCATCCTAGAGCGCCAGAGCGCCGACTACGTGCAAGGCCGCATCCGCGCCGGGGTGCTGGAGCAGGGCATGGTCGACCTGCTGCGCGAAGCAGGCGTCAGCCGACGTATGGATGCCGAAGGGCTGGTGCATGATGGTTTCGAGCTGGCACTCGATGGCCAGCTGACCCACATCGACCTCAAGACCTTGACCGGCGGCCAATCGGTCATGATCTACGGCCAGACCGAGGTCACCCGCGACCTCATGGCTGCCCGCGCCGCTGCTGGCGCCGTGACGTTGTACGAAGCGTCCAATGTGCAGCCCCATGATCTGAAAACTGAGCGTCCCTGGGTGACCTTCGAGCACCAGGGTGAAACCTTTCGCCTGGAGTGCGACTACGTTGCCGGTTGCGACGGCTTCCACGGCGTGGCCCGGCAGTCGATCCCGGCCGAGTCGCTGAGCGTTTTCGAACGGGTCTACCCCTTCGGCTGGCTGGGCATCCTGGCCGACACGCCGCCGATTCATGCTGAACTGGTGTACGCCAAGCACGCGCGCGGCTTCGCCCTGTGCAGCATGCGCTCAGCGACCCGCAGTCGCTATTACCTGCAAGTGCCGGTGGACGAGTCGCTGGAAGCCTGGCCGGACGAGCGCTTCTGGGACGAACTGAAAAACCGCCTGCCCGGCCCTCTTGCGCAACAGTTGGTCACCGGCCCGTCGATCGAGAAAAGCATCGCGCCCCTGCGCAGCTTCGTGGTGGAACCGATGCAGTACGGGCGCCTGTTCCTGCTTGGGGATGCCGCGCACATCGTGCCCCCCACCGGCGCCAAGGGCTTGAATCTGGCGGCCAGCGATGTGAGCACGCTGTATCGGATCTTGCTCAAGGTGTATCGCGAAGGGCGGGTGGACCTGCTGGAGAAGTATTCCGCGATCTGCTTGCGTCGCGTCTGGAAGGCCGAACGGTTTTCCTGGTGGATGACCTCGATGCTGCATCAGTTTCCGGAAGCGGACGGCTTCAGCCAGCGGATTGCACAGAGTGAGCTGGAATACTTCATCCACTCGCAGGCGGGGCGTCAAACCATCGCGGAAAATTACGTCGGACTTCCTTACGAAGCTATCGAGTAGCCTGCTATCGTATCGAGCATTCCCGCGGGCCTTTCCTGCCTCGCGGGCTCTGCTCGAAGGTTCTGCCGTGACCCACCTGAATCAGCCCGCCCCATCCGTCCCCGCCGTACGTAGTGTGCTTGTCGCATTGATGATGGCGATTTTCCTTGGCGCACTGGACCAAACCATCGTCGCCGTATCGATGCCGGCCATCTCCGCGCAATTCCATGACGTCAACCTGCTGGCCTGGGTGATCTCCGGCTATATGGTCGCGATGACGGTGGCGGTGCCGATCTACGGCAAGCTCGGCGACCTGTACGGGCGGCGACCGATGATGCTGATCGGCATGGGCGTGTTCACCTTGGCCTCGCTGTTCTGCGGCATGGCGCAAAGCATGGAGCAACTGGTGCTGGCGCGGATTCTCCAGGGTATCGGCGCCGGCGGCATGATTTCCGTAAGCCAGGCGATTATCGGCGACATCATCCCGCCTCGTGAGCGCGGGCGTTACCAGGGCTATTTCAGCAGTATGTACGCGGTGGCCAGCGTGGCCGGGCCGGTGTTGGGCGGTTATATGACCGAGTATCTGTCCTGGCGCTGGGTGTTCCTGATCAACCTGCCCCTGGGTGCCGGTGCCTGGTATGTGGCCCATCGCACGCTGGTAGGGCTGCCGGTGCCGCAACGCAAACCGATCATCGACTACCTCGGCACCGTGCTGATGATCATCGGCCTGACCGCCCTGCTGCTGGGCATCACCGAAATCGGCCAGGGCCATCATTGGCGTGATGAGCAGGTATTGGGGTTGTTGGCCTGTGCGTGGGTGGCGCTGAGCGCGTTTGTGTGGCACGAACGCCGGGCGCGCGAGCCGTTATTGCCCATGCACCTGTTCGCCAACCGTAGCGCGGTGCTGTGCTGGTGCACGATTTTCTTCACCAGCTTCCAGGCGATTTCCCTGACGGTGTTGATGCCCCTGCGTTATCAGACGGTGACCGGCTCGGGTGCCGACAGCGCCGCCTTGCACCTGCTGCCGTTGGCCATGGGCTTACCGATGGGAGCCTACTTTGCAGGGCGCATGACCTCGGTGACCGGCCGTTATAAACCGATGATTCTCACCGGCGCGCTGTTGAGTCCGTTCGCCATTCTGGGCATGGCCTACAGTGCCCCGCAGGCGGTCGGGCTGACGGCGATTTTCATGCTGCTGTGCGGCATCGCTGCCGGCATGCAGTTCCCGACCTCCCTGGTCGGCACGCAAAACTCCGTTGAGCAGCGTGATATTGGCGTCGCCACCAGCACCACCAACCTGTTCCGCTCGTTGGGCGGGGCGGTGGGGGTGGCGTGTATGTCGGCGCTGCTGCTGGCGCTGTTGCAGGATTCCAGCTTTGCCCATCTGGCCAGCGGTGCGTTGGTTACCGAGGGCAGTTCCGGCAACGTGCTGCTCGACGGCCTGAACGCCGCGCCAGGCCCGGCGCAGGATGCCCTGCGCGGGGAGCTGGCGGTGACGTTCCGACATCTGCTGATGGTGAGTGCGGCGGTGTCGCTGCTGGGGTTGGCGGCGGCGATTGCAATGCCCAACCGCCTGTTGCGCGGGCGCGAAGACAAAGCTAGATAACCGACAGGGCGAAAAACAACTGTGGGAGGGGGCTTGCTCCCGATGGCATTGTGTCAGTTAACGATGTTTTCACTGAACCACTGCCATCGGGAGCAAGCCCCCTCCCACAGTTGATTGGGTTTCAAGCCTGATCAGGGGCTGTAGTACCCGACCGCCACCATGAAATGTCCGGTCTTGCGCAAGTATGCATGCTTGTTTTCCACCTTGTCGGTGACCGGGTTTTTCCAGCGGTATTTGTATTCACTCTGGTCCTGTTGGGTCATCAGATGCAGGATCGGCTCGCCGACGGGCTTGCCGTCCGGGTCCTTGATCTTGCTGAAGTCGGTGTTGACCAGTCGCAGGTTGGTGCCGTGGGCCACATAGCGCCGGGTATCCAGGTCCACTACGAACACATACAGATCATCCTGCAGGAACCCACCTTGCAGTGAGTTGATGGCCTTGAGCGTACCGGCCTCATCCTTGACCAGCGCCTTCACCGCCTTGTCGCGCAAGGCTCGCGCTTGTTCCGGAGTCGCCCGTGGCAAGTAGTAACCCACCGCCAGGATGCGCTGGCCCACGCGCTGATAGAACACATGCTTGTGTTCGACCTTGCCATCGTTCCAGTTCTGCCAGCGGTAGTCGGCCTGTTGGATACCTTGGCCTTCGGGGGTGGCCAGCGCCTGTTTGAACGAGGCTTGCAGGTCCGGGCCGAGCTGTTCGGACACGTTGCGACCGATCAAGGCGGAAGACGGCCCGCCGCTGGCTAGCAGCACGCCCTGGGTGTCAACCACGAACACGTAGCGGTCGTGGTCGATAAACTCGCCCTGGCGGCTGAACGCGGCCAAGGCCTTGTCGCCGTTGCTCTGGTAGTAAGCCAAGGCTTTTTCCAACAGGGCCTTGGCAGCCTGGGCATCGTCATTCGCAGTGGCTGCGTGCACCGGGCCGAAACACAACAGCAGCAGCCAGGTGAACCGGAGTAGTCCCTTCATTACCCATCCTCTTCTTATCAGTGTGACAAGAGCGTAGACGGCTGTGGCTCAGGGCGCCGCCAACCACTGGCTGACAATGCCTTCGTACTCCCCGGTGGCCACGCTCAGGTGCAGCCATTGGTCGACGTAACTTTTCCAGGCCACATCATCCCGGGGCAGCAGGAAGGCTTTTTCGCTGTACTGCATCTGCCGCTCCGGGTTGACTGCGCACAGCCCTGGCTTCTGTTTTTGCTGGTAGCGCGCTTCGCTGGCGTCGGTAATCATCACGTCGGCCTTGCCCGCCAGCAGTTCGTCGAAGATCGTCACATTGTCATGCAGGCGGATCTGCGCCTGGCCCAGATGGGCGCGGGCGAACACTTCATTGGTGCCGCCGGCCGGCTCGATCACCCGCACCTGCGGCTGGTTGATCTGCTCGACGCTCTGGTAGCGTTGCACGTCGGCGCAGCGCACCAACGGGATCTTGCCGTCGACGCCCAGCGGTTGGCTGAAGAAGGCTTTTTTCTGGCGCTCCAGCGACACGGAAATACCGCCCACGGCGATGTCGCAACGTTGGGCGAGGAAATCCGGCATCAGGCTTTTCCAGGTGGTGGGCACCCAGTGGATCTTGGCGTTGAGGCTCTTGGCCAAGGATTCGGCCATGGCAATGTCGATGCCTTCATAACGGCCATCGGCGCGCAAAGCGGAGTAGGGCTTGTAGTCGCCGGTGGTGCACACGGTCAGCGTCCCGCGTTGAAGCACATCGTCCAGGCGCGAATCAGCCAGGGCGTAGGAGGTCAGACTTGCCAATAAACAGAAGGCCAGCGGAGCTTTCATGCGGTCGAGTCCTTGGGGCATGGGCGGGGCGGTCATTATTTCCAGCGGGCCCTGGGATGGCAAATGTTTAGCCGAGCCGCAACCACACTCCGCCAACCCTGAATTGAACACCGGTTGTGCGCATGTGACGCTGGCCGGCATCTACCTCACTGTGATCCGTACATGGATGGTTCCCCCGACACCCACCCCGAGATATCGCCCCGCGCTTTAGTGCCGAGCGGTTCGACGGTCGTCGAGGCGTTGCCGTCCGAACTGGCTTTCTGGGCGCTGTTCCATTGCCGTCACGCCCGCCCACCGGATACCTCTCTCCTACGTTGATTCACCCCATGGATGACGCGCACCTGTGCGCATCTGCCCGGCGGCGCCTGTGCGCCTGTCTGATACAAACGTATGAGAATTTTCATGAGTGTTTTTGCCAGCCTGCACGAAGCCCAAGCGTTCCTTGAACATAACCCGGACATCGAGATGTTCGAGCTGTTTATCCTCGACAACAACGGTGTACCGCGCGGCAAGTTGCTGCACCGCGATGAACTGCTGGCGGTGTACCAAAGCGGCCGGCCGCTGCCCAGTACCATCCTTGGCCTGACCATCAACGGTGATGACGTGGAAAACTCCGGGCTGGTGTGGGATGTCGGTGATATCGACTGCCGCGCCTACCCGGTCAGCGGCAGCTTGCAGCGGATGCCATGGCGGCTGATCCCGACGGCGGCGGTGCAAGTCAGCATGCACCCCACCGAAGGCTTGCCGGCCACCGTGGCCGACCCCCGGCATTTGCTGGCCAAGGTTATCCAGGGGTTGAACGCCGATGGTTACTACCCGGTGATGGCGGCGGAACTGGAGTTCTACCTGCTCGACCAGAAGCCCGACCGCAACGGGCGCCCGCAACCGGCGCGAGATGCGGATGGCAGTCGCCCACGCTCGACCCAGGTGTATGGCCTGCGCGAGCTGGAGCAGATCGAGCCGTTTCTCGCCGACCTCTACAGTGCCTGCAAAGTGCAAGGCATCCCGGCGCGTACGGCGATCTCCGAATATGCCCCAGGCCAGGTGGAAATCACCCTGGAACATCGCGCCGATGCGTTGCAAGCCATGGACGAAGCGGTGCGCTACAAACGCCTGGTCAAGGGCGTGGCTCACCGACACGGCATGACCGCCTGCTTCATGGCCAAGCCGTTCGCCGACCTGGCGGGCACCGGCATGCACATGCACGTCAGCCTGGCAGACGCTCAGGGTCACAACCTGTTTGCCAGCGACGCGGCCGACGGCACACCGCTGCTGCGCCAGGCGGTGGGCGGCATGCTCGGCACCTTGCTCGACTCGCTGCTGATGTTCTGCCCCAACGCCAACTCCTACCGTCGCTTCCAGACCAACAGCTACGCGCCGCTGGCCGCCACCTGGGGGGTGGACAACCGCACTGTCAGCCTGCGCATCCCTGGCGGCCCGGCGAACTCGCGGCATATCGAGCACCGCATCTGCGGCGCCGATGCCAACCCGTACCTGGCTGCCGCCGCGATTCTGGCCGGTATCCATCGGGGCATCCGCGAACAATGCGACCCCGGCGCTGCGGTGCAAGGTAATGGCTATGCCCAGGCCACGCAGCTCCTGCCCACCGACTGGCTCACCACCCTGCGTGCATTGGAAGCGTCAACCTGGGCACAGGAGGCTTTCGGCCGTGAGTTCCTCGGGGTGTTCCTGGCGGTCAAGCGCGCCGAATATCGTCAGTTCATGGGGGAGGTGGGTGAGCAGGATTGGCGCTGGTACCTGAACCAGGCCTGAAGGGCGTTGTAGTCGTGACGGTTTCGACCTTTTTTTCACGTTGCGATGGTTAAGCTGTGAATCAAGGACGCTTACTACCGTTTCGCTTACATGAGCCCGCGATGTCGCCACATTCACCATCCTCCATCGAGATCGAATTCACCGAGCGCTGTGACCGTGAACATGCCCGGGTGTGCGGTGACACCCGTCCGCCAAGGCTGTTGCAGCGCCTGGCCGCGTGGCGGACTGCGCGGCTGGTGCGCCATGCGTTGAGCGTGGCCGGCGAGCCGGGGCTGATTCTCGACCTGGCCTGCGGCTCGGGGCGGTTCTGGCCGGTGCTGGGCGAACACGTCAACCGGGTGATCCTGGCCTCGGACAACTCCCAGGCCATGCTCGACCACGCCCGCACCCATCATCCGGCAACGTTGCTCAAGCGGATCAAGACCTTCCAAGGGTCAGCGTTTTCCATTGGCTTGTCGGCGAATGCGGTGGACTGCATTTTCTGCCTGGAATTGTTTCGCCACGTCCACGACAGCGAGGTGCGCCTGGCCTTGCTGCAAGAGTTTCATCGGGTCAGCCGTGACACGGTGATCGTCTCGGTGAGCGCGCGCGCGCCGGTGGAAGGCGAATTCCGTCAGGCCGGTTTCAAGGTCCTGAATTACCAGGAATTCCTCCCAGGCTCCCAGTTATGGCGGGTCTACGTTCTGCGTAAGAGAGGATAAGTCCCGCTCGTCGGACTATTCTCCATTTCTTGTCGGAGTTTTCATGATCGTGTGTGCACTGCGAATGCTCGCAAGCCCCTTTCGCGATATATACTGCGCGCCATTCTTCAAGGGAGAGCCGTGTGGCCATCGATATTCACTGGATCTGCGACAACGATAGCCTCGGCCAGCATTGCGCCGAATGGCAGCAGTTGCCATTCGTTGCCCTCGACACCGAATTCATGCGGGTCGACACTTTTTATCCCATTGCCGGGCTGATCCAGATTGGTGATGGCGTCCGCGCTTACCTGATCGACCCCCTGACCATCGACAACTGGCAACCGTTGGCCGCCTTGCTGGAAAACCCAGCGGTGATCAAGGTGGTGCATGCCTGCAGCGAAGACCTCGAAGTGCTGTTGCGCCTGACCGGCAGCCTGCCGGTGCCGTTGTTCGACACCCAATTGGCCGCGGCCTACCTGAACCTTGGTTTTTCCATGGGCTACTCGCGCCTGGTGCACGCCGTGCTCGATATCGAGTTGCCCAAGGGCGAGACCCGCTCGGACTGGCTGCAGCGGCCATTGTCCGAGACCCAAGTGAGCTACGCCGCCGAAGACGCCGTGCACCTGGCCGAGGTCTACACGCGCCTGCGCCCGCAACTGTCTGCCGACAAGTACGCCTGGGTGCTGGAAGACGGCGCCGAACTGGTGGCCAACCTGCGCCGCGAAGTCGACCCGTACGAGGTGTACCGCGAGGCCAAGCTGGCGTGGAAACTGTCCCGCGCCCAACTGGCGGTCCTGCGCGAACTGTGCGCCTGGCGCGAACAGCAGGCCCGTGCGCGTGACCTGCCGCGCAATCGCATCATTCGCGAACATTCGTTATGGCCCCTGGCCAAAACCCAGCCGGATAACCTCGCCGCCCTGGGCAAGATCGAAGACATGCACCCGCGCACTGTGCGTCAGGACGGCCAGTTCCTGCTGGACCTGATCAAACGTGCCGCTAGCGTACCCGCGGACCAATGGCCGCCTGCCGTTGCAGAACCCTTGCCGGTCGAGGCTGCCGCGCTGATCAAAGCACTGCGTGCCCAGGGCCAGGCGTTCGCCGAACGCCTGGAGATGGCGCCGGAACTGATGCTGCGCAAGAAAACCCTCGAAGCCCTGGTCAAGAGTGGCTACCCCGATGGGCCTTACCAATTGCCAGACTCGCTGCGGGGCTGGCGCCGCGAGTTGATGGGCCAGGCGCTGCTCGACAGCCTGGCCACTGCCGGAGAACAGCCTTGAAACGTATTTGCTCCATCTACCGCAGCCCGAAACGTGCCGGCATGTACCTCTACGTACTCAAAAGCGATGCTTTGGAGCGCGTGCCCGAAGGCTTGGTCACGGTGTTCGGCAAGCCGGTGCACGCGTTCGACCTGGTGCTGACGCCCGAGCGCAAGCTGCAACAGGAAGACATCGTGCAAGTCCTGGAAAACCTCGACAAGCAGGGCTACCACCTGCAAATGCCGCCGGCCGAGGACGAGTACATCGAACACTTGCCCGAAGAGCTGCTGCGCCGCAACGACCCGGTGTAATCGATCAGTGCCCGGTTCAGGGCACCTTCTTCCATGGACTCGTATTAGTTGGCGGTGGCCGTAAGGATGCGGGCGGCCGTCTGCACTGTTTTTGAAAGGTTTGAACCATGCGTGTTCTGATTGCTGAACAGGATCACCCGCTCTACGCCCAACTGCTGCGCGCAGCGGCTCCGGACCTTGAAGTACTGACCAGCGGCGATTCCGCCGAACTGTCGCGCCTGGCCGCCGATTGCCCGGTGTGGCTGGGCCAGCCGGACCTGCTGGCGACCCTGTTGCGTCAGGGCCACCAGCCGCAATGGTTGCAATCGACCTGGGCGGGTATCACACCGCTGCTGGCCGAAGGCTTGCCGCGCAACTATCGCCTGACCCGTGCGGTCGGCATCTTTGGCCAGGTCATGGCCGAGTTTGTACTCACCTACATGCTGGGCCATGAGCGTGAAGTGCTGGCGCGGCTGGTCAGCCAGGTTGAGCGCAAATGGGACAACCGCCTGGGCCAGAGCCTGGCGGGGCGCAAAGTGCTGGTGGTCGGTACCGGCGATATCGGCCAGAGCGTGGCTGAGTTTCTGTTGCCGTTTGGCGTCGAGCTCTACGGTATCGCCAGCACCGCACGTGAGCAGGCGCCATTTATTGAAGTGGCCGCGCTCGATCAATTGGGCCGGTTGGTGGGGGAGGTGGACTACGTGGTCAACCTGCTGCCCAACACGCCCGACACCCATGACCTGTACGACGCGGCGCTGTTCAAGCAATTCAAGCCTACCGCGTTGTTCATCAACGTCGGGCGCGGCGTGGCGGTGGTCGATGCCGATCTGGTCGAGGCGTTGAAAGAAGGGCACCTGGCCGGCGCGGTGATCGACGTGTGCCGCCAGGAACCGTTGCCGCAGCGCCACCCGTTCTGGACCGCGTGGGGCCTGCTGCTGACCGGGCACAGTTCGGCGCCGACGTCGCCTGCGAAGATGGTGGCGTTGTTTGTGCAGAACCTGCGGGCGTATCAGGCCAAGCAGGCGTTGCGCGGGGAAGTGGATTTCGCGCGCGGTTACTGACTGCACTCGGAACACATTGTGGGAGGGGGCAAGCCCTGATGCGTATCAGTTGAGGCTTAACGCGGTCATTGTGGGAGGGGGCTTGCTCCCGATAGGCCGCGCAGCGGCCTCAAAAATGGGCCTGCTACGCAGTCCATCGGGAGCAAGCCCCCTCCCACAATTTATTCTTCGCCCGCTTTATCGCTTAACTGACTGGCATCAGGGCTTGCCCCTCCCACATAAGCGTCAGAGGCTGAAGTCACCCTCGCAGATCAGCTCGCTCAACGGCCGGCGCGGGCTCGGCGCTTCACGGCCTTGCAGGTATTCAGGCAAGGTCGACTTATCGCCCAGTTTGCCCACGGCCACGGCGGCGTGCAGCGCATAACCTTGCGGAATCTTCAGCTCCTTGCGCGTCAGTTCCTGATCGAAGCCGGCCATGCCGTGGGTGTGCCAACCGGCGAGGCTGGCTTGCAGGGCGAGGTGACCCCAGGCAGAACCGGTGTCAAAGGTATGCCACAGTGCTGGAGTTTCTTCGCTGGCGCCGGGGGCGATGAAGTCGGTTTTCGAGGCGATGATCACCAAGGCCGACGCGTGCTGCGCCCAGCCCCGGTTGAATTCATTGAGCAGGCCCAGGAAGCGCTCCCAGTTCGGCGTGTCGCGACGCGCATACAGGAAGCGCCACGGCTGTGAGTTGTAGGCCGACGGTGCCCAGCGTGCGGCTTCGAAAAAGCTCAGCAGCGTCTCTTGCGGAATGCTTTCGCCGGTAAAGGCCCGGGGCGACCAGCGGTCGGTGAATTGGGTGTGAATCGGGTAGTCGGCAACACGGCTCATGGGCAAGTTCCTGATCGTCAATTCGGTGCTCAAAGCTACTGCGCGGCGACTAGACTGACAAGTCTGGTCACACCGCCAGTCGTAAGCGCTTGGCCCCAAGGGGCTTGGGCACTAGACTGGCGGCCTTTTCACCTGATGATGTTGATGTAGAGCCATGGCCGCCAAAGTCGAACCTTTCTGGATACGCAAAACCCTTGAACACCTCGACCAGGAGGAGTGGGAGTCGTTGTGCGACGGCTGTGGCCTGTGCTGCCTGCAAAAGCTCGAGGATGAAGACGACAACAGTGTTTATTACACGCGTATCGCCTGCAAACTCCTCGACCTGAAAACCTGCCAGTGCACCGACTACCCCAACCGTCGCGCCTCGGTGCCTGATTGCATCCAGCTCACGCCGGGCCAGGCTGATCAGTTCAAATGGCTGCCGCCGACCTGCGCCTACCGCCTGGTCAGCGAGCGCAAAGACCTGCCGCTGTGGCACCACCTGGTCTGCGGTGACCGCGATGCGGTCCATCACGAACGCATTTCCCAGTCCGGGCGCATGCTCAGCGAAGGCAGCGTGCCCGAAGACGACTGGGAGGATTACCTGATCTTCCGTGCCGGTTGACCAAGGAGTGTGTATGCGGGGGGGAACCAAGCTGGCGGCAAGCCTGGTGTTGCTGGCGCTGAGCATGTCGGCGTGGTGTGCGAACAAAGTCGACCTGGATTATCACGTCAAGTTGCTGCCCCAGAGCGATCAGGCCGAAGTGCGCGTGAGCCTGTCCCAAGGCTCG
This sequence comes from Pseudomonas sp. ICBG1301, assembly GCF_016918385.1. Classification (NCBI taxonomy): domain Bacteria; kingdom Pseudomonadati; phylum Pseudomonadota; class Gammaproteobacteria; order Pseudomonadales; family Pseudomonadaceae; genus Pseudomonas; species Pseudomonas sp. ICBG1301. Next base: position 194,159 of record NZ_JAEKGB010000007.1, read on the forward strand.
GCGGTGCGCAGCCTCAACCTGGACCTGGGGCGCGCGGGCGATTACAGCGATTTCAAGGCCGACGGTCAGTGGACCGTCACCGGCAGCCGCGGCCTCTGGCAGCCCAGTGCCGACAAGTCCAGCCTGACCTACCGCGTGCGCCTTACCCATGCCCGCAAGCCCGGTGTCTATGAAACACGGATGACGCCCAACTGGGCGCTGCTGCGCGGTGAAGACCTGGTGCCAACCGCTCGGCTCGACCAACAGGACGGAACCGAGTTGGTTTCGCGCCTGGTGTTCGAATTGCCCTCCGGTTGGAAGAGCATCGAAACCGCCTGGCCGCGCATCGGTAAAAACAAATTTCGCGTCGATAACGTCTCCCGCCTGTTCGACCGCCCCACCGGCTGGATGCTCGCCGGCACCCTCGGCAGCCGTCGCATACGGCTGGGTGCAACCGAAGTCACCGTGGCCTCGCCCAAGGGCCAGGGCATGCGCCGCATGGATGTTTTGACGCTGCTGACATTCGTCTGGCCGCAAGTGGAAGCGGCGTTTCCGCGCCATCCAGCGAAACTGTTGATCGTGGGCGCCAACGACCCGATGCGCCGGGGCGTGGTGGCATCGCGCGATTCGATCTACCTCAGCAGCCGCACGCCACTGGTCAGCGAAAACGGCAGCAGCCCGCTGATCCGCGAAGTGGTGCAGGCCATCGGCCGCTTCAATGATCACGACAGCAGCGATTGGATTCGCGAGGGCCTGGGCGAGTATTACGCGATCGAGCTGATGCGGCGCGCCGGAGGTATCACCGATGAGCGCTACGCGGCCATACAGGCGCGGTTGGGCAAGGACGGCAAGGGCGTCAGCACATTGCGCGGCGAGCACATCAGCGCCGGGGCGGTGGCCCAGGCGGTGCTGCTGTTGCAGGAGCTCGACCGCGAAATCCGCGTGAAAACCCACAACAAGCGTTCGCTGGATGATCTGGCGCAAGCGGTCATGCGGGTGAACAGCATCACCACTGCGCAGTTCGTGCAATTGGCTGAAAGTGTGATCGGCGAGTCGTCGGTGGTGCTGGAGACCAAGCTGTTGCGTTGATCCCCAGTCATGTACCGATCAAAGTGTGGAAGGGGGCGGCGATTAACCAGCAGTCTTGGTGGCTTTTTCTGCGGCGACTTCCGCCTTGGTCTTCAGGTTCTTCAATTCCTGGCCGGCACGTTCGATCTTCGTGCGCACGCTGTTCATTTCCTGGCGACCCTGCTCCAGCTTGTCCTTGAGCGAGCTGTGCCCGGTAAAACCACGGGCCAGCGCCACGCCGCCGATTGCCACTTGGATCAAGCCGAAAATCCCGCCACGGCGCAGTCCTTTGCCGACCATCATCACACCGCCGGCCACCGAACCGATACGTTCCCAGCCGTGCACGTTCTGGGTGGGCTGTGTGTCGAGTGGGGCGTGTTCGATCGCCGGTCGCAGGTATTTGCTGTCGCTCATGATCTCTCTCCAACAAGGGCAAGTGTAAATAGCTGACTGTTTGCAGGCGCCGGATGTTCCCGGAAAATTAATACTTGGGGCCTGAACGGGTGTTGTTGCCCTTGGCCAGGCGATCGTAGAGCACCACGTTGACCGTGGCGGCGAGGTTCATGCAGCCGGTAGTCGGGATGTACACCACGTCCTCACACCAGTCACGGATCTCTTTGTCGAGGGAGCCGTCTTCGGGGCCGAAGATGTACAGTGCGCGGTCGGGGTGAGTGTATTCGGGCAGCGGGCGGGCGCCTTCCACCAGTTCCACGGCGACCGGGATACAGCCCAGGGGCAGGATCTTTTTCAGGTCATCGATGCCGATCAGGGGAATGTCGTGGTGGACCTTCTTGGTATCGGTGATGAAGTCCCGGGCGCGCTCGTAACGCACGCCGGTGTAGAACACCGAGGCCACGCCGTAGCAGCCGGCGGCACGCATCACCGAGCCGACGTTCTCGGGGGATTTGGGGTTATACAGACCGATGCAGCTGTAGCGTTTATTGCCCACGGGAAGGGTGCCTTGCAGAAAAACCGCGATTATACGGCCTCGGCCTGCTGTAGTGCTTGGGCGATCGTTATCGGGAGCAAGCCCCCACACATTTGACGGTATTCACCCATCAAAATGTGGGAGGGGGCTTGCTCCCGATGAGGCCGGCACCGACAACCCCCTATTTATCAGCTGTCCTTCTTCATCAACCCAGCCAACGCCGCAAACGGGTTATGGGTGGCCTTGGCAATGGTCGGGCTGCTGGTGGAGCCGTCGCCGAAGTACTGCTGGTCGGTGTAGCGCGAGTGTTCGTTGTCGTGGCAATACAGGCACAGCAGCTCCCAGTTGGAGCCATCCTGGGGGTTGTCATCATGGTTATGGTTGCGGTGGTGTACTGTCAGTTCACTCAAGCGTTTTCCGGAAAACTCCCTGGCGCAGCGGCCGCATACGTGTGGGTACATCTTCAAGGCTTTGTCGCGGTAGCCCATTTCCCGGTCGCGCTGGGCATCGGCGAGGATGCGATCCAGCTTGGCGGTGTGGGAGGGCGGGTTGGTCGAGCTCATCATGGCTCCTGGCTATTTGCGGGTTCACGGATAGGGTTGATTCTAGCCGCTCGCGCTGTAAATGACTGCTTCACTTTACATACAAGGATCTGAAACTCATGCGTCTGCATTCATGGATTGTTGCGTTACTGCTGTGTGTCGTCACCGCCCAGGCCCAGGCGTTCTCCACGCCCAAACCGGGGCAGGTGATCGAGGTTACCCTCGAACAATTGCACCCGACTCAGGCTGTGGTGGGTTTTGACCAGATCTACTACAGCCTCGGCTTGTTCGCCGACAAGCCGGCCAAGGTCTTCGATGAGTACTGCGAGACCAATGGCCAGGGCGCCGCCGACAAAGTGCCGAAAAAGGCCGACCTGCACCAACCGAGCAGTTTCACCTGCAAGGACCCGGTGGGCGCCCATCCCGAAGACATGAAAACCGTGGTCGTCGGCCCGGCCGGCCAGTTGTACCTCACCGACGGTCACCACAGCTTCACCACCTTGTGGGAAGTGCCCGGCGGCGGTCCCAAGCTGAAAATGTGGGTCAAGGTCACCGATGATTTCAGCGGCAGCCCGGACATGGCAGCTTTCTGGCAGCGCATGCAGGCGTCGCGCAAGGTCTGGCTCAAGGACAACCAGGGCCAGGCGTTGTCGCCCGCGAAATTGCCGGCGCACCTGGGCTTCAAGAACCTGCAGGACGACACTTTCCGCAGCCTGGTGTATTTCACCCGCAAGGCCGCCTACGGCAAGCCGGACGATGGCGCCATCGCGCCGGAATTCCTGGAGTTCTACTGGGGCAACTGGCTGCGCACCCAGATCGACCTGGGCGCCTACAACCTGGACAAGAAGGGCGGCTACAAGGATGCCATTGAAGCGGTGGCCAAGCGTATGGTCAGCCTGGCACCGGGCTCACCGGTCGGTGACAGCGGTTTTACCGCACATCAACTGGGCGGCATGACCCAGCTGGACCGCAACGAGCTGGAAAAGACGTTCGACAAGAAAGTGCCGTACGTGATCGATTACCGCAAGTCCCTGAACTGACCCTCTGTGTTCAACCTTTGATTTTTTCCGCAATCCAGATGGTATGCCGGGTGCCCTTGTTGCCATGGGCAAAGACTTGCACTTCTTCGGCCTTGAACCCGGCCTTGCGCAGTTTGTCGCTGAACAGCCTGTCGGCGCTGGCCGACCACACGGCCAGCACGCCTTTGGGGCGCAGGGCCTTGGCGCAGGCGGCCAGGCCGGCGGCGGAATACAACCAGCTATTGGCCTTTTGCGTCAGGCCTTCGGGACCGTTGTCCACATCGAGCATGATCGCGTCAAAGCCCTGGGGCTCGGCTTGCAGCACCTTGGCCACGTCCTCCAGGCGGATCACCGTGCGCGGGTCCAGCAACGGGCGCCCGGCCTTCTCCCCGAGCGGGCCGCGGTTCCACTCGACCACGCCCGGTACCAACTCCGCGACCACCACTTCGGCCGTCTTGCCCAGGTGCTTGAGGGCCGAGGCCAGGGTAAAGCCCATGCCCAGGCCGCCGATCAATACGCGTGAACCCGGCCGGCCGGCGACCTTGCGGCAGGGAATTTCCGCCAGCGCATCCTCGGAGCCATGCATGCGTGTATTCATCAACTGGCCGCCATCGCCCCCCTGAATCTTGATGACGAAATCCTCGCCATATTCGAACAGGCACAAGGCACCGCCGTTGTCGGGGATCGGGGTGGTGTCCAGCAGAACGAAACGTTTCATGGAAATCTCATTGAGAAGGGCATTCTTGCGCGGTTGGGAGTAGCCTTACGGTATTCCGGTCAGGCCATGGAGCCATCGATGAAGTGCAACATTCTAACGGCCATTGTGCTGGGCGCGCTCACATTGGGTACGGCGCAGGCGCAAGAGGCGCAAACCGTGCCGGTCGCACCCGCGCCAACCCCAGGTGCCCCGGGCACACCGACCCCCACGTTGTATCCGCAAGTCAGCCCGCCCGCCGCCCCCAAGGCCACTGTCAACGGCTCGCCCGCGCTGGAGCCGATTGTGTTGCCCACGCCGCCGAAAGACCAGACGGTGCCTGGCCTGCAACAGAGCGACAGCAAGCCGAAGACGCCCGGCGGTTAGGCCAACCCCAGGGCCTTGAACACAAAACCGTACTCAAGCGCCACGTCACGCAGTCCTTGGTACCGGCCACTCATGCCGCCATGGCCGGCGCCCAGTTCGGTCTTGAGCAGCAGCAGGTTGTCGTCCGTCTTGGTGTCACGCAGCTTGGCCACCCACTTGGCGGCTTCCCAGTACTGCACGCGGCTGTCGTTGTAGCCGGCGATCACCAAGGTGGCCGGGTAGGCTTGCGCGCTGACGTTTTCGTAAGGCGCGTAAGCCTTGAGGCGTGCGTAGACCTCGGGCTCTTCAGGGTTGCCCCACTCGTCATACTCGGTGATGGTCAATGGCAGCTCCGGGTCGAGCATGGTGTTGAGCACATCGACGAACGGCACTTCGGCAATCGCCGCCTGGAACAGCTCCGGGCGCTGGTTGAGTACCGCGCCGATCAACAGGCCACCGGCGCTGCCGCCGCTGATCGCCAATTGTCTGGATGTGGTCAGGCCCTGGGCGATCAGGTGCTCGGCGCAGGCGATAAAATCGCTGAAGGTATTCTGCTTGTGCGCCTGCTTGCCGTTGCGATACCAGGCTTCCCCCAGCTCGCCACCGCCGCGCACATGGGCAATGGCAAAGGCGACGCCACGGTCGAGCAGGCTCAGGCGTGCATGCGAAAACCACGGGTCCAGGCTCGAACCATAGGCGCCGTAGCCGTAGAGGTACAGCGGTGTGGTTTTACCGAGCTGGTCACGCTTGACCACCAGGCTGATCGGCACCTGGGTGCCGTCGACGGAGGTCGCCCACAGGCGCTGGCTGACGTAGTCATCGGCGATGAATGCGCCGAGCACCGGGGTCTCCTTGAGCACCGTTTGCGCGCCTGTCGGCAGTTCGAGCTGACGGACCTGGGCCGGGCGATTCAGCGCTTCGTAGCGCAGGCGGATCTTGTCGCTCGGAAATTCCAGGCTGTTTTGTACGTAGAGGCTATAGGCAGCGTCGGGTAATTCCACGCGGTACGTCGGCATGCCCTGAGGGTGCACTTCGATCACCGGCAGGCCGCCGATGCGCAGGCTGAGGGTCATGGCGCCGGCGTTCAGGCTCACACCGTCGAGCATGACCTCGTCGCTGTGCGGGATCAGGTTCTGCCAGTCGGCCTCGTCGGGCACGCTGCCGGTGTCGGCGGCGACGAACAGCGCGTAGTTGATGCCGTCGCGGTTGCTGCGGATAAACCAGGTCCACTCGCCGTCACGCTGGCCGTGGTCGACATCGTATTCATGGTCCTCGACCCGTGGCGCAAGGCAGGTGAAGTCCCGCTCTGGGTGGTCGGCGTCCAATGCCCAGGTCTCGCTGGTGGTCTTGCTGCCCAGGGCCAGCAGCAGCTGGCGCTCGGAGCTGGAGCGGTAGCAATGCAGGAAGAAACGTCCCTCGGGCTCGTGGAACACCTCCTGCGCCGCCGTGCCGTCCAGGCGATAGCGATGCAGTTTGTGCGGGCGATGGGTATCGTCCAGTTCGCCGAAAAACAGGGTCAGGCTGTCATTGGCCCAGGTCATGCTGCCGTCGCAGTTTTCGAACTCCAGTTCGCTGACTTTGTCGGTGGCCAATTCCTTCACGTACAGGGTGTAGATCTCTTCACCGCTGGTATCCACGCTGTAGGCCAGGCGCTGATGGTCCGGGCTGATACTGAAGGCGCCGAGGGAGAAGAAACCACCCTTGGCCAGCACGTTGGGGTCAAGCAGCAGCTCTTCGCTGCTCTCATCCACTTGGTGGCTGTCATCCGCCGGGCGGCGGCAGCGATAGTGGCGAGCGTATTCGTCACCCGCGGTGGTCCGTGTGTAATACAGGTACGGTCCCCAGGGCGAGGGCAGGGACAGGTCGGTTTCCAGGATGCGCCCTTTGATTTCTTCGAACAGGGTTTCGCGCAGAGCTTTCTGGTCGGCGAGCTGTGCTTCCTGCCAGGCGTTTTCAGCCCTGAGGTAATCAAGTACTTCGGGGTTGTCACGCTCTTGCAGCCAGGCGTAAGGGTCTGGGCCTTGACCCTTGCGGGCAATCGGGGCGGTCGCTATAGGCATGGAATACTCTCCGTCTGGCGCAGGGTCGCAGGCATTGCAGCCGAGACGCGCAAAAGCCGTTATCATAGCCGCCTGTTTGCCTACCTTGCCATGGACACCATGACCGAGAACGACTATCTGATCGCTTGGGGCCTTTACGCCTTCGCCGCTTTGGGCTGCCTGTTGGTATGGTGGCGCCTGACCCGCTGGATCTGGCGTTGGCTGCGCGAGCCGCTGCAATTGCTGATGGCCGTGTTGCTGTTCAGCCCGACCATCGTCGACCCGGTCAAGACCCAGTTCGCCCCGGCGGTGGCCATCACCGCCATGGACCTGGTGCTCAAGGTCGGCAATAACGCCTGGCGGGCCATTTCCGATCTGTTCATGTACACGATGATCGCGTTTGCCGTGTATCTCGTGTTTGTGTTGATCCGCTGGCCCATCGAGCGCGCCGCCAATGCCCGTCGCGAGCGCAAGGCGGCGGTCGATGCCGCGTTGGCCGCCGAGCAGGACGACGAGGAACCCTTGCGCCGCCCGGCACCGGTCAGTGGTGTACGGGTCGAGCCGCGCCTTTGACGTCGTCCGCCCTGCAGCGAGAGCCCTGGCATGTGTGAATTGATGGGCATGAGTGCCAACGTCCCCACCGATATCGTATTCAGTTTTACCGGGCTGATGCAGCGCGGCGGACGCACCGGCCCCCACCGCGATGGCTGGGGCATTGCTTTCTATGAAGGCCGTGGCCTGCGCCTGTTCCAGGACCCGGCTGCCAGCAGTGAATCGGAAGTCGCTTTGCTGGTGCAGCGTTATCCCATCAAAAGTGAAGTGGTGATTGGTCATATCCGCCAGGCCAACGTGGGCAAGGTGTGCCTGTCCAATACCCACCCGTTCGTGCGTGAACTGTGGGGGCGCAACTGGTGTTTTGCGCACAACGGCCAACTGGCGGACTTTAACCCCCGCGCCACGTTCTACCGGCCGGTGGGCGATACCGACAGCGAAGCGGCGTTCTGCGACTTGCTCAACCGCGTGCGTGAGGCCTTCCCCGAACCTGTGGAGATTGAACAGGTCTTGCCTGACCTGATCGCCGCTTGTGCCGAATACCGCAGCAAAGGCGTGTTCAACTGCCTGCTCAGTGACGGCGACTGGCTGTTTTGCTACTGCTCGACCAAACTGGCACAGATCACCCGGCGCGCCCCTTTTGGCCCGGCGCGCTTGAAGGATGTCGACGTGATCGTCGATTTTCAGGCCGAAACCACGCCCGATGACGTGGTCACGGTCATCGCCACCGAACCTTTGACCGACAACGAAAACTGGACCCGCTACGAACCGGGCCAATGGAGCCTGTGGCGACGCGGTGAATGCGTCAGCCAGGGTGTCACCGAGTAAGGATATCGACCATGTTGCTCAGTTATCTGCGGTTGGTACTGTTTGCCATTGGCTTGCTGGTCGGTGTGCAAGTACCGGGGTTTATCAACGACTATGCCAAGCGCGTCGAAGCTCACTTGATCGAAGCCCAGACCGGCCTGCGTGGCTTCGATGCCACCGCGCAACAGTTCTTCAACGGCGACTTGCAGGCATTGGTGGCGCATTACCGCGCCAGTGACGACCCGGTGTTCCGCAGCGATGCCAACAGCCTGGGCACCTTGCTCGACCGCCAGGTGGCGTTGGACAAGCAATTCCAGGCGATGCAAGGGCCGTGGTATATCCGCGCCCTGCAAGTGGCGGTAGCCGCCGACCCGGACATTCGTCGGGAAACCTGGAACGGCTACAGCTACCAGATCCTGCTCACGCCCGAAGCCATGGGCTGGGGGCTGGGTGGGGCGATGTTGTTGTCGTTCGGCTTGGAGTGCCTGTATCGCCTGATCGACTGGATCGTGCTGGGCGGCAAGCGCATGCGCCAGAGCCGGCCGATTGAAGAGCGCGACCTCAAGGGGCTCTGACCTAATGTGGGAGGGAGCAAGCCCCCTCCCACCGTTTCAGCTCAGGACCATCCGCTCCTCGCCGACTTGCTCGGCATAACGGGCCACGACTGTCTGGCACAACCCCACAATCTCCTCCACCAACTCCACTCCCACACGCCATGACACCACCACCTGCAAGTTCGGCAGTTTTTGCGTCATGGGCAACATCACCAATTCCCCCCGCGCCAATTCCTCGCTGACCAGCACCGGCGGCAGCGCCCCGATGCCGAAGCCATCGCGCAGCAAACGGGTAATCGCCGACACCGAATTCACACAGTTCATCCGTGGCGCGGCCACGCCGTTGGCCTGCATCAGGCTCAGCACGTCCTGGTGCGGGTGGGAATTTTTCGAGTAGGTAATGATGCGCTCCTGGGCCAGTTCGGCGAGGGAGGCGTAGTCGCGGTGGTAAATCGAGTGGCTGGCGACGATCCAGGCCATGGGGTGGCTGGCCAGTTCCAGGCTGCGCACGGTTTCCAGGCGCAGCAGGTCGGTTTGCAGGATCAGATCGAGAAAGCCTTTTTGCAACTGATCGCTGAGGTTCAATGCGGTATCGGCGATCAACTCGATTTCCACCAGCGGGAAATGATCCATCAGTTCCGCCACCAACGGGCTCAGCCAGGTGTGGATGACAGTGTCCATCACGCCGATCCGAATGCGCCCGACCTTGCTGCTGGTGGTTTCCAGGGACCGCTTCAGCTCTTGCATGGTCCCCATCATTTGCTCGGCGTAATCGAGCACCTTCAAGCCTTCCGGGGTCAGGCTCACGCCCCGTGAGTCGCGCAGCAACAGCTTCACACCCAGCTCGCTTTCCAACACCGCAATGCGGCTGGAAATCGAGGCCTGGGTCGTGAACAGCTTCTCGGCGGTCAGTCGAAAGCTCTTGAGCTTGGCCACCCAGACGAAGGTTTCGAGGAACTTCAAATTCATGGGATCAACTTTTCTTATGCATGGATCGGTTTTTATTAGTTGGACGCCGCACCGGGCAAACGCCAAAAATCGAGCCATTCCACGATAAGCGTCGTTGGGGTATGAGGACAAGTTGCGAGTTCCGGGTAAAAAATCCCACACTACAAAAAAACAACGCCTACAGGAGCGCCCACCGTGAGCCGTCTGTTATTGAATTGCGATATCGGCGAAAGCTTCGGTAACTGGACCATGGGTCTGGATGCCGAGGTCATGCCGTTCATCGATTGCGCCAACGTGGCCTGCGGTTTTCATGCCGGCGACCCGAGCATCATGCGCAAGACCGTCAGCCTGGCGTTCAAGCATGGCGTGCAAGTCGGTGCACACCCGGCCTACCAGGACCTGCAAGGCTTCGGCCGTCGCTCCATGGCCTACACGGCCCAGGAGATCCAGGACCTGCTGCATTATCAGATCGGCGCTCTCGATGGCATTTGTCGCGCCCAGGGTGGACGGGTCAGCTACGTCAAACCCCATGGGGCGATGTACAACGACATGATGGCCAACCCCGCGCAACTGCGTGCAGTGATCCAGGCCGTGGCGGCTTATGGTGATTTGCCGCTGATGCTGCTGGCCACCCGCGACAACAGCGCGGCCCAGGCGCTGGGTGATGAATACGGTGTGATCCTGTGGTTTGAAGCGTTCGCCGACCGCGCCTATGACGCCAAGGGCCACCTGGTTTCCCGTCAATTGCCGGGGGCCGTGCATCACGACGCCGACACGATCCTGCGGCAGGCCCTGACCATTTCCCGTGGCGCAGCCCTGACGGCCAGCGACGGCAGCGCCTTGATCTTGCAGGCCAACACCTTGTGCGTGCATGGCGATAACGCCAGTTCGATCGCTGCGGTACAACGCATCCGCGAGGCGTTGAAGTCAGCATGAAGCCACGCATTGAAGTGGTCGCCATTGACGGCTTGATGGTGCGTCTGTTCGACGTGATTGCCGAAGCCAATATGCCGTGGATGCTCGCCGCCACTCAGCGCTTGCGCGAGAGGTTCGGCGCGGCGCTGGTGGATCTGGTGCCGTCTTACACCACCTTGATGGTGCATTACGATCTCACGGCGCTCAGCCCGGCCCAGGCACGCGAGTTGATCGACCTGGCATTGACTGACCTGCAACCTCAGGTTCAGGGCAGCGGCCAAGCCCATGTGCTGCCGGTGTGGTACGACCTGAGCGTGGGCCCGGAGCTGACGTTGCTCAGCCGGCGCAGTGGCCTGGCGGTTGAGGCGGTGATCCGCCGTCACAGCGCCCATGAATACCAGGTGTTCGCCCTCGGCTTTGCCCCGGGGTTCGCGTTCATGGGGCTGGTCGATGAAATCCTCGCCACACCGCGCCTCAATACGCCGCGCAAACGCATCGCGGCGGGGAGCGTCGGCATCGCTGAACGGCAAACCGCCGCCTACCCGGTGGTCTCCCCCGGCGGCTGGAACCTGATCGGGCGCACCCCGGCCAAACTCTTCGACCGCGAACGTGACGGCTACAGCCTGATGCAGCCTGGCGACACAGTGCGTTTCGAGCCGGTCGACCATGCCGAATTCATCAACCTGGGTGGCGACGACACGCCGTTGGAGGCGCAGGCATGAGCCACTTGTTGATCGAGGCCAGCACGCCGCTGTGCCTGTTGCAGGATGCGGGCCGCTTTGGTGTGCGCCACCTGGGCGTGACGCAGGGCGGGGCGCTGGATTGGGTCTCGATGTCCTGGGCCAATTGGCTGCTGGGCAATGCGCTGGATGCGCCGGTAGTGGAAATCACCTTGGGCGGCTTTACCCTGCAGGCCGAGGATTATTGCCTGCTGGCGTTGGCCGGGGCGGATCTGGGCGCGTATATCGATGAGCGCGCGATCAGCCCAGGCCGCAGTTTTATCCTGCAAAAGGGCCAGCGGCTGCGCTTCACCCAGCCGTTCAGTGGCGCCCGGGCTTACCTGGCGGCACCGGGCGGGTTCGATGCGCCATCGGTGTTGGGCAGTTGCGCCACGGTCGTGCGCGAGGAGCTGGGTGGCCCGGACGGTTTCGGCAAGGCGTTGGCCCAAGGCGGTCGCCTGGCTTATTCCGGTGTCGGCGGGGCGATGAGGGTGTTGGCTGATCCGGCCTTGCCCGCCAAGGCGCCGCTGGAGGTGATCGTCGGTGCGCAGATCGGCCAGTTCAGCGGCCAAAGCCTGTTTGATGCGTTCAACACCGAATGGACCCTCGACAGCCGCGCCGACCGCATGGGCATGCGCCTGCTGGGCACGCCGTTGCAGTACCAGGGGCCGTCATTGATTTCCGAAGGGATTCCGTTGGGGGCCATCCAGGTGCCGCCGGATGGGCAGCCGATCGTGTTGCTTAATGATCGACAGACGATTGGGGGGTATCCGCGCCTGGGCGCCTTGACGCCGTTGGCGCTGGCGCGATTGGCGCAGTGCCTGCCGGGGGAAACGGTGAGGTTGACGCCGGTGGTGCAGGAGACTGCACACCGGCAGCATGTCGACTTTTTACTGCGGCTGGCCACGGTCTAAAAGACACTGGGATCAAAATGTGGGAGGGGGCTTGCTCCCGATGGCGGTGGCTCAGTACCTGATGGGCTGACTGACACACTGCTATCGGGAGCAAGCCCCCTCCCACATTGGATCTCAGGAGGCGTGTTTATTTGGAGAGAAAACGCATGCCTTCTTCGAGCCCGCGCAGGGTCAGCGGATACATCTGGTCTTCCACCAACTCCCGCACAATCCCGGTCGACGCCGTATAGCCCCACGTGTCCTTCGGATACGGGTTAATCCAGATCAGCTTCTTGTACTTGGCCATGAAGCGCTGCATCCACACATACCCAGGCTCCTCGTTCCAGTGCTCGACGCTGCCACCGGCTTGCGTGATTTCGTAGGGCGCCATCGACGCGTCGCCGATGAAAATCACTTTGTAATCCGCGCCGTACTTGTGCAGCAGGTCTTGTGTGGACGTGCGTTCCGAGGTGCGACGCTGGTTGTTCTTCCACACCGACTCGTACACGAAGTTATGGAAGTAGAAGTACTCCAGGTGCTTGAACTCGGTCTTGCACGCGGAAAACAACTCTTCGCAGATCTTCACATGGGCGTCCATCGAGCCGCCGATATCGAACAGCAACAGCAGCTTGATGGTGTTGCGCCGCTCCGGACGCATCTGGATATTCAGCAGGCCGGCATCGCGGGCGGTGTGGTCGATGGTGCCGTCGATGTCCAACTCTTCCGCCGCGCCTTGACGGGCGAACTTGCGCAGGCGGCGCAGCGCGATCTTGATGTTGCGCGTGCCCAGCTCGACCTGATCGTCGAGGTTCTTGTACTCGCGCTGGTCCCACACCTTCACGGCTTTGCCCTGGCGCTTGCCCGCATCGCCGACGCGGATACCTTCCGGGTTGTAACCACCGGAGCCGAATGGGCTGGTGCCGCCGGTGCCGATCCACTTGTTGCCGCCGGCGTGGCGTTCTTTCTGTTCTTCCAGGCGTTTCTTGAATTCCTCGATCAATTTGTCGAGGCCGCCCAGGGACTGGATCTGCGCGCGTTCCTCATCGGTCAGCGAGCGTTCGAACTCCTTGCGCAGCCAGTCTTCCGGGATCAGCGCCTGCAGATGGTCATCGAGTTTTTCCAGGCCGTTGAAGTAGGCACCGAAGGCGCGGTCGAACTTGTCGTAATGCCGTTCGTCCTTGACCAGAATCGCCCGGGCCAAGTAGTAAAACTCGTCCATGTCGGCGAACGTCACCCGCTGTTTCAGGGCGTTGATCAGGTCGAGCAGCTCGCGTACCGACACTGGCACCTTGGCTGCACGCATCTCATTGAACAGGTTGAGCAACATTATCGATTACCGCGACGGCTCATGAAGGCCAGGCGTTCCAGCAACTGAACGTCCTGCTCGTTCTTCACCAGGGCGCCGGCCAGGGGCGGAATGGCCTTGGTCGGGTCGCGCTCGCGCAGCACGGCCTCGCCGATGTTGTCGGCCATCAGCAGTTTGAGCCAGTCGACCAGTTCGGAAGTGGAAGGTTTTTTCTTCAGGCCCGGGACTTTGCGCACATCAAAGAATACGTCCAGCGCTTCGCTGACCAGTTCTTTCTTGATATCGGGGTAGTGCACATCCACGATCTTTTGCAGGGTGGTGCGGTCGGGGAAGGCGATGTAATGGAAGAAGCAGCGGCGCAGGAAGGCGTCCGGCAGTTCTTTTTCGTTGTTGGAGGTAATGATGATGATCGGGCGTTTTTTGGCCTTGATGGTCTCGTCGATTTCGTAGACGTAGAACTCCATCTTGTCGAGTTCTTGCAGCAGGTCATTGGGAAACTCGATGTCGGCCTTGTCGATTTCGTCGATCAGCAGGATGACGCGTTCTTCGGATTCGAAGGCTTCCCAGAGCTTGCCCTTCTTCAGGTAGTTGCGCACGTCGTGGACTTTATCCACGCCCAACTGCGAGTCGCGCAGGCGGCTGACCGCGTCGTACTCGTACAGGCCCTGGTGGGCCTTGGTGGTGGACTTGATGTGCCAGGTGATCAGCTTGGCGCCGAAGGATTCGGCCAGTTGCTCGGCGAGCATGGTCTTGCCGGTGCCCGGTTCGCCCTTGACCAGCAACGGGCGTTCCAAAGTAATGGCAGCGTTGACGGCCAGTTTCAAGTCGTCGGTGGCAACGTAGGCCTGGGTGCCTTCGAACTTCATCGGTCATTCCTCGAATTCATCTATGCCCGGACTATACCGCGCAGCCCCGGCGACTGTGAACGCAGGCGGATTATTCAGTCTCTGAATGACCGGTCACATTCAATTCGCCGAGGGTTTGGGTTGTTCATACCGCGCATTGAAGGCCTGGATGAAACCGTTACGCAAAATCGCCAAAAACGCGGAGAACGCGCTGATATTTTGCTGGTGCACGCTGCCGCTTAACTCTACGCGGGTGGCAAACTGGTTTTTGTTCTGGTTCTTCAATACGGTTTCGCTGGCGCCGACCACGGCTTCCCAGATCGAGCGGAAGATGTTCTTGTCCTTGTTCTCGACGTCCTGCTGCCAGTCGAACACCTCGACATCGCGCAGCAGCGGCTTGATGTAGCCTTTCAACTGGCCTTTTTCGGCTTGGGCCTCGATCACCACATCGCCGGTGCCGGCCTTGAAGTCGAATTTGCCGTAGGCCGAGGCAAACTCGTTCATACGCTTGAGTTGCAGGTCCTTGGCGCGGAAACGGAATTCGAAATCTTCGAAATTGCTCAACGGGTCAAAGGTGGCGGAGGCTTCCAGCGGAGCCTGGCCCTGCAACAGGGCTTTACCTTCGAAGCTGGCGTCACGCTTGCCCTGGACGTCGACCACATTGGTCAGGTTGTAGAAACTGGCGTTCACCGAACTGGCCTTGATATTCACCGGCGGCTTGGAGGTGAAGTTGTGAAAGGCGATCTTGCCGTCTTGAATGCGCACTTCGTTGAGCGTGATCGGCAACAGTTTGCCCAACTGTTCACGCCAGTCGGTGCCCTTACCGGTCTGCGAGGATTGTTGGTTGCCGCCGTCGACAAAATTCAGCTCCGGCTGGAAGAACTGCACCTCGGCCACCACGGCGTGGTCGTACCACAGCGAATGCCAGCTCACCGACAAGTCGATCACTGGCGCCTTGACGAACGGCACCGGCACCTTGCCGTCGACCTTGACGATCTGCAAGCCGTTGATCCGGTACGCGCCGCGCCACAGCGCCACGTCCACATCAGTGACCTGGCCACGGTAATCGCCCATGTCGGCGAGCTTGTCATTGAGGTAATTGCGCACCAGATAGGGCAGGGCCAGGTCCAGGGCGATCAACAGCACCACCAGTACGGCGACGATCCATAGCAGCCCACTGTAGCGACGTTTCATAGTGAGGTTCTCCAACGGTATAGGCGATGGACCTTTGGCGTGGGCGCAACGTTCCTCTGACTGGACGCCTCGGATGACGAGGCATACCCTTGGGGCCATTGTTCAAATTGCTTTAAGGACCCGTCATGAGCCGCATCTTTGCAGACAACGCGCACTCCATCGGTAATACGCCCCTGGTACAGATCAACCGCATCGCACCGCGTGGCGTGACCATCCTGGCCAAGATCGAGGGGCGTAACCCGGGCTATTCGGTGAAGTGCCGCATTGGCGCGAATATGATCTGGGACGCCGAGAGCACCGGCAAACTCAAGCCGGGCATGACCATCGTCGAGCCGACATCCGGCAACACCGGCATTGGCCTGGCCTTTGTCGCTGCGGCCCGTGGCTACAAACTGCTGCTGACCATGCCAGCGTCCATGAGCATCGAACGCCGTAAGGTACTCAAGGCCCTCGGTGCCGAACTGGTGCTGACCGAGCCGGCCAAAGGCATGAAGGGCGCCATCGAAAAAGCCGGCGAAATCGTTGCCGGCGATCCGTCCCAGTACTTTATGCCGGGCCAGTTCGAGAACCCGGCCAACCCGGCGATCCACGAAAAAACCACCGGCCCGGAAATCTGGAACGACACCGACGGCGCCGTGGATGTGCTCGTGGCAGGCGTGGGCACCGGCGGCACCATCACTGGCGTGTCGCGGTATATCAAGAAGACGGTCGGTAAGCCGATTGTGTCGGTGGCCGTCGAGCCGATCATCTCGCCGGTGATCACTCAGGCGCTGGCTGGTGAAGAGATCAAGCCCAGCCCGCATAAAATCCAGGGGATCGGCGCCGGTTTCGTGCCGAAAAACCTCGATTTGTCGATGGTCGACCGCGTCGAACTGGTGACCGACGATGAGTCCAAGGCCATGGCCCTGCGCCTGATGCAGGAGGAGGGGATCCTGTGCGGTATTTCCTGTGGCGCCGCCATGGCCGTGGCCGTGCGCCTGGCCGAGAAACCGGAAATGCAGGGCAAGACCATCGTGGTGATCCTGCCGGACTCCGGTGAGCGCTACCTGTCGAGCATGCTGTTCAGTGATTTGTTTACCGAGCAAGAGAACCAGGCTTGATCGCCTGTAGTGAGCGGGCTTGCCCCGCGCTGGGGGGCGCAGCCGCCCCAACAAGCACGCCGCGGTGTTTTAGAAAGACCGAGGTGTCTGGATTAGGGCGGCTTCGCCCCCCAGCGCGGGGCAAGCCCGCTCACTACAAGTCTTTATCCAAGGGGGTTGATGTAGGTCAGCCGGTCGACCTGGGCCTTCTGCATACTGGCTCAAGTGTTTATCATGGCCGGCTGCTACGTCTGCTGTTGGCCAGGCGCTTATTTCCAGGAGTTGCTGCATGACCTTTTCTTTGGCCGCCAAACTGTCGGTGCTGTCGCTTTTTATCGGCAGCATTCTGTACGTGCACTTGCGCGGCAAGGCGCGTTTGCCGGTGTTGCGTCAGTTCGTCAACCATTCGGCGCTGTTCGCCCCTTATAACGCCTTGATGTACCTGTTTTCGGCGGTGCCGTCCAAACCCTACCTGGACCGCAGCAAGTTCCCCGAACTGGATGTGCTCAAGGACAACTGGGAAGTGATCCGCGAAGAGGCCATGCACCTGTTCGACGAGGGTTACATCCGCGCCGCCGAAAAGAACAACGACGCCGGTTTCGGCTCGTTCTTCAAAAAGGGCTGGAAGCGTTTCTACCTCAAGTGGTACGACAAACCGCTGCCGTCGGCCGAGGCACTGTGCCCGAAAACCGTGGCACTGGTGAGCAGCATCCCTAACGTCAAGGGCGCGATGTTCGCGCTGTTGCCGGGCGGCAGCCACCTGAATCCGCACCGCGACCCGTTTGCCGGTTCCCTGCGTTATCACTTGGGCCTGTCCACGCCGAACTCCGACGACTGCCGCATCTTTGTCGACGGCCAGATCTATGCCTGGCGCGACGGTGAAGACGTGATGTTCGACGAAACCTATGTGCACTGGGTGAAGAACGAAACCGAACAGACCCGCGTCATCCTGTTCTGCGACATCGAGCGCCCGCTGAGCAACCGCCTGATGACCCGCGTCAACCGCTGGGTCAGCAAGCAACTGGGCCGCGCCACCGCGCCGCAGAACCTGGATGACGAGCGCGTAGGTGGGATCAACCAGGCCTATGCCTGGAGCAAGACTTTCAGCGACAAGTTCAGTGGTGTGGTCAAGCAGTGGAAGCGCAAGCATCCCAAGGCCTACCGTATTGCACGGCCGGTGCTGGCTGTGGTGGTGCTGGTGTTGCTGTGGCGCTGGTTGTTCTGATCGCAACACAGTAAAAAAAGTGGGAGGGGGCAAGCCCCCTCCCACATTGGGTCTCCTTTGATTTGCCTGGTTTTCTACGAGGCGATCAGTTGGCGCAGTACGTAGTGCAGGATGCCCCCGGCTTTGAAGTATTCGACTTCGTTCAGGGTATCAATCCGGCACAGCACCTCGACCTTCTCGGTGCTGCCATCTTCCCGGGTAATCACCAGCGTCAGGTTCATTCGCGGCTCGATCTCGGCATGGGTCAGCCCAAGAATATCGATCGTCTCCCGGCCGCTCAGTTTGAGTGTCTTGCGGTTCTGATCCAGCTTGAACTGCAAGGGCAGCACGCCCATGCCCACCAGGTTGGAGCGGTGGATACGCTCGAAACTCTCGGCGATCACCGCCTTGACCCCCAACAGGTTGGTACCCTTGGCCGCCCAGTCGCGGCTGGAGCCGGTGCCGTATTCTTGCCCGGCAACCACCACCAGCGGCGTGCCCGCCGCCTGGTACTTCATCGCTGCATCGTAGATCGCCATCTTCTCGCCGGTGGGGATATACAACGTATTGCCGCCTTCCTCGCCGCCGAGCATTTCGTTGCGGATGCGGATATTGGCAAAGGTGCCGCGCATCATCACTTCATGGTTGCCCCGGCGTGAGCCGTAGGAGTTGAAGTCGCGCGGTTCCACGCCTTGCTCGCGCAGGTAGCGACCGGCGGGGCTGTCGGTCTTGATATTACCGGCAGGGGAGATGTGGTCGGTGGTCACCGAATCCCCCAGCAGGGCCAGCACCTTGGCGCCTTTGACATCCTCGATCACCGGCAAAGGCCCGGCAATATCATCGAAGAACGGCGGGTGCTGGATGTAGGTGGAGTCCTTCTGCCATACGTAGGTCGCGGCCTGCGGTACTTCAATCGCTTGCCATTGCGCGTCCCCGGCAAACACCTCGGCGTATTCCTTGTGGAACATGCCCGTGCTGACCTGGGCCACCGCGTCGGCGATTTCCTGGCTGCTTGGCCAGATGTCCTTGAGGTACACCGGCTTGCCATCCCGGTCGTTGCCCAGCGGTTCGCGGCTGATATCGATGCGCACCGTACCGGCCAGCGCATACGCCACCACCAGCGGCGGTGAGGCCAGCCAGTTGGTTTTCACCAGCGGGTGTACGCGGCCTTCGAAGTTGCGGTTGCCGGACAGAACCGACGCGACGGTGAGGTCGGCTTTCTGGATGGCCTTTTCAATCGGCTCGGGCAATGGGCCGGAGTTGCCGATGCAGGTGGTGCAGCCATAACCCACCAGGTCGAAGCCCAGTTTGTCCAGGTATTGGGTGAGGCCCGCCGCCTTGTAGTAGTCGGTGACCACCTTGGAGCCGGGCGCCAGGGAACTCTTGACCCAAGGTTTGCGGGTCAGGCCCTTTTCCACGGCGTTTTTCGCTACCAGCCCGGCCGCCATCATCACGCTGGGGTTGGAGGTGTTGGTGCAGGAGGTGATCGCCGCGATCACCACAGCGCCGTTTTTCAAGCGATAGGTCTGGCCAGCCTCTTCATAGTCGGTTTCGCCCACCAGGTCGGCATTGCCCACCGCGACGCCACCGCCGCCCTCGCTTTCCAGGCGGCCCTCTTCTTTGCTGGCGGGTTTGAACTGCAGGTCGAGGAAGTCGCTGAACGCCTGGCCCACATTGGGCAGCGAGACCCGGTCCTGCGGGCGTTTCGGCCCGGCGAGGCTGGCTTCGACGTCGCCCATGTCCAGCGCCAGGCTGTCGGTGAACACCGGCTCCTGGCCCGCATTGCGCCATAGGCCCTGGGCCTTGGTGTAGGCCTCAACCAGCTTGACGGTTTCGCTCGGGCGACCGGACAGGCGCAGGTAGTCCAGGGTCACTTCATCAACCGGGAAAAACCCGCAGGTGGCGCCATATTCCGGGGCCATGTTGGCGATGGTGGCGCGGTCCGCCAGAGGCAGGTCGGCCAGGCCGTCGCCGTAGAACTCGACGAATTTACCCACTACGCCTTTTTTGCGCAGCATCTGGGTGACGGTCAGCACCAGGTCGGTAGCGGTGATGCCTTCCTTGAGCTTGCCGGTGAGCTTGAAGCCAATGACTTCCGGAATCAGCATCGACACCGGTTGGCCGAGCATCGCCGCTTCCGCTTCGATCCCGCCCACCCCCCAGCCGAGTACACCCAGGCCGTTGATCATGGTGGTGTGGGAATCGGTGCCCACCAGTGTGTCGGGGAATGCGTAGGTGCGGCCGTCTTCGTCCTTGGT
Source organism: Pseudomonas sp. ICBG1301 (assembly GCF_016918385.1). Lineage (NCBI taxonomy): Bacteria > Pseudomonadati > Pseudomonadota > Gammaproteobacteria > Pseudomonadales > Pseudomonadaceae > Pseudomonas > Pseudomonas sp. ICBG1301. The sequence goes on from NZ_JAEKGB010000007.1 coordinate 214,068, forward strand.
CCATACGGTGCGGCCCAGGTATTCGAGGTTGACCTGGTGGCAGATGCCGGTGCCGGGCGGTACCACACTGAAGTTGTCAAAGGCGCTCTGGCCCCAGCGCAGGAAGGCGTAGCGTTCGCCGTTGCGCTGCATTTCAATGTCGACGTTCTGCTCGAACGCGCTGGTGCTGCCGAACTTGTCGACCATCACCGAGTGGTCGATCACCAAGTCCACCGGGGAGAGCGGGTTGATGCGCTGCGGGTCGCCGCCAGCCTTGGCCACGGCGGCGCGCATGGCGGCCAGGTCGACCACGGCCGGTACGCCGGTGAAGTCCTGCATCAGCACCCGTGCGGGGCGGTATTGGATCTCGCGGTCGGACCGGCGCTCTTTGAGCCAGGCGGCGATGGCCTTGAGGTCGGCACCGGTGACGGTCTTGGCGTCTTCCCAGCGCAGCAGGTTTTCCAGCAGCACCTTGAGCGACATCGGCAACGTGTCCAGGTCACCCAGGCTCTTGGCGGCTTCGGGCAGGCTGAAGTAGTGGTAGGTCTTGCTGTCTATTTCCAGTGTTTTAAGGGTTCTCAGGCTATCAAGGGATGACATTACGTGACTCCTTATGGTCCGCACGGCTACGGACCTGACGGGACGAACAGAGCCTTACACGTTAGCCCTGTTTTCATTAGCAGGCTAATAACTGGACTCTATCGCTAAGTCCAAGGTTCAGAACTCCGTTATCATGCGCGGGTTTTCATGACAGGTATTGCGATAGCGCAAGCCGGTCGATTCACCAGGAGAGTTGATGAACACCCTTTTTATGCACTGCCGCCCGGGTTTTGAAGGCGAAGTCTGTTCCGAGATCGCGGAGCACGCCGCGCGCCTGAACGTTTCCGGCTATGCCAAGGCCAAGACCGGCAGCGCCTGCGCCGAATTTGTCTGCACCGAAGAAGACGGCGCCCAGCGCCTGATGCACGGCCAGTGTTTTGCCGAGTTGATCTTCCCAAGGCAGTGGGCGCGCGGGGTGTTTATCGACTTGCCGGAAACGGATCGCATCAGCGTGATCCTCGCGCACCTGCAAGGCTTCCCGGTGTGCGGCAGCCTGTGGCTGGAAATGGTCGACACCAACGACGGCAAAGAGCTGTCGAATTTCTGCAAGAAATTCGAAGTGCACCTGCGCAAAGCCTTGTTGAACGCCGGCAAGCTGGTGGACGACCCGAGCAAGCCGCGCCTGCTGCTGACCTTCAAGAGTGGTCGTGAGGTGTTCATGGGCCTGGCCGAGTCGAATAATTCGGCGATGTGGCCGATGGGTATCCCCCGCCTGAAGTTCCCCCGCGAAGCGCCGAGCCGCTCGACGTTGAAACTGGAAGAGGCGTGGCACCACTTCATCCCCCGCGAGCAGTGGGACGAGCGGCTGCACAGCGACATGACGGGCGTCGACCTGGGCGCAGCACCGGGCGGCTGGACCTGGCAACTGGTCAACCGCGGCATGCTGGTGACCGCCATCGATAACGGCCCCATGGCCGAAAGCCTGATGGACACCGGCCTGGTGCAGCATTTGATGGCCGACGGCTTCACCTTCGTGCCCAAGCAGCCGGTGGACTGGATGGTCTGCGACATCGTTGAAAAGCCTGCACGTAATGCGGCGCTGCTGGAAACCTGGATCGGCGAGGGGCATTGTCGTGAGGCGGTGGTGAACCTCAAGTTGCCGATGAAGCAGCGCTATGCCGAAGTCAAGCGCTTGCTGGAGCGTATCGAGGAAGGCTTCAAGGCGCGCGGCATTCGCGTGGAGATCGGCTGCAAACAGCTGTATCACGATCGTGAAGAAGTGACTTGCCACTTGCGTCGGCTGGAAACTGCGAAGAAACCCAAGACCCGCTGAAGACTTGAACTGACCACAAAACCCCTGTGGGAGCGGGCTTGCTCGCGAAAGCGGTATAACCGTCGAAATCCATGTTGAATGTGCCCGCGTCTTCGCGAGCAAGCCCGCTCCCACATTTTGAGCCGTGCCGTTTCAGGAGTGATGTATGAACCAACCCCTCGATTTGCCTGTAGACGCAGTGCTCGATGCAACGGGCCTCAACTGCCCGGAGCCGGTGATGATGCTGCATCAACACATCCGTGACCTGCCGCCGGGCGGCTTGCTCAAGGTGATCGCGACCGACCCGTCGACCCGCCGCGATATCCCCAAGTTCTGCGTGTTCCTTGACCACGAACTGGTGGATCAGCAGGAGCAGGCCGGTACGTACCTGTATTGGATTCGCAAGAACGCTTCCTGAATTGCGTTCCTAGCTATACGCCTTGTGCGCACGGATGCGCCGGCGTGCACTGCGCGCCAGGCGTACCAGCAGCATCCCCGCCGCACAGCTCAAGCCCACGATCAGCCCTTGCCACAAGCCGCTTGGGCCGCTGGGCGCGCCGAGCCAGTCGGTCAGGCCCAGGGCGTAGCCCACCGGCAGGCCCACGCCCCAATAGGCGAACAACGTCAGCACCATGGTCACCCGGGTATCCTGGTAACCACGCAGCGCGCCGGCGGCGGTGACCTGGACCGAGTCGGAGAACTGGAACAGCGCCGAAAACACGATCAGCGTCGAGGCCAGGTGGATCACGACCGGGTCGGGGGTGTAGATCGTCGCAATCTGTTCGCGGAACACCAGCATCAGGCCGCAGGACAAGCAGGCGTACGCCAACGCCGTACCCATGCCGACCCCGGCGGCAAAGCGCGCTTCACGGGGTTCGCCACGGCCCAGGGCCTGGCCGACGCGTACAGTGATCGCCATGCTCAGGGAGTAAGGAATCATGAACACCAGGGAACTGACGTTCAGCGCGATCTGGTGACCCGAGACCACGGTAGCGCCCAGGCTGCCGATCAGCAGGGCGATCACCGCGAAGATGCTCGACTCGGCAAAGATCGCGACGCCGATGGGCAGGCCGATGCCCAGCACGCGCTTGATCACCGACCACTGGGGCCAGTCGAAACGCTTGAACAGCTCGCTGCTCTGATAGGCCGGCCCCCAGCGGGTCCAGGCGGCCAGGCCGAGCATCATCACCCACATCGCAATCGCCGTGGCCCAACCGCAGCCCGCGCCGCCCATGGCCGGTACGCCCAGGTGGCCGTAGATGAAGATGTAGTTCAGGGGAATGTTCAGCGCCAACCCACACAGGCCCATGACCATGCTTGGCCGCGTGCGGCCCAGGCCGTCACTGAAACAGCGCAACACGTAATAGAACGCGACAGCCGGCATGCCTGCGGCGATACCGTGCAGGTAGCCCATGGAGGGTTCGATCAGGTCGGGCTCGACCTTCATGGCATGCAGGATGGGTTCGGCGCAGAGCAGCAACAACGCGGCACTGATCCCGACCACCAGCGCCAGCCACAGGGCTTGGCGCACCAGTGGGCCGATCTCGCTGAACTGGCCGGCGCCGTAGCGCTGGGCGACTTTCGGCGTGGTGGCCAGCAGGGTGCCGGTCATCAGCAGATACACCGGAATCCAGATCGAATTGCCCAGGCCCACCGCCGCCAGATCCTGCGGGCTGACGCGCCCGGCCATCACGGCGTCGACAAAGCTCATCGCCGTGGTTGCCAGTTGGCCGATCATGATCGGCAGGGCGAGGGTCAGCAGGCCGCGCACTTCCCGACTGATACGGGCGGGGCGGGTGAGGGGGGTGGTGGCAGTGTTCACGTGCGGGGGTGTCCAATCGGGAAGCGAAGTGCAAGGACGGCGGATTCTACGCTTTGACGCATTGGCCAGGAAAAAACCTGTGTTAGCGATTTGTAAGCGTCCTCCCCCAACACCGCGAATCCAAGTGGGAGGGGGCTTGCTCCCGATAGCGGCGGTTCAGAGACAAATGTGCAACTGACTACCGCTATCGGGAGCAAGCCCCTCCCACCGGGAATGCGCGCTGTTACACTGCGGGTCCGCGAAAGGAGCCTGCCATGCTGATTGTTGCCGACGAAAATATCCCGCTGCTCGATGCCTTCTTCGAAGGGTTTGGCGAAATTCGCCGGGTGCCCGGTCGCTCCATCGACCGCGCCACGGTCGAGCAGGCCGATGTGCTGTTAGTGCGTTCGGTGACCCACGTCAACCGAGCCTTGCTGGAGGGGACTGCGGTGCGGTTTGTCGGAACCTGCACCATCGGCACCGATCACCTGGACCTGGAATACTTCACGCAGGCCGGCATTGCCTGGTCCAGCGCCCCCGGCTGCAATGCGCGGGGTGTGGTGGATTATGTGCTGGGCAGCTTGCACACCCTGGCTGAAATCGAGGGGGCCGACCTCAAGCAGCGCACCTACGGCGTGGTGGGCGCGGGTGAAGTGGGCGGGCGCCTGGTCAAGGTGCTCAAGGGCCTGGGCTGGAATGTGCGGGTGTGCGACCCACCGCGCCAGATCGCCGAAGACGGTGATTACGTCAGCCTGGAGCAGATCATCGAACAATGCGATGTCATCAGCCTGCACACGCCGCTGACTCAATCCGGCAATGGTTCCACCTGGCATCTGTTTGATCGCGAGCGTCTGAATCGTCTCAAGCCCGGCACTTGGCTGATCAATGCCAGCCGGGGGCCGGTGGTCGACAACGCAGCCTTGCGCGAGGTGTTGCTGGCTCGCGAAGACCTGCAAGCGGTGCTGGACGTGTGGGAAGGCGAGCCGCAGGTGGATGTCGACCTGGCTGATCTGTGCGTGCTGGCCACTCCGCATATTGCCGGCTACAGCCTGGACGGCAAGCAACGTGGTACGGCGCAGATCTATCAAGCGCTCTGTGCGCATCTGGGCCAGCCGGCCAGTATTCAATTGAGCGACCTGCTGCCGGCGCCGTGGCTGGCCGAGGTGCACCTGAATGCCTCGACCGACCCGGCCTGGGCGCTGGCGACCTTGTGCCGCAGCGTGTATGACCCGCGCCGTGATGATGCGGATTTTCGCCGCAGCCTCGTAGGCAGCGTGCAAGAGCAGCGCAAGGCTTTCGACCTGCTGCGCAAGCACTATCCGGAGCGCCGCGAGATCGATGGTCTGCGCGTGCGGATCAACGGCGAATCGCCAGCCTTGTCGAACATCGTGTCCGCCTTGGGTGCGGTAACGATCTAGCACCCAATAAACGAGCACACAATAAAAAACCCGGCCATCGAGGCCGGGTTTGAAAGAGCGTGGGCGCTTCAGCCTTGCTGGGCAGGTTTGACCAGTCGCTGTTCCAGCTCGTGACACGCTTGCTGGATCATCTCTTCGGTAATCTGAACCTCGCGGCCCTTGGCGTCGATGTACGAGCAAGGCAACTGCTGCGGTTGGCGGATTACGTTAATTTTGGCATCGCTGCTGTTTTGCAAGGTCATGGCCTGTCTCCTCATCAGGTTGTGTACCTAGTTTAATTTCTCCGCGTGACCGAGCTATTACAACTCCTTGCAAAGTCACGGTGCGGGTATCCAGTCCACCAGAAACCGATACATATTTCCAGCCGTGCTTTAGACCGATAGCCTCTAGCAGCCTGTATCGGCGGGCATAAATAACCTGACTCATTGTTATTTACACAAGTTCCCCCAATGTTGCTGTGCACAGACCTCTCTTTCTTGGCGCAGGTGAAACCCTCCATGTTCTCAGTCCGTCAACGTCATGCGATTCGCTTGGCCAGCCGTTTTATCGCGCCCTATCGCTGGCAGGCGCTGGCAGCCTTGTTGGCGCTGATTGTCACGGCGGGTATCACCTTGTCGATGGGGCAGGGCATCCGTCTGTTGGTAGACCGAGGGTTCATGACCCAGTCACCGCACCTGCTCAACCAGTCCATCGGGCTGTTCATGGTGCTGGTGCTGGGCCTGGCCGTCGGCACCTTTACCCGGTTCTACCTGGTCTCGTGGATTGGCGAGCGGGTGGTGGCGGACATCCGTCGGCAGGTGTTCAACCACCTGATCTATCTGCATCCGGGGTTCTATGAAAACAATCGCAGTTCGGAAATCCAGTCACGGCTGACCACCGACACCACGCTGCTGCAATCGGTGATCGGCTCGTCCTTGTCGTTGTTTCTGCGTAACGGGTTGATGGTCATCGGCGGCATCGTTTTGTTGTTTGTCACCAACCCCAAGCTGACCAGTATCGTGGTGGTGGCCTTGCCGCTGGTGCTGGCACCGATCCTGATTTTCGGTCGCCGCGTGCGCAGCCTCTCGCGCCTGAGCCAGGACCGTATCGCCGATGTGGGCAGCTACGTGTCCGAGACCCTCGGCCAGATCAAGACCGTGCAAGCCTACAACCACCAGGTGCAGGACGAACAACGCTTCGCCGTGACCGTGGAAGACGCGTTTGCCACGGCGCGCAAGCGCATCGCCCAACGGGCCTGGCTGATTACCCTGGTGATCATGCTGGTGCTGGGCGCCGTGGGGGTGATGCTGTGGGTGGGTGGCATGGACGTGATCAGCGGGCGCATTTCCGGCGGTGAACTGGCGGCGTTTGTGTTCTATAGCTTGATCGTCGGCAGTGCCGTAGGCACTTTGAGTGAGGTGCTGGGGGAATTGCAGCGCGCTGCGGGGGCCGCTGAGCGTATCGGCGAGCTATTGCAGTCGAGCAACGAGATCCAGGCACCGGCCACTGGCACGCTGCAGTTGCCGGAGCGGGTCAGCGGGCGTATGGAATTGCAGGACCTGCATTTTTCCTACCCGTCGCGGCCAGACCGCTATGCCATCGATGGCCTGAGCCTCACGATCAACCCTGGCGAAACCCTCGCCCTGGTGGGGCCGTCCGGGGCGGGTAAATCGACGATTTTCGACCTGTTGCTGCGCTTCTACGATCCACAACAAGGCCGCATCCTGTTGGAAGGCCACCCGCTGACCGATCTCGACCCCATGGACCTGCGTCGGCATTTTGCCCTGGTATCCCAGAGCCCGGCGCTGTTTTTCGGCAGCGTCGAAGAAAACATCCGCTACGGCAACCCGTCCGCCACGCGTGAGCAGGTCGAAGCCGCCGCGCGCATCGCCCACGCCCACGACTTTATCCTGCAAATGCCCGACGGCTACCAGACCCACCTCGGCGACGGCGGCATGGGCCTTTCCGGCGGTCAACGCCAACGCCTGGCCATCGCGCGTGCATTGCTGGTAGATGCGCCCATCCTGCTGTTGGACGAGGCCACCAGCGCCCTGGATGCCCAGAGCGAGCATTTGATCCAGCAGGCGCTGCCGCAGTTGATGCAAGGGCGCACCACCCTGGTGATTGCGCATCGATTGGCAACCGTCAAGAACGCGGATCGGATCGCAGTCATGGATCAAGGCAAATTGATCGCGGTCGGTACGCACCAGCAGTTGATTGCGAGCAATCCTCTATATGCACGATTGGCCGCTTTGCAGTTCAGTGACGGGAAGCAAGGCGACAAATTGTAGTGAGCGGGCTTGCCGCGCTGGAGGGCAAGCCCTAATGCCAGTCAGTTAAGGCTTAACGCGGTCATTGTGGGAGGGGGCTTGCTCCCGATAGGCCGCGAAGCGGCCTCAAAAATGGGCCTGCTACGCAGTCCATCGGGAGCAAGCCCCCTCCCACAGGTTATCCATCGTCCGCTCTATCGCTTAACTGACAGGCATTAGGGCGAGCCCGCTCACTACAGGTAGTTACTGATCGTCGAAGTAGCGCTCATGCCAATCCACCAGCGGTTGGGGGGAGTTGAGCTTTTGCCCGTAGATCACCGAATAAGACAGGACGTTCTGCACATACTGGCGGGTTTCGTCGAAAGGAATGCTTTCAACCCACACATCGAAGCTCAGGTGGTCCGCCCCGCGCAGCCATTGGCGCACACGGCCGGGGCCGGCGTTGTAGGCGGCAGAGGCGAGGACGCGGTTGCCGCTGAACTGGCTGTGCACCTGGCTCAGGTAGGCGGCGCCGAGCTGGATGTTCTTGTCCGGGTCGAGCACCTGGGCCGGGGAGGCCAGCGGGATGCTGAACTTGCGTGCGGTTTCCTTGGCGGTGCCAGGCATCAGTTGCATCAGGCCGCTGGCGCCGACACCGGAGCGGGCGTCGTCCATGAAGGCGCTTTCCTGGCGGGTGATGGCGAACACCCAGCTTGAATGCAGTCCACGCACCTTGGCCTCGCGCACCAGGGTGTCGCGGTGCGCCATCGGGAAGCGGATATCCAGGTCGTCCCAGTATTGCGCCTGGCTGATGGTACGGATTGCCGGGAAATACCACTTCATGTCGTAGGCCAGCTTGGCCTGGGCCACCATCTCGTCACGGTTGAAGTGACGGCTGACGTGGTACCACTCGCGGCGGCCATCCACCACCTGGCCCCGCGCATAGAACTCCAGGGCACGACGCACGCCGGGGGTGTTGCGCACTTTGTTCATCAGTGCCTGGCTCATGACCAGTGGCTTGTTGGTCAGCTGGTAGGGCGCTTTGGAGCGATCGGCGGCGAGGAACCCGTAGAAGTCCCGTTCCTTGGCCACGTTTTTGTACAGCACCAGCGCCTGTGGGTTTTTCGGTTCGGCCAGTTCCAGGCTGCGCGCCTGCCAGTAGCGCCAGCGGTTGGTGGTCGCCAGGTCTTGCGGGAGTTTGCGGGTGAGCTGGTAGGCTTCTTCCCAGCGAGCCAGGCGCAGCAACAGGCGCAGGCGCCATTCGGAGACGGTATTGTCACGCAGCTCCGGATCGTACTGGGTCATCACGTCCAGCGCGCGCGGGTCGTAGCGGCGCGCCAGGGTCAGGCCGATTTCGCGGGCGATCGACACTTTTTCGTCACGGGAGAAGTGCATGCTGCTGGCGTAGCCGTCGAGCAGGGCCATGGCCTTGTCCGGGTCCTGGCGTGCCAGGCGGCGTAGGCCCAGGCCAACTGCATCGGACATGGCTTCGGTGGCCGGCAGGAAGCGCGACGGGTCGCCGAGCATGTCAGGCTTTTGCGCGACATCCACCATCAAGCGGCCCTGGGCGCCGAGGGTCGGCAAGGTTTTCACCAGGCTGTTGGCCAGTGCGTAGTTGCGCGCTTCGGCGGCGAGTTTGGCGCGGTCCCAGATCTTTTTCTCGGTGAGCTGGCCGTCGGCCGCCCATTGACCGAAGGTGGCATCGCAGGCGGTGGGTTGAGTCTTGCCGGTCATCCACAGCTTTTCGGTGGTCTTGTAGCCTTCAGCTTTCAGGTTGTGGGTGAGCTGATATTGACCGTGCAGGCAGTCCAGTTCGACGAAGTTGAGCTTGGGGTCGTAGTACTTTTCAAAGGTCTGCCAGTCGCCACGGTCGGCCAGCCAGCGCAACCAGCGCAACTTCATCCAGTTGGCCTGGGGCAGGTCGCCGTTTTTGGCGAGGAATTGTTCGATTTCCTCGTTGCTCGCGGTTTTCAGGCGCGCGGTCAGCTCGTCGTAGGCCAGGTACGGCGTAAGCGGGTAATCGGCCAGGGCCTGGCTGTATTGCATGTAGGGGCCGCTGTCGCCTTTGGCCAGGGCGCGCTTGGCTTCATCGTAATATTGACGTTGGGTGGTGAGATCCACGGCCTGGGCGGATTGAACGGCGGTGGCGGAAAGAAGCAGACAAGATAAAAAGCTGAAAAGGCGGCTGCGCATGAGACGTCCGTGCAGAGAAATCACGAATAGCGCCGGCACCGCCGACACTGACTGCCCCTAGCTTAGCCTTTTGCCCGCAGCCGGTGAAAGCTTTGCGACCCGCTTGATCCAAGTTAGACGCAAATGTCCTGTAGAACCTGTTTATAGCGAAAATGCCGGCCGCATCCCACCCGCAACTCAGGTAGAATGCGCGCCCAGTTTTTGGAGAAGCTCATGACCCTGCTCAAATTCAGCGATGTGTCCCTTGCTTTCGGCGCTATGCCGTTGTTGGACAAGGTGTCCTGGCAGATCGCCCGTGGTGAGCGGGTGTGCATCATCGGCCGCAATGGCACCGGCAAGTCCAGCATGATGAAGCTGGTAAAAGGCGATCAGAAACCCGATGACGGCGCCGTATGGCGCGCGCCGGGCCTCAAGATTGGCGAGCTGCCGCAGGAATTGCCGGTAGCCGACGGACGGACAGTGTTCGACGTGGTTGCCGAGGGCCTGGACGGTGTCGGCGCATTGCTCGCCGAATACCATCATCTGGCGCAGAACTGTGTGACCGATGCCGATCTGGACAAGCTGATGCACGTCCAGCAAGACCTCGAAGCCCGCGATGGCTGGCGCCTGCAGCAGTTGGTGGACAGCACCCTGAGCCGCCTGCAATTGCCTGCCGACAAGACCCTGGCCGAGTTGTCCGGCGGCTGGCGTCGCCGTGTGCTGCTGGCCCAGGCATTGGTATCCGAGCCGGACCTGTTGCTGCTCGACGAGCCGACCAACCACCTGGACATCGGCGCGATCGCCTGGCTGGAAGAAGCCATCAAGGACTTCCAGGGGGCTGTGCTGTTCATCACGCACGACCGTGCTTTCCTGCAGAGCCTGGCGACGCGCATCCTCGAACTGGACCGTGGTGGCCTGATCGACTGGAACGGCGACTACGCCAGCTTCCTGGTGCACAAGGAAGCCGCCCTGGCCGCTGAAGAAACCGCCAATGCGCTGTTCGACAAGAAGCTGGCCCAGGAAGAAGTCTGGATCCGCCAGGGTATCAAGGCGCGCCGCACCCGTAACGAAGGCCGCGTACGCGCCCTGAAAGCTCTGCGCGTGGAACGCAGCGAACGTCGCGAGCGCACCGGCAAGGCCAATATCCAGCTGGATACCGCCGAAAAGTCGGGCAAGCAAGTGATGGTGCTGGAAAACGTCAGCTTCCATCACCCGGACGGTCCGTTCCTGATCAAGGACTTCTCCATGGTCTTGCAGCGCGGCGATCGTATCGGCCTGCTGGGCGCCAACGGCACCGGCAAGACCACGTTGCTCAAGCTGATGCTCAGCGGCCTGCAGCCCACCAGCGGCAAGGTGGAGGAGGGCACCAAGATCGACGTGGCCTACTTCGACCAGTTGCGCCATCAGTTGGACCTGGAAAAAACCGTGATCGACAACGTTGCCGAAGGTCGCGACTTTATCGATATCGACGGCCAGAGCCGCCATGTGCTCAGCTACCTGGGCGACTTCCTGTTCAGCCCGCAGCGTGCACGCACGCCGGTCAAAGCCCTGTCCGGCGGGGAACGTGCGCGCCTGCTGCTGGCCAAGCTGTTCAGCAAGCCGGCCAACCTGCTGGTGCTCGACGAACCGACCAACGACCTCGATGTGGAAACCCTCGAGTTGCTCGAAGAGGTCTTGCTGACCTTCAACGGCACGGTGCTGATGGTCAGCCACGACCGGGCATTCCTCGACAACGTGGTCACCAGTACCCTGGTCTTCGAAGGTGAAGGCAAGGTGCGTGAATATGTGGGTGGTTACCAGGACTGGCTGCGTCAGGGCGGCTCGCCGCGCCTGCTGGGTGTGACCGAGAGCAAGTCCGGCAAGGCCGACCTGAACTCGGCGGTCGTCGCCCCGGCTGCCGCTGCGGCACCCGCTGAGCCGGCGGCACCGGTTGGCAAGAAGAAACTCAGCTACAAGCTGCAGCGCGAGCTGGAAGCCTTGCCGGGTGACATCGACGCCAAGGAACAGCAGATTGCCGCGGTGGAAGCGGAAATGGCTGACGCGGGTTTCTACCTGCGCCCTGCGGCTGAAACCGCCAAGGTCATCGCTTCCCTGGAGACATTGAACCAGGAGCTGGAAGTGCTGATGGAGCGTTGGGCTGAGCTGGATGCCTGAGTGATTCCAGTGTATTGAAAAACCCGGTGCTCATCTGATGAGCACCGGGTTTTTCATATGAGAATGCAGTTTAAATGTGGGAGGGGGCTTGCCCCCGATAGCAGTCTGTCAGTCGATACATCTGGTGACTGACACTCCGCCATCGGGGGCAAGCCCCTTCCCACATTTGACCCTCATTGATTTAAGAAGGGTTTTTCACCAGTTTGACGGCCAGCACATCACACGGCGCGCCGTGCAGCACGTCATTGGCGGTAGAGCCCAGCAGCAACGCCAGGCCATGGCGGCCATGGCTGCCGACCACGATCAGGTCGCAGTGCTGTTCCTTGGCCAGGTGGTGAATCTCCTGACGTGGCTGGCCGTAAGTGAGGTGGGAGTGTTCCTTGGTCACTTCGGGATATTTGAGGATGAGCCGGTCGAGGCGTTCTTTGGCCTGGTCGAATTGTTGTTGCTGCAACTGGGAGAGATCCATGGGCACGTCGCCGCCGAAGGCCATGGCCATGGGCTCGACGATGTGTACCAGCGACAGCTTCGCGCCGCTTGCGACCGCAAAGGCACGGGCGCGCTTGATCACTGGATCGCACTCTTCGGTCAGGTCGACGGCGACCAGAATATGTTCGTATGACATGGGGCGTTCCTCCAGGGGACTGCAATATATTCAGTATGGCTGCTTTCAAGCGGATCGGGTTGCGTCAGATCAAATCCGCTCAACTGGAAATTCGGGAGTACACATATGACGGTCTGGATAGTGGTGTCAATCCTTGTGGTGGTTCTGAGCCCTCTGGCATGGCTGCGTCCGTCGCGCCATCAGAGTGGGCGCATGGCCCTGCGCATGGAGGCACGCCGCATTGGCCTGACCATGCAATTGGCGCCCCAGGAGTGGCCGCACTGGCTCAAGCTGGAGCCGCCGAGCCCCTGTGCACAGTACTGTCGGCCACGACGCGGCAGCACGCCGGCCATCTGGAGTTACTGGCAACTGGAGCCCGGAATGTGGGTCAACCAATGGCGTGAACCCTGCGTCGATGAAAAGTTGTTGCCGCATTTTGCGACGCTGCCCGCCAATGTCTACAAAGTCGAGGCCGACAGGCAAATGATCGCCCTGTATTGGGGGGAGAAGGGTGAAGCCGCTGTCCTGAAGGACATTGATGCGCTGCTCAAGGCGTTGGCCTGAAAAATAGGCAATAAAAAGCCCGACATGTTCATCGGGCTGGAGTTGGCCAGGCAGGCCGGTAATTTTGTGTATCTCTCGCGACGGATGTTCTCTCCAGCGCATTAAGGTTGTCGCTAGCCTAGCGGCATATCCCGTTCTGTACAGCCTTTTCCCAGAACTTTTCTCTTATTGATTTCGTGAATGTTTGAATATTGATGCGAGGCGCACCTAGGCTAAAGGTTCTGAAATGACTGGAAAGTCGCGTTTTTACTAGCCTTTCGGAGCGATTGACAATTGCTCGGAATTGAATGAAGGTGACGTACCCAAATCAAACGGGCGTATGAATTGAGCGTTTGTCTGTCAGACCGCTCATACAGAACCCCGACTATCGCATTGGCGGGTGTGCCTGGCGGATTGGCGTGAGCATTGACGCAACTATCAATGCCCAACCAGAGGCCAGCGTTCAATGTGTACTGTTCAGCTTCCATATCGTGGAGATCAGTTGATGATTTACGAAGGTAAAGCCATCACGGTTAAGGCTCTTGAAAGTGGCATCGTCGAACTGAAATTCGACCTCAAGGGTGAGTCCGTCAACAAGTTCAACCGTCTAACCCTGAACGAACTGCGTCAGGCCGTAGACGCCATCAAAGCAGATGCTTCGGTCAAGGGCGTGATCGTTTCCAGCGGCAAGGACGTGTTCATCGTCGGCGCTGACATCACCGAATTCGTCGACAACTTCAAGCTGCCCGATGCCGAGCTGGTGGCTGGCAACCTCGAAGCCAACAAGATTTTCAGCGATTTCGAAGACCTCAACGTGCCTACCGTTGCCGCGATCAATGGCATCGCGTTGGGCGGCGGCCTGGAAATGTGCCTGGCGGCAGACTTCCGCGTCATGTCGGCCACCGCCAAGATCGGCCTGCCGGAAGTCAAACTGGGCATTTACCCAGGTTTCGGCGGCACCGTGCGTCTGCCGCGCCTGATCGGTGCCGACAACGCCATCGAGTGGATCGCCGCGGGCAAGGAAAACAAAGCTGAAGACGCACTGAAAGTCGGTGCCGTCGACGCCGTGGTTGCGCCGGGCAAGCTGGCGGAAGCCGCGCTGAACCTGATCAAGGGCGCCATCAGCGGCGAATTTGACTACAAGGCCAAGCGTCAGCCGAAGCTGGAAAAGCTCAAGCTCAACGCCATCGAACAGATGATGTCGTTCGAAACCGCCAAAGGTTTCGTGGCTGGCCAGGCCGGCCCGAACTACCCGGCGCCGGTTGAAGCGATCAAGACGATCCAGAAAGCCGCGAACTTCGGTCGCGACAAAGCCCTGGAAGTGGAAGCGGCGGGCTTCGTCAAACTGGCGAAAACCTCGGCGGCCCAGAGCCTGATCGGCTTGTTCCTGAACGACCAGGAACTGAAGAAAAAGGCCAAGGCCTACGACGAGATCGCCAAGGACGTGAAACAGGCCGCCGTACTCGGCGCCGGTATCATGGGTGGCGGTATCGCCTATCAGTCGGCGTCCAAAGGCACGCCGATCCTGATGAAGGACATCAACGAGCACGGTATCGAGCAAGGCCTGGCGGAAGCCGCCAAGCTGCTGGTAGGCCGTGTGGACAAAGGCCGTATGACCGCCGCGAAGATGGCTGAAGTGCTTAACGGCATTCGTCCTACGCTGTCCTACGGTGATTTCGGCCACGTCGACCTGGTAGTCGAAGCCGTTGTCGAGAACCCGAAGGTCAAGCAAGCCGTGCTGGCTGAAGTGGAAGCCCAGGTCAAGGACGACACGATCCTGGCCTCGAACACGTCGACCATTTCCATCTCGCTGCTGGCCAAGGCCCTCAAGCGTCCGGAAAACTTTGTCGGCATGCACTTCTTCAACCCGGTGCACATGATGCCGCTGGTGGAAGTGATCCGTGGCGAGAAGTCCAGCGAGCTGGCCATTGCCACCACCGTTGCCTACGCCAAGAAAATGGGCAAGAACCCGATCGTGGTCAACGACTGCCCGGGCTTCCTGGTCAACCGCGTGCTGTTCCCGTACTTCGGTGGTTTCGCCAAGTTGGTCAGCGCCGGCGTGGACTTCGTGCGCATCGACAAGGTCATGGAAAAATTCGGCTGGCCGATGGGCCCGGCGTACCTGATGGACGTGGTCGGCATCGACACCGGCCACCACGGTCGCGATGTGATGGCTGAGGGCTTCCCGGACCGCATGAAGGACGACCGCCGCTCGGCGATCGACGCGCTGTACGAGGCCAAGCGCCTGGGCCAGAAGAACGGCAAGGGCTTCTATGCCTACGAGGCCGACAAGAAGGGCAAGCAGAAGAAAGTGGCCGACCCGTCGGTGCACGAAGTGCTGGCTCCGGTCATCTACGAACAGCGTGAGGTGTCGGACGAGGACATCATCAACTGGATGATGATCGCCCTGTGCCTGGAAACCGTGCGTTGCCTGGAAGATGGCATCGTTGAAACCGCCGCCGAAGCCGATATGGGCCTGGTGTACGGTATTGGTTTCCCTCCATTCCGTGGTGGTGCGCTGCGTTACATCGACTCGATCGGTGTGGCCGAGTTCGTTGCCCTGGCTGATCAATACGCTGATCTGGGCCCGCTGTACCACCCGACCGCGAAGCTGCGTGAAATGGCCAAGAACGGCCAGCGCTTCTTCGGTTAAGTGCCCAGACGACTAGAGCGAGAATATTTATGAGCTTGAATCCAAGAGACGTCGTGATCGTCGACTTCGGTCGTACTCCGATGGGCCGCTCCAAGGGCGGCATGCACCGCAACACCCGCGCCGAGGACATGTCGGCGCACCTGATCAGCAAGCTGCTGGAACGCAACGTCAAGGTCGACCCGAACGAAGTCGAGGACGTGATCTGGGGCTGCGTCAACCAGACCCTGGAGCAGGGCTGGAACATCGCACGCATGGCGTCGCTGATGACCCAGATCCCGCACACGGCTGCCGGCCAGACCGTCAGCCGCCTGTGCGGTTCGTCGATGAGCGCGCTGCACACTGCCGCCCAGGCGATCATGACCGGCAACGGTGATGTGTTCGTGGTCGGTGGCGTGGAGCACATGGGCCACGTCAGCATGATGCACGGTGTCGATCCTAACCCGCACATGTCGCTGTACGCGGCAAAAGCCTCGGGCATGATGGGCCTGACTGCGGAAATGCTCGGCAAAATGCACGGCATCACCCGTGAAGCCCAGGACGCGTTCGGCCTGCGTTCCCACCAGTTGGCCCACAAGGCGACCGTGGAAGGCAAGTTCAAGGATGAAATCATCCCGATGAACGGCTATGACGAGAACGGTTTCCTGAAACTGTTCGACTACGACGAAACCATTCGTCCGGATACCACCCTGGAAAGCCTGGCGGCCCTGAAGCCAGCCTTCAATCCAAAGGGCGGCACCGTGACAGCGGGTACTTCTTCGCAGATTACCGACGGTGCTTCGTGCATGATCGTGATGTCGGCGCAACGTGCCCAGGACCTGGGTATCCAGCCGCTGGCGGTGATCCGTTCGATGGCGGTAGCAGGTGTGGACCCGGCAATCATGGGCTATGGTCCAGTACCGGCCACACAAAAAGCCTTGAAGCGCGCGGGCCTGACCATCAACGACATCGACTTCTTCGAGCTCAACGAAGCTTTCGCCGCACAGGCCCTGCCGGTGCTGAAAGATTTGAAAGTGCTCGACAAGATGAATGAGAAGGTTAACCTGCACGGCGGTGCAATTGCCCTGGGCCACCCATTCGGTTGCTCCGGTGCACGTATCTCCGGCACTCTGCTTAACGTGATGAAGCAAAATGGCGGTAACCTTGGGGTTGCAACCATGTGCATTGGTCTCGGCCAAGGCATTTCCACCGTCTTCGAACGCGTCTAAGCGTTGAGTTGACGCAAGCCGGGGCCCAGTGCCCCGGTTTTTGTTTTTTGGCGGTTTTGTATTTTTTTTTAACAAATTTTTATAAGAGGGCCAGAGCATGAAAGTCGAACCGGGGCTCTACCAGCATTATAAAGGTCCGCAGTACCGCGTTTTTAATGTGGCGCGGCACTCCGAGACCGAAGAGGAAGTGGTGTTCTACCAAGCACTGTATGGCGATTACGGCTTTTGGGTGCGCCCGTTGAGCATGTTCCTGGAGACCGTTGAGGTTGACGGCGAGCAGGTCCCGCGCTTTGCTTTGGTCCAGGCCGAACCCAGTCTTTTTTCAGGGCAATAACGGCAGGCCGCGCAGAATGCTGCGCTTGACCTCACCTTGTTGCCACTATATATAGCGTTGCCGCGACAGGCGCCAACTGCCTTTCACTTCTCGAATTCAGGAATTTTCCGATCCATGGGCAAATCGCTGGTCATTGTGGAATCCCCGGCTAAGGCCAAGACCATCAACAAGTACTTGGGCAACGAGTACGTGGTGAAGTCGAGTATCGGCCATATCCGAGACCTGCCCACCAGCGGTTCGGCTAGCGCCAGCAAGGAGCCTGCCGCCAAGCGCGGCAAGGCGGCTGCGGGCGAAGGTCCGGTGCTCACCCCTAAAGAGAAAGCGCGCAAGCAACTGGTCTCGCGCATGGGTGTGGACCCGGATCATGGCTGGAAGGCCAAGTACGAAATCCTTCCGGGCAAGGAAAAGGTCATCGAAGAGCTGCGCCGGCTCGCCAAGGATGCCGACACCATCTATCTCGCAACGGACTTGGACCGCGAAGGGGAAGCCATTGCCTGGCACCTGCGGGAAGCCATCGGCGGCGATGACAGCCGCTACAAGCGTGTGGTGTTCAACGAAATCACCAAGAAAGCCATCCAGGAAGCCTTCTCCCAGCCGGGCGAGCTGGACATCGACCGGGTCAATGCGCAGCAGGCGCGGCGTTTCCTTGACCGCGTGGTGGGTTACATGGTCTCGCCACTGCTGTGGGCGAAGATCGCCCGTGGCCTGTCCGCTGGTCGTGTGCAGTCGGTCGCGGTGAAACTGGTCGTGGAGCGTGAGCGCGAGATCCGTGCGTTCAACCCCGAAGAGTACTGGGAAGTCCACGCCGACCTGGGCACCGCCAAAGGCGCCAGCGT
Organism: Pseudomonas sp. ICBG1301; assembly: GCF_016918385.1. NCBI lineage: Bacteria > Pseudomonadati > Pseudomonadota > Gammaproteobacteria > Pseudomonadales > Pseudomonadaceae > Pseudomonas > Pseudomonas sp. ICBG1301. The sequence continues at coordinate 231,847 of NZ_JAEKGB010000007.1, forward strand.
ACGCTTTGAAGTGGCCCGCGAGAAAGGCGAGGCGTTCAAGCCGCTGAACGAAGCCCAGGCCATGGCCGCGTTGGAAAAGCTCAAGGCTTCCAGCTACAGCATCGTCAAGCGTGAAGACAAACCGACCAGCAGCAAGCCGTCGGCTCCGTTCATCACCTCCACCCTGCAGCAGGCCGCGAGCAACCGCCTGGGCTTCGGTGTGAAGAAAACCATGATGATGGCCCAGCGTCTGTATGAGGCCGGCTACATCACGTATATGCGTACCGACTCCACCAACCTGTCGGTGGACGCGGTGGCAATGGCGCGTACCTATATTGAAAGCGAGTTCGGCAACAAGTACCTGCCGGAGAAGCCGAACGTCTACAGCAGCAAGGAAGGCGCCCAGGAGGCTCACGAAGCGATTCGTCCGTCCGACGCCAATACCACGCCCGCCAAGCTGAGCGGCATGGAGCGCGATGCTGAGCGCCTCTATGAGCTGATCTGGCGCCAGTTCCTGGCCTGCCAGATGCTGCCGGCGCAATACCTGTCCACCACGGTCACCGTGGCGGCTTCCGACTTCGAGCTGCGTGCCAAGGGCCGTATCCTCAAGTTCGACGGCTACACCCGTGTCATGCCGCAGATTGCCAAGCCTGGCGACGACGATGTGCTGCCGGATATGGCCCAAGGCGACAGCCTGAAGCTGATCAAGCTCGACCCGTCCCAGCACTTCACCAAGCCGCCGGCGCGTTATTCGGAAGCCAGCCTGGTAAAAGAGATGGAAAAACGGGGTATCGGTCGTCCTTCGACCTACGCCGCGATCATCTCCACCATCCAGGACCGCGGCTATGTGGCGCTGCATAACCGTCGCTTCTATTCGGAAAAAATGGGCGACATCGTCACCGAACGGTTGTCCGAGAGCTTCTCCAACCTGATGGACTACGGCTTCACTGCCGGCATGGAGGAGAACCTCGATGACGTGGCCCAGGGCGAGCGCGACTGGAAAAACGTTCTTGACGAGTTCTACGGCGACTTCAAGAAAAAACTCGAAGTGGCCGAAAGCCCTGAGAGCGGCATGCGTGCCAACCAGCCGGTGATGACCGACATCCCGTGCCAGACCTGCGGGCGGCCGATGCAGATTCGTACGGCCTCTACCGGCGTATTCCTCGGTTGCTCGGGCTACAGTCTCCCGCCAAAAGAACGCTGCAAGGCGACGGTCAACCTGGTGCCGGGCGATGAAATTGCCGCCGATGATGAGGGCGAATCCGAGTCGCTGGTCCTGCGTGGCAAGCACCGCTGCCCGATCTGCAGCACGGCGATGGACGCTTACCTGCTGGATGAGAAGCACAAGCTGCACATCTGCGGTAACAACCCCGATTGCAATGGCTACGAGATTGAAGAAGGCACCTACCGCATCAAGGGCTACGAAGGCCCGAGCCTGGAATGTGATAAGTGCGGCAGTGAGATGCAGCTCAAGACTGGCCGTTTCGGCAAGTTCTTCGGTTGCACCAACCCGACCTGCAAGAACACCCGCAAGCTGCTGAAGAGCGGCGATGCGGCGCCGCCGAAGATGGACCCGGTGAAGATGCCTGAGCTTAAGTGCGAGAAGGTCAACGACACCTACATCCTGCGTGACGGGGCTTCGGGCCTGTTCCTGGCGGCCAGCCAGTTCCCGAAAAACCGCGAGACCCGTGCGCCGCTGGTGCTGGAGATCGTGCCGCACAAGGATGAAATCGATCCGAAGTACCACTTCCTGTGTGAAGCACCGAAGAAAGATCCGGACGGTCGCCCGGCCGTGATCCGCTACAGCCGCAAGACCAAGGAGCAGTACGTGCAGACCGAGGTGGACGGCAAGCCTACCGGCTGGAAAGCGTTCTACGACGGCGGCAAGTGGAAGGTGGAGGACAAGCGTCAGGGCGCTTGATCCACTGATCCGTGAAAGACAAAGGCCGCCTGCATGGGCGGCCTTTTTTGTGTTGAGCTCGCGAAAATCGTTAACGATAACGCGGGAAGCCAGGTACATAATGGCTTCCTCAGGTTTTTGCGAGCAAGCCCGCTCCAAACGTAGCCGGCATCACGTTCTATTCGTTGTGGAGACTGCCTTTATGGCCAACGAACTCTATACCCGTACCAACCAGAAAATTTACTTCGCGGGTTTGTCCCTGGATGCCCTTGGCCGCGCCGAGGAAGGGAAAGAGATGAACGCCATCGCGCTGGTCCAGGCGGGGCGTGAGGCCGCACTGTTTCATCTGTACGGCGCCTTGCTGGGGCTGTGCCATGAAATTGCCGGGTTCTATCGCCTGCCCCAGGCCGGCTCACCTCGTGCAGAGATGATCATGAGCCCGCAAGTACTGGAAGCCATGGCCATCCCGGAACTGGCGGAATTGGTAGAAATGGCTCAAAACCCTGACAGTTGGGTCGCCCGCCTGCTCAAGGCTCATGCTGATATGTTCCAGCCGCCACGGGTTCGCCACGTGCCCAAGGGCGATGTGACCCAGCCGCTGATTGTGGCGGTTGCCCTGGAAGATGATGAACCTAAGCCATTGAGCCGCGAAGAGCTGGAAAGCTGGCGCCAGGAGCTGAAAAAGATGGCCTTGCGGTTTCGGGAAGGGTTGAACGAGTGCTGAGGCACCCCTATTGTTCGGGCGCACAGCACAAAGCACCGTTCATCAAGCTGTAAAGAAACCTCTTCAGAACCTCTGCGGGGCTGGGTGGATGACTGATATAATCCCCGCCTTTCGTGGAGAACACATTTTTATGCCAACGTCCTTTCTGGAAATTGTCGAGTTGCCTGACGGTCGAATCGAGCTGCGCCGCGCTGAGGACGAGGGTTCTCTGGTTATTCTGGATTTTTCCGAGGACGCAAAAGCGTTCCTGCAAGGCCAGCACGTGGAAGTGGCTAAAGCTATGTTGAGCGTGGGCGTACAGATGGCTGGTCGTCTGGCGGAAGGCGAGCCAGAGAAGGAAGATGGGCCACGCGTGCTTCACTGATTCCTGCTTTTGGACTGTGCGGTTTTAACTGATCCCTTCCTGTGGACGCGGTTTTTGTAGTGAGCGGGCTTGCCCCGCGCTGGGCTGCGAAGCAGCCCCAAAACCAGGTGTCGCTTAGTTACTGATGTAGTGCGTTGGTCAATTTAAGATCGCTTGGTTTCTGATGTATCGCGTTGTTCAATTTGGGGCCGCTTCGCAGCCCAGCGCGGGGCAAGCCCGCTCACTACAGCCCCCGGCATTGAAAGTCCCCCCCCCCCCCGCATTGAATGCAGCATCCCGCTTTTACCCTAATCGAATATTCAAGCTTTGCGCGTCGCCTTCACGTGCGGCATTGATCAACTGTTGCTTTGCGCTAGCGTTCAGCGGGTTCAACCAGCTGACGACTGTATGGCTACGGCCCAGTCGCAAAGCTTCACAGGTCAATTGTTGCGCACTTTGCGTACCGCGCGGTTGCAACAGCAGGATGCGTTCGCGGTTGAGGCCGGCGTCCCGCAGCCAGGCCTGGGTCAGGCTGGCGGGCGGGGCGATCAGCGTCAGCCAGCGCGCGTCTTTCTCCTCGCTTAATTCGCGAAGGATCGGCGCCAGCAGGTTCAGGCAGCTCTCGGCAGCACCGCGCAACGACAGCTCGCTGAACGCCTCAGGTTCGGCGCTCCAAGGCGCTTCGACCGCTTCCTTGAGGATTGGCACAAGAGGTTGGGCCATGAAGGCCTCGAACAGCGACAGTTGAGTGTGCTGTGGGGTGTGCACGAGCTGCATGGTGCCTCCTTTAGCGGCGAATGACGCCGACGCTCAGGCCTTCGATCACCAGGTCCTGATCTTTCAGGTTGACTTCGATCGGGGCGAACTCAGGGTTTTCGGCTATAAGCCAGACCTTGCTGCCTTCGCGCTTGAAGCGTTTGACGGTCACTTCATCGCCAATACGGGCGACGACGATCTGGCCATTACGGGCTTCGCGGGTGGTGTGGACGGCCAGCAGGTCTCCGTCGAAAATACCCACATCCTTCATGCTCATGCCTTGGACCCGTAACAGGTAGTCGGCGCGCGGATGGAAGAAGGTCGGGTTGATGTTGCAGGACTCCTCGACGTGCTGCTGCGCCAGGATCGGCGCGCCAGCAGCGACGCGGCCGATAATGGGTAGCGTCGACTCATCGGCCTTGGCTTCGAAGCCAGGGATGCGGATACCGCGTGAAGCGCCTGGGGTCATCTCGATCGCGCCTTTGCGAGCGAGGGCCTTGAGATGTTCTTCGGCGGCATTGGGAGACTTGAATCCCAGTTCCAGCGCAATTTCCGCTCGGGTCGGCGGGTAGCCGTTGTCATCGAGGCAGCGCTTGATAAAAGCCAGAATCTCAGCTTGGCGTGGCGTCAGTTTTAGCATGTTGATCGCTCTGTCTTTTTATACAGTGACTGGGATTATATACAGTGGACTGCGCTTGGCAATCATCCTTTTCGAGCGCTCCGCTGGACGGTCATTTGTCGGTGCGCCTGCAGGGCACAGACAGCGCTGCCTATAGAGCCGCCAGGATGTGATTAAATAGCGCTGAAACAGGTGACTGCCCGGCCGGAAAATGGACCGCAGGCTTGACAAGACATACTCTGAAACGTATGTTTCAAACAAGTGTTTGTCAGGCGGAGTAGCCATGGCCCAGTCGGAAACCGTTGAACGCATTCTCGATGCTGCCGAGCAGTTGTTCGCGGAAAAAGGATTTGCTGAAACCTCATTGCGTCTGATCACCAGCAAGGCTGGGGTCAACCTCGCGGCAGTGAATTACCATTTCGGCTCGAAAAAAGCCCTGATCCAGGCGGTATTCTCGCGCTTCCTGGGGCCGTTCTGCGCCAGCCTCGACCGTGAACTGGAGCGTCGCCAGACCAAGCCGGAAAACAAGCCAAGCCTGGAAGACCTGCTGGAAATCCTGGTTGAACAGGCGCTGGTGGTGCAACCGCGCAGCGGCAACGACCTGTCGATCTTCATGCGCCTGTTAGGCCTGGCGTTCAGCCAGAGTCAGGGCCACCTGCGGCGTTATCTTGAAGATATGTACGGCAAGGTATTTCGCCGTTACATGTTGTTGGTCAATGAAGCCGCCCCACGTATTCCGCCGATCGAATTGTTCTGGCGTGTGCACTTCATGCTCGGTGCCGCCGCGTTCAGCATGTCCGGGATCAAGGCATTGCGCGCCATTGCCGAGACCGATTTCGGCGTCAACACATCCATCGAGCAGGTGATGCGCCTGATGGTGCCATTTCTCGCCGCCGGCATGCGTGCTGAAACCGGTGTGACCGATCAAGCCATGGCTGCCGCCCAATTGCGTCCTCGCAGCAAATCGACACCGGCCGTCGCCAAAGCATGACCGTGCCGGGTGTGCGTGGCTGCTGGCATCCGCTAAGCTAGCCACCATGCCGATTTCAGCTATTGACTCGCAACCCGTTGCTTTCACTCAGCGCCCAGTATGAAGGGGGCTGCGTGAGGGCAACGGGTTGTGTGCGTTATTTAAGGAAGGTTTATGACTGCTGCCCTGCAAGGTTCTTTGATGGTCGACGTTGCCGGTACCTGGCTGACGGCCGAGGATCGTCACCTGTTGCGTCAGCCGGAAGTGGGTGGGCTGATCATTTTTGCACGCAATATCGAGCATCCGCGCCAGGTCCGCGAGCTGAGCGCGGCCATCCGTGCGGTGCGCCCGGATTTGCTGCTGGCGGTCGACCAGGAGGGCGGTCGCGTGCAGCGCCTGCGCCAAGGCTTCGTGCGTTTGCCGGCGATGCGCGCCTTGGCGGATAACCCCAATGCCGAATACCTGGCCGAGCAGTGTGGCTGGATCATGGCAACTGAGGTGCTGGCTGTGGGCCTTGACCTGAGCTTTGCCCCGGTACTGGATCTGGATTACCAGCGCAGCGCCGTGGTCGGCACGCGCTCCTTCGAGGCTGACCCCGAACGCGCCGCTGTGCTCGCCGGGGCTTTTATCCGGGGCATGAACAGCGCCGGCATGGCCGCTACCGGTAAACACTTCCCGGGGCACGGTTGGGCTGAGGCTGATTCCCACGTTGCTATTCCCAATGACGAACGCAGCCTGGAACAGATTCGCAACAATGACCTGGTGCCTTTCGCACGCCTGAGCAAGCAGTTGGCGGCAGTGATGCCTGCGCACGTGATTTATCCGCAAGTGGATTCCCAGCCCGCCGGTTTCTCGCGACGCTGGTTGCAGGACATCCTGCGCGGCGAATTGCAGTTCGACGGGGTCATCTTCAGCGATGACCTGTCCATGGCTGGGGCGCACGTGGTGGGCGACGCTGCGAGCCGTATTGAAGCGGCGCTGACAGCGGGTTGCGACATGGGGTTGGTGTGTAACGATCGTGCCGCCGCCGAGCTTGCACTCAGCGCGGCACAGCGTATGAGGGTCAAGCCATCGGCCCGCATTGCACGCATGCGTGGCCAGGCGATTGCATCGACGGACTACAAGCAGGACCCGCGTTGGTTGGTGGCACTCACTGCGTTGCGCGAGGCTCAGTTGATCGACTGAACACTGCGTCGCGGCCATCGGGAGCAAGCCCCCTCCCACACTTGACCGCGTTTCATCTGAAGAAACGCGATCAGTGTGGGAGGGGGCTTGCTCCCGATGACGGTCTGACCGTCAGCGCTTTTCCTGTTTGTTGGGCAACGGTGCAAACAACGCCTCGATATCCTCGTTGCCCAATTGCCAGTCCCCGGTCGTGCGACCATCCAGCACGCCTGCCGCCAAGTCGGACTTCTCCTTCTGCAGGTGCTGGATTTTCTCCTCCACCGTGCCTCGGGCAATCATCTTGTACACGAACACTGGCTTCTCTTGCCCGATGCGATAGGCGCGGTCGGTGGCCTGGTTTTCCGTGGCCGGGTTCCACCATGGGTCGTAATGGATCACGGTGTCGGCTTCGGTCAGGTTCAAGCCTACGCCACCCGCCTTCAGGCTGATCAGAAAAATCTGCAGTTTGCCGCTCTGGAAATCCTTCACCGGTGTACGCCGATCCCGGGTCTGGCCGGTCAACAGGGCGTAGGCGATGCCACGGTTTTTCAGCTCGGTCTCGATCAGGCTGAGCATCGAGGTGAATTGGGAAAACAGCAGGATTCGCCGCCCCTCTTCAAACAGTTCCTCGAGCATCTCCATCAGGCTGTCGAGCTTGCCGGAGCTGCTGCCCCGTACGGGCAAGGTCGCGTCGTTGACCAGGCGCAGGTCGCAGCACACCTGGCGCAGCTTGAGCAGTGCTTCAAGAATGATGATCTGGCTGCGGGCCACCCCCTTGCGGGTGATCTCGTCGCGCACCTTCTTGTCCATGGCCAGGCGCATGGTCTCGTACACATCGCGCTGGGCCTCATTGAGATCGACCCAGTGGATGATCTCGGTCTTGGGTGGCAACTCAGTTGCCACCTGCTCCTTGGTGCGGCGCAGCAGGAACGGTTTGATCCGACCATTGAGATGCTGCAATCGCACATCACTGGCGCGCTTTTCGATGGGCACGCGGTAATCGCGGTTGAAGCTTTTGACATCGCCCAGCCAGCCCGGCAGCAGAAAGTGGAACAACGACCACAGCTCGCCCAGGTGGTTTTCCAGTGGCGTACCACTCAGGCACAGGCGCTGCCGTGCATTCAGTTCGCGCGCCGCCTGGGCCGCCTTGCTGTTGGGGTTCTTGATGTATTGAGCTTCGTCCAGGATCAGCACATGCAAGGGCAGGGCGGCGAGCCGTTCGATGTCCTTGGGCAACAACGCATACGTGGTCAGCAGCAGGTCATAGTCCTGCAGGTTCGGGAAATGTTTCTTGCGTCCCGCACCGTACAGCGCCAATACCCTGAGCTGCGGTGCGAAGTGCGCCGCCTCATCCAGCCAGTTGGGAATCAGGCTGGTGGGCATCACCACCATGCACGGCCGGTCCAGGCGCCCGGCGGTTTTTTCACTGAGAATATGCGCCAGGGTTTGCAAGGTTTTACCCAGGCCCATGTCATCCGCAAGAATCCCACCGACGTCCAGTTGGCGCAGCGACTGCATCCAGCTCAAGCCTTCCAGCTGATACGGGCGCAAGGTTGCGTTCAGCCCTTCGGGCGCTATGCAGGTGAAATCCTTGATGTCGCGCAGGCGTTGGGCAAAGTTGCGGATTTTCTCGCCACCTTCCCATTGCAGTGGCAGGTCTTCGAGTGGGTTCAGGCGAATCGCGTCGGCCTTTGCCAGGCGCAGTGTGGTGGTGCCGGGATCTTGCAGATAAAACTCGCCAAGGGTGGCCAATACCGGTTTCAACCGGCCATAGGGCAGCGCTACTTGCAGCGGCCCATGACCATTGGGCAGCCCCGGGATATTCACCAGGATCAGCTCGTCATCGCGGCGCCGTGCGAGTTTTTCCGGGTTGAGAATTTCGGTGTGGGAGCGCATCAGGTTCAACAGGATCGGCAGCAGGCTCAGGCGCTCACCGTTGACGATAATCCCCAACTCCAGGTCGAACCAGTCGCGCTCCGGCCCTTCATCGACCGTGGCGTACCAATCATCGACGGCGCTCAGGTCGAAGCCGAAATCTTCATCGATCTGCAGCTCCCAGCCTTCGCTGCGCAAGGTGGGCGATGCATTGAGGGTGAAGTTCAGCCAGGCGCTGTCATTGACCATTTCGAACAGTTCGCCGGCGCTTTCCGGCAGGGCTTTGCTCTGCCGCGTAGCGATCTTGAAGCCCAGCAGGCGCAGTTGCTCGCGATAGCGCTGTTCCAGCTCGGGATGCCGCTTGATACGCAGGCTCTGGGTTTCCTGGCGCACGATGATGTCGGCGTTTTTCTGCCCGCTGACATAGTTGCCCAAATAATTGAACGACAACGCCGCACGGTGCTGGATATAGCGCTGCATCTTGCCGTTGCGCGGCTCGAACGCACTGAATTCGGCACTGGCCAGCCATAAGCGCGGCACGGGCGGCACATCTTCCATCACCACTTGCGGCAACACCACGCGGTTATCCAGTACGGCCTGGAGCTTTTCCAGCAGCTCGGCGTCCTGGGCGGCGGCCGGGTAAGCCAGGGTTTCCTGAACCTTGAGCAATACCGCCGCGATGTGTTTGCAGTTGGTGTGCACCGGGCAGGTACAGCGGCTGTCCACCAGAATCAGTGTGCCCTTGGCCGATTCGCGCAGTGAGATGGTCTGCCGGTAAACGTTGCTGCCGGAGCCTTCACAACTGGCGATGATGGTGCTGTCGCCGGACTCGACGATGCGCACGCGATTTTCCAGTGCATAACGCCGCCCGCGCTCCAAGCTCTGCTCTTTAAAGCGGTTGGCCCACGAGGGGGCCAGCGGTTTGGTCAATGACGACGTCAGGGGCATGGCGCTGGATCAGTCCTGAATGTCGGGCGGTGGTGCGCTGGGTGGCTTGGCGGTCAGCGAAGTGATCTTGATCAGCAGCGCCAGATGGCCGCCATCCAGGTAGTTGAGCTGGTTGTTCTTGGTGCGCACGTCTTTCTGGGCCAGGTGCTCGCTGGCGATCACGCTGCCATTGCTGTCGAACTGGTTGATCCAGAAGTCGGCGTCGATATCGGTGAAACGGCCCAATTGCAGGTTCAGCACGCCTTCGATAGGGAACTGGCCGAATTGTTCCTGGCCGTCGGTGATCGCGACTTTCACCGGTTGATCGCCAAGGTTCTGCTCCCAGGCTTTGTGCGCCAGCACGGTGTAGCTGTTGTCCGCATTGAGTTTGTCGACGATGTTGTTCAGGCGCGGCGGGCTGATTTTATCGTTGCCCAGGTGAACGGCACCGGCATCCCAGTTTTCCGGCGCGGCGCGGCTGTTGATCACCGGCTCCGCGTTCTGGCGTACCAGGATCATTTCCACCTGATACGGGCTGTCGGCAAAGGCCGCCGGTGCGAGTACCACCAACAGCAGGCTTAGGGTGCGGAGCAGGCGCATGAGGGCGTCCTTCAAGCGGATTTCGGAATGAGGCGCTCAAACAGCGCCTCCAGGGTATTAAAGCGTTCTTCGGCGCGTTCCATCGGGACCATGAATTTGAACAGCGTAGCCCCTTCGAACTTGTAACGGTTGGGCTGCCCCTGGATCAGCTTGATCAGCACCAAGGGGTCAACCGGCGTTTGCGCGGCAAATTCGATGCGCCCACCTTGAGGCCCGGCGTCGACCTTCTTGATCCCCAACTGCTCGGCCTGCAATTTGAGCAAGGTCAGGCGCACCAGGTTCTTGGTCGGTTCAGGCAACAGGCCGAAGCGGTCGATCATTTCCACCTGCAGGTCCTTGAGACCTTCTTCATCGGTGGCCGAGGCAATGCGCTTGTACAGGATCAATCGTGCATGCACATCCGGCAGATAATCCTCGGGGATCAGCGCCGGCAAGCGCAGGTTGATTTCCGGACCGCCACCCAAGGGTTGGTCGAGGTTCGGTTGCTCGCCCTTGCGAATGGCCTTCACGGCGCGTTCCAGCATTTCCATATACAGGGTGAAGCCCACCGCCTGGATCTGTCCGCTCTGGCCGTCGCCCAGCAATTCGCCGGCACCGCGGATTTCCAGGTCGTTGGTGGCCAGTACAAAACCGGCCCCCAGGTCCTGGGTGTTGGCGATCGCTTCCAGGCGCTTTTCGGCATCCCCGGTAATCTGCTGGCGTGGAGGCGTCAGCAGATAGGCGTAGGCCTGGTGGTGGCTGCGCCCGACGCGGCCACGCAACTGGTGCAATTGGGCCAGGCCGAACTTGTCGGCGCGCTCGATGATGATGGTGTTGGCGCTCGGCACGTCGATGCCGGTCTCGATAATGGTCGAGGCGATCAGCACGTTGAAGCGCTTGTGATAGAAGTCGCTCATCACCTGTTCGAGTTCACGTTCGCGCATCTGGCCGTGGCCGATGGCAATACGGGCTTCCGGCACCAGCTCGGCGAGGTCGGCAGCGCATTTCTCAATGGTTTTCACATCGTTGTGCAGGTAATAAACCTGCCCACCGCGCAGCAATTCGCGCAGCAGCGCTTCCTTGACCGTGCTTTTGTTCTGCTCCATGACGAAGGTGCGCACCGACAAGCGGCGCGCCGGCGGCGTGGCGATGATCGACAGGTCGCGCATGCCCGACACCGCCATGTTCAGCGTGCGCGGGATCGGCGTGGCGGTAAGGGTCAGGATGTCGACTTCGCTGCGCAGGGCCTTGAGCTGCTCCTTCTGGCGCACCCCAAAGCGGTGTTCTTCGTCGATGATCACCAGGCCCAGGTTCTTGATCTTCACATCGTCCGACAGCAGCTTGTGGGTGCCGATCACGATGTCGATCTTGCCTTCAGCGAGATCGGCGACGGCGGCACTCACTTCCTTGGCCGACTTGAAGCGGCTCATCACTTCCACGGTCACCGGCCAGTCGGCGAAGCGGTCGCGAAAGCTGTTGTAGTGCTGTTGGGCGAGCAGGGTGGTCGGCACCAGAATCGCCACTTGCTTGCCCGCGTGTACGGCAATGAACGCTGCGCGCATGGCCACTTCGGTCTTGCCGAAACCCACGTCGCCGCACACTAGGCGGTCCATCGGCTTGGGTGCGAGCATGTCGGCGCGCACGGCTTCGATGGTGGTTTGCTGGTCCGGGGTTTCTTCGAAGGCGAAGCCGGCGCTGAAGGTGGCGTAGTCGGCCTTCGGATCGGCGAACGCATAACCTTCGCGGGCGGCGCGGCGGGCGTAGATGTCGAGCAGCTCGGCGGCCACATCGCGCACCTGTTCGGCGGCTTTGCGCTTGGCTTTCTGCCAGGTCTCGGAACCCAGGCGGTGCAGCGGCGCCAGGGCGTCGTCGCTGCCGGTGTAGCGGGCGATCAGGTGCAGGTTGGCCACGGGCACGTAGAGCTTGGCGCCCTCGGCGTATTCCATGGTGAGGAATTCGGCGGCCTGGTTATCAATCTCCAGCGTCTGCAGGCCCAGATAGCGACCTACGCCATGGTCGATATGCACCACCGGTGCGCCTTCGCGCAGCTCGGTGAGGTTCTTTATGACCGCATCGTTGTTGGCGTCGGCACGTTTTTCTCGGCGGCGGCGCTGCATCACGCGTTGGCCGAACAGCGGGCTCTCGGCGATCAGCGCCAGGGCCGGGTCGTTCAACAACAAGCCCTCGTCCAACGGCGCAATGGTAATCGCCAGGCGATCTTTGCCCGCAACGAAGTCCGGCCAGTTGTCGACGGTTTTCGGGCGCAGCTTCAAGCGTTCCAGCAGCTCCAGCAGCACTTCGCGGCGGCCGGCGGATTCAGCGGTAAACAACACGCGGCCAGGGAAATCGCCGAGGAAATTCGACAGCGCTTCCAACGGCTGATTGGCCTTGGCTTCAATTGCCAGGTCCGGCAGCGTTTGCGCGGGGAAGCGCTCGCGGCCGCTGCCGGCTTCCAGGTCTTGCTGGCTGGCAACCACGCGCGGCCAGCTTTTCAGGCGCGCGAAGCAGTCTTCCACCGGCAGGAACAATTCGGCGGGCGGCAATAAAGGACGCGACGGATCGACGCGACGCTCTTCATAGCGGTTACGCACATCGTTCCAGAAGTTCTCCGCCGCTTGTTCGATACCCGGTAGCGAGAACACCTGGGTGTCCTGGGGCAGGTAATCGAACAGGGTGGAGGTTTCGTCGAAGAACAGTGGCAGGTAGTACTCGATCCCGGCCGGCGTAATCCCACTGCTCAAATCCTGAAAGATCGGGCAGCGGCGGAAGTCCACGTCGAAGCGCTCGCGAAAGCGCGCCTTGAAGCGGGTCACCGCATCCTTTCGCAGGGGGAATTCCCGTGCCGGCAGCAGCTTGACCGAATCGACCTTGTCGATGGAGCGCTGGTTTTCCGGGTCGAAGGTGCGCAGGGTCTCGATTTCGTCATCGAACAGGTCGATGCGATACGGCAGTTTGCTGCCCATGGGGAACAGGTCGATCAATGCCCCGCGCACGGCGAACTCGCCGTGTTCGTACACCGTGTCGACGCAGCGGTAGCCGCTGGCTTCCAGGCGCGTGCGCATCTGGTCCACGTCGAGTTTCTGGCCGACATCCAGCACCAGGCTGCTACCGAGCAGGAACTTGGTCGGCGCCAGGCGGTGCAGCGCCGTGGTGATCGGCACCACCAGCACACCGTGGGCCAGCTCCGGCAAGCGATACAGGCTGGCGATGCGTTGGGAGATGATGTCCTGGTGCGGCGAGAACAGGTCGTAGGGCAGGGTTTCCCAGTCGGGGAAATGCAGCACCGGCAAATCGGGGGCGAAGAAGCTCAGCTCCTGCTCCAGCCGTTCGGCACTTTGGCTGTCGGCGGTGAGCAGCAGGGTAAAGCGCTTGGCTGCGCTGGCAGCCTCGGCAATGGCCAGGCTCAGGGCGGCACCGGGCAGGTTGCCCCAGTGCTGTTTACCTGCCGCGGCAGGGAGAAGCGGTAGACGCAGAACGGGCACGGAAGGTTGAGCTCCAAGCGTTGCGACAAAGTCGGTAATTGTAACGGCCCAAGGTGCCGCCTGTCAGTTGCTGACTGTGCCTAATGCGGTTTGTAGGAAATGTAGTGGCTAAGACAAACAAAGCTGCGTTTTGACTCAATATGTAGTGCCAAACGGTGCATGGTTTTCGGAGGGTTACGGACAAGTCGCCTGGGTCGCCTATCCGGCGGCCTTCTGGAAGCCGCGTATTTACTGGGCTGCAGCGGGGTGTCTGTTTTTGGCAAGCACTTTTTGTTGGCTTTGGCGCATTGCTCCGAGGGCGGTCGGGCGTCATAATGTAGCCCCTTTTTTCTGCCCCTACATGTGGAAGGTTCCCGTGACTCAGAAGCCCGACCAGTGTCTTGGTGAATGGATCGACCGTGAAGCACTCGCAGAAGCGATGATTCCGCTTATCGGCCAGCTGTACCGCAATAACAATGTGGTGAGCTCGATCTATGGCCGCAGCCTGATCAACCAGTCTGTCATTGCGATTCTCAAAGCCCACCGCTTTGCACGCCATCGCTCCGCCGACGACAGCGAACTCTCCGTCCACGAAACATTCCCGCTGCTCAAGGCCATGAGCGAGCTCAAGCTCGGCGCGGCCTCGGTAGACCTGGGCAAGTTGGCCTATAAATTCCGCAACGAAGGCAATGGCCGCAGCGCCGAGCAGTTCGTGCGTGAAGAAATGGCCGAGGTGATTGGCCAGCAAAACGCCGCTGCCCGTAAAGGCACCGACGTTGTCCTGTACGGCTTCGGTCGTATCGGCCGCCTGCTGGCGCGTATCCTGATCGAGAAAACCGGTGGTGGCGATGGCCTGCGCCTGCGTGCCATCGTTGTGCGCAAAGGCGCAGAGAACGACCTGACCAAGCGCGCAAGCCTGCTGCGTCGCGACTCGGTACACGGCCCGTTCAATGGCACCATCGTCATCGACGAAGAAAACAACACCATCACCGCCAACGGTAACCTGATCCAGGTGATCTACGCGAAGAACCCGTCCGAGGTGGATTACACCCAGTACGGTATCAAGGACGCCCTGCTGGTGGACAACACCGGCGTATGGCGTGATGCCGACGGCCTGGGCCAGCACCTGGCCTGCCCGGGTATCGACCGCGTTGTGTTGACCGCGCCTGGCAAGGGCAAGCTGAAGAACATCGTTCACGGCATCAACCACGGCGAAATCACCGCTGACGACAAGATCGTGTCCGCCGCTTCCTGCACCACCAACGCCATCGTGCCGGTGCTGAAGGCTGTGAATGACAAGTTCGGCATCGTCAATGGCCACGTCGAAACCGTTCACTCGTACACCAACGACCAGAACCTGATCGACAACTTCCACAAAGGCGATCGCCGTGGTCGTAGCGCCGCGTTGAACATGGTAATCACCGAGACCGGTGCCGCCACCGCTGCTGCCAAGGCATTGCCTGAGCTGGCCGGCAAGCTGACCGGTAACGCGATCCGCGTTCCAACGCCAAACGTGTCGATGGCCATTCTCAACCTGAACCTCGAGAAAGCCGCCACCCGTGAAGAAATGAACGAGTACCTGCGCTATATGGCGCTGCACTCCGATCTGCATAAGCAGATCGACTTCGTCAATTCGCAGGAAGTGGTATCCACCGACTTCGTTGGCTCGCGCCACGCCGGTGTGGTGGATGCCGAGGCGACCATCACCCAGGACAACCGCGTTGTCCTGTATGTGTGGTACGACAACGAGTTCGGCTACAGCTGCCAGGTGGTTCGCGTGATGGAAGACATGGCTGGGGTCAACCCGCCTGCGTTCCCGCGCTAAGCATCAGCCGTAATGAAAACGCCCCGACATGTCGGGGCGTTTTTTTGTCTGCGGTTCAGTGTTCAGCGAACGACGGCGGCCTCGGCAGTGCGCAGCGCATGCCGGTTGCCCTTGAACAGGACCAGGGTCGCAATCAACCCCAGCACGGCCGCGCCACTGAGCCAGATCCCGGGTGCCGCCTTGTTGTCCAGTACGTGGATCAGGTAGGTACAGGCCGCAGGGGTAAACCCGCCGAACGTTGCGGTCGCCAGGCTGTAGGCCAGGGAGAAACCGGTGGTACGCACCTCGACCGGCATGATCTCGGTGAGCGCCACTACCATCGCACCGTTGTACGAACCGTACAGGAACGA
This sequence comes from Pseudomonas sp. ICBG1301, assembly GCF_016918385.1. Lineage (NCBI taxonomy): Bacteria > Pseudomonadati > Pseudomonadota > Gammaproteobacteria > Pseudomonadales > Pseudomonadaceae > Pseudomonas > Pseudomonas sp. ICBG1301. The sequence continues at coordinate 247,319 of NZ_JAEKGB010000007.1, forward strand.
CAGCCACAACAGCACGATCAGCAGATGGCTGAAGCTTGGGTTGGCCACCAGCCACGACAGGGCCGGATACGCCGTGAGGATCGCCAGAATCGTCGCCCCCATCAGCAGGGGTTTACGCCCGATCTTGTCGGACACAGCGCCCATTACCGGCAGCCAGATGAAGTTGGAAATCCCCACGCACACGGTCACCAGCAGGGCATCGAAGTCCGACAAGTGCAACTCCGCCTTGCCGAAGGTCGGCGTGTAGGCCGTGATCAGGTAGAACGACACGGTGGTCATCACCACCAATGCCATGCCGGCGATGACGATGCCGAAGTTCTGGCCGATCGAGCGGACGATTTCCTGCAGGGTAGGGCGGTGTTTGCGTGCCTGGAATTCAGGGGTTTCCTCCAGGGAGCGGCGAATCACAAAGATCACCGGCACGATCAGGCAACCGATCAGGAACGGCACGCGCCAGCCCCAGTCACCCATTTCTTCGGGGCTGAGCCAGTGGTTCAGGCCCACGCCGAGCAGGCCGGCGAATACCACAGCGGCCTGTTGGCTGGCGGACTGCCAACTGACGAAAAAGCCCTTGCGGCCGGGTGTGGCGATTTCCGCCAGGTACACCGAAACGCCGCCCAGCTCCACGCCGGCGGAGAAGCCTTGCAGCAGGCGGCCTAGCAGTACGATCAGTGGCGCCGCGACACCCAGGGTGGCATACCCCGGCACGCAGGCAATCAGGATGGTGCCGGCGGCCATCAGCGCCAGGGTGATCACCAGGCCTTTTTTACGGCCGTGACGGTCAATGTAGGCGCCGAGGAAGATCGCACCCAGCGGGCGCATGAGGAAGCCGGCACCGAACGTCGCCAGGGACAGCATCAGGGACGCGAAGGCGCTGTCGGTGGGGAAGAAGGTCTTGGCAATGGCCGTGGCGTAGAAGCCGTAGACCATGAAGTCGAACATTTCGAGGAAGTTACCGCTGACAACGCGAAAGATCGCTTTGCCTTTGCCCGTTGACGTGGACATGTCATGCACTCATTTTGGCTATCTTATTGGTGATCCCTGGTCGCTGGTCATCCTTGCTGCAAAGTCGCTACGCGAGGCTTCACTGAACAGTTTTGTAACCATATGTGTATTAGCCATGCCAGGCAATAAAAACCGATAGTCAAGTGACTGGTTGTCGCAGTTATTGCAATTTCCTGGATCTGTCGTTAAGTCAATACTGGCCTATGACGCGACCAAGGGTTAATGTGCGCGGCGTTGAGCCTTATATAGACTGTGCCCCGGTTCACACACTTGAGCCGAATTGTCCTTCATGACCGCTGGCCGCGGCATGATTTAGCCAGGCGTCCAACCGTGCGCCTGGCCTGTTCTGAGGAGTACGCATGGCTGTCTACAACTACGACGTGGTGGTACTGGGTTCCGGCCCGGCTGGAGAAGGTGCGGCGATGAACGCTGCGAAGGCAGGGCGCAAGGTGGCGATGGTCGATAGCCGTCGCCAGGTCGGCGGTAACTGCACCCACCTGGGCACCATCCCGTCCAAGGCTTTGCGTCACTCGGTGCGCCAGATCATGCAGTTCAACACCAACCCGATGTTCCGGGCCATTGGTGAGCCGCGCTGGTTCTCGTTCCCGGACGTGTTGAAAAGTGCCGAGAAAGTCATCGCCAAGCAGGTGGCGTCGCGCACCGGTTACTACGCCCGTAACCGTGTCGACCTGTTCTTCGGCACCGGCAGTTTCGCCGACGAGCAAACCGTTGAAGTGGTGTGCTCCAATGGTGTGGTCGAGAAGCTGGTGGCCAAGCACATCATCATCGCCACCGGTTCGCGCCCGTATCGCCCGGCCGATATCGATTTCAACCACGCGCGTATCTACGATAGCGACACCATCCTCAGCCTGGGCCACACCCCGCGCAAACTGATCATCTACGGCGCCGGCGTGATCGGCTGTGAATACGCCTCGATCTTCAGCGGCCTGGGCGTGTTGGTGGAATTGGTGGACAACCGCGACCAGTTGCTGAGCTTCCTCGACTCGGAAATTTCCCAGGCGTTGAGCTACCACTTCAGCAACAACAACATCACCGTGCGCCATAACGAAGAGTATGAGCGGGTCGAGGGCCTGGACAATGGTGTGATCCTGCACCTCAAGTCCGGCAAGAAGATCAAGGCCGACGCCTTGTTGTGGTGCAACGGCCGTACCGGCAACACCGACAAGCTGGGCATGGAAAACATCGGGGTCAAGGTCAACAGCCGTGGCCAGATCGAGGTGGACGAGAATTACCGCACCTGCGTGCCGAACATCTACGGCGCGGGTGACGTGATCGGCTGGCCAAGCCTGGCCAGCGCGGCGCATGACCAAGGCCGTTCGGCGGCGGGCAGCATCGTCGACAATGGCAGCTGGCGCTATGTGAACGACGTGCCGACCGGGATCTACACCATTCCGGAGATCAGCTCGATCGGCAAGAACGAGCACGAACTGACCAAGGCCAAGGTGCCTTATGAAGTGGGCAAGGCGTTCTTCAAGAGCATGGCGCGTGCGCAGATCGCCGGCGAGCCGCAAGGCATGCTGAAGATCCTGTTCCATCGCGAAACCCTCGAAGTCCTCGGCGTGCATTGCTTCGGCTACCAGGCGTCGGAGATCGTACACATCGGCCAGGCCATCATGAACCAGCCGGGTGAGCAAAATACCCTCAAGTATTTCGTCAACACCACCTTCAACTACCCGACCATGGCCGAAGCCTATCGGGTAGCGGCCTACGACGGCCTCAACCGGCTTTTTTGAGCGGCTCCGGCCGGTGGCCTGAGCCGGCCGGGGAGACCGATTTCAGTAATTCTCGAGGGTGGCAGTGGCCAAACCGGGAAAGTCTGTAATCAGGCTATCTACGCCGAAGTCGGCGAGCCTGCGCATCAGCGCAGGTTCGTTGACTGTCCACACGGACACGTGCAGGCCCTGACGCTGGGCTTTTTCCAGGCGCTCAGGGGTGCACAACGTCCAGTTCAACGCCAGGATCTCACAGCCATAGTTCTGCGCGATTTTCAGCGGGTCGAGCCAGGCATACTCGGCAACCAGGCCGCGTGACAGGTCCGGGGTCAGTTCCAGCGCCGCCTTCAACACTTCCCGCGAGCTTGAGGTCACGGTGACCTTGTCCATCAGGCCAAAGCGTACGGCCATTTCCCGAATCGCCAGCACGGTGGTGGCGGCGCGGGTGCGTGAAGCGCTTTTGACTTCCAGTTGCCAGTGATCGAAGTCGCACTGTTCGAACAGTTCTTCCAGGCGGGGAATCGGGCACGGCTTGACCCAGCCCGGGCCGCCTTTGCGTGCGTCCATCTTCACAAGGTCGGCCGCCGAATACTCGACGACTTTGCCGCGCCGGTCGGTGGTGCGCTTGAGGGTCGGGTCGTGGATGACCATCAACTCGCCGTCCATGGACAGGTGCAGATCCAGTTCGCAACGGCGTACACCGTGCTTGAGGCACTCCTGAAAGCTGGTCAGGGTGTTTTCCGGTGCTTCGCCTTTGGCACCGCGATGGCCGTAGATCAGGGTCACAATTGCTCCTTAATGCCAGGTCTGCTGGCCGGGTAAAGATGAATCAGGTGTCTGGGGCGTCGCTCTTTTCCCGCGCCAAGCGGCGTTCCTGTGCTTGTTTCTGCAGGATGTAGCGCGCCAGCAATTGGCGTTGGGCATCGGTCATGGCTTCGAATTCGGTGCCCACGTCAAAACCACCGCCCTTGGGGTCACAATGGGTTACCCGCGCACGCAGCAGCAGGCCAAGGGCCTGGGGCATGAGCACCAGCTTGACGGCAAGGTGAGCGCCGGTGGCCAGCGGGGTGGGGTGTTGGAAGTCGATGCCCCCTTCGGAAATGATCACCGGCTGCGGTGCGCCGACCTCATCGAGCAGGCCGCGGGCCATGACCTGGCTGAGCAGGTCCAGGCGTTTGTTCTGCACGCGCAGGAACGCGGCGAGGGTGCGATCCTTCTCACTGAGCTGGCGTAACAGGTGTTGGGCTTCGAATTCACTGAGGTGCAGCTCGCTGAGCAGATTGAACAGCGGCGAATCATCCTGCAACACTTCCTTGCTCGCGGCTTCGGGGGCGGACAGGCATTTGATTTGGAGTGCGATCATGTCGTCGATACGGTAGTATTCGCGGCGCTCTTCTTCATCTAATGTCGACATGGCGAACCCCAGGTAACGGTAATGGTCAGAGTGTAAAGCTGCTTACCAGACCCCGCCACCGGGACGTCTTCTTTTCCTCCGAACAAGCCCCGACATGTTCAGACCTCTCTTCGTATTCATTGGCACGCGTTATACCCGTGCAAAGCGCCGCAATCATTTTGTGTCGTTCATTTCCTTGACCTCGATGATCGGGCTCGCCTTGGGCGTGGTCGTGATGATCGTGGTGCTGTCGGTCATGAACGGCTTCGATCATGAGATGCGCACCCGCGTGCTGGGCATGGTGCCCCACGCGACCATCGAGGCCGATTCGCCCATCAGCGACTGGCAAAGCCTGGCCGACAAGGTCAACCAGAACCCCAAGGTAGTGGCCGTGGCGCCCTTTACCCAGATGCAGGGGTTGCTGACCAACGACGGCAAGGTGCAGAAGATCCTGCTCAATGCCATCGACCCGGCCGAGGAGCGCAAGGTCTCGATCATCGATAAGTTCATGCTGCAAGGCAAACTCGACGACCTGGAGCCCGGCAGCTTCGGCATCGTGATCGGCGACAAGGCTGCGGCCAAGCTCGGTGTGGGGGTGGGCGACAAGCTGACCTTCGTCGCGCCGGAAGTCACCGTGACCCCGGCGGGCATGTTCCCGCGCATGAAGCGCTTTACTGTGGTCGGCACCTTCCACGTGGGCGCCGGCGAAATCGACGGCTACCTCGGCCTGACCAACCTCACCGACCTGGCCCGCCTGCACCGTTGGCAGCCGGATCAGGTGCAGGGGCTGCGGCTGAAGTTCAACGACCTGTTCGATGCACCGCGCGCGTCGTGGGAAATCGCCCAGCACTTGGGCGACAGCCAGTACTACGCACGCGACTGGACCCGCACCCACGGCAACCTCTACCAGGCCATTCGCATGGAAAAAGCCATGATCGGCCTGCTGTTGCTGCTGATCGTCGCCGTAGCGGCCTTCAACATCATTTCCACACTGGTGATGGTGGTGAATGACAAGAAAGGTGACATCGCGATCCTGCGTACCCTCGGCGCCACGCCGGGGCAGATCATGGCGATCTTCATGGTGCAGGGCACCGTGATCGGCGTGGTCGGCACGTTGATCGGCACCGCTGTCGGCATTCTCGCCGCGCTGAATGTCAGCGCCGCCATCGCTGCGCTGGAAAAAGTTATCGGCCACAAGTTCCTCAACGCCGACGTCTACTTCATCGACTACCTGCCGTCCCAGGTTCAGGCCCAGGACGTGTTGATGGTCGGCGGTGCCGCGTTGGTCTTGAGTTTCCTTGCCACCCTGTATCCAGCCTGGCGCGCGGCACGTACCCAGCCAGCACAGGCCTTACGTTATGAGTGAATCGGGCATGAGTGAAAAAGCAATCCTGAGCTGCCGCAACCTGGGCAAATCCTACGAGGAAGGCCCGGAGTCGGTGGTGGTGCTGTCCAACCTGCAACTGGAACTCCATCCTGGCGAGCGCGTGGCGATCGTCGGCAGTTCCGGTTCCGGCAAAAGTACCTTGCTCAACCTGTTGGGCGGCCTGGATACGCCGTCGGCGGGCAGCGTCTGGCTGGCCGGTGAAGAATTGTCGGCGCTGGGCGAGAAGGCTCGTGGCCAACTGCGCAACCGTTCGCTCGGTTTTGTGTACCAGTTCCACCACCTGTTGCCGGAATTCACCGCCCTGGAAAACGTGTGCATGCCGCTGCTGATCGGCAAGACCGCCATCCCGGAAGCGCGCCAGCGCGCAAAAGCGCTGCTGGAACGTGTCGGCCTGGGGCATCGCCTGGAGCACAAACCGGCCGAGCTGTCCGGCGGTGAACGCCAGCGCGTGGCGATTGCCCGTGCCCTGGTCAACAACCCCGGGTTGGTGATGCTGGATGAGCCTACCGGCAACCTCGATACCCACACGGCCCAGGGCATCAAGGACTTGATGCTGGAACTGAGTACCCAGATGCGCACCGCGTTCCTGGTGGTCACCCATGACATGAGCATGGCCCGCCAGATGGATCGCGTGTTGCACTTGCAGGAAGGTCATCTGGTCGCCATCTGACCCGTTTCAAGCCCGGCGCCGGACGTCGGGTTTTCCATTTTTTCAACGGTGCCCGCGAATGTTCAGACCGTTATCGATTTTCATCGGCACGCGCTATACCCGCGCCAAGCGCCGCAACCGTTTTGTTTCGTTTATCTCGATGACCTCGATGATCGGTCTCGCCCTGGGCGTATTGGCGATGATCGTGGTGCTGTCGGTGATGAACGGCTTCCAGCGCGAAATGAGTTCGCGCATCCTCGGCATGGTGCCCCACGCCACCATCGTCGGCGTGAACCCGATCAATGACTGGCAGCCGGTGGCTGCGGCCGCCATGAAGAACCCTGAAGTCACGGCGGCCGTGCCGTTCACGCAGATGGACGGCATGTTCTCCTACAAAGGTGCGATGCAGCCGATCGAGATCAGCGGCGTCGACCCGGCCCAGGAAGGCAAGGTATCCATCGTGGCCCAGCACATCGTGCGCGGCAAACTGGATGACCTCAAGCCAGGCGAGTTCGGTGTGGTGGTAGGCGAAATCACCGCACGGCGCTTTCGCCTGAACGTGGGTGACAAGCTGACCCTGATCGTGCCGGAAGTCAGCACTGCACCGGGGGGCATCACGCCGCGCATGCAGCGTTTGAACGTGGTCGGTATCTTCAAGGTCGGCGCCGAGCTGGATGGCTCCATGGCCTTGATCCACATGGCTGACGCGGCAGAGATACAGCATTGGCAGCCGAACCAGGTGCAAAGCGTGCGCCTGGCGGTGAAAGACCTGTACACAGCGCCCAAGGTCTCGGCGGATATTGCCGCCAGCCTGGGCGCCGCCTACAAGGCCGATGACTGGACCCACACCCAGGGCAGCCTGTTCAGCGCGATGAAGATGGAAAAGACCATGATCGGCCTGCTGTTGCTGATGATCGTCGCCGTCGCTGCGTTCAACATCATCGCCACCCTGATCATGGTCGTGAACGACAAGGGCGCGGATATCGCGATCCTGCGCACCATCGGTGCCACGCCGCGCCAGATCATGGCGATCTTCATGGTGCAGGGCACGGTGATCGGCATCGTCGGCACCTTGATCGGTGGCGTGCTCGGCGTGATCGCGGCATTGAACGTGAGTGAACTGGTGGGCTGGCTGGAGCGGGTGACCGGGCAGCATATCTTCAGCTCGGATGTGTATTTTGTCAGCAACCTGCCCTCGGAGCTGCAGGGCGGTGATGTGTTGCTGATTTGCACGGCCGGATTTGTGCTGAGCTTTTTGGCGACGTTGTACCCGGCTTATCGGGCGGCGAAGATCGAGCCGGCGCATGCGCTGAGATATTCGTAGGGTTCGAGACCGCTATCGGGAGCAAGCCCCCTCCCACATTTTGATTTTTGAATACATCCAAATGTGGGAGGGGGCTTGCTCCCGATAGCGCCGGCCCATCTTGCATCAAATCCCGGCGGGCAACTCAATCACAAACCGCGTCCATCCCGCCTCGGATTCACAGAAAATCCTCCCCCCATGTGCCCGTACAATCGACTGGGTAATCGCCAGTCCCAGCCCCGCATGCTCGCTACTGCCTTCACGGCGCGCCGGGTCGGCCCGATAGAACCGGTCAAACAACCTCGGCAGCACTGCCGCTGGAATACCTTTACCGGTGTTTTCCACGCAAAGCCTCACCCCGTTCTGCAGGTGCACACGCACTTCGCCCCCGGCAGGCGTAAAGCGCAGCGCGTTATCCAGCAGGTTCGACAGTGCCCGGCGCAGCATCCCACGATCGCCCGTCGTCTGGGCCGTCCCCTCGCGAACCAGGCTGATCTGTGCGTCTTCGGCCAGCAAGGTGAAGAACTCCAGTAACGCATCCACTTCATCCGCCAACGCCAACGCTTCCCGCTTGGGTACCAGCAAACCGTGATCCGCCTTGGCCAGGTACAACATGTCATTCACCAACTGCGCCATCCATTGCAGCTCTTCCAGATTGCTGTGCAGGGCCTCCCGATAGTCCTCGAGCGGGCGCGGTTGGGTAAGGATGACCTGGGTCTGGGTCAACAGGTTGGACAGGGGCGTGCGCAGTTCATGGGCGATGTCGGCGGAGAACGCCGACAGGCGTTGGAAGGCATCATCCAGGCGGCCAAGCATGGCGTTGAAAGCCTGCGCCAGTTCGGCCAGTTCCACCGGCATTTGTTCCTGGGGCAGCCGCTGGGTCAGCGAGTGCGCGGACACGCCGGCGGCCACTTCCCCCATGCGCCGCAATGGCCGTAACCCACTGCGTGCCGCCCAGGCGCCGAGCAGGGCGGTAGCCAGGGCTGATAGCCCGACGGTGAGCCAGATCAGGTGTTGCATGCGTTGCAGGAAGTGCTGGTGGTGGGTGATGTCGAGTATCAGGGTCAGTTGCGGCGAGTCGGGCTGGCCTGCTCTCAGGGGCGCGTTATACACCCGGTACTCGGTGCCGGCACTTTGCAGGCTGTGCAGGCCGGGGGCCTCGGGCAGGCTAATGCTGGGCGCGTTGTCCAGCCAGCGCTGGCCGGCGGCGCTGATGCGCAGCGTCATGTCCTGCTGGTGAAGGAGTTCGGCGCGCAGTTGTGCTTCGCGTTGGGCGAACGACTGCGGCGAGTCGACACCCTGCAAGGTCGCACGCAAGGCCAGCAGCTTGTTGTCGAGCTGTTGTTGGTCCAGCTCAAGGAAGTGCGCTTCGCTGGCACGGTTGAACAGCACGCCGGCCAGCAACGAGACCACCGCCGTGCAGGCGGCAAACAACAGTGCCAGGCGGCTGGCCAGGGATAAACGCTTGATCAATTGGCGCGTTCCTCCAGCACATAACCCATGCCGCGCACGGTGTGGATCAGTTTGTTGGCGTAGTGATCGTCGACTTTCAGGCGCAGCCGGCGGATGGCCACTTCGATGATGTTGGTATCGCTGTCGAAGTTCATGTCCCACACTTGGGAGGCGATCAAGGTCTTGGGCAGCACTTCGCCCTGGCGCCGCAGCAACAGTTCGAGCAGGGCGAATTCCTTGGCGGTCAGGTCGATACGCTGGCCGTCCCGTTCGACACGGCGGCGGATCAAGTCCAGGCGCAGGTCAGCCAGTTGCAGTGCCGTTTCCTGCGGGGTGCTGCTGCCACGGCGCAACAGGCTGCGTACGCGGGCCAGCAGTTCGGAAAACGCGAAAGGTTTGACCAGATAGTCGTCGGCCCCCAGTTCCAGGCCGTGCACGCGGTCTTCCACGGCATCGCGGGCGGTCAGGAACAACACTGGGAGCTCCAGGCCGGCGCTGCGCACCGCTTGCAGGATTTGCCAGCCGTCGCGGCCCGGCAGCATCACATCGAGGATCAGCAAGTCGTAGTCACCGGTCAGTGCCAGGTGCTGGCCTGTGGTGCCGTCAGCCACCAGCTCGGTGGTAAACCCAGCTTCGGCCAGGCCCTGGCGCAGGTATTGGCCGGTCTTGGGTTGGTCTTCGACGATCAGCAGTTTCATGGGCAGCTCTTGGCAACGGGGCTCGACGGGCTTTATACCGTGGGCGCCGGGGGAAGGGCGCAACCTGACAAAGTTGTAATCTAGCAGTCAGGTAGCTGGCAGCGGCGTAATCTTAGAGTGCGGGTCAAGCGAGTCACACATTTTTGGAGAAGAACCATGGCGTTGCGTACACCCCTGATCCTGGCGGGTTGCTTGTTGGCGTTGAGTTTCGATGTGGCTGCCGATGCAGCCCACACCTTCGCATTTGGCCAGCCGGCGCCGGCGAGCAAAGCCACGCGTACTGTGGAAGTTGTCCTGCAGGACATTTCGTTTGCGCCCAAGTCACTGGACGTAAAAGCCGGTGAGACGGTGCGTTTTGTACTCGTCAACAAAGGCCGGTTGCTCCACGAGTTCAACCTGGGCGATGCGACGATGCATGCCGAGCACCAGAAGGAAATGTTACAGATGCAGGCCAGCGGCATGCTCACCGCTACCGGCATGGGCAAGATGGACCACAGTGCCATGGGGCATGGTGACGGGGCCGGCATGCAGCATGATGATCCCAACAGCGTGCTGGTCGAGCCGGGTAAAACCGCCGAGTTGACTTGGACGTTCAGTAAAGCCACCGGCCTGGAGTTTGCCTGCAACCTTCCCGGGCACTACCAGGCGGGTATGGTCGGCAAGCTCAACGTCGATTGATCCGGTGCCGTTTAGGCGCGGGAGCAAAGGCTGATAGACTGGCGCGGTTTATTTAGCCAGGTTTCCGCCATGCATCCCGCAGCCGAACATTCGCCGCTGGGCAAGTCCAGTGAATACATCTCCACTTACACGCCGTCGTTGCTGTTTCCGATCCCTCGTGCCGCCAAATGGGCCGAGCTTGGCCTGAGTGCCGAGACCCTGCCTTACAAGGGCGTGGATTTCTGGAACTGCTTCGAATTGTCCTGGCTGTTGCCGTCGGGCAAGCCGGTGGTGGCCATCGGTGAGTTCAGCATCCCGGCCGACTCGCCGAACATCATCGAGTCCAAGTCCTTCAAGCTGTACCTCAACTCGCTGAACCAGACCGCCTTTGCCGACATCCAGGGCCTGGAAGCGACGCTGCGCAATGACCTCAGCGCCGCCGCCGGCAAGCCGGTGACGGTACGCATCCGCAGCCTGGCCGAGATCGAGGCCGAGGGCGTGATGGCCTTACCGGGCGTGTGTATCGACGGCTTGGATATCAGTGTCAGCAACTACGAGCATCCGCGCCCCGAATTGCTGCGCTGCGACGATTTGCGCATCGTCGAAGAGAGCGTGCACAGCCACTTGCTCAAATCCAATTGCCCGGTCACCAGCCAGCCCGATTGGGGCAGCGTAGTGGTGGAGTACCGGGGGGCGGCGCTGGATCACGCCAGCCTGCTGGAATACATCGTGAGCTTTCGCCAGCACTCGGACTTCCATGAGCAGTGTGTGGAACGCATCTTCCTGGACCTGCAGCGCCTGCTCAAGCCGGAGAAATTGACGGTGTATGCGCGGTATGTGCGCCGTGGCGGGTTGGATATCAACCCGTATCGCAGCACCGAGAATGTGACGTTCCAGAACGTGCGCCTGGCTCGTCAGTAGCCTGTACCCAGGTTCAAGTGTGAGAGGGGAGTTTGCCCCTCTCACATTGGATCTGCGCTTGGCTGACGGGGAGATCAGATCCCGATGTTGCCCAAGGTGATCACGATATTGCGCAGTGTCCCGGCAATGCCTGGATGATCCAGTTCAAAACCCTCCAACGCCCGGTTTACATCGTCAGCAATGCTGGGGGTCTGAGTCGCCGGTTCCAATTCAAGCTGCACTTCGAACCGGGCAATCAGCTCTTCCAGTGCTTCACGTTTTTCCAGCGACAGCGGCGGTTCCTGTTCCAGTTGCCCGCGCAGGATTTCGACCTGTTCTTCCAGTTTTTTGCGATCAGGCATGACTTTTTTCCTTTTATCGATAGGCACTGGCATAGACCGCGGCACGCCGAGAAAGGTCTACGGGCTGACCTGTAGATTAATCCACCGGCGCCGACTGTGCATGATCTCGATCAGGGCTTTTCGCCTTTGAGCCGGCGCCGGCCGATGTCTGCCAGGCAAGTGCCGAGTTCGCCCAGGTGATCGATCACCGAGTGCACGCCCAGCCCATACAGCGCCACCGTGGCTTTGGCGCGCTTGTGCTCGCGCTGTTGCTCGGTAAGAGCCTGCCATGGCTCGGGCGCCAAGCCGCAGAGTGAGCCACAGGAGGCCAAGCCGATGGTCCACAGCCCGGCATTGAGCCCCGATTGCAGCAGGCGTGGTTCACCGCTGACCAATACGCAGCCATCCAGGCGTTCGATGTTGAGTTCCATCAAGGCTTGCCAGCACGCATGCGGCGCAGGCCAGCGGATGGAGGAGGGAGGTGTTGCCTTCAACCAATTGGGCAATCCAGTAGCCAGTGGCTGGGTCACTGCCGGGGGCAGCTCATCCAGCCAGGCGCAAGGCACGCCCTGATCCTTGAGGCTGCGCAGGATCTTCAGGGCGCCCGGGGTGGCCTGTGAGTCGAGAGAGTGCGAATCGGAGCGTGCCTGGGAACCGAAATCCACCAGGCAGCCACTCAGGCCGAATAGGACAGCAGTCAAGGCGGGGGCGCTGGCGACGGCAATTTCGGCGTGAGGCATTTCGACATCCCTGAAATAGCTGTGACGCTAGCGAGACGCGATGACAAGCAGATGACACTGACAGGAGATTGTAGGAATTTTGTTCGTTTTCCATATGACATTTCCTACTAGCTGCCTAAATTGATACTTCCGTCATATACTGACGATCTTCTTCAGGGCATAGCGCCCATGACAGACTATTCAAGGAGCCAAAGCTATGCGCTGGAGCCAATATTTCGCTCAGCTATCTGTGTGTGCCACTATTTTAATGGCCCCATTCGCCGCCCAGGCTGCGTCCGAAGACGATCCATGGGAAAGCGTCAACCGCCCAATCTTCACCTTCAACGACACCGTTGATACCTACGCACTCAAGCCATTGGCCCAGGGTTATCAGTTTGTCACCCCGCAGTTTGTGCAGACGGGCGTCCATAACTTCTTCCGCAACATCGGCGACGTGGGCAACTTTGCCAACGACGTGTTGCAGCTCAAACCGCATGCGGCCGGTGTCGACACCGCGCGCCTGCTGGTGAACACCACGTTCGGTGTGCTGGGCTTTATTGATGTCGGCACCAAAATGGGGCTGCACCGTAACGACGAAGACTTCGGCCAGACCCTCGGCTACTGGGGCGTGGGCAGCGGCCCTTACGTGATGCTGCCGTTGCTGGGTCCGAGCACCTTGCGTGATGCGCCGTCCAAGTACGTGGACACCTACACCCAACCGTATCGCTACATGAACGATATCGGCTGGCGCAACAGCACCTTCGGCCTGAACGTGGTTGATACCCGTGCCAGCTTGCTCGACAGCGAGAAGTTGATCACCGGCGATAAATACACCTTCATCCGTAACGCTTACCTGCAGAACCGCGAGTTCAAGGTCAAGGATGGCAAGGTCGTCGACGACTTTTAAGTCGTGACATTTTGAAATGGAAAAAGGCGACCCTCAGTGGTCGCCTTTTTTATGAGCGGTATTCAGCGCATTTTCAAGATTCTGAGGCCCAAATGCTGCTCCTCCCCCATGGCCTTGGTCCATACCACCTCGGTGTCCGCCTCCAGGCCCTTGAGGGCCGCGTGCTCTGAGTCGATACGCACCGTCAGTTGGTCACCCACGTTGAACTGGCGAGGGGCCTGCACCTGCATACCGGAGCTGGAAAGGTCCAGGCATACCCCGGCAATCTCCTGCCCGGCGTGGATCAACGACACATCGGCATCCACCCGCATGCGGATGAAATCGCGTTTTTCGGCGTAGTCGCGCTCGTGTTCGCTCATGGGTTCCATCCTTACTTTGTGTTGTGGTGTTGGCTGTTCTTATAACTCCCGGTGATTTGCGGTGTAAAGACGCCCGGCGACCATCGGCATGAGCTTGAAACCCCTGACGGATGGGAGTACCGTCTGCGCCTTAGAAGGGCACCTCTGCATTACAGTTGTGCGTGGGCTAGTTGCCTATGCTTTGTAGGACAGAGAGGCTAGAAAGCGAATCCAGTACGTGAGCCCGGCCATTGTCGAGCCACCTACGCCAACCTAATTCTGGCGCCGTTTGCCCACATGCAAAAAACCAGTGCCACGCTGCTGATAATCGATGACGACGAAGTAGTGCGCGCGAGCCTCGCGGCCTATTTGGAAGACAGTGGCTTCAGCGTCCTGCAGGCCGGTAACGGCCAACAGGGTCTCCAGGTGTTCGAGCGCGACAAGCCCGACCTCGTGATCTGCGACCTGCGCATGCCCCAGATGGGTGGCCTTGAGCTGATCCGCCAGGTGACCGAGCTTGCGCCGCAGACGCCGGTGATTGTCGTGTCCGGTGCCGGCGTGATGAACGATGCCGTGGAGGCCTTGCGCCTGGGCGCCGCCGATTACCTGATCAAGCCCCTGGAAGACCTCGCCGTGCTGGAGCACTCGGTGCGCCGCGCGCTGGACCGTGCACGCCTGCTGGTCGAGAACCAGCGCTACCGCGAAAAGCTCGAAACCGCCAACCGCGAGCTCGAGGCCAGCCTCAACCTGCTTCAGGAAGACCAGAACGCCGGTCGCCAGGTGCAGATGAACATGCTGCCGGTCAGCCCGTGGACCATCGACGAGTTCAAGTTCGCCCATCAGATCATCCCGTCGTTGTACCTGTCGGGTGATTTTGTCGACTACTTCCGTGTGGATGAGCGACGTGTGGCGTTCTACCTGGCCGACGTTTCCGGCCATGGCGCTTCATCGGCTTTTGTCACCGTATTGTTGAAGTTCATGACCACGCGGTTGTTGTTTGAATCCAAGCGCAATGGCACCTTGCCGGAGTTCACCCCCTCCGAGGTGCTGGGCCACATCAACCGAGGCCTGATCAGCTGCAAGCTGGGCAAGCACGTGACGATGGTCGGCGGCGTGATTGATGAAGAAACCGGTCTTCTGACCTACAGTATTGGCGGTCACCTGCCGATGCCTGTTTTATACACTCCCGACAGTGTGCGTTACCTGGAAGGGCGTGGTCTGCCCGTAGGCTTGTTCAACGAAGCCACCTACGAAGACCACATCCTGGAACTGCCGCCGACCTTCAGTCTCACGCTGATGTCCGACGGTATCCTGGACCTGCTTCCAGAGCCTACACTCAAGGAGAAAGAAGCCGCCTTGCCCCAAAAGGTCAAGTCGGCGGGCGGCAGCCTGGATGGCCTGCGGCAAGTGTTTGGATTGGCCACGCTAGGGGAGATGCCGGATGATATCGCCCTATTGGTGTTGAGCAGGAATCTTTGATGAGTACCGGAAGAATCCAATTCGCCGAGCAAGACGGGACATTCGTCCTGAAATTTGTCGGTGAAGTGCGCCTGACCTTGTGTTCGGCGCTGGATGCGACGATTGAGCGGATCTTCACAGCGCTGAACTTCTCGGCGATCGTGATCGATCTGACCGAAACCCGCAGCATCGATAGCACCACCCTGGGCCTGTTGGCCAAGTTGTCCATTCTGTCTCGGCAGAAGGTCGGCCTGTTGCCGACGGTGGTCACCACCCACGAAGACATCACCCGTCTGCTGCAGTCCATGGGCTTCGACCAGGTGTTCAACATCGTTGACCGCCCGATCCCGTGCCCTGAGTGCCTGACCGACTTGCCTTCGCAAGACCAGTCCGAAGAAATCGTACGGGTCAAGGTGCTCGAAGCACACAAGATCCTGATGGGCTTGAACGAGTCCAACCGCGAAGCCTTCCACGACCTCGTCAACGCCCTCGAACGTCACTGATCGCCAGTTGAAACCCTATCCAAATGTGGGAGGGGGCTTGCTCCCGATTGCAGTGTGTCAGCCACTGAATTCATAACTGACCCACCGCCATCGGGAGCAAGCCCCCTCCCACCGTTGGACTGAGGTCGGTTTGAGATTGGCGAACACAAAAAAGGGCGGCACCCTCACAGGTGCCGCCCTTTTTGCTGCCGTCTGTCTTACAGCTTGGCCGACAACAACGCTTCCAGCTTCTCCTGGTCGCGAGCAAACTGGCGAATACCTTCCGCCAGCTTCTCAGTCGCCATGGCGTCTTCGTTGGATGCCCAGCGGAACGCCTTTTCGTCCATATGGATACGTGCCTCACCGGAATGCCCCGGCGACAGCTTGCGCTCAAGCTTGCCGGTATCGGCCGCCAGCTTCTCCAGCAGATCCGGGCTGATGGTCAGGCGATCACACCCCGCCAACTCCTCGATCTGGCTCAGGTTACGGAAGCTCGCACCCATCACTACCGTCTTATAGCCATTGGCCTTGTAGTAGTTGTAGATGCGCGTCACCGACTGTACGCCCGGATCATCCGCGCCGGTGTATTCGTTGCCGGTGGCCTTCTTGTACCAGTCGTAGATACGGCCCACGAACGGTGAAATCAGGAATACCCCGGCTTCGGCACAGGCCACGGCCTGGGCGAAGGAGAACAGCAGGGTCAGGTTGGTCTGGATGCCTTCTTTTTCCAGCTTTTCCGCCGCGCGGATGCCTTCCCAGGTGGAGGCGATCTTGATCAGTACACGGTCACGACCAACACCGGCTTTTTCATACAGGTCGATCAGGCGGTGCGCACGCTTGAGAATGGCGTCTTCGTCGAACGACAGGCGCGCATCCACCTCGGTGGAAATACGGCCCGGCACGACTTTGAGAATCTCTTGGCCCACGGCCACCGCAAAACGGTCGCTGGCCAAGCCCACATCGCCGTTACAGTCCTTCACGCATGCGTCCAGCAGCGTGGAATAGCCTTGAATCGATGCGGCCTTGAGCAGCAGGGAAGGGTTGGTGGTGGCGTCCTGTGGCTTGAGCTTGGCGAGTGTCGAAAAATCGCCGGTATCGGCAACGACAGTGGTGAATTGCTTGAGTTGTTCCAGCTTGGAAGTCATGGGCGTGCTCTGTCCTATGGGTCTGATGACATTACCCGAGCACCGGCAGGCGCTCAAGGGCGCAAACGCGTTCGAGCGTTTGCGAGGGCGATAACCTGAAAACAGCCGTTTGAATCCTCGGCTCTGCTGCTCAATAGGAGGCCAAAATCGAGGGGAGGTTCAACTGGATTTTATGTGAGTCGCTCCCTTGTCATTAAGCTATTGCTATGGGGAATATGCATGTTTTGAAGTTGTGAAAACTTTATTTTTATTGACGTTGATTGTTGCTTTTTCTACCTGTGCTATACCTGACTGGCAAACGCCAAAGTAAGCCGATAAAAATTCTTGTGATATCACCGTTAGCGGCGAAGTGCGTGTGCCTGTTCATTAAACCTGTTTGTTAGTTAGTTGCGAAACAAAGGAGAGATGTAATGAAACGGAATATATCAACGCTATTCGCTGCCATGGGTTTTATATGTTCCACCGCAGCATTTGCCGAGGTAACGGTGCAGCAGGCACTCAGTGCCGGTTGTTACGATACCCAGGAAATGCGCGCAATCATCGACACTGCCAAGGCCGGTAAACCGATAGGGAGCCGCACCCTTGAAAAGGAAAATGAACTGACCTCGACCTACGGAGGCAAGATCACCGATTCCAGAGTGACGGCGCCTGCCACCTGGGTGTATCGCGCGTATGAAAACGCAGACACCAACAACTGGCATGTCCAGAAGCTCAAGGAGGGCGTGATCTACGCCAAGGCCCAGAATGACCTGGAGAAGTTCGTCAAGCGAGGGGGGACGCCCAAGGAGTATTGGGCAATTGACGGACCGGACCTTCACCAGCCGGGTTTTAGCAGTGCCACCTACACGACAATGCGACTGCTCGCACTGCAATCGAGCGACACCCCGCAAAGCCAGTTTGTAAGTTTTGCACTGGACTACGCCACCACCGGAACCTTTGGAGAAGCGGTGTATGCACTCCAAGTGAATCCAGACTCGCCCATTCTAGGGCTGGTTAACTGCAAAACCGCAGGCGGTGAAGTTCAAGTCCAAATTCTGGGCGGTACGACATTCAATACGCTATATCGAAAACTTAGAACGGAGAGTGATTGGAAGCGATATGACCGCAATACCGGAAAATGGATAACTGTACCCAACGGAACAGTGCCGTAAAAGTTTAACGCTATAGCAAGGGCCCGCAGCTGAAGCCGAGCCCTTGCACAGTGTGGGAGGGGGCTTGCTCCCGATGGCGCAACTCAACCATCCAATCCCCAACTGACACTCACCGCCCTTCCAGCAACTCCCCAGCCTGATCCAACAAAGCCAGCGGGTCAGCCGCCTTATGAATATCCACCGACAACAACTGCCTGAACTTGCGCGCCCCCGGGAACCCGGTGCCCAACCCCAGCACATGCCGCGTAATATGATGCATCGTCCCGCCACTGGCCAAATGCTCAGCAATATAAGGCCGCAACTGCGCCAGCGCCTCGGCCCGGCTGATCACCGGCGCCTCACTGCCAAACAACTGCTGATCCACCTCGGCCAGCAAATACGGATTGTGATAGGCCTCGCGCCCCAGCATCACCCCATCAAACGTCTGCAAATGCTCCCGGCACTGCTCCAGTGTCTTGATGCCGCCGTTGAGATTGATCTCCAGCTCCGGGAAGTCCCGCTTCAACTGCGCCGCCACGTCATAGCGCAACGGCGGAATGTCGCGGTTCTCCTTGGGTGACAACCCCTCCAGAATCGCAATCCGCGCATGCACCGTAAAACTGGTGCAGCCCGCATCCCTCACCGTCCCGACGAAATCACACAACTGGGCATAACTGTCGCGCCCATTGATCCCGATACGATGTTTCACCGTCACCGGAATCGACACCGCATCGCGCATCGCCTTGACACACTCGGCCACCAACGCCGGATGCGCCATCAGGATCGCGCCAATCATGTTGTTCTGAACGCGGTCGCTAGGGCAACCGACGTTCAAGTTCACCTCATCGTAACCGGCCGCCTCAGCCATGCGCGCGCACGCCGCCAGATCGGCCGGGACGCTGCCGCCCAACTGGAGGGCAAGCGGGTGCTCGGCTTCGTCGTGACGCAAAAAGCGCTCATGATCGCCGTGGAGGATCGCCCCGGTGGTGACCATCTCGGTGTAGAGCAGGGCGTGCTTGGAGAGCAGGCGCAGGAAGTAGCGACAGTGGCGGTCGGTCCAGTCCATCATGGGGGCGACGGAGAAGCGGCGTGAGAGGGGGGCGATTTGTAGGGGCATGGGGGATCTGAGTCAGCGAGGCGAATGGGGCGCAGTTTATCAGGGATGCATCGTGGGTGTTGGGTAGGTAGGTGAGTGGCTTCTAGCTGCATTGCACTTAGCCTCATCGAGGATCAGAAGCCTGCCATTGTGTCAGGTATTCGTGGTCTAACCCCGATATCCCCAGTAACTGTCACCAGCTCTGTGTCGCGTCGACTTGATACCGCTGGAAGGCTTGAAAATATTGGAGCGGGGGAAGGGAATCGAACCCTAGTTATCAGCTTGGGAAAGCTCCTAAGGAGGTATATGACTGTAAGCAAAGCCAATAGTGGGCTGTTCGAGCGATCAAAATCGACCCAAAGCAGCCCGTTGCAAGATGCCCTTTTTGGCCGGCTGCTACAATAGAGTTGGCCAAAGATGAGGTTGAAATAAATTCAGACGTCCGTTCAAAAAGACTGCCATCCCTTAAGTGTTTTAACTAAATTTAGTTGCATAAAATGCTTGTAGTGAAGTCGGCACAGGGACGCGCGCCCCCAGAACCTCAAAAAACCGCCCCTCACGGAGAGATGCTGGAATCGAAATTGCACGACCACCCGCTGCTTTACGACGCAGGTTAACTTCCTCTAATGCGGCAAGTATGATTGAATGAAAAAACCATATATCGTACTTTCCACGAATCCAAAGGCCTGCGGTTCCTAGATCTAGGCGACGAGTCCACCTAAGTATTGCCGGTATAGACGGTAGTTTACCATTAACGACTACTTTTCTTTTGAATTCGATAAATCCATTTTTAGTTAGCTCAGGCTTAACGCCTACTAAGGTGACAATATTTTTCAAGCCCGTAGTATTGCGTAAATTTGGTGAGCACTTTTCTTCTTTTGCAGCCAATATCCACCCTATTAAGGCGCGAACCTCAAGATGGAATGCTCGGTAAGCATCCGTAAAAGTAGCTTCAATCTTGGCAAAATCGGGGTCGGCTTGGGATATGCGTAGTACATCCGCCATAAGAATTCGGGCCGCTACTATAGTGGAAATATCGTTTTCTACGGAGTACTGATCTGTTATGTAAGTGTTTTCATCTAAAGTTACTTGAGTTCCCAGAAAGTCATCATAATCTCTATCCACAAAAAAAAGACATGTATCAACATTGTAACCATTGGCTTTGATGTCGTCCCTGACTTGAATGACGTTGCGTTTGCCGCCGCAGTCATATATATATGCAACATTATTCAGTATGTGTCGCCTTGCTTCAGGCATAAAGAAAAGACTATCCTCCTCACCTTCAAAGAAGAAGTGGTAGGATTCTTGAGCGGGCTCATATAGAATTCTGAATTGATGCAATGCTGCAATATCAGACTTAGCCTCTTCAGCAAGATAGGCTGCATAGTCGTCCATCTCACTCGGCCTCATTAGAAGTCGAAGTCTTAAGACGCAAATCAATCGCAGATGGTCTAAGCTCATTCTGATAAATGAATGGACTGTGTGTGACCGAAAAAATGAACCCGCAGCGCGTCGATTTCAATATGTCTGTTAGAAATCTTTTTTGCCAAGGCACGGACAGAGACAATTCTGGCTCGTCAATGATGACAATCTGATCCTCAGCGTCATCGAGGTATAGATGGGAAAACAGAGATACAACTTGCTTTTCGCCGGACGAAAGTACGCTTAAGTCAATAGGGCGGCCACTATCATCAATGATTTCAACAGTAAATTTCGTATCGTCGTAAACTAGTTGTTTGCCTGGTTTTAGATATGCGTTGCATACTTCAACAAATGATATTATTTCAGTTTCTTGCGAAGAAATATCAGCGCTAGCACTCATCAAACGACTAAAGTAGTGGGCCAGATAGAGATCGTTGACCTCCATTTCATCTCGTTTTTTTCCCTTCATGTCGAGGATTTTTGATCTTAGAAGACTTTTCTCTTCTGCCGACAAAACTTGTTCGCTTACTCGGCCGAGTATTATCGCCAAAGAGTCCTCGTCAAGGCTGGCAATTTGCGATGGTGAGTATTGGTCGGCTGTTCCTTTAATGACATCTCTCAAGTAGAGCCCTGAAAGATCGTTGAACTGTGCAAGCGAATAATCTCGAAGGAATCGCGTTCTAGAATCAATATTAGCTCGCACATCTTCCATTCCAAAGCTAACAAGGTCGACATAGTGATTGGCGGATCGAGCAAACTTTGCTGGAGAAGAACCATGAGAGGATGATTTTACACGCTCTTCTAAGTCGGGAAAAATATCTCTAAGATCCTTTTCGATTCTTCTGTATGTAGGCAGAAACAGAGTCCGTCCAGGCATTTTTTGTATTAACTGCTTTTCTACATCGCTCCGAGGGGTTGGGAACATATCCCCTTCTTCCCCAAAAGACGAAAAACGACGAAGAATTGACATTTGTAGATGTCTGACTTCGTCCACTGGCATTGACAAAGCATTAGCAAACTTGTCCCTTGACTTACTAGTCATTCGTGCTGAAACAAACTCGTCTAGTAGGCCGTTTTCGCGTAACTTTTCCATGTACGACGATATGCGAGAGGAAGGATTAAAGTTGCGGATGACTTTTTCCAGGTGCGATAAGCCACTGATATCAGCGCGCGCCGCTCGGACCTCATCAGGTCCGAACCAAACTGCTACCTCTTTAAAGTCGTATTCCGCAAGTCTGGCCCATTGCCTTGATATAAAAAAATAGAATATATTCGTAACGCAGCTTTTTCCAATTCCGTTTGGACCAACTAAAATAAGAGCATTTGATTCGATTGGAATATCTATATCACGCGTGCCAAATAAGCCTTTAATTTCGAACCTGGTGGGCTTCTGCATTCTATCCTCCATTGCTTTTGTTGTGTTCGATTAATATATATTCGATTGCTTGCCCTTTGAGTTTTTTTTGGGGCGGCGATCTAATACATCCTATTTTAGGATATACAAGTTATCCATCTTTTCACCAAGCGCTGCCTGAGCTGACGGCAGCTTTTGGCAGATTACTGCCACCCAGCGGGTGGGGGCGGCTTTGATAATCTTCGGCTATCTGATATCTAGTCTCTTGAGGCGAGCCACGCCCTGGTGAATAAACCCTGCATTTTCACCGATGGCTTCCAGTGCACCGTGGACGTTTCCTCCCACTTCAGATCTGCCCTGGGTTTCAACCCACGATGTCAGCTCCATGATGGCTGCTTCTAGGGCCAGTTGATTCTGATAGATCCTTTCCTGCACAACAACTAGTGCGTATTCGCTTGGCACGGTTACCGATTCCTTTTGATAAGAACTCAAGCATAGCAGCGACAGTGCTCGGAATTGGAGCCGAATCCGGTTGCTTAATTTCTGCTATAGAAAATGGGCGGATGTGAAGAAATATAGCTGGAGAAAAGACATGGTACGAATGTGGTACCAAGATTTTCCTGCTGCCTTCAGGTCCTTTTTATTTTCGGGGGGTAAGAGAGTTAAAGCGTCCAATCCATCATCGGAGTACGGCATGATCTAGTGGCCAGTCCAAAATAGCCTAGGAAATTTCCCACAATTTTCTCAGCTTGCCCCTCAGACCACCCCTAGCTAACCTCCTCCAGCCGCTGCCAATCCAGCGGCCGGATGTGGAAGTCCGACCAAGCTGAAGTCGTTCAATCGCCCATAAACACCTACCGGCGTTTTTTTACGTCTGTATGATTGCTTACGGCGGCTGTGCGCGGGGCACTTCGGTGCGCCGGGTCCTTTAGCCCTGGTCTTCCACACCTGCGTACAGCTGCCACCCTCATGTGGAAGTGAGATTGGCAGTTCCTGACATTCTAAAGGAGCTTCGCCATGTACAAGGTCACGCCTAATCCGCCGTATGCTTCAGACGCTGCACCCAATGACGCCAAGCTTCATGCAGCGGCTCAACGAGCAATTCATCATTATTTGCCGGCTTCCGACGACGTAGCGCCCACCGATCAACCACCCGGCAACCTATTCCTCGTCAGCCCCAACATCGACACCGAAACCCTCTTGGCCAACGCCTCCGAAAACCTCGAATCCGCCAACCAAATGGCCGCCACCTTGGCGTTCGACCTCGAAGACCCCCACCGCGCCATCGTCTTGGGCATCCAGCAACTTATCGACCTGAGCGTGTTGCTTGTCGACCGAGCCCAGGAGCAAGCCGCCCCTGCCGCCAGCAAGGCTAACGCCTGACAACTCCTCCCGCCGCCTTACCGTAAGGCGGCAGCCTGTACCCGTGTTGCCACTTCATTATTTCCTGTGTCTTTGAGGCCTACGCCTCTTCAAGATGTACCCTGAGCCTCAACTGAAAACACGACCTCTAGATGCCCGCGACAAGTCAGCGAGACTCGCCCGTGGCTACGCCCTGTGCCTTGACGAACACCGCCGTACGCCGCAAAGCCTCACCTACATCCGGTTTGGCTATCCCATGCCTTTTGGCAAACTGCTCCACCGCCGCCGTATCAAAACGCGTGGTCTGGATGAAGTCCAAAGCCTCCACACTGGTATTCAAAAACCGCGCGACGGGCGGAATCTTCAGCAGCCACTTCAGCAATCGCAGCGGAATGTGATGCCTGGGAGGCTTCAAGCTGATGGCTTGTGCCACCTGTGCCAAAAGCTCGCGCAAGTTGGGCGTTTGGGCATCCAGTGCCAGCAGTTCCTGGCCCTTCATGGCCGGGTCAAAAGCACTGGCCGCCACCAACTCGACCAGATAGTCCACGGTGACCAGCGGCAGCCAGTGTTCGGCGGTGCCGGGCACGGCAGTCAGCTTTCCTTGCATAAGGCTTCGTATCAGTTCCATCAGTGGCTGACCTTCGAGGATATGGCCGGTGTGGCTGTGGCCACACACCGTGGCAGGATGGACGACGGTCACGTCTGCGCCCTTGGCGGACATCAACTCCAGGGTCGCAAAGTGTGCCTCCAGCTTGCTCCCCTCGTAGGCACCGACATGCCGGTAGAGGGCGGGCCAATCGGTCAGCTCCGGATGATGAGGATCAATGCCTATGCGTTGCAGGTGTTCATGGTTTTTCAGCATGAAACCGCCGATCATCACTAAACGGCTTTTTTGCTCAGCCGCCAATAGCGCCACGCGCTTGGCGCCTTCCACATTCACGGCACGTGAATGCTCCAATGAGAGCCCCCAGGCAAAGTGGGCGCCCAGGTGAAATACCACGCGGGCTTGCCTCAGCCTTTCGCGGTCGGCAAGGCTCAGCCCGAGGTTGTCCTGCTCCAGGTCGCCAGCCACGGCCAATACCCGGGACGCGTTCCCTCCCAACTGGTCGACTTGTTCGCGCAGTGCGGCAAGGCGCTCTGGCCGACGCATCAACACCTGTACGGTGTGACCTTTTGCACTCAGGTGCGCCACCAGATGTTGGCCGATGAAGCCGGTACCCCCTGTGACGAAGCACTCCACGCTCATTTATATGTTCCTTGGGTCAGGTGAGAAATCAAGCGTAAACTGTCGACCCAACTCTACAGTCAAGTGTTGTTTTCATGAAAATAGGCGAACTTGAGGTGCGCAGCGGTGCCAGCCGCCATACGCTGCGTTACTACGAACAGATCGGCTTGATCTCAGCGCAACGGCGAACCAACAATTATCGTATTTATACCGAGCAAACCCTGCAGGACCTGGACTTTATCCAGCGTGCGCAAAGCATGGGGTTTTCCCTCGCGGAAATAGGCGAGATTCTGGATGCGCAGCGCAACCAGCTGATCGATTGTGCTGACGGCGCCAAGTTGATTGAAAAGAAGATGGCGCAGATCCAGCAGAAAATCGCCAACCTCCAAAGCATTTATCAGTATCTGGACCAAGAGCGCGCGAACCTCGAGGCCAGTGCGGCCAGGCAGCTTGAACTTCAGCGACTGAGCAACACTTCCCCTGCAACGGTTGGCGTCTAGATAGCGAAGGCGGCAACCTGAACCCCTGCTGTCGTGCAGTGAAATTTCATCATTCCCCGCGCCTTTGAAGTCTACGATTCTCTTCAAGAGAGGACTCACGCGCCTCCAGCTCACAGGGAACTGAAAACATGATCTCGAACCTCGTCAAAATCGTGATGGTTGCAGGCACGTTGCTGTTGAGCGCGTGTTCGTCCGGGTCGTCCGGCGTGAGCAGCGACCCGTGTTTCTCGGGCGGATGCCAGGCGTTTGGCGACCATAGCCCGAGCAAAGCCGCCAAGATGAATTTTGGCGGCAGTGGGCTGGGGAGCAGTTATGGGGAGTATGGGTCGGGGTTGTTGCATGATGATTGAGGAGCGCTGGGTCAGCCGTTAGTGCGTTGACTGACCCACTGCTCTCGGGAGCAAGCCCCCTCCCACCGTTGGCGTTTCAGTGGCCGCCTTTCATGCGGCGGGCGATGAGGTAGAGGCCCAGGCCGACCAGGGCGGTCGCCGCGCCGATGTAGCCGGTGCTTGTCCAGCCATAACCCGCTGTGATTGCCATGCCGCCGAACCACGGCCCCAGTGCGTTCGCCAGGTTGAACGCGGCATGATTCGACGCCGCCGCCAGGCTCGGGGCTTCGTGGGCGATGTCCATCAGGCGGATCTGCAGTGGTGCCGCCAAGGCCACCATGGTGCCGACCAATCCCATGCTCAGCAGCACGCTCCACAGCGACGCCGCCGCGAAGGGGAAGAACAGCAACACGGCCATCGACCACACCAATATCAAGCCCACCGCACGAAACTGCAGGCGGTCAAACAGCTTGCCGCCGGCAATGTTGCCGATGATCCCGCCCACGCCAAACGCTGCCAGCCCGAACGGAATCCACTGTGGCGACACTCGGGTCACTTCGAGCATGGTCGGGGCGAGGTAGCTGAATACGCAGAACATCCCGGCAAACCCGATGGCGCCAATCGACAGCGCCATCCACACTTGCGGTTTGGTGAACGCGCGCATCTCCTTGCGCGGGTCGCTGCGTTGTTCATCGTGGCGGTGCGGCACGAATTGCCAGACCAGTGCGATGGTGCACAAGGCAATCACGCTGACCAGCCCGAACGCCGAGCGCCAACCCAGGTGCTGGCCGAGGAAGGTGGCGATGGGGTTGCCCAGCAGCATGGCCAGGGTCAGGCCCATCATCACGCGGGCGACCGCGCCGGCGCGTTTATCGTTGGGCACCATGCTGGAGGCGACCACGGCGGCAATCCCGAAGTAGGCGCCGTGGGGCAGGCCGCTGATAAAGCGGAAGGCCACCAGCGAGCCGAAGGTCGGGGTGAAGGCGGTGGCGAGGTTGCTCAGGGCATACAGGCCCATCAGTAACAGCAACATGTGTTTGCGCAGCAACTTGGCGCCGAGAATCGCCAGCAGTGGGGCGCCGACCATGACGCCCAGGGCGTAGGCGCTGATGGCGTGGCCGACTTGCGGTTCACTCAAATTCAAATTGTGGGCGATATCGGGCATCAAGCCCATGATGGCGAATTCGCCGGTGCCGATCGCGAAAGCGCCCACGGCCATGGCCGCTTCCATTTTGGCGGCGCTACGCGCGGGCAGCACATGCCCGGGTGTTTGCTGGATAGTCATGGGTAACTCTAGTGTGGATGGAACGCACGAAGGAGAGCCGTCGATGCTACGCAAGCGGCGGCGAAACTGTCTAGAACAGCCTTTTGCGTAAACGTTCCAACCCTGTGACTCCACGTCGCGCCTGCCAGGCTTGACACGCGCGCGCCAAAACCGGCGATTTAGAGCTGTCAATTGGCCAAACGACGCATAAACACTGTTCAGCGTGATATTCTGCGCGCCGTCTTGGTCTAGTCTTGCCCTGGTGCGTACACCCGTATACGTCCCGGCGGTTGGCTGTCGCCCAGGTAGCTGAAGCCAATAATGATAAGAAGTCAGCGCAGAAGGGACATAACAGTGAGGCCGATCCAATCGGCCTTGTGTGCCCACCCTGCGGTCCTCATGTGATTGTGCGAACCCCGCGCGACGTTGCCTGACGTAGCGTGATCGAGGGTTGCCCAGGATCAGGGGCGGCAGGGCGGATGGCGTTTTATCATAGGTGCTACAGATGTTTAAGAAAGTAAACACTGCCCTGCTGGGGCTGGCTTTGTCGATGGGGATCACGTCCGTTCACGCGGAAGAGGCAAAGAAAGTCGATGTGCTGCTGATCGGCGGCGGCATCATGAGTGCAACCCTGGGTGTCTGGCTCAACGAGCTGGAGCCGGGCTGGTCGATGGAGATGGTCGAGCGTCTTGATGGCGTGGCCGAAGAAAGCTCCAACGGCTGGAACAACGCCGGTACCGGTCACTCGGCCCTGGCTGAGCTGAACTACACCCCGGAAAACAAGGACGGCGTCGTTGAGATCCCGAAAGCGATCGAGATCAACGAAGCGTTCCAGATTTCCCGTCAGTTCTGGTCCTGGCAGGTCCAGCAGGGCGTGCTGAAGAACCCACGTTCGTTCATCAACTCCACACCGCACATGAGCTTTGTGTGGGGCGATGACAACATCAAGTTCCTCAAGAAGCGCTACGAAGCCCTGAAGGCGAGCCCGTTGTTCGCCGGCATGCAGTACTCCGAAGACCCGGCGCAGATCGCCAAATGGGTTCCGCTGATGATGGAAGGGCGTGACCCGAACCAGAAAATCGCGGCCACCTGGTCTCCGATCGGTACCGACATGAACTTCGGCGAGATCACCCGCCAGTTCGTTGCCCACCTGCAAACCACGCCGAAGTTCGACCTGAAACTGTCGAGCGAAGTGCAGGACATCACCAAGAACGCCGACGGTTCGTGGCGTGTGAGCTACAAAAACCTGAAAGACGGCAC
Source organism: Pseudomonas sp. ICBG1301 (assembly GCF_016918385.1). NCBI lineage: Bacteria > Pseudomonadati > Pseudomonadota > Gammaproteobacteria > Pseudomonadales > Pseudomonadaceae > Pseudomonas > Pseudomonas sp. ICBG1301. Next base: position 274,828 of record NZ_JAEKGB010000007.1, read on the forward strand.
CAAGACTGAAACCGACGCCAAGTTCGTGTTCATCGGCGCCGGTGGCGGTGCACTGCACCTGCTGCAGAAGTCGGGCATTCCTGAAGCCAAGGAATACGCAGGCTTCCCAGTGGGTGGCTCGTTCCTGGTGACCGATAACCCAGCCGTAGCCGAGCAGCACTTGGCCAAGGCTTACGGTAAAGCCTCGGTAGGTTCGCCGCCGATGTCGGTTCCGCACCTGGACACCCGCGTGCTGGATGGCAAGCGCGTGATCCTGTTTGGCCCATTTGCAACCTTCTCGACCAAGTTCCTCAAGGAAGGCTCGTACCTGGACCTGCTGACCAGCACCACCACCCACAACATCTGGCCAATGACCAAAGTCGGTATTCGTGAATACCCACTGGTCGAGTACCTTGCCGGCCAACTGATGCTGTCGGACGACGACCGCTTCAAGGCACTGCAAGAGTACTTCCCGAACGCCAAGAAAGAAGACTGGCGCCTGTGGCAAGCCGGCCAGCGCGTGCAGATCATCAAGCGTGACGAAGAGCAGGGCGGCGTCCTGAAACTCGGTACCGAAGTGGTCAGCTCCGAAGACAACACCATCGCCGGCCTGTTGGGTGCATCGCCAGGCGCGTCCACTGCGGCTCCGATCATGCTGACCGTGCTGCAGAAAGTGTTCAAGGACAAGGTGGCGACCCCTGAGTGGCAGGCCAAGCTGCATCAGATCGTACCGAGCTACGGTACCAAGCTGAATGACAGCCCTGAGGCGGTTGCCAAGGAATGGGCCTACACGGCCGGCGTCCTGCAACTGACCCCTCCGCCAGCCATTCCGCAACTGGCTGCACCAAAGGCCACCGAGGCTGCCAAGCCTGCGGCTGAGCCGAGCAAGCCTGCATCCGACCTGGCGCTGTAAGCCAAGCCTGATGTAAACAGCCCGCTGAACCGGTGACGGTCAGCGGGCTTTTTTGTGCACGGGCGTTTACCGGCGGGTGCGTTCGACGGCAGGCAGTTCGACGGTACGTTCGGCTTTGGCCAGCGCGGCTTTCAGGCCCGCCTGATCCAGCGGGACGCAGTACGCGGGTTTGCCCCGTTCAAAGCGCCAACTGTCATCCAGCCCGCCGGCATCCACGGCATCGAAGCCGAGTTCGTCGAGCAAGCTGATCACCTGCGCCTTGGCGGCCGCATCGTCCGCTGCCACCGGCAGGGCACGCCGGTCCGACGCACCGTGGGGGCGAGCATCCTGGGTCAGGTCGGGGGCAAATATCGCGTTGAACACCTTCACCACCTGCGCGTGCGGCAGGTGCTCGGCGAGCAGCCGGCTGGTGGTGGTTTCAAAGCGGTCCAGCGCCGGGATATGCCCGTCACGGTTCGGGTAGTAGTTATTGGCGTCCATCACCACCTTGCCCTCCAGCCATTGCGCCGGGACGCTGCGGTAGTGCTCCAGGGGGATGGCCACCAGCACCACATCTCCAAATCGGGCGGCATCCTCCGCGCTGCCCACCTGCACGCCCGGGATACCACTGAGCACGCTGCTCATGGTTTGCGGGCCACGGGAGTTGCTCAACATCACCTCATGCCCGGCGGCCAGGGCCAATTCGGCCACGGCCCGTCCGATAAAGCCTGCGCCTATTACGCCAATCTTCATGTCCTTGCTCCTGTGAACGGGGGAGCGGTTATGATGATTGGCAACCAAATGTCGATAAATGAGCGTTTTGGTGTCGATGTTGTTACTGGGAGTAGGCAATGATGGACCGTCTTTCAAGCATGCACGCCTTTGTCATGGCCGCCGAGTCGGGCTCCTACGCGCGTGCCGCCGAGCGTTTGAATATGTCGCCGCAAATGGTCGCCAAGCATGTCACCGCGCTGGAACAGCGCCTGGGTGCGCGCCTGCTTAACCGCACTACACGCCGGCAAAGCCTGACGGAACTGGGGACTGCGTACTACGAGCGTTGCAAGCACATCCTCACCGAAGCCGACGCCGCCGACTCGCTCGCGCAGATCATGAACGACACGCCGCGTGGCAAGCTGAGGATCACCGCCCCGGTAACGTTTGGCTCCTATAGCCTGATGCCACTGATCACGGCGTTCCTGCGTGATCACCCGGAGGTGGAAATCGACCTGCACCTGACAGACCGTTTCGTCGACCTGGTGGAGGAAGGTTATGAGGTCGCCTTTCGCATCGGCCCGCTGGCCACCACCAGCCTTACGGCGAGGCCTTTGGCACCTTATCGCCTGGTGGTCTGCGCGGCACCGGCTTACCTCGCGGCACGCGGTACACCGCTGATACCGGCAGACCTTGAGCAGCATGAATGCCTGGGCTACGCCTACTGGTCGCGCCCGGCAGATCGCAAATGGCTGTTTCACCAAGGTGCGGCCACTCACGAGGTGGCGGTTTCCAGCCGTTTGCGGATCAATGAAAGCCGGGCCTTGATGTCGGCTGCGCTGGATGGTTTTGGTATTGTCCTGGGCCCCGAGGATTTCTTGCGTACGGCGCTGGCCAGAGGCGAGCTGGTGCGTGTATTGCCGGCCTTCGACGCACCGAGTCGCCCGATGCACCTGGTTTACACCGCAAACCGGCAGCGCACGGCCAAGCTACGGCGTTTTGTCGAAGCCGTGGTGCAACGTTTTGGCCCGCCTTAAGGCGCCCGCCGTTCAGCCCGCCGACAGACACTACCTGTTAAAAAGAACTCAGAGCCAAGCAGGAGCGAGGCTGCAGGAAGGGGGAATTTTCAGCGTGTTTGTGGGGCGATAACGCCCGAGGGTTTTTTATGTTGCTACGTTATGCGGCATTGGCGGCAGTCGTCGTCGCGGCATCCGGGTGTGTGCAAGAGCGTGTGGTGCATGAGCGCGGGCCGGTACAACGTGAGTATGTCGAGGTCGTTGCGCCGCAACCGCCGCCGGTTCAAGTGATCGAGGTCGAGCCGCCGGTACGTTACGGCTATGTCTGGTCGCGCGGTTACTGGCGTTGGCAGGGCGGGCGTTACGTGGCGGTGCATGGCCACTGGGAGCCGGTTCGCGAAGGCTACCGCTATGTGCATCCGCACTGGGTGCAACGTAGTGACGGCTACCACTGGCAGGGTGGCGGCTGGGTCCGCTAAGCCTTGGCTAGCTCGGCTTCTGGGTGCCTAGAAGCCGAACCTCACGCAGCAATGCCGCGCCGAGTTGCTCGGTGCCCAGCTCCCGATAGCCCACGGCCTTGATGTCGCCGTTTTCTTCGGCCTGGATGATGATCACCGGCGTTTCCTTGCCGGTGGCCTCGTCGATGTGCAAGGCGTACTGCGGGATATCCACTTTGATCGGCGTACCCGCCGCCTTGCCTTTCACGTTGATCAGGAAGGCCGCACAGCCCGTATCGACATCTACGCTGGTGGCAGAGCGGCCGCTGACGAAACAGCTTTGCGGCAGATCGGGCCAGGTGATGCTGTCGGCAATGGCCAGTGCTGGGGCCATGCTCAAGATTGCGAAAAGCAGCTTGTGCACGTGAGTGTTTCTCTTGATCAGGTCTGACTGCGGTTTTACCAAAGCCTGGGCGCCACCGCAACGCGATGGCTCAGTTCAGGCGTTTCATCCCGGTGGCCTTGGCTGCATCCAGATCAAATGTAGCGGTGTATTCACACCCTGCCGAATGGGCGCAGCGCTCGATCAGGCAGTCGGCAAAATCGGCCTTGCTCGCGGTGAATCGCCGCAGTGCCTGCCAAACGATTTCCGCCTGTTCGATGATCAATTCGCGGGTGCGCAACAGCGTCTCCAGAACCGTCACCAATTCACTTTTGGTGCATTGGTAGCAGCTTTGTAAAACCCACACCAATTCCACCACTGACACCAGGCTGACAAAGCCTGGCGAAAGCGTGGTGAGCGATTCGATCAACTCGCACGCCTTGGGGGATTGCGCGGGGTCATCCTGGGTGACGTAGCGCACCAGCACATTGGTATCCAGGCCGATCATCCGGCTTTTGCTCCTTGTGTGGCGATGGCGCGGTTCATTTCTTCGATCGAGACCGCCTTGGCAGGTTTGCGGACCAGACCCTTGAGGGCGTGTACGGTTTTGCTGGCGGCAATGATGGAAAACCGGCCGTCTTCCATTTCGACGAACTCTACGCGGTCTCCGGTTTCCAGGCCCAGGGCTGTTCTGACCTGGACCGGAATGGTGATTTGCCCTTTTGAGGTCAGTGTGGCGGTTGCCATATTGAATATCTCCATCGTTATGCTCCTTACCTTAGGGTAAGGAATTATGGAGGACAAGATCCGTTGGTCCATAGGTGCTCTGCTGGTGTGAGTTGATCGGGACAGTTAAAAAAATAGCCCGATTTATTCGGTCGACACGCCCGAAAACGCCTGCAAAGAGATACAGCATATGACCGACCACCTTTTCCCACTTGGGCATTGCGCCCTGGACCACGGCCGGGGTGGCCGAACTGGCGCACCCCGGCCCGCGGGTGGAAATCAAGGGTGTGGCGGTGCTGCGCGGATTACTCAGCCAGCTTTTTATTGAACCACGCGATAACACGGCACATACGCCGCGCCACCCGGTAGTTTCATGCGGTGTTGGGCTACGAATGCCTTCAACAGCTCATCCAGCGGTTTCATGATGGCCGGGTCACCATGGATCTCGTAAGGGCCGTTCTGTTCGATCAGGCGGATGCCTTTGTCCTTGACGTTGCCGGCCACGATCCCGGAAAACGCGCGTCGCAGGTTGGCGGCCAGTTCATGCGGCGGCAACGCGTGGCTCAGCTGCAGGCTGGCCATGTTGGCGTGGGTCGGGTCGAACGGGCGCTGGAAGCCTTCGTCGATCTTCAGCAGCCAGTTGAAGTGGAACGCGTCGTTGCGTTCGCGGCGGAACTGCTTCACGGCCTTGAGGCCGGCAGTCATCTGCCGTGCCACTTCGGCTGGGTTGTCGATGATGATCTGGTAGTGCTTCTGCGCCGCCTCGCCGAGGGTGGCACCGACGAACGCGTGCAATTGTTCCAGGTAGGGCGCGGCGTGTTTCGGCCCGGTGAGGATCACCGGGAACGGCAGGTCCTGGTTGTCCGGGTGCATCAGGATGCCCAGCAGGTACAGGAACTCTTCGGCCGTACCGGCGCCGCCCGGGAAGATGATGATGCCGTGGCCGACGCGCACGAAGGCTTCCAGGCGTTTTTCGATGTCCGGCAGGATCACCAGCTCGTTGACGATCGGGTTCGGCGCTTCGGCGGCGATGATGCCGGGCTCGGTCAGGCCCAGGTAACGGCCGTTGATGATGCGTTGCTTGGCGTGGGAAATGGTCGCGCCTTTCATCGGGCCTTTCATTACGCCGGGGCCGCAGCCGGTGCACACGTCAAGGCTGCGCAGGCCCAGTTCGTGCCCGACTTTCTTGGTGTATTTGTATTCTTCGGTGTTGATGGAGTGGCCGCCCCAGCACACCACGATCTTCGGTTCGACCCCGGCGCGCAGCGTACGGGCGTTGCGTAGCAGGTGGAATACGTAGTCGGTGATGCCTTGGGAGTTGCTCAGGTCGATGCGCTGGCTGTCCAGCTCGTTCTCGGTGTAGATGATGTCACGCAGGGCGCTGAACAGCATCTCACGGGTGCTCGCGATCATTTCGCCATCAACGAACGCGTCGGCCGGGGCATTCAGCAGCTCCAGGCGCACGCCGCGATCCTGCTGGTGGATGCGCACTTCAAAGTCTTTGTAGGCGTCGAGGATGGTCTTGGCGTTGTCGATATGCGCGCCGGTGTTGAGGATGGCCAGGGCGCATTGGCGGAACAGGGTGTAGATGCTGCCGGTGCCGGCTTCACTCAGTTGTTGCACTTCACGTTGAGACAGGGTTTCGAGGCTGCCCTTGGGGCTGACTGAGGCATTGATGACTTGACGTTGGGGCATTCTGATTCCTTGAAAGCACAGCCATCGCCTGCCACGGGAGCGGCGATGGCCTGAGAATGATGGGCGCCCGAATTCGGTCGCACTGGACGGTTATTCTGGCCGCCTCACAGGCTGGGCGCAAACACCGTCCGGCACCATCATGCCGCAGAACTTACTGAATCAGCTTCCAGTTTTTGTAGAAAACCCGACGCAGGGTGAAGACCAGGCCGGCAAAGCCCGAGATCACGGCGTTGAGCACGCCCGGCAGCGGGGTCGGCCGCACGATGTCGATGAACAGGCAGTAGCGTTTTGCATCGTTTTTGTTGAAGGACGCATGCATCAGCGTGTCATCGAAAATAAACAGCGGGTCGTCGTGCCAGTAGTGCTTGTGCTTGCCCACCTGGATGTAGACGCCTTCATGGTGCGGTGCCGGGGCCATGTTGTAGAGCACGCGGAACATCATGCGCAGGGGGCCGAAGTGGAAGGAGGTCGAGCGGTTCTCGTTGAATACCGAGACGCCGATGGTCTTCACAAATGGCAGCTTCTTGCGCAACTGCGGGATATCCAGGGTGGTTTCGATCGGTCGGCCATACCACTGGAAGAACAACATGCCGCGTTTCTTCTCGGCCATGCGTTCATCCAGGTAGCTGATGATTTCATCCTTGTTGGCCATGGCGTCATTGATCACCTGTTGCAGGTCCTCACGCCAGGCCGGCGGCAGGTCGCGCATGGTGTAGACGTGGCGGTTGCGGCTGCTCAACAGGTCGAACAAGGTGTTGAACGGAGCCAATATCCATGTATTGCGGCCGTTGCCGATGAAATACTTCTTGATGGTGTCGCGGTCATACAGGCCGTTGCGCAGGAAATCGTACAGGCCGCAGAACACCACCAGCAGCAGAAACACCAGGCTGGTGCGCGGGAAACAGTAGATAAACAGCAGAACGCCAAGCACCCAGGCAACTGATACCAGCTTTTTGCGAACAGCACTTTTACTCATGAAACATGGCTCCGGACCCGAAACAAAACGAAACAATCCGTCATGATAGGACTTTATAGCGGCGCCTGGCGGTTTAAATATTGCGAATTTGTGAAGCCCCGGTACATTTTTTTACAAGTGCGCTGGCCTTTATGCATTGAATTTTGAGAACAGAAGATTTGCGTCTATCGTGACGCTTCGGTTTTTCGGACGTCATAGACCGGTACGATTGAAGTTGAATGGCCACCATTGGCCTTCGGCACCTTGGAAGAGGCAGAATTTTTATGATCATCAAACCGCGGGTTCGTGGCTTTATCTGTGTGACCGCTCATCCTGTTGGCTGTGAAGCGAACGTCAAAGAGCAGATCGACTACGTAACCAAGCACGGCGCCATTGAAGGCGGCCCCAAAAAGGTGCTGGTCCTCGGCTCCTCCACCGGTTACGGCCTGGCCGCGCGTATCAGTGCTGCGTTTGGTTGCGGCGCCGACACCCTGGGCGTGTTTTTTGAGAAAGAAGGCGAAGAAGGCAAGCTGAGCTCCGCCGGCTGGTACAACAGCGCCGCGTTCGAGAAGTTTGCCGTCGAAAAAGGCCTGTACGCCAAAAGCATCAACGGCGACGCGTTCTCCGACGAGATCAAGCGCCTGACCATCGAAACCATCAAGAAAGACCTGGGCAAGATCGACCTGGTGGTCTACAGCCTGGCCGCGCCACGCCGTACCGACCCGCAAGGCGTGGTGCACAACTCCACCCTCAAGCCAATCGGCAAGGCAGTGACCCTGCGCGGGATCAACACCGACAAAGGCGTTGTTGTCGACACCACCCTTGAGCCTGCCACTCAGGAAGAAATCGACGGCACCGTGAAAGTCATGGGCGGCGAAGACTGGCAGCTGTGGATCGACGCCCTGCGTGACGCCGATGTGCTGGCCGAAGGCGCCAAGACCACGGCCTTCACTTACCTCGGTGAGAAGCTGACCCAGGACATCTACTGGAACGGCTCTATCGGCGAAGCCAAGAAAGACCTGGACAAAAAAGTCCTGACCCTGCGTGACAACCTCGCTGCGCTGAAGGGCGACGCCCGTGTGTCGGTACTCAAAGCCGTGGTCACCCAGGCCAGCTCGGCCATCCCGATCATGCCGCTGTACCTGTCGCTGCTGTTCAAAGTGATGAAAGAGCAGGGCACTCATGAAGGGTGCATCGAGCAGGTCTATGGCCTGTTCAAGGACAGCCTGTACGGCAAAGAGCCTAAGCTGGACGCCGACGGCCGCCTGCGTGCCGACCTGGCTGAGCTGGAACCGAAAGTCCAGGACGCCGTGGCGGCCCTGTGGAACCAGGTCACTGATGAAAACGTCAACGAGATCAGCGATTTTGCCGGCTACAAGGCGGAATTCCTGCGCTTGTTCGGCTTTGAAATCGACGGCGTGGATTACGAAGCCGACGTGAACCCGACTGTGAAGATCAATGGCCTGATTCAAGCCTGAGACGCAGCCTGAAAGTGGGAGGGGGCGTACCCCTCCCGCTTTTCCTTGTCTGAAATTGGAAGTTTCCTACCTTCCCTCGCGCTCCCACCCTTGCTCACAATCTGCCAGACTCCTACGGCTATCAAGCCACGCTAACGGAGGATCTGATGACGATTCGTGCAGTCGTTTTTGATTTTGGCGGTGTCCTGTTCGACTGGAGCCCGCTGCATCTGTACCGCAAGCTGATTGCCGACGATCAAGAACGGCAATGGTTTCTCGACAACATCTGCACCCAAGCCTGGAACACCGAGCAAGACGCTGGTCGTACCCTGGCGGAGGGCACCCGCAGCCTGATCAGCCAATACCCTCAACATGAACCCCTGATCCAGGCCTACTACGATCGCTGGCACGAGATGTTGCGCGGCCCGCTGCCGGAAGGCGTGGCGATTCTCGAAGCGCTGCATGCAGCCGGCATGCCGTTGTTCGGGCTCACCAACTGGTCCGCCGAAACCTTCCCATATGCGCGCGCCAACTACCCGTTCCTGCAACGTTTTCGCGACATCGTGGTGTCAGGCGAGTTGAAGCAGATCAAGCCGGATGCGGCGATCTATCACGCCAGCCTGGACCAGGTGCGTGCGCATCTGCCGGATATCCAGCCAGGCGAAGTGGTGTTTATCGACGATGTCGCCGGCAATGCCGAGGCGGCTGTTGCACTCGGCTGGCAGGGTATTCACCACGTGTCGGCCGAGCGCACGGCTGCGCGTCTGCGTGAGTTGGGCGTGGCGTTCTAGCGCGCCCACTTTTCCATGACGAAGTCGACGAACGCGCGCAGTTTGGGCAGGCGATAGCGATCCTGGCGGTAGAGCAGATGCATGGGGCGGCAGGGCAGTTGATAGTCGGTCAGCAGCGCCACCAGTTTTCCGGCCTGCAGGTCGGGTTGTACGAGGGCATCAGGCAGCATCACGATGCCCATGCCCTGGACCGCCGCCTGGTGCAGGCCTTGGGAGCTGTTGATCGTCAGCGAGCCGGACACGGCAACTTCCACTTCGCCTTCCTGGCCGGTCATGCGCCATAGCTTGTCGGCATTGCGCCAGTCGTCGGTCGAGGGGTAGGCGAACGCCAGGCAATCGTGCTGTCGCAGGTCCTCTGGCACCAGCGGCGTACCGCGTCGCGCCAGGTAAATGGGTGAGGCACAGAGGGTCAGGGTGTAGTCGCGCATGGGCCTGGCGATCAGGCTTGAGGGTTCCAGCTCGCCCAGGCGAATCGCCACGTCGAAGCCGCTGTCGACCAGGTCCATCCGTTGATTGTTCAGGACCACGTACAGGTTGATCAGCGGGTAGCGTTGGGAAAACTCGCTCAAGGCCGGCGACAGTCGTTCGGTGCCGAACACCGGGGGGGCGGTGATGCGCAAGGTGCCTTTGGGGACGTCGCTATGGGCTTGTTCCGCCCACTGCTCCGAGTCAGCCACCAGCCCGAGCACTTCCAGGCAACGCTGGTAGTACTGCCCGCCGAATTCCGTAAGGCTCTGTTTGCGCGTGGTGCGTTTGAGCAGGCTGACCCCCAGCCTCTGTTCCAGGGCGCGCAAGTGGTTGCCGACCATGGTGGTCGACATGCCGCAGGCGTGGGCGGCGGCGGTCATGCTGCCGGCCTCCACCACCTTCACGTACACCGTCATTGCCTGGAACAAATCCATTATCAAGCCCTGATTTAAAGTCCTTGCACGATTGCACAGTTTATCCAGCATGAGTGGCTAACGATACTGCATCCATCACAACGATGCACTGGAGCCTGCCACCATGACCGCCGCCTGCCTGATGGACACTTACCAACCCTTGGCCCTGAGTTTCACTCGTGGCCTGGGCACGCGCCTGTGGGACCAGCAGGGCCGTGAATACCTGGATGCGGTGGCCGGTGTGGCGGTGACCAATGTCGGGCACTCCCACCCGAAACTGGTGACGGCCATCCGTGAACAGGCCGGTTTGTTGCTGCACACCTCCAACCTCTACAGCATCGACTGGCAACAACAGCTGGCTCGGCGCCTGGCCCAGTTGTCCGGCCTGGACCGTGCATTCTTCAACAACTCCGGCGCCGAAGCCAACGAGACGGCGCTGAAGCTGGCGCGGCTGCATGGCTGGAAAAAGGGCATAGAGCAGCCGTTGGTGGTGGTGATGGAAAACGCCTTTCATGGGCGTACCCTCGGCACCATGGCGGCCAGCGATGGGCCATCGGTGCGCTTGGGTTTCCAGCGCTTGCCGGGGGATTTTCTCAAAGTGGGCTTTGGCGACATGGCGGCCCTGGAAGCGCTTACTCAACAGTTCGGCCCACGTATCTCGGCCGTGTTGCTGGAGCCGATCCAGGGCGAAAGCGGCGTAATGCCTGCCCCGCGCGGCTACCTGAAAGCCCTGCGTGAGCACTGCACGCGCCACGGCTGGCTGATGATGCTCGATGAAATCCAGACCGGCATCGGCCGTACTGGCACCTGGTTTGCCTTCCAGCATGAAGGCATTACCCCGGACGTGATGACCCTGGCCAAAGGCCTGGGCAACGGCGTGCCCATCGGTGCCTGCCTGGCGCGTGCCGCCGTGGCTCAGTTGTTCACCCCGGGCAGCCATGGCAGTACCTTTGGGGGTAACCCGTTGGCCTGCCGTGTGGGCTGCACCGTGCTGGATATTATTGAAGAGCAAGGCTTGCTGCAGAATGCCGCGCAACAGGGCGAACGCTTGTTGGCGCGGCTGCGGGTGGAGTTGAGCGAACACCCGCAGGTGCTGGCCATTCGCGGGCAGGGCTTGATGATCGGTATCGAACTGACCAGCCCTTATCGCGACCTGGCCCAGCGCGCCGCTCAGGAACACGGGCTGTTGATCAACGTGACGCGGGGCAAGATCATCCGTCTGTTGCCGCCATTGACCCTGGAGGGCAAGGAGGTCGATATGATCGTGCGGGCGATCAGCCGCCTGTTGGCTTGAAATACCATCGGCCTGTGGGAGGGGGCTTGCTCCCGATAGCGGTGGGTCATTCAGCTTGTGTGTCGACTGAAGCACTGCTATCGGGAGCAAGCCCCCTCCCACAGGGGACCATCATCGTCTTCTAAAGGTCGTGCCCGTTGAGCCATTCCTGGTTCAGGGTCTCGGTATCGCCCAGGTACTCCAGCAGCCACGCCATGGCCGGCGACAGTTTGTTCTGGGCCCAGGCCACGCACGATGGGCTGGCCGGGAACGGTCGGTGCAATTGCAGCGCGACCAGCTCGCCGCGTTCGATCCACGGCAATACCTGATGCGCCGGCGCCATGCCGACGCACAGGCCGTCACGCAGGCAATCGAGCGCCGAGGCCCAGTTGGGGACTACCAGGCGCCGTTGGTTGTCCAGGGTCCAGGTGTCGCGCTTGGGCAGGTTGCGTGAGGTGTCGGTCATGCACAGTGAGGCGAACGGGCGCAATTGATCGTCACTGAGCAAGCCCTCAATCGCCGCCAACGGGTGCCTGGCGCTGGCCACGCACAACCAGTTCAACAAGCCCATGTCGCGAAAGGTGAAGTGGCTGGCCACCGGCACCGCACTGGTGGCGCCGATCACAATGTCGGTGCGTTCATCGGCCAGGGCGTCCCACACGCCGTTATACACTTCGTACTCCAACAGCAATTCCACTTCGGGAAACTGCCGGTAGAAGTCCAACACCAACTGACGGCAGCGCTGGGGTTTGACGATGGAGTCCACGGCGACTTTCAACTGGCCGCTCCAGCCATTCGCCACTTGCTGGCACAGACGCCGGGTGCCGAGCATTTTTTTCATCACACCGCGAGCTTCGTCGATGAACAGCCGACCAGCCGGGGTCAGTTCGACATCGCGATGGCGTCGCACAAACAGCGGCACCGCCAGCCACTCTTCAATCTGACGCACCGTATAGCTGATGGCCGACGGTACGCGGTGCAATTCCTGGGCAGCGGCGCTGAAGCTGCCATGGCGTGCCACGGCATCGACGACATCCAGGGAGTATTCAGACCACATGGGAATTGCCTTCAAAAATATTGATATGAGTGTCCAATTATTATCGCTTCACAGCAAAACTGTCAGCTTCATAATGGGCGCCGGTCAACAAATAGTTTGATGGCAAGTTCTTAAAGGTTTCGATGAAAAATTCGTTGGGTTTTACTGGGTATCTGGCGGGGCTGAGCATGCTCGGTTATCTCGCCATGGATATGTATTTGCCGGCGTTCGGCGCCATGGGCGAGCAGTTGCAGATTGGTGCGGGGGCCGTGGGCGCCAGCTTGAGTATTTTCCTCGCCGGTTTTGCCGTGGGGCAATTGCTGTGGGGGCCGTTGTCTGACCGCCTGGGGCGCAAGCCCATCCTGCTCACGGGCCTTGGCCTGTTTGTGTTGGGATGCCTGGGCATGTTCTGGGTCGAGACCGCGCCGCAGTTGCTGGCATTACGCTTCATCCAGGCGATTGGCGTGTGTTCCGCCGCCGTGAGTTGGCAGGCCCTGGTGATCGACCGCTATCCGGCTGACCAGGCTCACCGTGTGTTCGCCAGCATCATGCCGCTGATGTCGCTGTCGCCGGCCCTGGCGCCGTTGTTGGGGGCCGTGGTGCTGAATCACTTTGGCTGGCAGGCGATCTTCGGGGTCTTGCTGGGGGTGTCGCTGTTGTTGCTGCTGCCGACGCTGTTCCTGCGCAAGATGCCGACACGTCAGGCCGGGCAGGGTGAGCCTTCACGCCTTGGCTACGGCCACCTGCTGACCTCCCGTGTGTTCACCGGCAACGTGATGATCTTCGCCGCGTGTTCCGCCAGTTTCTTCGCCTGGCTGACCGCTTCCCCCTTCATCCTTGGCGGCATGGGCTATAGCCCGAATGACATTGGCCTGAGCTATGTGCTGCCGACCTTGGCGTTTCTGATCGGTGGCTACAGCTGCCGCAGTGCACTGCAGCGTTACCAGGGCAAAACCCTGCTGCCCTGGTTGCTGCTGGCCTATTGCATCAGCATGGCGGCGTTGTACCTGGTCGCTACGTTGACGGTGCCGACCCTCACCACGCTGTTGATTCCGTTCTGCCTGATGGCGCTGGTCAACGGTGCCAGTTACCCCATCGTGGTGGCGAATGCGCTGATGCCGTTTGCGGAAAATTCCGGCAAGGCGGCAGCCCTGCAAAACACCCTGCAATTGGGGCTGTGCTTTCTCAGCAGCCTGCTGGTCTCGTCGATGCTTGAACAGCCGCTGCTGATTACCGTGATCGTGATGCTGGCGACCGCACCGCTGGCGGTGTTGGGTTACTGGCTGGCGCGGCGCAAGACGGATGATTCGGAATTGGCCAGTGCTTGAGCTGGGTTCCTTCCGTTAGAACGTCACTTCCATATTCAGCGTCGGCGTGGATGTGCGGCTACCCCGGCCGCCGTCTACGCCGAATTTGTTGTACCAATACTCGTAGCCTACCCCGAGATACAGGTTTGGCTTGACGCTTTTGCCCGGCCGCACCGCCACCATCAGTGCCGTGCGCATCAAGGCTTCCGGGGCGGTGTCGCGGCCGTGGTAGTCCTCGCCTTTTTCCCCGACGTAATTGATGAAACCCTGGAATTTGGCCGCGTGGCTGGCGACTTCAAACGGGCGCATCCACGCAAGGTTGAGCATGTAGGTATCGTCGAAGGTGTGATTGGATTCTTTCGCGCCGGGGATGCCGGTGTGGTTCCTTTCCTTGTAGTACATCAGGCTCAGGTCCAGCACGCCGACGGTGTTGAATTTCAAGGTCGGGCCGATCACCAGCGCGCGCTTCCTGGCCGAGGCGAAGTTGTTGTTGCGGTTGGCGTCGAAGCCCAGGGTCAATGCGTAGTCCTTGACCAACCCGGTGCCGAGCGGCACGTCGAATACCCGCGAAGCGTACAACTGGTGGCGGTAGACGGCATACACCTCACTGCCACCCTGGTCGGTACCCTTGCGTGGGTCGCGGCTGTCGGAAAGGAACACATCGAGATTCAGGTAGTTGCTGCCGTATTGGTAGCCGCTGGCGTGGGTGAAGCTGTAGATGCGCTTGCTGAAATCATTGGGGTTGTTCGGGTTGGTGAAGTGTTCACCGTAGCGAAATCCCACGCTGTTGTTCATCCATTCCAACGCCACGGCCTCCCCGCCGCCGAGGAGGGTGAGGGCAACGGTGGCGCCTTGCAGTGTTTTTTTCATTGTTATAGGTCCTGTGGCGTTCAGGCTCGTGACGGCCGGATTATTTTTGTAACGCCGTTGGAGGGTATCTTGTTCGATTGATTGTATACAACTCTATGGACATCCAGTCCTAACATTGCATACAGTGCTCGCACAACAAAAACAGAGAACCCCTCACCATGACTATCCCGAAGGCGTCATCGCAGCGGCCGGAAGATGAAAATCTCGGCGTCGCTGCTAACATGGCTTACGGCCTGCAGCACGTGCTCACCATGTACGGCGGCATTGTCGCGGTACCGTTGATCGTCGGTCAGGCAGCCGGGTTATCCCCGGCAGATATCGGTCTGCTGATCGCGGCATCCTTGTTTGCCGGTGGTCTGGCGACCTTGTTGCAAACCCTTGGCCTGCCGTTTTTCGGTTGTCAGCTGCCGCTGGTGCAGGGTGTGTCGTTCGCTGGCGTGGCGACGATGGTGGCGATTGTCGGCAGTGATGGCGCCGGTGGCGTGCCGGCGATTCTCGGGGCGGTGATGGCCGCGTCGTTTATCGGGTTGTTGATCACTCCAGTGTTCTCAAGGATCACCAAGTTTTTCCCGCCGCTGGTGACGGGCATTGTCATCACCACCATCGGCCTGACCCTGATGCCCGTTGCGGCGCGGTGGGCCATGGGCGGCAGTAGCCGTGCAGCCGATTTCGGCAGCATGGCGAATATCGGCCTGGCCGCGCTGACCCTGGTTCTGGTGCTGCTGCTGAGCAAGATCGGCAGTGCGACCATTTCGCGCCTGTCGATCCTGCTGGCGATGGTCATCGGCACCGTCATCGCGGTATTGCTTGGCATGGCGGATTTTTCCGGGGTGACCCAGGGGCCGATGTTCGGTTTCCCGGCACCTTTGCATTTCGGCGTACCGACTTTCCATGTGGCCGCGATCATCTCCATGTGCATTGTGGTCATGGTGACGTTGGTGGAGACCTCGGCGGATATCCTCGCCGTGGGCGAGATCATCGATACCAAAGTCGATTCCAAGCGTCTCGGTAATGGCCTGCGGGCTGACATGCTGTCGAGCATGTTCGCGCCGATTTTCGGCTCTTTCACGCAGAGCGCGTTCGCACAGAATGTCGGGCTGGTGGCGGTGACCGGTGTGAAAAGTCGTTTTGTGGTGGCCACGGGTGGGGTATTCCTGGTGGTACTCGGTTTGCTGCCCTTCATGGGGCGGGTGATCGCAGCCGTGCCGACCTCGGTACTCGGTGGCGCCGGTATCGTGCTGTTCGGCACCGTGGCGGCCAGTGGTATTCGCACCTTGTCCAAGGTCGACTATCGCAACAACATGAACCTGATCATCGTCGCCACTTCGATCGGCTTCGGCATGATCCCCATCGCCGCGCCGAGTTTCTACGATCACTTTCCTGCCTGGTTTGCGACGATTTTCCATTCGGGGATCAGTTCGTCAGCGATCATGGCGATTTTGTTGAACCTGGCGTTCAACCACTTCACCGCCGGTAACTCGGACCAGCAATCGGTGTTCGTGGCGGGGACGGAGCGCAGTCTGTGTTTCCACGATGTGGCGGCGTTGCGCGATGGGGATTACTTCAGTGGCGGCAAGTTGTTTGACGCTGAGGGGAAGGAGATTCCGTTGGTGCCCGATGCCGCCAGGAAAACATCCAGACCTGAGACTAGCGAAGTCTAAAATGTGGGAGCGGGCTTGCTCGCGAATGCGGAGTGTCAGTCAGCACATGTGTAACTGGCCCACCGCATTCGCGAGCAAGCCCGCTCCCACATTTGGATCTCAACTGGCTTTCAGTACGTTGTGCGGCACCGAACACGCCTCATCCAGGAACTTCACCACGGTCCCCATGCACGCCTGGCGTTCTTCCACATGGGGCATGTGGCTGGAATCTTCGAACAGTGCCCAGCGCACGTCCGCGATCTCATCCAGGAACGGCTTGACCACCAGCGGCGTGGCCTCGTCGTGCCGACCGGAGATCACCAGCGTCGGTACGTTGATCGCCGACAGGCGGCCGATCACGTTCCAGTCTTTCAAGCTGCCGATGACGTGAAACTCGGTCGGGCCGCTCATGGCGTGGTACACCGTCGGGTCTGAATCGACCTGGGCGAAGGTACGCGCCACTTCTTCCGGCCATGGATTGACCCGGCATACGTGCTGGTCATAGAAAATCCGCGAAGCGGCTACGTATTCCGGGTCCTGGTAGCTGCCGGCCTGTTCATGCTTGAGCAGGGTTTCATGCACGCCTTCCGGCAACAATTTGCGCAGGCGGTTGGCCTCACTGACCCAGGTACGCATGCAGGTCGGCGAGTTGGCCGGGATAAAGGCACGCAGGCCCTTGGGCTGCAAGATCGCGTGTTCGCTGCCGAGCATACCGCCCCAGGATTGGCCGAGAATCGCGTAGTTATCGCTGATTTGCAGGTGGTCCAGCAGGTTGTTCAGTTCTTCGAGGAACAGGCTGATGGTCCAGAACGATGGGTCTTTGTCGGGCAAGTGGGTGGAGCGGCCATTGCCCAGTTGGTCGTAGTGAATGACCGCGTGGCCGCTGGCGGCGACGTCCTTGAAGGCGTCGACATAGTCATGGGTGCAACCAGGGCCGCCATGGATGACCACCAAGGGAGTGCGGCCGCTGCTCAGGTCGCCGGTGACGCGGTACCAGGTTTGGTAGGCGCCAAAGGTTGCATAGCCTTCGCGGACTTTGTCGATGAATTCCATTTCGTACCCTGCTGTGAAAAAAAGGATCAGGGACACGATAGTCTGCACGCAAAATTTAGGTAACTAGCAAAACAGATAGGTTTTTGCCGACGGCTCAATCTTCGAGCAGGCGGTAATGGGTGGCGCGTACCACCGCCTGCACACGGTTCTTGGCCCCCAATTTGTGCATGGCTGAAGTCAGGTGCAGGGTGACCACCGCCAATGAGCGGCTCAGTTGCTTGGCGATTTCGGCGGCGGTCAAGCCGTCGGCGGCCCATTTCAGGCACTCGCGTTCACGCTTGGTCAAATGGATGTGCGGGTAGGTGCGTAGCTCCTTGCTGAACAGCGGATAGGCCGCTTCCTGCAGGGCATGGGTAATCAGGCTGAAATCCGTCAGGGTTTGCTGGGCATCCTTCAGCACCGTGTGCGCCTTTCCGGTGCGCAGGCCGGTCAGGGAGGCAAAACCGCCACGGGGCAAATGAATAGGCACGCTGACCCCGCAGGTCAGTTGCTGTTCATGCAGGTAGGACGATACCGGCGCGTGGCAAGGGTCGATGATTTTCTGCAAGGCGGTCTCGGCTTTTGCCTCGTAGGACCAGACAAACGGCGACACCGTGCTCAGTGCCAGATGCTGCACCGGGTCAATCTGGTAAAACCCTTCGCTGCACCACAAGGCCTGCCAGTCGCTGGGCGTGTTGCGCAGTTGCAGCACCGAGGGGGTGATGAGCGTGCCATTGAGGTCGATGGGCACCGGGGTGTAGTCATACACCAGTGCATCGAAGCCCAATTGTTGGGCGAGGATGAAAGTGTTGTCCATCTGTTCATCCAGGCTCCTGCCCGGCATGAGGCGATTATTGAAGGCGGTCAGCTTGGCCAGCATCCGTTCTGCTCCCGAATTCATTTGAATCTCGACTTGCTGCAAGTAGAATGCCACGCCCCGGCGAAGGACTGCCAGGCCAAACCTATAAGAAATACCAGGTTATGGCCGCGTGGCATCCTCGGTAGTGTTGGCCTGATCAGCGGCCGCTACCCGCCAGGCCGATACAACACAAGGAATGTATGCATGTGGCGTGAAATTGCCCCCGACCAGCAGTACAACGTGCAAGTCGATGGCCATAACCTCGTGGCCTACAGCTTTGGGGACGGCGATGAGGTGCTCTTGTGTCTCAACGGCGGTCCCGGCTTGCCGTGTGATTACTTGCGCGACGCCCATGGCTGGCTCAAGGACCATAACCTGCGAGTGGTTGCATTCGACCAGCTTGGCACGGGCGCATCAGCCAGACCGACCGATGTTTCCCTGTGGGAAATCCGCCGTTATGTGGAAGAAGTCGAAACCGTGCGCCAAACCCTGGGCCTGGGCCGTGTGCACTTGCTGGGGCATTCCTGGGGCGGCTGGCTGGGCATCGAATACGCCATTCACTACCCCGATGCGCTGAAAAGCCTGATCCTGGAAAACACCGTCGGCGACATCCCGCACCTGTCCCAGGAGCTTGACCGCCTGCGCGGTGCCCTGGGCAGCGAAACCGTGGCCATGATGCAGCGCCACGAAGCCATGGGCACCCTCGAGCACCCGCAGTACCAGGCGGCAATCACCTTGCTCAACTACCGCCACGTGTGCCGCCTGGACGAATGGCCCGAGCCGGTCAAGCGCTCCCTCGGCGACTGGAACATGGGCCCGTACGAAACCATGCAAGGCCCAAACGAGTTCCTGTATATCGGCAATCTCAAGGACTGGAACCGCATCCCCGAGATGGCCGGGTTCAAGATGCCGATATTGATCACCACCGGCCAGCATGACGAGCTGACCCCGGCCTGCGCGATGCGCATGAAGCAAGCCGCCAGGCACGCCGAGTTGCACGTTTTTCCCAACAGCAGCCATATGCCGTTTTATGAGGAGCCCCAAGCGTACTTCCCGGTGTTGCTGGACTTCCTCGCTCGCCACCGAGGCTGACGGATGAACCTGGCGCGCTATCGCTTTGTGCTCTCCCGGCCGCTGCAATTGCTGCCGGTGTTGTTCGGCATCAGCCTGATCACCTTCGTGCTGGTGCGTTCCATTCCCGGCGACCCGGCGCGGGCCTTGCTCGGCTCGCGCAGCACGCCGGATGCGCTGCTGAAAATTCGCGCCCAGTACGGTCTTGATCAGCCTCTGTGGCTGCAATATTTCTACTTCCTCAAGAACCTGCTCAAGGGCGATCTCGGCCAGTCGTTGTTGTACAAGGTCGATGCCCTGAAGCTGATCGTCACCCGCATCGAACCGACCTTGGTGTTGGTACTGGGCAGCGTGGTGCTGGCGCTGCTGATTGCGCTGCCGCTGGCGACGCTGGCGGCACGCAATAAAGGCGGGTGGGTGGACAACCTGATCCGCGTGTTCACGACGGTCGGCCTGGGCATGCCGGCATTCTGGCTGGGCTTGATGTTGATCCTGTTGTTGAGTGTGCAGTGGGGCTTGTTCCCGGTGTCCGGCTATGGGCGGACTTGGCTGGATAAGGCTCACCATATGCTGCTGCCATGCCTGACCATCGCACTGGCGCTGTCGGCGGTGCTGGTACGCAACCTGCGGGCGAGCATGTTGATGGAGCTGCAGGCCGATCACGTCACCGCTGCACGCGCGCGTGGACTGTCGGAGGCGGCCGTATTTCGCCGGCATGTGCTGCCCAATTCGCTGGTGCCGGCGGTCAACCTGCTGGCCGTCAACATCGGCTGGCTGATCAGCGGCACGGTGGTGATCGAGAGCCTGTTTGCGATTCCGGGCATTGGCCAATTGTTGGTGCGCGGGATATTTACCCGCGACTACATGGTGGTGCAGGGCGTGGCCATGGTGCTGGCCTGTGCGACGGTGGTGGTCAACTTCCTTGCCGATGTGGTGACGGTGGCCCTCGACCCGCGAGTGAAGATGCAATGAGCAGTCGCCCACTGATCGCTCCGTGGCGCGTGCGCCTGCGTTTTGGTTTTCGAAATGGTCGGCTGACTGCGGCGTGGGGCCTGTTGATACTGTTCGGCTGGTTTGCCCTGGCGCTGTGCGCACCCTGGGTTGCGCCGTATGACCCGATTGCGCAGCACACTGACCTCAGTTTGCTGGCGCCGAGCCTGGCCCATCCGTTCGGCACGGACAACTACGGCCGAGACATCCTTTCACGGGTGATCTGGGGCGCGCGCATCGACCTGCAACTGGCCGTCGTCGGGGTGATTTTTCCATTCATGATCGGCACATTCATCGGCGCGGTTTCCGGCTATATCGGCGGGCGCTTCGACAGCTTTTGCATGCGCGTGATCGACGTGATCCTGGCATTCCCGTTCCTGGTGTTGATGCTGGCGATCATGGCCATCCTCGGCCCGGGCCTGAAGAGTTTTTATATCGCCATGGCGCTGGTGGGCTGGGTGTCGTATGCGCGGCTGATCCGCTCGCAGATCCTGGTACTCAAGGAAAGCGACTTTGCCTTGGCCGCCAAGAGCCTGGGCTTCGGCCATGGGCGCATCCTGTTCAGGCACCTGCTGCCCAACGCAATGTTCGGTTCGATCGTGTTTTCCATGTCTGACGCAGTGCTGGTGCTGCTCAACGGTGCCGCAGTGAGTTACCTGGGCCTGGGCGTGCAGCCGCCGACGGCTGAGTGGGGGACGATGGTGGCCGAAGGGCAAGCGTTTATCACCACCGCGTGGTGGATCTGCACCTTTCCGGGGTTGGCCATTGTGACGCTGGCCATGGGCTTCAGCCTGTTGGCCGATGGCGTGGCGCAGGTGTTGGGGGATCGCTCATGAGCCTGTTGCAGGTCAAGGATCTCAGCGTGATCGCGCATAACGCCGGGCGGGATGTCACGCTGGTTGATCGCGTGTCTTTCGGCCTGGCTGAAGGCGAAGTCCTCGGCCTGGTGGGGGAGAGCGGTTCCGGCAAGACCCTGACGTGTCGCGGGCTGATGCGGTTGCTGCCGTCGCCCAGCCTGCGTGTGCAAGGCGGTAGCGTGCGCTTGGCCGGGCAGGACTTGTTGTCAATGGACGACGCCGGGATGCGTGCCGTACGGGGTGGTCAGTTGGGGATGATCTTCCAGAACCCCAGCAGCCACCTGGACCCCTTGATGCGTATCGGCGAGCAGATAGGCGAAGGCATCCGCTTGCATCAAGGCGCATCGAAAAAAGACGCCCGCCGGCAGGCGATCGAGGTGCTGCGTCAGGTGGGCATTCCCGATCCCCAGGCGCGGGTCGACAACTATCCTCACGAGTTTTCCGGCGGCATGCGCCAGCGCGCGATGATCGCCGTGGCGTTGGGCTGCAACCCGAAAGTCCTGATTGCCGATGAGCCGACCACCGCTCTGGATGTGACGGTGCAGGCGCAAATCCTGCGCTTGTTGCTGGACCTGCGCGACCAGCGTGGCCTGTCGATCATCATGATCACCCATGACCTGGGCGTGGTGGCGCAGACCTGCGACTCCATCGCCGTGATGTACGCCGGGCGCCTGTGCGAGCACGGCAGCAAGTACGACTTGCTGGCCCATCCGCAGCACCCTTACACCGCCGGCCTGATCGATTGCCAGCCGGCCCACAGCAGCGGCCACGCCTTGCTGCGCACCATCTCCGGCCAGCCGCCATTGCTGGATGCATTGCCGGACGGTTGCCGCTTCAACCCGCGTTGCCCGCAGGTGGGCGCGTTGTGCTTCGAGCGGCTGCCCGAAGGCGCGCAAGTGGCGTGTCACTATCCATTGGGAGGCCGTCCGTGAGCCTGTTGCAGGTCAAGGATCTTGAGGTGCGCTTTGCCGCATCCGGTACGGGGTTGTTCGGCTTGAACCGACAGTGGGTGAGGGCGGTCAACGGGGTTTCGCTGAACCTGGCCGCCGGCGAGACCCTCGGTTTGGTGGGCGAATCCGGCAGCGGAAAAAGCACCCTGGGGCGCGCGATCCTGCACCTCAACCCGATCAGTGCCGGCCAGGTATTGTTCGATGGCATCGACATGGCCCACGGCAGCGCCATTGACATCGCACGCCTGCGCCATGAAACCGCGATGATCTTCCAGGACCCGTACGCCGCGCTGAACCCGCGCCACACGGTGGGCGAAACCCTTGCCGAAGTGCTGCGGGTACAGCGCAAAGTCGCACCGGCGGGGATTCCACGCCGCGTTGATGAACTGCTCGAGCTGGTCGGCCTGCGCCCCGAGCTGGCCAGCCGCAAGCCCGGCTCCCTCAGCGGCGGCCAGTGCCAGCGCGTCGGTATCGCCCGCGCCCTGGCGGTGGAGCCGCGCTTGATCATCGCCGATGAGTGCGTGGCGGCATTGGATGTCTCGATCCAGGGCCAGATCATCAACCTGTTGCTGGAACTGCAGCAGCGCATGAACCTGGCGATCCTGTTTATCGCCCATGACTTGGCCATCGTGCGGCGCCTGTGCGACCGCGTGGCGGTGATGTACCTGGGCAAGATCGTCGAAGAAGGGCCGGTGGAAGCGGTGTTCAGCGCGCCGCGCCATCCGTATACCGCGGCATTGATCGAGGCGATTCCCGAGATCGACCCGCATCGGCCATTGCCTGCGCAGCTTCTGCCGGGCGAGCCGCCCAGCCCGTTGAATTTACCGGCCGGTTGCGCCTTTCACCCGCGTTGCCGCCATGCCCGGACGGAGTGTTCCGTGGTGTTGCCGCCGACCCATTTCCTGCACGAGCATCGGTACAGTTGCGTGCTTGAACAGCCCTTGAACCTTTCCTGCCATTCATGAACAAGGAGTTATGGACATGCAATCCCGTCACTTGAAGTTGCTCGCCGCCGCTACGCTCACCGCGTGGTCCCTGACAGCCGGGTTGGCACACGCCGCCGGCGTGCTGACCATTGGTTGCCGTGAAGACAGCACCACGTTCGACCCGATCAAAAGCGCGCAAAACCGCGACACCTGGGTATTCGCCAACGTCTACGACACCCTGGTGCGGGTGGATAACCTGGGCACCAAGATGGAACCGGGGCTGGCCGAAAGCTGGGACATTTCCAAGGACGGCCTGACCTATACGTTCAAGCTGCGTGATGCGAAGTTCTCTGATGGCTCGTCAATCACCGCCGACGATGCCGCGTTCAGCCTGTTGCGTATCCGCGACAACAAAGCCTCGCTGTGGAGCGACCCGTTCAGCCTGATCAATACCGCCAAGGCGACGGACGCCAAGACCCTGGTGGTGACCCTTAAAACACCGGCCGTGGCTTTCCTCTCGCAACTGGCGTCGCCGACCGTCTCGATCCTGTCGGAAAAGGCCATGACCCAGATGGGCGAAGACGCCTACTCGGAAAAACCGGTGACCTCGGGCGCGTTTACCGTGGATGAGTGGCGCAAGGGCGATCGGGTGATCCTGAAGAAAAACCCGAACTTCTGGCAAGCCAAGAGCGTCAGCCTGGATGGCGTGGAATGGGTGTCCGTGACCGATGACAACACCCGTATGCGCATGGTGCAGAACAACGAGCTGGACACCGCGATCTTCGTGCCGTTTTCGCGGGTGGAAGAGCTGAAAAAAGACCCGAACGTCGTGATCCACTCCGACCCGTCTACCCGTGAAGACCACCTGCTGATCAACCACGCCCACGGCCTGCTGGCCAAGCAGGAAGTGCGCGAGGCGCTGGACATGGCCATCGATAAGCAATCGTTGGTCAAGACCGCTACTTACGGTCAAGGCACCGTGGCCTATTCCTACATCCCGAAAGGCTCGCTGTACCACTACGCCAACAACCTGCAGCGCCCGTACGACCCGACGGCGGCCAAGAAGCTGTTGGAGCAGGCCGGCGCCAAGGACTTGAAGCTCAACTACGTGGTCAATGCCGGCAACGAAGCCGATGAGCAGATCGCGGTGATCATCAAGGACCAACTGGCCAAGGTCGGCGTGACCGCCAACCTGCAAAAGGTCGACCCGACCCAGAGCTGGCAGATGCTGGTGGACGGTGACTACGATATCTCGGTGATGTACTGGACCAACGACATTCTCGACCCGGACCAGAAAACCACCTTCGTCCTGGGCCACGACACCAACCAGAACTACATGACCCGCTACAAGAACGACAAGGTCAAGGACCTGGTGGCGGCGGCACGTATCGAGGCGGACCCGGCCAAGCGTGAGCAGATGTATGTCGAACTGCAGAAGTTGGCGAAACAGGACGTCAACTGGATCGACCTGTACTACAGCCCGTACATCAACATCTCACGCAAGAATGTGAGCAACTTCCTGCAAAACCCGTTGGGCCGCTTCACCCTCGAAGAGGTGGTGAAGAACTAAACAACACCGCAAAAAAATGTGGGAGGGGGCTTGCTCCCGATAGCAGTGTGTCAGTCAGTTAATTCTTTGCTGACCCACCGCCATCGGGAGCAAGCCATCTCCCACATTTTGCTTTCCCGGCGTTTCAGTTACTGCGCATCGAACGCCTGGCCATTGATGCCGGCACTGTCCGGCCCCATCAGGTACAGGTACACCGGCATGATCTCTTCCGGTGCAGGCCGTTCCATCGGGTTCTCCCCTGGGTACGCCTGGGCCCGCATGCTCGTGCGTGTGCCGCCGGGGTTGATGCTGTTGGCGCGGACCGCAGCGATGTCTTCCAACTCATCGGCCAGGGTCTGCATCAAACCTTCAGTGGCGAATTTCGACACGCCATAAGCGCCCCAATACGCCCGCCCCTTGCGCCCGACACTGCTGGAGGTGAACACCACCGAGGCATCCTGGGACAGCTTGAGCAGCGGCAGCAGGGTACTGGTCAGCATGAACATCGCATTGACGTTCACGTGCATCACCCGCATGAAGTTCTCGCCGGACAACTGCTCGATCGGCGTGCGTGGGCCGATGATCGAAGCGTTGTGCAGCAGGCCGTCTAGGTGGCCGAATTCCTTTTCGATCATGGCCGCCAGTTCATCGTATTGATGGGGCAGGGCGGTCTCCAGGTTGAACGGAATCACCACCGGCTGAGGCTGGCCTGCGGCTTCGATTTCGTCATACACCTGGGCCAGGTTGGCTTCGGTCTTGCCCAGCAGGAGCACGGTAGCGCCATGGGCGGCATAGGTTTTCGCCGCCGCCGCGCCGATCCCGCGACCGGCGCCGGTTACCAGGATGACCCGGCCTTTGAGCAGGTCCGGTCGTGCAGAGTAATCAAACATAAACAACCTCGACAAAATTCACAGGAAATCCGCATGCTTTCTGTAGGAGCGAGCTTGCTCGCGAAAAACGTCAACGATAGCGCGTGGTCTCTGGATAAACGCGGTGCTCTCAGGTTTTTCGCGAGCAAGCTCGCTCCTACAGGGGGCAGCCATGCCTCAGCAACTGCACAGCGCGTTATCCAGTACCTTGCGCAGTTCCAGCGGGTGATCCACTACCACATCGGCACCCCAGTGACGTGGGTTATCGTCCGGGTGGATATAGCCGAATGTGACCGCTGCGGTGCGGGTGCCGGCGTCGCGGCCGGACTCGATGTCACGCAGGTCATCGCCCACGAACAGTACGCTGGCCGGGTCCAGGTCGAGCATCTTGCACGCCAGGATCAAGGGTTCCGGGTCCGGCTTGCTGTTCTTCACGTGGTCCGGGCAAATCAGCAGTGCCGAACGTTCGGCCAGGCCCAATTGCTGCATGATCGGCTCGGCAAAGCGCAGCGGCTTGTTGGTGACCACACCCCAGATCAGCTTGGATTTTTCGATGTCATCCAGCAGCTCGCCCATGCCGTCGAACAGTTTGCTGTGGATTGCACAGCCCTTGAGGTAGCGCTCGAGGAATTCCAGGCGCAGTTCTTCGAAACCAGGCGACTCCGGGTCCATCGAGAACGTTACGGCGACCATTGCCCGTGCACCGCCGGAGATTTCATCGCGAATGTGCTGGTCATTGATCGGCGCCAGCCCACGGTCGGCGCGCATGGCCTGGCAGATGGCGATAAAGTCCGGCGCGGTGTCCAGCAGGGTGCCGTCCATATCGAAGAGAACTGCTCGCAACTTCACAGGCTTACTCCTCGCGCAGGGTCTGGATCATGTAGTTGACGTCAACGTCGTTGGCCAGCTTGTAGTGCTTGGTCAGCGGGTTGTAGGTCAGGCCGATGATGTCCTTGACGGTCAGCCCGGCCTGGCGGCTCCAGGCGCCCAGTTCGGAGGGGCGGATGAATTTCTTGAAGTCATGGGTGCCGCGTGGCAGCAGCTTCATGATGTATTCGGCGCCGATGATCGCGAACAGGTAAGCCTTGGGGTTGCGGTTGATGGTGGAGAAGAACACCTGGCCGCCCGGCTTGACCATGCGAAAGCACGCGCGGATCACGGAAGACGGGTCGGGCACGTGCTCCAGCATTTCCAGGCAGGTGACCACGTCGAATTGCTCCGGCATCTCTTCGGCCAGGGCTTCGGCGGTGATCTGGCGATATTCCACGCTGACGCCGGATTCCAGTTGGTGCAGTTGAGCCACAGCCAGCGGGGCTTCGCCCATGTCGATGCCCATTACGGTGGCGCCGCGCACGGCCATCGCTTCGCTGAGGATGCCGCCGCCGCAACCGACGTCCAATACTTTCTTGCCGGCCAGGTTGACGCGTTCGTCAATCCAGTTGACCCGCAGCGGGTTGATGTCGTGCAAGGGCTTGAATTCGCTTTCGCGGTCCCACCAGCGGTGAGCCAGGGCTTCGAATTTGGCGATTTCGGCGTGGTCGACGTTGCTCATGGTGAATCCTCTAAAACTGATAAATCGGTTTGCAGGCTTTGAACGCAGGGGTTCAAAACCGACGTTATTCGTTTCGTCCGCTGATGCGCCGGCCCCACTCGATCGCCGAGGCGACCAGTTCCGGTTCGTTCATGCGGGTCAATCGCCGGTCGTCGAGCAACTGCTTGCCGGCGACCCAAAGGTGTTTCACACAATCGCGCCCGGTGGCATATATAAGCTGTGAGACCGGGTCGTAGATCGGTTGTTGCGCCAGGCCGGACAGATCGAAGGCCACCATGTCGGCGGCCTTGCCGACTTCCAGCGAGCCAATTTCGCTCTCCAGGCCCATGGCCCGGGCGCCGTTCAGGGTGGCCATGCGTAGCGCGCGATGGGCATCCAGGGCGGTGGCAGACCCGGCGACCGCCTTGGCCAACATGGCGGCTGTGCGGGTTTCACCCAGCAGGTCCAGGTCGTTATTGCTGGCGGCGCCGTCGGTGCCGATTGCTACATTGATACCGGCCTGCCACAGACGTTCCACCGGGCAGAAGCCGCTGGCCAATTTCAGGTTCGATTCCGGGCAGTGGATGATGCTGGTGTTGCTTTCTACCAGCAAAGCCAGGTCATCTTCGCTGATTTGCGTCATATGAACGGCCTGGAAGCGTGGGCCCAGCAAGCCCAGGCGGCCCAGGCGCGCCAATGGGCGTTCCCCGGTCTGGTCCACGGCCTGCAGCACTTCGGAGGCGGTTTCGTGTACATGCATATGGATCGAAGCATCCAGTTCTTCGGCGATTATGCGGATTTTTTCCAGGTTCGCATCGCACACGGTGTAGGGCGCGTGGGGGCCGAAGGTGATTTTGATGCGCGGATGATGCTTGAGGTCGCCGAACAGCTCGATCCCCTGGCGAATCGCCTCATCGGCGCTGGCGGCACCGGGAATCGGGAAGTCGAGGATTGGAATGGCGATCTGCGCGCGCATCCCGCTGTTGTGTACGCAGTCGCTGGCGACCTTGGGAAAGAAGTACATGTCGGAGAAGCAAGTGATGCCGCCCTTGAGCTGCTCGGCAATGGCCAGGTCGGTGCCGTCGCGGACAAAGGCTTCGTCGACCCATTTGGCCTCGGCGGGCCAGATGTGCTTTTCCAGCCATGTCATCAACGGCAGGTCGTCGGCCATGCCGCGAAACAGGCTCATTGCCGCATGGCCGTGGGCGTTGATCAGGCCTGGGCTGAGCAACATGCCCGGCAGTTCACGCGTCTCTTTGCTGGCGAGTTTCAAGGCGGCTTCGCGAGGCCCGATAAAAGCGATTCGCCCGTCGCGAATGCCCAGGCCATGTGCCTTGAGCACCACGCCGGCGGGTTCGACGGGTACCAGCCAGCTTGGCAGTAACAGTAAGTCGAGGGGGGCGGCAGTGGCGGTCATCGCGGGCTTCTTCCCAGGCAGCTATAAAAGAAGGGCGAAGTATACCCGAGCGTCCTGGCTGGCGGATCGCTATAATCGGCGGCTTTTGTTCATGAGTGCGGGGTAAGGGATGCGCGACCGACTGTTGGCTGCCGAGAAAGTAAAGGCCATCGATTGGCGTGATGGCGCGCTGCATCTGCTCGATCAGCGTGCGCTGCCGTCCCGGGAAAGCTGGGTAACCTGTACCACGGTCGATGAGGTGGCCCAGGCCATTCGCTCAATGGTGGTACGGGGCGCGTCAGCGATCGGCATCAGTGCTGCCTATGGGTTGGTGCTGGCCGCCCGCTCTCGACTCGCAGAGGGCGGTGACTGGCAGGCTGCGTGGGAAGAGGACTACGCACTGTTAGCCGATTCGCGCCCCACCGCGGCGAATTTGTTCTGGGCCTTGCAGCGTATGCGTGACCGCCTGGATCGCCTCAAAAAGCCTGCCGATCCTTTGGCGGTGCTGGAGGCCGAGGCCATTGCGATTCATGAGAGCGACCGGGAAGCCAACCTGGTCATGGCTCAACTGGGTGTCGAACGGATCCGCAGGCACCAGGGCAACGCCCAGGCGATCCTCACTCATGGCAATGCCGGTGCCTTGTCGACAGGCGGCGTGGGCACGGCGCTGGGGGTGATTCGCGCGGCGTTCCTGGAGGGGCTGGTCGAGCAGGTCTACGCCAACGAAACCCGCCCCTGGCTGCAGGGGTCGCGGCTGACTGCCTGGGAACTGGCGGGCGAGGGCGTTCCGGTGACGGTCAATGCCGACTCCGCCGGCGCGCATATTCTCAAGACCAAAGGCGTGACCTGGGTCGTCGTCGGTGCCGACTGCATTGCCGCCAATGGTGATGTGATCGGCAAGATCGGCACTTATCAGCTGGCGGTATGCGCCATGCATCATGGTGTGCGCTTCATGGTGGTGGCCCCCAGTTCCACCCTCGACCTGATGATGGCGACGGGGGAGGATGTCGCCCTGGAAGAGCGTGATCCGGACGAGTTGCGTGACATCGTCGGGCAGTGGTTAGAGGTGGATACGTACAATCCGGTGTTTGATGTGACGCCGGCGGACCTGATCGATGTGATCGTGACGGAAAAGGGCATCGTCGAGCGGCCGGATGCGGCGAAGCTGGCGAAGTTGATGTGCCGCAAGCGTCTGCATTGACGAGGGATGGCCCCCGATTGGCCCCGGAAGTCAATAAAAGCCTTGGATTTACCCTCAAAAAATGACCCCAACTCAGCTCTGAGCCCCTCTCGTCGCCCTCAAGCCTGTCATCCGTCAACTTACTACGCTCCATGCGCATCAGGGGGATAGGTGCGTGGCGGCGATTGTGATAACATCCGGCGGTTTCCAGGGCCACCCCGAGGGGTGGCCTATAACGCGCAGATCCGTGTCATAACTCGTTGATTTGTCGTAAGTCGTTGTCAGGCACCCTGTCGGCAGCGGCGAGCTTCGTTCGTCCCATATGGATGTGACGAGGTTTCACCCGAAAAAGGAATCAGGCTTCTCATGGGCGAACTGGCCAAAGAAATCCTCCCGGTCAATATCGAAGACGAGCTGAAACAGTCCTACCTCGACTACGCGATGAGCGTAATTGTCGGTCGGGCACTGCCTGATGCGCGCGATGGCTTGAAGCCCGTGCACCGGCGTGTGCTGTTCGCGATGAGCGAGCTGGGTAACGACTGGAACAAGCCGTACAAGAAATCTGCCCGTGTTGTCGGTGACGTGATCGGTAAGTATCACCCTCACGGCGACACTGCGGTGTACGACACCATCGTTCGGATGGCCCAGCCGTTTTCCCTGCGCTACCTGCTGGTAGACGGCCAGGGTAACTTCGGTTCGGTCGATGGCGACAACGCCGCGGCGATGCGATACACCGAAGTGCGCATGACCAAGCTGGCGCACGAGCTGCTGGCCGACCTGCACAAAGAAACCGTGGACTGGGTGCCGAACTACGACGGCACCGAAATGATCCCGGCTGTCATGCCGACCAAGATCCCCAACCTGCTGGTCAACGGTTCCAGCGGTATCGCCGTGGGCATGGCCACCAACATCCCGCCGCACAACCTCGGTGAAGTCATCGACGGTTGCCTGGCCCTTATCGACAACCCTGAGCTGACCGTCGATGAGCTGATGCAATATATCCCCGGTCCGGACTTCCCGACCGCTGCGATCATCAACGGTCGCGCCGGTATCATCGAAGCCTACCGCACCGGTCGTGGCCGTATTTACATGCGCGCCCGCTCGATCATCGAGGACATCGACAAGGTCGGTGGCCGTCAGCAGATCGTCATCACCGAGCTCCCGTACCAGTTGAACAAGGCGCGTCTGATCGAGAAGATCGCCGAGCTGGTCAAGGAGAAGAAGCTCGAAGGCATCACCGAGCTGCGCGACGAGTCCGACAAGGACGGTATGCGCGTGGTGATCGAGTTGCGTCGTGGCGAAGTGCCTGAGGTGATCCTCAACAACCTTTACGCCCAGACCCAGCTGCAAAGCGTGTTTGGTATCAACGTCGTGGCCCTGATCGATGGTCGCCCGCGCATCCTGAACCTCAAGGATCTGCTGGAAGCTTTCGTGCGTCACCGTCGCGAAGTGGTGACCCGTCGTACCGTGTTCGAGCTGCGCAAGGCTCGTGAGCGCGGGCATATCCTGGAAGGCCAGGCGGTTGCGCTGTCGAACATCGACCCGGTGATTGCGCTGATCAAGGCTTCGCCAACGCCGTCGGAAGCCAAGGAAGCGCTGGTCAGCACGCCTTGGGAATCCAGCGCCGTGGTGGCCATGGTCGAGCGCGCCGGTGCCGACTCCTGCCGTCCCGAGACCCTGGACCCGCAATACGGTCTGCGCGAAGGCAAGTACTTCCTGTCGCCGGAACAGGCCCAGGCCATCCTGGAACTGCGCCTGCACCGCCTGACGGGCCTGGAGCACGAGAAGCTGCTGGCCGAGTACCAGGAGATCCTCAACCAGATCGGCGAACTGATCCGTATCCTCAGCAGCGCCGTGCGCCTGATGGAAGTGATCCGCGAAGAGCTGGAAGTGATCCGTGCTGAATACGGCGACGTGCGCCGCACCGAAATCCTCGATGCCCGCCTCGACCTGACCCTGGGTGACATGATCCCGGAAGAAGAGCGCGTGGTGACCATCTCCCACGGCGGCTACGCCAAGACCCAGCCTCTGGCTGCGTACCAGGCCCAGCGTCGTGGTGGTAAAGGTAAATCGGCGACCGGCGTGAAAGATGAGGACTACATCGCTCACCTGCTGGTCGCCAACAGCCACACCACGCTGCTGCTGTTCTCCAGCAAGGGCAAGGTGTACTGGCTGAAAACCTACGAAATCCCTGAAGCTTCCCGCGCCGCCCGTGGTCGCCCACTGGTCAACCTGCTGCCGCTGGACAGTGATGAGTACATCACCACCATGCTGCCGGTCGAGGAATACACCGAAGGTCACTTCATCTTCATGGCGACCGCCAAAGGCACCGTGAAGAAGACCCCGCTGGAATCCTTCAGCCGTCAGCGCAGCGTGGGCCTGATCGCCCTGGAACTGGATGAAGGCGACGTGCTGATCTCCGCAGCCATCACCGATGGCGAGCGTGAAGTGATGCTGTTCTCCGACGGCGGCAAGGTGACGCGTTTCAAGGAATCCGACGTTCGCGCCATGGGCCGTACCGCCCGCGGTGTGCGCGGTATGCGCCTGCCGGAAGGGCAGAAGCTGATTTCGATGCTGATCCCGGAAGAAGGCAGCCAGATTCTCACTGCCTCCGAGCGTGGTTATGGCAAGCGCACGGCCATCAGCGAGTTCCCTGAGTACAAGCGTGGCGGCCAGGGCGTGATCGCCATGGTCAGCAACGAGCGTAACGGCCGTCTGGTCGGTGCGGTCCAGGTACTCGATGGTGAGGAAATCATGCTGATTTCCGATCAGGGCACCCTGGTACGTACCCGTGTGGCTGAGGTGTCGAGCCTGGGTCGTAACACCCAGGGCGTGACCCTGATCAAGCTGGCCAAGGACGAGAAACTGGTCGGCCTGGAACGTGTCCAGGAGCCGTCGGAAGTCGAAGGCGAAGAGTTGGAAGGCGAGGAGTTTGATGGCGAAGTGATCGCAACCGGCGGTGACAACGTCGACGAGCCAACCCTCGACGCTGCCGCAGACGACGAAGAACCGCAGGAATAAGCGGACATACAGGGGGCGGATGAAGATTCGCCCCCTTGTTGTTTGTCCGGATGGAAATATCGACAACTATGGAGATCCCTTGTGGGAGCGGGCTTGCTCGCGAAGGCGGACTGACATTCACTCCAGATGTCGGCTGTTAGATCGCTTTCGCGAGCAAGCCCGCTCCCACACCGGGTCCGGTGTCGGCTGATATGTTTGCGTGACTACCACCAGATCAGAGTGAGATTGGATGTGAGCAAGAGAGCCTATAACTTCTGTGCCGGTCCCGCGGCGCTTCCTGAAGCAGTCCTGCAGCGTGCGCAGGGTGAACTCCTCGACTGGCATGGAAAAGGCCTCTCCGTGATGGAAATGAGCCATCGCAGCGATGAGTTCGTGTCCATCGCCACCAAGGCCGAGCAGGATCTGCGCGACTTGCTGGACATCCCATCCAACTAC
The DNA here is from genome assembly GCF_016918385.1 of Pseudomonas sp. ICBG1301. Lineage (NCBI taxonomy): Bacteria > Pseudomonadati > Pseudomonadota > Gammaproteobacteria > Pseudomonadales > Pseudomonadaceae > Pseudomonas > Pseudomonas sp. ICBG1301. The sequence continues at coordinate 307,542 of NZ_JAEKGB010000007.1, forward strand.
AAAGTGCTGTTCCTGCAGGGCGGCGCGAGCCAGCAGTTCGCCCAGATCCCACTGAACCTGCTGCCCGAAGAGGGCACTGCCGACTATATCGACACTGGTATCTGGGGGCAGAAGGCCATTGAAGAGGCCTCCCGTTACGGTCACGTCAATGTAGCGGGCACCGCAAAGCCTTACGACTACTTCGCCATTCCGGGTCAGAACGAATGGAAGCTGTCGAAGGATGCTGCCTACGTACACTACGTCGCGAACGAAACCATCGGTGGTCTCCAATTCGACTGGGTGCCGGAAGTGGGCGACGTACCGCTGGTGTGCGACATGTCCTCGGACATTCTTTCGCGCCCGATCGATGTGTCCAGGTACGGCATGATCTACGCCGGCGCGCAGAAGAACATCGGCCCAAGCGGCATCCTGGTCAACATCGTCCGCGAAGACCTGCTGGGTCGTGCCCGTTCGCTGTGCCCGACCATGCTCAACTACAAGGTCGCGGCGGATAACGGCTCGATGTACAACACCCCGCCGGCCTTCGCCTGGTACCTGTCGGGCCTGGTGTTCGAATGGCTCAAGGAGCAGGGCGGCGTGGCGGCCATGGCCAAGCTCAACGAACAGAAGAAGCGCGTCCTGTACGACTTCATCGACGACAGCGGCCTGTACAGCAACCCGATCAACTTGACTGACCGCTCGTGGATGAACGTGCCGTTCCGGCTGGCTGATGACCGTCTGGACAAGCCGTTCCTGGCCGGTGCCGACGAGCGCGGCCTGCTGAACCTCAAGGGCCACCGCTCGGTGGGTGGCATGCGCGCCTCCATCTACAACGCTGTCGACATCCACGCGATCAACGCACTGGTTGCCTACATGGCAGAGTTCGAAAAGGAACACGGCTAATGTCTGAACAAGAGCTCAAGGCCCTGCGCGTACGCATTGACAGCCTGGACGAGAAAGTCCTGGAACTGATCAGTGAGCGTGCGCGCTGTGCCCAGGAAGTGGCACGGGTGAAGATGGCGTCCCTGGCGGAAGGCGAGGTGCCGGTGTTCTACCGTCCCGAGCGTGAGGCCCAGGTACTCAAGCGCGTGATGGAGCGCAACAAGGGCCCGCTGGGCAATGAAGAAATGGCGCGATTGTTCCGCGAAATCATGTCTTCGTGCCTGGCCCTGGAGCAGCCGCTGAAAGTGGCTTACCTGGGTCCTGAAGGCACCTTCACCCAAGCGGCGGCCATGAAGCACTTCGGCCACGCGGTGATCAGCAAGCCGATGGCGGCCATCGACGAAGTGTTCCGCGAAGTGGCGGCCGGTGCGGTGAATTTTGGAGTAGTACCGGTGGAAAACTCCACCGAAGGTGCCGTCAACCACACGCTGGACAGCTTCCTTGAGCACGACATGGTGATCTGCGGTGAAGTCGAGCTGCGCATTCACCACCACCTGCTGGTGGGCGAGAACACCAAGACCGACAGCATCAGCCGTATCTACTCCCACGCCCAGTCCCTGGCGCAGTGCCGCAAGTGGCTGGATGCCCATTACCCGAATGTCGAGCGTGTTGCGGTGTCCAGCAATGCCGAAGCGGCCAAGCGGGTCAAGGGTGAGTGGAACTCGGCGGCCATCGCCGGTGATATGGCGGCGGGCCTGTATGGTCTGACGCGCCTGGCCGAGAAGATCGAGGACCGCCCGGACAACTCCACGCGCTTCCTGATGATCGGCAGCCAGGAAGTGCCGCCGACTGGCGACGACAAGACTTCGATCATCGTCTCCATGAGCAACAAGCCCGGCGCGCTGCATGAGTTGCTGGTGCCGTTCCACGATAACGGGATTGACCTGACGCGCATCGAGACGCGCCCTTCGCGCAGCGGTAAATGGACCTATGTGTTCTTTATCGATTTCGTCGGCCATCACCGCGACCCGCTGGTCAAAGGCGTGCTGGAGAAGATCAGTCAGGAAGCCGTGGCACTCAAGGTGCTGGGCTCTTACCCGAAAGCGGTTTTGTGAGGCTTTAACATGAGTGGCAACTTTCTCGCCCTGGCGCAGCCGGGCGTGCAGCAACTGTCGCCTTACGTTCCGGGCAAGCCTGTGGACGAGTTGGCGCGTGAGTTGGATCTGGACCCCTCCAATATCGTCAAGCTGGCGAGTAACGAGAACCCATTGGGCCCAAGCCCTAAAGTGCTGGCGGCGATTCGTGAAGAGCTGGCCGAGCTGACGCGTTATCCCGACGGCAACGGCTTTGCCCTCAAGTCACTGTTGGCGCAAAAGTGCGGTGTCGAACTGAACCAGGTGACCCTGGGCAACGGTTCCAACGATATTCTTGAACTGGTCGGCCGCGCTTACCTGGCTCCGGGCCTGAACGCCGTGTTCAGTGAGCATGCGTTTGCGGTCTATCCGATCGTCACTCAGGCGGTGGGCGCTGATGCGAGAGTGATTCCGGCCAAGGACTGGGGGCATGATCTGCCGGCCATGCTGGCGGCGATCGATGCGCAAACGCGTGTGGTGTTTATCGCCAACCCGAACAATCCGACTGGCACCTGGTTCGATACCCAGGCGTTGGACGACTTCCTGCAAGATGTGCCTGCGCACGTGTTGGTGGTGCTGGACGAGGCGTATATCGAGTACGCCGAAGGCAGCGACCTGCCGGACGGCCTGGATTTCCTGGCAGCCTATCCGAACCTGTTGGTCTCGCGCACGTTCTCCAAGGCTTATGGCCTGGCCTCGCTGCGGGTTGGCTACGGCCTGTCCACGGCGGTGGTTGCCGATGTGCTGAACCGCGTGCGCCAGCCGTTCAACGTCAACAGCCTCGCCCTGGCGGCGGCCTGTGCGGCGGTAAAGGATGTCGAGCATCTGGAAGAAGGCCGTCGTATCAACGAAAGCGGCATGCTGCAGTTGCAAGAAGGTTTCCGTGAGTTGGGCCTGGGCTGGATTCCATCCAAGGGCAACTTCATTTGCGTCGATCTGGCTCAGGTGGCCGCCCCGGTATTCCAGGGCTTGCTGCGCGAAGGCGTGATCGTGCGTCCGGTGGCCAACTACGGCATGCCGAACCATTTACGTATCACCATCGGTTTGCCGGCTGAAAACAGCCGCTTCCTGGAGGCGTTGGCCAAGGTCCTGGCCCGTGGTTGATGTCACCGCATTGCAACCTGTTGTGCCTATGATCGGTCGCCTGGTGGTGGTTGGCCTGGGGTTGATCGGTGGCTCCTTCGCCAAGGGCCTGCGTGAAAGCGGGCTGTGCGGCGAAGTGGTCGGTGTGGACCTGGACCCGCAATCGCGCAAGCTGGCGGTTGAGCTGGGGGTGGTCGATCGCTGTGAGGCGGACCTGGCGCTCGCGTGCCAGGGCGCCGATGTGATCCAGCTCGCCGTGCCGATCCTGGCGATGGAGAAGTTGCTGGCGGTGCTCGCCAGTATGGATTTGGGGCAGGCTATCCTGACGGACGTCGGCAGTGCCAAGGGTAATGTGGTGCGCGCAGCGCAACTGGCCTTTGGCGGCATGCCGGCGCGCTTTGTGCCGGGCCATCCGATTGCCGGTTCCGAGCAGAGTGGGGTAGAGGCGTCCAATGCGCAGCTGTTTCGCCGGCACAAGGTGATCCTGACGCCGCTTGAGCAAACCGATCCGGCAGCCCTGGCTGTAGTCGATCGTCTTTGGCGCGAGTTGGGTGCGGATGTCGAACATATGCAGGTCGAGCGCCACGACGAAGTGCTGGCGGCAACCAGTCACTTGCCCCATCTGCTGGCTTTTGGCCTGGTGGATTCTTTGGCCAAGCGTAACGAGAACCTCGATATTTTCCGTTACGCCGCGGGTGGTTTCCGTGATTTCACGCGTATTGCCGGCAGTGACCCGGTGATGTGGCACGACATCTTCCTGGCCAACCGCGAAGCGGTGCTGCGCACCCTGGACACTTTCCGCAGTGATCTCGACGCCTTGCGCGACGCGGTTGATGCGGGGGATGGTCATCAATTATTGGGCGTGTTTACCCGCGCGCGGGTGGCGCGTGAGCATTTCAGCAAGATCCTGGCTCGCCGGGCTTATATGGATGCGGCTGTGAACGCTGATGAGCTGACGTTTCTGGCCGACCCGGGCGGCCGCTTGAGCGGCAGTATCCGGGTACCGGGCGACAAGTCGATTTCCCATCGGTCGATCATGCTGGGCTCATTGGCCGAAGGCGTGACGGAAGTCGAAGGTTTCCTTGAGGGCGAAGATGCCCTGGCGACCTTGCAGGCTTTTCGTGACATGGGCGTGGTCATTGAAGGGCCGCACCATGGGCGCGTGACCATTCATGGTGTCGGCTTGCACGGGCTGAAGCCTGCGCCGGGGCCGATCTACCTGGGGAATTCGGGGACGTCGATGCGCCTGTTGTCCGGGCTGCTGGCGGCGCAGGGCTTCGACAGTGTGTTGACGGGTGACGCCTCTCTGTCGAAGCGCCCAATGAGTCGCGTGGCGACGCCGCTGCGGGAGATGGGCGCGGTGATCGAGACCGGGCCGCAAGGCTGTCCGCCGCTGACCATTCATGGTGGTCAGATGCTCAAGGGCGTGGCCTATTCAATGCCAATGGCCAGTGCGCAGGTCAAGTCCTGCCTGCTGCTGGCAGGTCTGTATGCCGAGGGTCAGACTTCAGTGACCGAGCCGGCGCCAACCCGTGATCACACCGAGCGCATGCTGCGCGGTTTTGGCTATCCGGTGTCGGTGGCAGGGGCTACGGCATCGGTAGAGTCGGGCCATGCGCTGGTTGCAACCCGTATCGAAGTGCCGGGGGATATTTCCTCGGCGGCGTTTTTCCTGGTGGCGGCTTCGATTGCCGAGGGTTCCGAGCTGTTGCTGGAGCATGTCGGCGTCAATCCGACGCGTACCGGGGTGATCGATATCCTGCGGTTGATGGGGGCGGACATCACCCTGGAAAATCTGCGTGAAGTCGGTGGTGAACCGGTTGCTGACCTGCGTGTGCGTTCGGCTGCACTCAAGGGGATCGAGATTCCCGAGGCGTTGGTGCCGCTGGCTATCGATGAGTTTCCGGTGCTGTTTATCGCGGCGGCCTGCGCCGAAGGGCGAACCGTGTTGCGCGGTGCGCAGGAGCTGCGTGTGAAAGAGTCTGATCGCATTCAGGTCATGGCCGACGGTCTGCTTGCGCTGGGGGTGAAGTGTGAACCGACCCCCGATGGGATTATCATTGACGCAGGTTTGATGGGCGGTGGTGAAGTGCATGCCCAGGGTGATCATCGGATTGCCATGGCGTTCAGTGTGGCTTCCTTACGGGCGGCCGCACCGATTCGTATCCGTGACTGCGCCAACGTTGCTACATCTTTTCCGAATTTTCTTACATTGTGTGCCCAAGTCGGCATCCGTGTTGCCCAAGAGGCTCAATTGTGAATATCAAAGCACCGGTGATTACCATCGACGGGCCAAGTGGCTCGGGCAAAGGCACGATCGCTGGCATCCTGGCCAAGCGGCTGGGCTGGTGCCTGCTGGATTCCGGCGCGCTGTACCGCTTGCTGGCGTTTGCTGCACGCAACCATGGCGTCGACCTGACCAACGAAGAGTCCCTGAAGCTGCTGGCGGCGCACCTTGATGTGCAGTTCGTCGGCGCGACGGAGGGGCATCCCCAGCGGATCATCCTGGAAGGGGATGATGTGACCGATGACCTGCGTAACGAGCAGGTAGGTTCCTGGGCCTCCCAGGTAGCCGCGCTGCCGGCCGTGCGTGATGCATTGCTCCAGCGCCAGCGGGCGTTTCAAGAGCCCCCGGGCCTAGTGGCCGATGGCCGTGACATGGGCACGGTAGTATTTCCCGAGGCGCCGCTGAAGATTTTCCTGACTGCCAGCGCCGAGGAGCGGGCTCGTCGGCGCTACTTGCAGTTGAAGGGAAAAGTCGATGGTGTTAGTCTGTCGAGTCTGCTAGATGAGATCCGTGCGCGCGATGAGCGTGATACCCAGCGTGCAGTAGCCCCGCTCAAGCCGGCGGCTGATGCAATGCAGCTGGATTCCACGGAGTTGTCCATCGAGCAGGTGCTGGAACGCATCTTGAGTGAAATCGCCATTCGCGATATCGCCGGGTGACTAAGAAGGCTGCAGGGGACCAGTCATAGTCCTGTAGTGCTTCTTTTAATTGAAACTGACCCACACCGTCTGGGGTGTGGAGATGGGCGTATTCTTCGCCCTTATCAACAGGAATTAAAATGAGCGAAAGCTTTGCGGAACTCTTTGAAGAAAGCCTAAAAACCCTGAACCTTCAGGCAGGCTCCATCATCACCGGTGTTATCGTTGATATCGATTACCAAGCTCGCTGGGTAACCGTTCACGCTGGTCTGAAGTCTGAAGCTCTGATCCCGCTGGAACAGTTCTACAACGATGCTGGTGACCTGACTATCAATGTCGGTGACGAAGTTCACGTTGCTCTGGACTCGGTTGAAGACGGTTTCGGTGAAACCAAGCTGTCCCGTGAAAAAGCCAAGCGCGCTGAATGCTGGATTGTTCTCGAAGCAGCCTTCGCAGCTGAAGAAGTGGTCAAGGGCGTTATCAACGGTAAGGTTAAAGGCGGCTTCACTGTCGACGTTAACGGCATCCGTGCGTTCCTGCCAGGTTCTTTGGTCGACGTTCGTCCAGTGCGCGACACCACGCACCTGGAAGGCAAAGAACTCGAATTCAAGGTCATCAAACTCGACCAGAAGCGCAACAACGTTGTCGTTTCCCGTCGCAGCGTCCTGGAAGCAGAGAACTCCGCCGAGCGTGAAGCTCTGCTGGAATCCCTGCAGGAAGGCCAGCAAGTCAAAGGTATCGTCAAGAACCTCACCGATTACGGCGCATTCGTCGATCTGGGTGGCGTCGATGGCCTGCTGCACATTACCGACATGGCTTGGAAGCGTATCAAGCATCCTTCCGAAATCGTCAACGTTGGCGACGAGATCGATGTCAAGGTTCTGAAGTATGATCGTGAGCGTAACCGCGTTTCCCTGGGCTTGAAGCAGCTGGGCGAAGATCCATGGGTTGCTATCAAGGCTCGTTACCCAGAAAGCACTCGCGTAACTGCGCGTGTAACCAACCTGACCGACTACGGCTGCTTCGCTGAGCTGGAAGAAGGCGTGGAAGGCCTGGTACACGTTTCCGAAATGGACTGGACCAACAAGAACATCCACCCTTCGAAAGTCGTGCAAGTCGGCGACGAAGTGGAAGTTATGGTTCTGGACATCGACGAAGAGCGTCGTCGTATCTCCCTGGGCATCAAGCAGTGCAAATCTAACCCATGGGAAGATTTCTCTGGCCAGTTCAACAAGGGCGATAAAATCTCCGGCACCATCAAGTCGATCACCGATTTCGGTATCTTCATTGGTCTGGACGGCGGCATCGACGGCCTGGTTCACCTGTCCGACATCTCCTGGAACGAAGTGGGCGAAGAAGCTGTTCGTCGTTTCAAGAAGGGCGACGAGCTGGACACCGTTATCCTGTCGGTTGACCCAGAGCGCGAGCGCATCTCCCTGGGTATCAAGCAACTGGAAAGCGACCCGTTCTCTGAATACGTTCAGGACAACGATAAAGGCGCGATCGTTAAAGGCACTGTGAAAGAAGTTGACGCCAAAGGCGCCATCATCGTTCTGGCCGACGACATCGAGGCGACTCTGAAAGCCTCCGAAATCAGCCGTGACCGCGTTGAAGACGCGCGCAACGTTCTGAAAGAAGGCCAGGAAGTAGAAGCCAAGATCATCAGCGTTGACCGCAAGAGCCGCGTGATCCAGCTCTCCATCAAGTCGAAAGACGATGCTGAAGAGAAGGAAGCGATCCAGAACTTGAAAGCTGCTCCAGAAGCTGAAAGTACTGACACCACCATGGCGGCACTGCTGCGCCAGGCAATGGCTAAGCAGAACTAAGTTCTGTAAAGCTATAGAAAAAGGGCGACTTCGGTCGCCCTTTTTTGTGCCTGAAATTCGTTGAATCAACAACAGAGAGTTGAGGTCTACAGCTCAGGATGGGAACTGGCTATAGTTTTCAGGAGTGTGACTGTTCTGTTGTTTTTTCAATAAGGAATTAAATGAAGAGGCTGATCGTAGTATTGGCGGTAGCGATGCTCGTGGGTTGTTCTGCCACCAGCGCCAAGACTCACGCCAAGCGCGGGGTGAGTGGCATAGAGATCGACTGCTCAGGGCTTGGTTCTGGCTGGGACAAGTGCGAAAAGCGCGCTGCGCGCGAGTGTAAGGCGCAAGGTTACAAGGTTGTCACTCGGTCCAGTGATGCCAAGGACGAAGAGGGCGACTACCTGTTTGGGTGGAACCCTGCCGGCGCGGTAACGCGTACCATGCTGGTCATCTGCAACTGAGGTTGTAAGGTGTGTTTGCAGGTGTCCGTCGTACCTGGAGATAAGTCACCGTATGGGCTGTTCAAATTCATCAAGTCATGCTAAAACCTTCGGAGCGCTTTTCCTAGCTGCTTGAAAAAGAAGGGAAAAATATGACGAAGTCGGAGTTGATCGAACGTATTGTCACCCATCAAGGGCTGCTCTCATCCAAAGATGTGGAGTTGGCCATCAAGACCATGCTTGAGCAAATGTCCCAGTGCCTGGCTACCGGAGATCGTATCGAGATCCGAGGCTTTGGCAGTTTCTCATTGCACTACCGTGCGCCGCGTGTTGGCCGTAACCCAAAGACCGGTCAGTCTGTCAGTCTCGACGGTAAGTTTGTTCCCCATTTCAAACCGGGCAAGGAATTGCGCGATCGGGTGAACGAAGAAGAGGAAGAAGGCGTCTGAGTCTTTTTGGGGTTAGGAGAAGGTTATGCGTGGGGTTAAGCGCGTTGTGCTGCTATTGGTTGTACTGGTTGCAGTCCTGGCTGTCTTGGGTTTTGTACTGGAAAACCAGCAGGGTGTTTCGCTCTCATTTTTGGGTTGGGCCACTGTGCAGATGCCGGTAGCTGTGTTTGTCGTGTTGGCATTGATTGTTGGGATGCTGATCGGGCCGCTATTGGGGGTTGTGGTTGGTGGTCGCCGACGTAAAGCGGTGCCTGCGGAGCGTGGGTAGGGCTGATTCTTATGCTTCGCTGCGTTCGGCATGTCGGGCGTAGAGCCGTCTGTCAGAAAGTCTCCTTCATGTATCTTAATCGCCCCGAGGTCTCGTGATGCTGCGGGGCTGACAGGTTGCTTGTCAGACCGTGATATTGCGTGCTTGTATCTTCGCTTGGATGCCTTTCTTTCGCTCTCAGTATACTCTTCCTACAAGCTTGTGAGCTGTATCTCTCTTCATGCATGAATCATCCTACAGCCCTGTCAAGACTTGTAATATGTCAGGGAGATGGCAGAATGGAATCTGTTCTCGATAACGGGCATTTTTTGCGTTCATGATTTGGCAGAGACGCCGGATTTTGACGGTCATATAACTAAAACAATAAATACATAAAATTGTCTGCATAACGAGCCCGCAGTTTCTCTTTGAAGGCAGGTTTTAGTTGTGAGTAGTAGCTTCCGCGCTCCCCCGGTTTCCTCTTCCGACGAAATTGATGTCGTCGCTTTGTTTCGTACTATGTGGCGTCAGAAAATACTCATTATTTTTTTTGCTGCTGGTGGGGCTTTAGTGGCTGCAGCTTATGCATTCACTGTTACTCCGGTATATCAGGTCAGCAGCGTTTTGCGCCCTGCAGCCATAAATGAATTAGATGCCCTGAACAGATCAGAGGTTTATTCGCTTCCTCCAAGTGCTGCACTTTTGCGAGTGGGGGCATCTTTGGAATCTTATGAGACACGGTTGGGCTTTTTCCGTGAGAATCAGAATTTATTCCAAGCGTTTGTACGCCCGGGTCGGACTCTGGAGCAGAGTTTCGAAGAGTTTAATCGAGACTCCATTACGCTTACTTTGCCTGATGCAATAAAAGCTGGCGCTATGGGCGCGTTTATTAAGCTGGACATGAGTTATCCCAAAGGCGTTGATGGTGTCTCGATTCTTAATGATTTCGTGACGTACGCTATTACCAATGAGCGTAAGCAAATTGCGGCGGATATGAATGTCATTGTAAAAAACCGCCTGAATGAGCTATCTGGCAAGCTCGAAGCTGCGCGTTCTAGTTACCTCAATGATAAGCAGATCAAAATCGCCTCTTTGCAGGAGGTAGACAATCTTCGGCGTGCTCAACTGACTGACGAATTGAAAGCTCTTCGCGAGCAGTTGAAAACCCAGCGCAATGACCGAGTGGCCCAATTGAACGAAGCTATTGGTATCGCACGTTCGTTGGGTATTGAAAAGCCAACGACACCGACATCGCTAGGGGATCTAGGGCGGCAAGGTGGCAGTGTCATGCGGACTGAAATCAACAATCAACAAATTCCACTTTACTTTATGGGGGTGGATGCTCTACAGGCTGAGCGTGCAGCCCTGATGGCGCGTAAGTCAGATGACTTTACCGAGGGGCGAGTTTCCCAGATAGCTAAAGAGTTGGAGTTGCTCAAATTAAACCGGCAAGTTGAAGTGCTTAATCAGCGTAAAAACGAGGATGTATTTCTTGCAGGTGTAGAACCTTTGCGTGCAGAAATTGCGCGTCTGAAAAATCTTAATATCAACCTGGACAGTCTTAAGCTAGTTGTGGTTGATCAGCAGGCTCTCGAGCCGTTGCGGCCGATGAAGCCGAAGAAAATCCTGATTATTTTGCTAGGGCTCATCGCAGGCGGGATCCTCGGAAGCGCCATCGTCCTAGGGCGCAGTTGGGTGGGGAGCCGTTCCGCAGTATCGATGGATTACCGTAAGGTAGCAGTCCCGAAAGGTATTCAGAACAAGTGAGAATACGTGCGGCTGATAGGGTTCTGATTGAGCTTGTTGCCTTTCCTGGTTTTTATAGCCCTTTGCCCCGGGTGAGCATTCGTCGGCTCATGCGGAACTACGGAGTGCCGGTGGTCGTCTGAGAGGACGCGCAGCGCGTTAAAAGTTCAAAAGGTAAATGCTTGGTTCATCAGGAGCGCCTGATCTGGTGCAGTGGTGTTGTTTTTTCAGTAGGTAGGGGCTTTTGATGCGAAGCCATGATAAAGGCGGTAGAGTCTCAACTCTTTCACCTTGTGCCGTAACGCGTCAAATTATGGAGCTGCATCGGATGGGTCAGACGTTTAAGCCAATTATTTCCCCGGGGGTGCCGGAGTCTGCGCGTCGGCTGTTTTGGGAGGTTTTCTTTGCTTCCAGAGGTCGGGGAATTGATCTGAATGCCCATTTCCCCTGGATATCGTGTACCCAGAGTATTTTCTGCGTGGAAATCAGAAACCCGTCCGGCACTGGTGAGGCGCTTGCGGCGCTAGTGGTCAGGGAGCTGCGTGTCGGTCTAGATGCATGCGCAGGTCTAATCGGGTTGGTCTGTGTAGATGAAGCCTGGCGTGGCAAGGGCCTTGCGTCGGGTTTGATGAGTAGCGCTATAGAGCTTGGCGTGAGCCGGAATATGACTGCGTTGATACTCTGGACACAAAAGCCAGAAGTCTATGCAGGCCAAGGATTCGTTATAGATCAGCAGGATAGGTTTGGCTATGTGGAGTCAACGCCAGAGCAGCGTATCAAGATGGTGTACGCTACGCATGATTGGCCTGGCTCGGACGTCGGCGAAACTAAACGTGGGATCCCTCCTTTTGCTTCCAGAGGGCAGGTTATTTCAAGTGACAGAGCCAGTATTGTTGTCTTCTCTGTAAAGGATGGGTGGAGTGTAGCGGAGTGGGCTGGAGAAAAGAAAGACATCGTCGATCTTATGATGGCGTCCTTGCCGGGCCGTTATTCTCTCAACTTAGCTGAAAGTGACTCTTTAATATCTGAACTGGAGGAAAGAGGCCTTGGGCTTGATTTGCGACCATCTGCGGTAAGAATGGTTAAGCATCTAGGTGACGGTGTTCCTGTTAAATTGCCAACAATTAAATTTCTCGATCGGATCTGAAAAATGTCAAATGTAGCCTCACCTATTCCGCTGGTTAAAGTCGCGATGCCTCCGCGTGATATTTTACTACCGGCGTTGGAGTCAGTTCTTTACAGTGGGATGATTTCTGAGGGAGAGCATGTTTACCGCTTTGAAGATGCCTTTGCTGAACAATTTAGACTGAAAAATGTTTTGGCTACCAGTAGCGGTACAGCAGCTCTTCATTTGGCTCTCCTATTAGCCGGTGTTGGAATAGGTGATGAAGTAATCACTACGTCAATGACTGCAGAACCCACCAATACGACTATTCTGCAGGTAGGTGCAACACCAGTCTTTGCTGATGTAGAGCGTTGCACGGGGAATTTGTGTCCAGATGCAGTAGCTGCAGCTATTACAGAAAAAACAAAAGCTATTTGTGTTGTGCATTACGCTGGGTATCCAGTGCGCTTGAAAGAGTTAAGAGAAATTGCCGATCGCCATGGGCTCTCATTGATTGAAGACTGTGCGCATGCGTTGGGGGCGGAATATAATGGCCAGCCTGTTGGCACAGTTGGTGACTACGCCATTTACTCTTTCCAAGCAATCAAACATATGACGACGGTAGATGGTGGTCTGCTGACGATGAAAAACCCTAGTCAGATGGGGGACGCGCGTAAGTTGCGCTGGTTTGGTTTGGCAAAAGGTGTTCCACGTACCGAGGTTGATATCACCAAGGTCGGCTACAAATATAATATGCATAATGTTGCTGCGGTTATTGGTCTAAAACAATTGGAGGTTATTTCGCCATTGTTGAAAAGACATTACGATAATGGGCGCTATTTTGATAGCGCGTTACAAGGGGTGGCGGGTTTGGCGCCTGCTCCCGTAGAGCCAGGCGTAATGCCTGCGTATTGGCTGTATACGCTTCTAGCCGATGACTCGGACGAAATTGAAAAGGTACTGGCAGCCAACGGTATAATGGCGTCAAAACTTCATCGCCCGAATCACCTGCACTCCGTCTTTAAGCCATTCGCGGGTGAAATGCCAGGGCTTGAAGAGTTTTACAAGCGCTTAATCCACATTCCATGTGGCTGGTGGGTATCCGAAGATGATCGCGAGCGTATCGTCGACATACTGAAGCGTGGTTGAAGAGAGAAAAGTTACGTGATATCTAAAATTTTTCCGCTTTATGGTGTTGTTCATACCCCAGAGATGGACGTGGTGGCGCTAGATATATTGCGCTCTGGCAGAATCGCCAGCGGAGAATGGGTCGCGAAATTTGAGGATGCCCTGAAAGGCGTTATTGGCTTGCCTCACGTAGTATCGACAGTTGATATGACTAGCGCGCTATTTCTTGCTCTGCACCTTGCGGATGTTCAGCCAGGTGATGAGGTGTTGACGACAGCATTCGCTTGCCTCTCGACAAACTCGGCGATTGCTCATTCTAAGGCGATACCTGTTTGGGTTGATGTGAGTCCGGGCAACGTATCGATGAGTGTTGCAGACCTCGAGTCGAAGATTAGTGAAAAGACGAAGGCTGTAATCTTGTATCACGTTGCTGGCTATCCGGGCCCTGCGAGAGAAATTAGTGAACTGTGCAAGAAATACAATCTGGTTTTGATAGAAGATTGTGATAACGCTTTGTTGGCTGCACAAAACGGCGTAACCGTGGGATCGTACGCCGACTTCGCTATCTATTCTTTTTACCCAAATCGACAAATTAACGCCACCGAGGGTGGCGCATTAGCTTGTCGCAACGAAGCTATGGCTGCTAAGGCGCGTCGCTTAAGGCGTTTTGGTATCGACTTTGGGACCTTCAGAGCCGAGACCGGTGAGATCAATCCTCTTTCCGACATTCCCGAGATTGGCTGGGGAGTGACTATGAACAATCTGTGTTCAGGACTGGGTTATGCACAATTTGAATCGCTGAATACTAGGCGAGATGCAACCATTAGAAATGCTCAGGCGCTATCCTCGCTTATCTCGGGCGTTCAGGGTTTGACACCCGTTCCGGTGCGTGAGTCAGATGAGCCCGTATATTGGGTTTTTTTGATTCTTGTTGAAGATCAAGCGCGTGTATTGAGTGAGTTGAAGAAGAGGGGGGTTATGGCTTCGAGTGTGCACCAGCGCAATGATGTTTATAGTGGGTTTGAGGGGGGGGCAAAGTACCTACCGAACACTGATGTTCTCCAGAGTAGCATCATAGGTGTGCCCTGTGGCTGGTGGTTGACAGAGGTTGACATGGTATTTATCGCCGACGCTTTGAAGGAAGCGGTGGCATTGCAGGCCGCCCATGCAGTCGATAGCCAGTCATGAATTGGCGAACTCCTGTTATAGGAAGAATGCTAATGTTGTATGCAGGAAGGTCTTCCAGCTTGCTGGTGGCCTTCTTGTTCTTACCTTTATATAGCCATTTGTTGGGCAGCTCGCAGTTTGGTGTGGTTGCTGTCATTCTGTCCCTTCAAGCACTGTTGGTCATGATGGACCTAGGGATGTCCACCCTGACGGGTAGAGAGATATCTGTATCTAATGGCACGGATAATTCATTGCTGACTCTGCTTAGAACGGCCGAGTTAAGTCTCTCGGGGTTTTATGGATTATTGCTGTTTATCGCTGTTGCGTTGAAGCTTTTTTACTTTGCTAGTTCGATATCATGGCTAGTCGTGGTCGGTTCGGTAGTGCTCTTTTGGTTGTTGGTTATGCAAAACCTTTACTATTGCAGCCTAATAGCTCGGAGAAATTATACGTTGGGTAGTGGTGTGCAGATCGTAGGGGTCGTAGTTAGGGCCTTTATTACTGCCGCTGCGTTGAACTACGTATCTGCAACTTTGGAAGTGTTCATTATCGCTCAATTGATCCTGACGGCTATACACTGGGGGTTAACCCGTCAATTGGTGGTTTCGGCTCTTGCCGGTAGCACTGATGGCTTATCGCAGGCAAGGAAACCGACCATCTCTGACGCAATAGTCTTGACGAAAATGGGCGGAGCTCTAGTCTTATTTTCTGCAGCCGGAGCTGCGGTAACGCAGCTGGATAAGCCTATAATATCGATGTTCGCTTCAGCCAGCAGCGTTGCACCTTACTACCTGGCCAGTCTGTTGTGTATGACGCCGATTTCCATTCTTGCTGGACCGGTCAGTCAATACTTTCAGCCGATTTTTCTGCGTGAGGCAGTAGAGGGCAGTCAAGCCAGGGCGAAAAGCACCATCGTCAGGTTTGCGCTTTCCGTATTTTTTGTGACAGCCTTGCCTACCTTTATATTGTGGTGGTTTCGCGCGCCAATCATCGACCTTTGGGTTGGCACGAGCGAGAATAATGGTCTGATCTCAACCTACGTGGCAATCTTGCTTCCTGGTTTGGCGCTCGGTGCATTCGGTTTCATACCCTACAGTTTGCTGGTTTTTGCCAAAGATTATCGCTTTCAGGCTGTGATGTCCGCATGCCTGACTGCAGTTACACTAGGGTTAGCTACATTCGCAGCAATTGAAAAAAATATTGAGGCGGTTTGCTATATTTATTCTGCATATCATACTGCGTCAACCGTGATTTCCTGGTTGAGGGCCTCAAGGCTGCCAGATGTTGGAGTTTATGCAAGGAAAGCAGCACTGGTAGTGTCGATCTTGGTGTTTGCATCCGTCTCGGTGTTCGGTTTCGCGTTATACATTATTATTTGATCGGTGGATGGTAATATGTTTGATAATAAAGTTTTAATGATTACGGGCGGTACAGGCTCTTTTGGCAATACTGTTTTGAAGCGGTTTTTGAATACGGATGTCAAAGAGATTATCGTATTCAGTCGAGATGAAAAGAAGCAGGAAGATATGCGTATTGCCTTGAATAATTCCAAGGTTAAATTTCATATTGGTGATGTAAGGAACTATGAAAGCATTAGTCGCGCCATGGCCGGTGTAGACTATGTTTTTCACGCTGCGGCTTTGAAACAGGTACCGTCGTGTGAGTTTTACCCGATGGAAGCAGTACTGACCAATATCACCGGGACAGAAAATGTCCTGAACGCGGCTATTGATAATAACGTGAAGCGTGTGGTTCTGTTGAGCACCGACAAGGCGGTTTACCCTATCAATGCGATGGGCATTTCTAAAGCAATGGGCGAAAAAATTCTGATCGCCAAATCGCGCATGGTACGTGAGGGAGGGCCAGTACTTTGTGCGACTCGTTACGGAAATGTAATGGCGTCGCGTGGATCGGTAATTCCACTCTTTGTGGATAAAATCAAAGCGGGCGTACCGCTTACTGTCACCGACCCAAACATGACCCGCTTCCTGATGAGCCTTGAGGACTCTGTTGATTTGGTTCTTCATGCCTTTGAGCACGGCGAGCAAGGCGATATTTTCGTCCAGAAGGCGCCTGCCAGTACGATTGGCGATTTGACGGTTGCGCTGAAAGAATTGTTCCAGAGTGATGTGCCGGTAAACATCATTGGTACACGTCATGGCGAGAAGTTGTATGAATCACTCGTTTCTCGTGAGGAAATGGCCAAAGCCAAGGATATGGGGCGGTATTATCGTATTCCTGCGGATAACCGCGACTTAAACTACGATAAGTTTATTATCGAGGGGCATCCGGAAGCTAACTCTATCGATGATTACACATCCCATAATACTGAGTTGCTCAATATAGAAGGGATCAAGGAATTGCTTCTGACATTGGCATATATCAAGCATAGTATTGGTTCGTAAGTATGACATTATTGAGTGTGATTATACCGACGCATAATCGTGCTAAGTATGCTGTTCAGTCGATAAAGTCGATTTTGGAGCTTTCGGACGATATTCAAGTCGTGGTATGTGATTCCAGTCCGGTAGATGATATTTCAAGTAAATTTTCTGAGGCTTTACCAGCGTCGCGCTTAAAGTTCGTGAGGGGGCGCACAGGTATAAGTGTTGTTGATAATTTTAATCTCGGTCTTCAGTCTGCTGACGGGCAGTATTTAGTATTTCTCGGGGATGACGATTTCGTCTCTTCGGAGATTGTTAATGTTGCAAACTGGGCTAAGTCGAAAGGCGTTGATTCGATAAAGTTTAATTTTCCTGCGCTTTATTATTGGGATGACTTCAAACATTCCACTCGAGGCGACTCGTACTTTGGGACGCTGCA
Source organism: Pseudomonas sp. ICBG1301 (assembly GCF_016918385.1). NCBI lineage: Bacteria > Pseudomonadati > Pseudomonadota > Gammaproteobacteria > Pseudomonadales > Pseudomonadaceae > Pseudomonas > Pseudomonas sp. ICBG1301. The sequence continues at coordinate 324,460 of NZ_JAEKGB010000007.1, forward strand.
CCTGGCACCGTTTAATGGCGCAGTAGTAGCTCATGATTTAACTGGTTCCATGAGGTATGCGCTTGATAATTTTGGTGGTGGCGTATTCAATATGCCCCGCGCTTATGCTGGTATGATCTCTGCTGGCTTAGCCCATAGAATTGTAAGTAAGTATGGTAGTTTGTTTGGGGGAGTAAGTCCCGACATCTTTAGTTCTTTCCTGATCGCAAACGAGTCGGAAAGCTGCTTCCTGGTTGACTATCCAGTCATTATTCCCGGAGCTTCTGGACTGAGTACTTCTGGGCAAAGCAGCTCTGGAGGACACTACGGTAAGCTTCGCGATAACCCACATATCGCCCCCTTCAAAGACCTTGTATGGGACAAACGCGTTCCTGAATTTTACTCGGTACCTACGGTGTGGTCATACTCTCTACTGAAGGCGGTAGAGAAGGTTGAAGAGGAAAAAGGAGTTTCTCTGAATCCCAATTTTGGTAGGTTACTGCTGAAGTGTTTTGTCTACTTTCCTCGTTCCTATCGAGAAACAGTTTTTTCTTTTCGAGAAGCTTGCTCGCTGTTTGGTGCTCCAAAAATCGTAGGTCAGTTACTCGGCTCTTTTTGGACTGAGTTCTTATGGGGCGCTTCCCGTATAATAAATAGGTTTCGGGCACGTCATGTAAGTAATAGCATCGAAGTGTTAACGGGGCTCAATACTTCCTATATGGCAAGTCAGAGGTTGGAGGAGGTCTTAAAGGCGTCTGACGTTAAGATACAGCTTCCTCATTGAAGTTGGCACGGATGCGTTGAAAGTTTCAATGGTAACTATTGCGTTGCCGTCGTCAGACTATATGTTATTGGAAGTGTTGAATGGTTACTGAGTCAAGTGTTCAAAATCCAGACACCGCTTGGGTGAGCGTCGTGATCCCGTGCTATCGTTGTAAGGAGACCATACGACGTGCACTTGATTCCGTTTACCACCAATCCTTGCGACCCGCTGAGGTCATACTCGTTGATGATGCGAGCCCGGATAATACGCTTAATTTTTTGTTTGAATTGGCCAAGGAGTACCCGGAGCATTGGATTAAGGTTATCTCATTGGCGGTAAATTCGGGGCCTGGCACGGCACGAAATGAAGGTTGGAGGATTGCAAGCCAACCCTATATCGCTTTTTTAGACTCCGATGACAGCTGGCATTATAAAAAAATTGAACTTCAGTATGAGTGGATGAAAAACAATCCAGAAGTTTTTTTAACTGGACAAAAGGGACTGACGATTGAGGAATCGTCGAGCATAGCAACCGCTCCTTATGAAAGCGGTGATGTGACCTTCACTCGGGTATTGAAGCAGCAACTGCTGCTTTCGAATAAATTTTCTACCCCATCGATTATGTTGCGTCGGGACTTACCATTGCGGTTTCCCGAGGGGAAACGTTTTTGCGAGGACTACGAGCTTTGGTGTGTTTTATGCTGCTCCGGCTTAGACTGCTATTCGATCGATAAGCCGCTGACATTTTGTCATAAGCCTTTGTATGGGCATGCAGGGTTGAGTGGTAACTTGTGGAACATGGAAAAAGGTGAGCTAGAAGTATATAAAGTGCTTCGTGCGCAAAGGAAGATAGGCTTCTATTACCACTGTTTTTTGAAGTTTTGGTCTTTGATGCGATATCTACGTCGAGCGTCGAAGGTCAAGTTGGGTAGTCGTACAGAATGATTTATCTACTGGGCTGGCTGATATTGCTGGTGGCGTTGTTTTTCACCGCATTGTCCGGGTACCGGACACGTTTTTTTGCAGGCGTAGCATTGCTGTTCTTTATGTTTGTTTCGGTCTTCCGCGGGGCTGTAGGCACTGACACAAATACCTATGAGGTGGTCGTTGGTCGCTTAATGGAGGGTATTTCCTGGACGGGGATGGAGCCGGGCTTTGTTTTTATGAGCTGGGTGCTTGTCGAGATCACGGGGGTTCCGGAAATAGCTGTCAGGCTGGTCAGTGTCGTTATATTCCTTATCATGTTTTTGCATCTATTTCGTTCGGATAAAAATGAAAAGTTTTTGATGCTTTCTTATATGCTGCCTGCTTTCGTATATCAATATACAATGAATGGGCTGAGGATCGGCATCGCAGCGATGTTATTATTATTTGCGGTCCAAAATATAAGGCGGTCTAAAACGCTCACGGGATTGGTTTTGGCCGTCTCGGCCTTGCTTTTTCACTACTCTTCCCTCGTCTCTCTTGTATTTATCTGGGCTTCCCAGGCGCGCTGGGCTAAAGCCTCTAACGTTCTAATAGTCCCGCTTGCTTGCGTTGCGGTGTTGGCGATATTTAGTATTAATGGTGATTATTTTTTCGCCAAGCTTCTCTCTTATCAAGATTCCGAGTCACCAAGCGCGCTTTCCGGGTTAGGTAAAATTGCGGTTTTATTGCTGCTGGTATTGGGCGTAGGCCTCTCAAGATTGCCTCGACTGGAGAAAACAAAACTGATGTTCTTAGGTGGCGGCTTTACAGTTATGTTTTGGGCTGTGTCGAGTGTTTCATATGCCGGGTTGAGGTTTTTGGATTTGATCTCGTTTGCATTCCCCCTCGCTATATTGCTCACCTACAGTAGATGCCGGCTGGATTTTGATCGGACCATCAAGCTCACTCTTATTTTGGCTGGCTTGCTGGCGGCTATAAGCGGTTACAGAAATTTCATATTTGAGGAAGGGGAAGGGCCAACGCCTTTCATGCCGTATCATCTTAACGAAGCATTTGATGTGTTATAAGCGGCTGGAGGCCCTATATGCCACTTTATTCAATGTTGCTTGAAGTGGCTTCCTATGGAGGCAGTAGCTTTAATTCTGTTCAGGGGGGCGTATGAATGTTTGCGTAACTGGGGGCACGGGTTTTATCGGTGCCCCTCTCTGTAGGGCGCTTTTGAGTCAAGGCGGTACGGTGAGGATGCTTTCAAGGAAAGCGCGACCGTCCCATCCGGGATTGGAAGTTGTGCCGGGAGATCTCCTCGAGTCGGGTGACCAACTCTTGGACTTCATCGAGGGCTGTAATACGCTCTTTCACTGTGCAGGCGAGATCAAAGATGTCAGCTTGATGTATGACTTGCATGTCCGTGGCACGTCCAATCTGCTCAAAGCGGTGAGTGAAAAAATCAGAAAAACCGGTGAGCCTTTTCATTGGGTTCAGTTGAGCAGTACGGGAGCGTATGGAAAACGGGCAGTTTCCAGGGCTCAGCATTCAAGTATTGATGAACATTGTTCCCCGGCGCCGGCTGGAGAGTATGAGGTTACCAAGACTATTTCCGATGAACTGGTAATCAGTTTTTCAAAAGTGGAGCCGCTGTTTACCTACACTATTGTGCGACCTTCGATAGTTGTTGGCCCTGAAATGCCAAATCAATCATTTTTTCAGCTGTCAGCCATGGTCCGAAAACGACTATTTTTTTATATAGGCAATCTACCCTCGTTGTCGACTTATGTTCATGTTAATGATGTCGTCAGGGCACTGATGATGTGTGCTTTTGATGCTAGAGCGAAAGGGCAGATTTTTATTTTATCCAATGACTGCCTTCTCTCTGAGGTTATTGGTTCAATGGCGAAGGCCTATAATGTATCCGAGCCTCGGGTAAGAATTCCAGAAGGCGTGCTACGACTTCTAGTCAGCCTGACCTCGCCCCTTATCAAACTACCGTTGACACACGAACGAATAGATGAGTTGGTGAAATGTGTGGGTTACAGCTCGGAAAAAATTAAACAAACTATTGGGTTTGAATTCGAAAACACGATACCGCAGGCGATGCATGAATTGCTAAGCCAATTTATCAAAAAAACGAACTCCAAAGCTGTGGTTGATAATGATTAAGAAAAAGAGAATATGCGTTGTTGCTACGGTGCCAGTCGCATTAAAGGTGTTTATGGTTGAACACATTAATAAACTGGCGGAAAAGTACTGTGTAACCGTAATGGCTAATGCAGAGTCCGAGCAAATTTATCAATTTCTCGACAAGAGCATTAGGTTTATTCCGCTGCCTATACAGCGCAAAGTCTCGGTGTTCAGTGATTTGGTATCGTTAATAAAGCTATTCAAAATTTTTACAACTGAAAACTTTGACTGTGTACTGTCTATCATGCCGAAATCGGGTCTTTTAACGATGCTGGCTGGTTATTTTGCGCGTGTACCTCATCGCGTCCATATTTTCACCGGACAAGTTTGGTATACAAAACGAGGATTTTCACGGTTTGCTTTGAAGAAATTAGATCAGCTTCTAGCATCTGCGGCCACCAATTTGCTGGCTGATAGTCCTTCCCAGCGGGATTTCCTTATAAAGGAAAACGTTGTTAAACCCGCAAAAATCGAAGTGCTTGGTCAAGGTTCAATTAGTGGGGTGGACTTGGCTCGCTTCAAACCAGATACCATGATGAGAGAGAAAATCAGGCGCGAGCTTGGACTGGATGATTCGGCTCTGGTTTTTCTATTCATGGCGCGCTTGACCCACGTCAAAGGAATTGTGGATCTGGCGCGGGCCTTTACCGATGTCGCGATGAGTTGTCCGGATGCTCATTTGCTTGTTGTCGGCCCTGATGAAGACGGTGTCGAGCATGTGGTTGCAGAGCTAGCGTTGAAGTTCAAGGGGCGGTGTCACCGGGTTGGCTTTACCAATAACCCTGAAGGATATATGGCGGCTTCGGATGTCTTTAGCCTACCCAGCTACCGGGAAGGCTTCAGCTTGGCAACTATTCAGGCTGCGGGCGTCGGCCTTCCTGCCATTGCTTCGCGAATATATGGCTTGAGTGATGCTGTGCAGGAAGGCAAGACCGGGCTTCTGCACCGTCCAGGTGCGATTGATGAAATCAGTGCGGCTATGAAGGCGCTCTACTCTGATAGTGGCTTGAGAATTAAGCTTGCTGAAGCTGCAAGGCAAAGAGCACATACAGATTTCGCCCAGCCGATCATCATCAATGAAATGTCTTTGTATATGGACCGTTTGCTGGTGTGATTCGCCTTCTGGTCGTATATCGAGTCAAGGTAATTATTGCCACGACTACAGTTTTGTATTGGTGTGGGGGAGCTCTAGATGCATGTTTTAATCACCGGTGCGTCCGGATTTGTAGGCAGTCGATTGGTCGAAGTCCTAAAGAAAAAAGATGGCGTCAAGGTGACCGGTGCTGTACGTCGCCAGGCTGTTGAGCATCAAAATGGGATCAAACAGATCAACGTTGGCGAGCTTTCCCCGGTGACGGATTGGGCTGAAGCGCTTGCGGGCGTTGACGTGGTTATCCATGCGGCTGCCCGTGTTCATGTGATGAATGACGCTGAGTCTGATCCGCTGGCGGTGTTTCGTAAGGTCAATGTCGAGGGGACGTTGAATTTGGCTCGTCAGGCAGTTGCAAATGGGGTCGGTCGATTCATTTTTATCAGTTCTATCAAGGTAAATGGTGAGGCAACGGTACCTGGAAAACCGTTTACTGCAGAAGATATACCAGCGCCGCTTGATCCCTATGGTGTTTCTAAAATGGAAGCTGAGGCCGGCCTGAGGGACATCGCTGCAAACAGCCGTATGGAGGTCGTCATAATTCGTCCGGTTTTGGTATATGGGCCGGGCGTAAAAGCAAATTTTTTGAACATGATGCGCTGGTTGGATAAAGGGGTTCCTCTGCCTTTTGGCTCAATTTTTAATCGTCGTAGCTTGGTTGCGCTGGATAATCTTGTAGACCTTGTCATCACCACTACCACACATCCGGCGGCAGCCAATCAAACATTTTTAGTGAGCGATGGAGAGGACCTGTCTACAACTCAACTATTACGTAGAATGGCGACAGCGTTAAATAAAAAAGCTTTGCTTTTGCCAATTCCTAGCGCGTTTTTGAGTACTGGCGCAAGTCTGTTGGGTAAAAAGTCTCTGTCGCAGCGCTTATGTGGGTCGCTACAGGTCGACATTAGTAAGACGTGCTCATTGTTGTCTTGGAGACCGCCGGTTACTGTTGATCACGCTTTGGGTCTTGCAGCCTCATACTATCTGGAAACAAAAAACTAATGACTAGTTGGTGGTTGGTGCTCATTGCCGTTGTTCTGTCTCTCGTTTTGACTGCCGTGTTACGCCGATATGCTTTGGCTAAAAGTATTATTGATATTCCCAACGCACGCAGTTCCCATTCTGTGCCCACTCCCCGTGGTGGCGGAGTAGCGATTGTACTTACCTTTCTTCTCACACTCCCGCTTCTGGTTATAGCAGAGCTTGCTCCGCTACCGTCTGTTATTGCTCTAGGTGGGGCCGGGGCGCTGGTCGCGTTAATTGGTTTTATGGACGACCATGGTCATATTGCAGCCAGATGGCGTTTGTTGGGGCACTTTCTGGGCGCCGGCTGGGCACTATTCTGGTTGGGGGGGCTGCCACAGATTACGATCTTTGGCTTAGAAGTGAATCTTCAATGGTTTGGTCAGTTTATCGCTATTTTGTATCTTGTATGGATGCTCAACTTATACAACTTCATGGATGGTATCGATGGAATTGCGAGTATCGAGGCTATCAGTGCGTGTCTGGGAGCTTGTTTGCTCTATTGGCTGGCTGGTTTTGAAGGTTTGATATGGCTTCCAATGCTTCTAGCTGCAGCTGTGGCTGGATTTTTGTTCTGGAATTTCCCGCCAGCACGCATTTTTATGGGCGATGCAGGCAGTGGATTTTTGGGTATCACCCTCGGAGTTCTTTCGATTCAGGCTGCATGGGCTTCTTCCCAATTGTTTTGGGGATGGTTGATTCTAATTGGAGTGTTTGTTGTTGATGCAACCTTCACGTTGATCCGTCGCCTTGTGCGTGGGGATAAGGTGTATGAAGCACACCGCAGCCATGCGTACCAGTTTGCCAGTAGGCGATTTGGCCGGCATTTGCCAGTTACCCTGGCTGTAGCGGGCATCAACCTCTTTTGGCTACTCCCTCTCTCTTTTTGTGTCGTATACCTCGGGCTGGACGGCGCTTTCGGTCTGATTGTGGCGTACGTGCCGCTTATTGGTCTCGCTCTGAAGTTCAATGCCGGCGCGCTAGAGCAGCCGGTTGGGAGCTAGGCCCCAATAGGTCAAATTTTTAGTGAACCATGATGTATTTAAAAACGTAGAATATCAGCTTTGAAAACTAGGGGAGAGGTCTGAGGTGGGTGAGAGGGCTATGGATAGGTTGCGAGCATTCTTGGTGGGTTTGCCACGTCGAAAGAAACGATTAATTCAGGTCGGGACCGACACGTTCGTCGTGTGGGCGGCTTTATGGCTTGCTTTCGTCGTTCGCCTTGGGGTGGACGAGATGGTCAATCCCTTTCGCGATCATTTCTGGCTATTTGTTGCCGCACCTATAGTTGCCATCCCGTTGTTCGTGCGCTTCGGAATGTATCGGGCGGTCATGCGCTACTTTGGTAACGATGCCCTCATCGCCATTATCAAGGCTGTGAGCCTGTCTTCTCTTATTCTTGGTGTATTGGTGTACTGGTATAGCAATCACCAGACCGTCGTCCCACGCTCCATCATTTTCAATTACTGGTGGCTCAGTCTTATTATGGTTGGCGGGCTGCGACTGGCTATGCGCCAATATTTTTTGGGGGACTGGTTTGCAGCAGCACAGCACGTGCCATTTACCAATCGTGAAGACGGCCTACCCAGAGTCGCCATCTATGGCGCTGGTGCCGCTGGCAATCAATTGGTTGCCGCGTTGCGCATGGGGCGAGTGATGCGCCCAGTTGCGTTTATCGACGACGATACCAGCATTTCCGATCGTGTCATTTCCGGATTGCAAGTTTATAAGCCAAAACACATCCAACATATGATCGACGTAACGGGAGCTCAGGAGATTTTACTCGCGATCCCTTCCTCCAATCGCGCACGTCGCCGGGAAATACTTGGTTTCCTTGAAGGCTTTCCATTGCATGTGCGAAGTGTCCCTGGCTTTATGGATCTCGCTAGCGGCAGGGTCAAAGTGGATGATATTCAAGAAGTGGATATTGCTGACCTTTTGGGCCGTGACGCAGTGCCCGCCCAAGCTGAATTGCTCGAACATTGTATTAAAGGGCAATGTGTTCTGGTGACGGGAGCAGGCGGTTCTATCGGCTCTGAATTGTGCAGACAGATTATTGCCCTGCGTCCGATAACACTTCTACTATTTGAGCACAGCGAATTCAATCTCTACAGTATTCTTTCGGAGCTCGAACAGCGTATTACTCGTGAGTCGCTACCCGTAAAGGTACTTCCAATCCTCGGTTCGGTACGTAATCAGCTGAAGCTGCTGGATGTTTTTAAAACATGGCGTGTAGACACTGTATACCATGCTGCGGCTTATAAACATGTGCCTATGGTTGAACATAATATTGCAGAAGGTGTATTAAACAATGTTATTGGTACACTGAATACCGCCCAAGCCGCTCTTCAGGCGGGCGTGGCCAACTTTGTTTTAATTTCTACCGATAAAGCAGTGCGTCCAACTAACGTGATGGGTAGCACCAAGCGCCTAGCCGAGTTAACGCTCCAAGCTCTTAGTCACGAGCCGGCCCCGGTGCTGTTTGGCGATAAGTCGAACGTGTCACGAGTTAATAAAACGCGTTTCACCATGGTACGTTTTGGCAATGTGCTCGGCTCTTCCGGTTCCGTGATTCCGCTGTTTTATAAACAAATCAAGTCGGGAGGACCATTAACGGTTACCCACCCCAAGATCACGCGTTACTTCATGACCATACCAGAGGCTGCCCAGTTGGTAATCCAAGCTGGTTCCATGGGGCTCGGCGGGGATGTGTTCGTGCTGGATATGGGGGAGCCGGTAAAAATCGTTGAACTGGCGGAGAAAATGATTCATCTCTCCGGTCTGAGTGTGCGCTCAGAAAAAAATCCTCATGGCGATATCGCAATCGAGTTTTCCGGGTTGCGCCCAGGAGAAAAGCTATACGAAGAGCTGCTGATTGGTGACAACGTTGCGGCGACACAACACCCGATGATCATGAGTGCCAATGAAGATTACTTGCCGTGGGATATACTTAAAGCTAAGTTGACGGAGCTGCTTGCTTCAGTAGATCAGGATGATTACGCACGGGTTCGTCAGCTGCTGCGTGACACCGTCAGCGGATACGCGCCTGACGGCGAAATTGTTGACTTGATCTATCAGCAACGTCGGCTCGAACCCTGACTATCTTCACGCCTTTTCTGCATCAGTTCTACTGAGTAGTGTCTTTAGGAAAGGAGATGCTACTCTGCGGTTTTCAGATTACGGTCAACCAGTTGCCGACAAAGGTCACCTGGCGCCATAGGCGAATTGTTATCCTGATTGGATGAGAGGCATCGGATAAGGCCCTTTGCTTTGTTTGATATCTGGACCTCAACCGGTCGGGCTTTGGGCAGTTGTTTTTTGAGAGAGTTGCAAATGACGTTTTTTCCTTGTTTTTTATCAGTGGTATTCGTCATTCGAAACAGATCAGATGAAGTCGAGCAGTTCCTTTGTGACGCAGCGTCTGTAATTGCCTCCATCGTCAGCGATTACGAGTTAATCGTTGTAGACAACGCTTCCAATGATGACAGTATTCGCGTTTTAAAGCGCCTGACCAGTGAAACTGGATTAGCGAATTTGCAAATCTATGCGTTGACCAAGGAGGTGGATGCAGATACAGCGTCTTGGGTTGGCTTGGAAAATGCGTTGGGCGATTTCGTTGCGGTGATTGATCCATTATCTGATGATATTCGGTTTATCCCTCAGATGCTCGATCAGGCGGTCAATGGCGCTGATGTGGTATTTGCAAATAATGCACAAAAACATAAGCAAAGTTTTGCTTATCGTTGGGCCAACACTGCATTTCATAGTCTTTATAACCGGTTTAATGGTGTGCACTTGGCTCGAGAAGCCCCTCAGTATCGTCTTCTCAGCAAAAGAGTAATCAACTTTATTCTTCAGCATCCGCAACCTGCAATTACCTATCGACATCTCCCAGCGACGGGAGGCTTTGCCCGTGCCTATTTGGATTATAGTTCCACACCCGCAGCCTCTACACCAAAGCGTTTAGGAGATAGTATTGATAGAGGGATGCGCTTATTAGTGTCGACCACCCGTGCTCCCATGCGATTGGTGACGTCATTGTCATTGTTTGGAGCGCTGGCTAACCTTGCGTACTGTGTGTATGTCGTTTGTATCGCTATATTTAAAACAGATGTAGCGCCCGGATGGATAAGTTTCTCGCTGCAGTTGTCGGGTATGTTTTTCCTAACCTCGCTGGTCTTGCTAGTGTTGGGTGAATATATTTTGAATATGGCGAGTTTATCAAACGAAGGGCCGCTGTATCATGTGGGGCAAGAGTTTACGAGTGCACGTATTACCCGTTTTGATAAGTTGAACTTAGAAGAAGTGGTGTCAGGAATTTCGGCGTCCGAACCTACATCAAATGTTAGTCCTTCATGACACATCTCCACCAGGATGCCGTCATCATCGGTGGAGGGTTCTACGGTGCCGCAATTGCTATTTATCTTGTAAAGCAGAAAGGGTTTAAGCATGTTGTGCTGATTGAGCGCGAGGCCGCTTTATTAACACGGGCGTCTTACAATAACCAAGCACGCGTCCACAATGGTTATCACTACCCAAGAAGTTTCACTACTGCCTACCGCAGTCGAATAAATTTTCCGAAATTTGTTCGGGATTGGCCTCAGGCGATAAATCAAGACTTTACTAAACTGTATGCTATTTCACGTAGAAACTCTAAAGTGACATCCAGGCAGTTTGAGCGATTTTGTCGTGAGATAGGTGTCGAGTTTAGGGCAGCGGACCCCATGTTGCGTACATTATTTGAGCCTCGCTTGATTGAAAGTGTATACGTCGTCAACGAATATGCATTTGATACTCTCAAGCTTGCGAGCTGGGCTGCGCGAGAGCTAGCGGAGAACGGTGTTTCAGTTCGTTGTAATACTCATGCGTTGACTATTTCGAAAGGTCGGGAGACGCCGTTGCAGGTGGGCGTTCGCACTAACTCGGGTACAGAACAACTCATCCAGAGCCGTTATGTTTTCAACTGTACATATAGTGGCCTTAATCAGTTTGCTGGTGATTTTTCTGGGATTCAGAGTAGCCTTAAGCAAGAAATAACTGAAATGGCGTTGATGAAAATGCCAGATTCACTATGTGGATTGGGGGTTACGGTTATGGATGGCCCCTTTTTTTCAATCATGCCGTTTCCTGCTCGGGGCCTGCACACGTTGTCCCATGTCCGTTATACGCCGCATCAGCACTGGTGTGATCAGCCAGACCTTGATCCTTATGAAAAGCTGCGGAGTTACCATAAAACCAGCAGAGTCGAGCGTATGGTGCGGGACGTTGCTCGCTATATGCCAGATGTTTGGCGGGCAACCTATCAAGAATCATTGTTTGAGATAAAAACTGTTCTTGCTAAAAATGAAAGTGACGATGGGCGGCCGATTCTCTTTGAGAGGCACACCACGTTACCTGGCTGCTACTCGATCCTCGGCGGTAAAATTGACAATATTTATGATGTCTTGGAGAGGTTGAATGAAGTTGTTTAGCGCGTCGGACGACCACGCTGTTTCTCATGCGGCTGATCTTAACGATTATACTTTGGCTGATCGTTTGGCGGAATTTGATGGCCACTTAGACGTCATGAAGCTTGTAACATATCCGCTGCGAAAGCCGCTAGTTAAATTTTCAAGTATTAGCACTTATATTATATTTGCACTTAAGCTTTTTGGGTTTTACGTTATGTTTAGCCTTGAATTGTTGATTGTTAATCAGCCGGCAGGTGCCAATTGAATGCATTGATTGGTTGTTCAGGATTTGTGGGTAGCACTTTGCTAAAACAAAGTTCTTTCGAATATTCCTATCGATCTACAACGATTGGAGAAATCGAAGATAAAAAATTCAATGTGGTCGTCTGTGCAGGAGCTCCAGCTCAGAAGTGGATCGCTAATAAAGATTCTCAAGGTGACCGTCGTACGATTGAAGGGCTGATTGCACACCTGAAAACTATTCAATGTAAAATGTTCATTCTAATTAGTACTGTCGACGTTTTTCGAGATCCGCTGGGTGTTGATGAAGATACTGTCGTTGAGGAGGACGGATTGCATGCTTACGGCCTCAATCGCCGCGCCTTAGAGAAATTTGTCGAGAGTCAATTTTCTAATCATTTGATTGTTCGATTGCCCGGCTTGGTGGGCCCGGGCCTGCGCAAAAATGTTATTTACGATCTATTGAATTATAATAATCTTACCGAAATTGATAGCCGTGGAGTATTCCAATTCTACCCAATGGTCAATCTTTGGTCTGATATTGAGAAAGCCGTCGCCGCCCGGCTGAAGTTGGTTCACTTGACGGCTGAACCGGTCAGTGTGAGTGAGATTGCGTCCCTTGGGTTTGGTAAGCATTTTTCTAACATGACGGCTAGTTCTCCCGCAGTTTATGATTTCCAAAGCAAACACGCGGATGTATTTGACGGGCAAGGCCGTTATCAATATAGCTCGCGTGAGGTTCTTCTCGCCATCAGAGCGTATGCGCAATCAGAGCCCGTGACTATTACATCGAGGTAACTATGAGGCTCGCGGTTTCTAATATTGCTTGGGACGTTTCAGAAGACGAGGCCATTGCGGCGCTTCTACACCGCTATGCAATTGATGCTATTGATATCGCACCCGGAAAGTACTTCCCCAACCCAATTGATGCAACCACGGCTGATATTTTTCGAGTCAAAAAGTGGTGGGCTGATCGAGATATCGAAATCACCGGCATGCAGGCGCTGTTGTTTGGGACCACTGGGTTGAATGTGTTTGGCACCGGGGAGGACAGAGCCAAATTACAGACACATCTAGCAGCGGTTTGCCGTATAGGAGCAGAGTTGGGAGCCTCCCGAGTGGTGTTTGGCTCCCCCAAGAATCGTGATCGTACGGGGCTAGATGATGCGCAGGCGGCGGCGATAGCATTACCTTTTTTTCGAAAGTTAGCAGATGTCGCGCAAGCACTAGGAGTAACAGTCTGTCTTGAGCCAAACCCCGAGCATTATGGCGCAAATTTTATGACTGACAGTTCTAGCACCGCCGCAGTGGTTAAGCAACTGGCACATCCCGCACTCCGGATGCAATTGGATACTGGCGCTTTGACGATTAATGGCGAGGATCCCCGAGTGGTCCTGCATGATTATGCGGCGTTGATCGGTCATGTGCACCTCAGTGAACCCGATTTGGTACCTTTGGGTGATGGTGATACAGCACACCAGCTGATATCTCGGGTTCTGAGCCAGTACTTGCCAGAGCATGTGTTGACCATTGAGATGGTTGCGACGACCAGTGAGCCACATGAGGTTTCTATTGAGCGTTCCATACAAGTCGCGCAGCAACATTATCATAACTTGCGAACTGGAGCTGATGTATGAGCGCTAAATGGTTCATTTTGATTTTTGGAATACTCTCCAATGCATCTGCTAGTGTTTTGATAAAAATGGCGATGATGCCACCAAGAAAGTTTCCCTCTCTAAGCGATCCTATTGCTGCCCTGAGTAACTGGCCATTTTGGCTTGGGTTGTCATTGTATGGCGGCGCATTTCTATTTTACGCGAGTGCTCTTGCACGTCTTCCTTTGAATGTCGCTCATCCGGTTTTGACAGCCGGGGCTATTGCTACTGTCGCATTGTTTTCTGTCTTTTTTTTTCGTGAGTCCTTTCATTGGACGACAGTGGCGGGGATTGTACTAGTTATCATTGGGGTTGGTTTGATCACTGTTCGTGTGTCTTGAAGGTATATAACATCATGAGTACTCCAGATAATGTTTCATCTGTTTGTGAGCATTGGGTGGTGCCTGCTTATAATATTCAACTTTGGCTTGGTCGTCAGCATCCCTGCTGTGTAATCATTCCAGTGATCAATGAGGGGGAACGGATTAAAAATATGTTGAATAAGATGCATGCGCTTAATATATCGGGTGCTGCTGACATTATTATCGTCGATGGTGGGACTACTGATGGTTCACTCGGTGTATCTGCTTTACAACAGTTGAGTGTAAGAGGGCTCTTGCTTAAAACCTCTGCAGGAAAGCTCAGCGCGCAGCTTCGTTGCGCCTATGCTTTCGCGCTCGAACAAGGGTATGAAGGTATCGTAACCATTGACGGGAATGATAAGGACGATCCGAGTGCCATCCCTGATTTTATCAATGCATTAAAAAACGGGATAGACTTCGTGCAAGCCTCGCGATTTGTCGTGGGTGGCGTCGCTGAGAATACTCCTAAATTACGAGATTTTGCCATTCGATTTGTTCATGCGCCGATGCTTAGTCTGTTTTCCGGGTTTAAATGGTCCGACACAACTCAAGGCTTCAGAGCGTATAGCCGTAGACTGCTGGAAGATCCGAGAGTCTCTATTTTTCGTGATGTTTTCGTGACATATGAGCTTTTGGCTTATCTTTCATATAGAGCCCCTAAACTAGGTTATCGTTGCATTGAGCTGGCTACCGCCAGGCGTTATCCCGAGGGAGAGGTGCCAACGAAAATCAGCAGCGTGAAAGGTAATTTATCGATCTTATTCGTGTTATTTAAAACGTGTTTTGGTCGTTATAACCCTTGAGTTTTCAGGGGCGACTTTTAGGCCTTCATGAACGCAGCTGGACTGGGAGTGTCCCAGCACATGATGATCAGTGCTGGGTTTCGTAGTGTATTTAGACTTCCTTGGGTTTTTTTTGTTTGACAGGTTTTTTTGAATGTATATTTACAAGTATTAAGAAGGATACGCTTGCTATGAAGCACATCCAATATGCGTATCTAAAGTCCGCAGCAGGTGTTATGGGGAAGTAGCTGAGCATATAGCTCAACCCTGAGAAAGGGAGCAGCCAAAGGGCGGCTCCCTTGGGATCCTTACATAAAGTTAGCATCACCACCAAGCTTAAGCTGATTAAGATCCATGTGTATGGTTTAAATAGCTCCGGCACTATATCTTGGGAGGTTGTGATGTATTGTTCTACTAAGTGTTTCGAAGCCGACTCTTCGCGATTGCCTGAACTTGCCGTGAACGGCTGATTCTTGACGCTGAATTCGCTGTAATAATAAGGTGCCATCGATGGTGCACGAATGAGATTGAGAAAAGCATTCAGCCGAAAGTTTGCATAAGTCGAAAAATGCAGCGGGATATTTGCTAGCCACACAGCCTTCAACTCTGCATAGTGTACTCTAGTGATTTCGGTGAATTTTTCGTCGGATAGGCAGAATGCGGCTCCGATCTCGTGGGCGTGAAGGTAGTCACAGCTTTTGATGGTTTCCATTTCTTCTCTATTCAAAAAGCTGACGGGTATATCTACTCCTTGCAATTTAAGGGCTATGACATCGTCAAATAAAACGTAGCTAACCGGGTTGGCTTTTTTGGCATTTAACAAGGCGCTTGCTGACAAATGTGCTATCACGATTGTCACAATGCCAACAATCATAAATCCAAGCAGGCTTTTTTTAGAGCTGACCTTGAAGATGCTTGCACATAGAAATGCCATTAAAAACACTCCGGCGCTGAGCGAGTTGGAGCGAACGAGTGATCCATAAAGAAATAAAATTATCACCAAGGCGGCTGCAAGCACGGGAAATTTTTTCTGATCTCTGAAATAAATACATATCGCAATGGAAAGCCCCCATGAGTAGGCCATTCCAACATCTTTCCAAATCGTAAACTGAAAATTCATTACCCAGGGAAGTAGGGGGAGAATCAAGAATAAAAAACCAAACCTATGTCCTTCTCGGATACTCCATTTGAAGAGTAATAGCGAAGTACCCCATAACAAAGTAAAATGGAAAATCAGCATGGCGCCTGGGCCATCGCTTAAATTAAGAAAGAGGCTCCAGAGAAAAGCCATCGTCGGAGGCTGCCAGTCGGTATACGTGCCTGTCCGAGCTTGTCTGAGTTGATCTAGACTGTCCCAAGTCATGGCCCCAGGATAAAGAGCGGTAAGTGAATATATCGAGACGATAATCGAGGCGAGCCCCATCAGATTAAGATAGCGGTTATTCACAAACAGATAATCCAATAGTGAAAGTATTTCATGCATTTTAGCAGTTATCTAGCTTCGATACTTGAAAATGACTAGTGATTTTACCTTCAAGGCTATGTTGTTAGAAAATGATCGAATCAGGATCGGATAGTCAGGCTGTAGGCAAGCATGCAACGTTCCCGGCGCTGTGATCTGCTCCTACACGAATTGACGGGGGAACAGGCTGTATGCACTGAAGCGACGATACATACTTAGCAATGCTCTGCTTTTTGACATGCGCGCCACATCATCTAAGTTTGGAGAGCAGCTTCGGATTGGCTGCCTTTCTTATGATGTCATGGAGTATATCGATTATGTATAACGCTGTTTTTTCTGCACTTTTTCTTGCGTTTCTAACCAGTGCTACCTCATTGGCGTACGCGGTCCCTGCCTCCAAGGCCGAGAGCGCTGTCTCTATTGCGGTTCAGTCTGGCGGCACCCAACAGTCCGTCAAAGTCAAACTCAATTCGGCCGACGCGGAGACCTTGAGGCGCGACCTATTTGGTATCGGCGCCTCCAAGGCTAAAGCGATTGTCGCTTACCGCGAGAGCAATGGCCCATTCACAGTGGTCGATGAGTTACTGGAAGTTAAAGGTATTGGCAAGGCACTTCTGGAAAAAAATCGCGATCGTTTGGAAGTTAATTAAGAAACCTTAGGTAAAAAAGGCCGGTCATTGACCGGCTTTTCTGTCTATAAATTTTCATGTTACAGCGCGCTGCAATCAGCACATGTGTTGCTAGCTTGGCATTCTGGTGCGCTACGCGGCGATATCATTACTCCCTACTGGCATCGACATGCGGCTACTTCGTCACGTCGAAAACGGACGGAAGCTCTTCGCTGATGATGAGGAGCGCACATAGCTACCTCGCGAGCGATTGAAAATTTTAACGGCGTCGCACTTTTTACTCCACCTGGCGTTATTGGCATGAAACGTGATCCCGTTTTGGCCAATGATTGTTCAACAATCTCGAGGTGGATATGTCACTCAGTTTGTCTTTAGCGGACCAGATCGTGCGGGAGCTGCGCGCTGACATCATCGGTGGGCGGTTATCTCCGGGTATGTCGTTGATCGAGATGGATCTGGTCAAGGGATATAACGCATCGCGCAATACGATTCGTGAGGCGTTGCATCGCTTGAGTCAGGAAAGGCTCACACGTTATGTGCGCAACAAGGGTGTGATGGTTCGGCGCGTGGAGCGAAAGGATGTGCATGATCTGTTTATGGTCCGCCGCACTCTGGAGTTGCAGGCGATTGCTCAGAGTCGCGCGCTGACAAATTCCCAATCCGAGTGTATGCAGAGTTCCATTGAAGCGGCGGGTTTGGCCTGCGAGCGAGAGGACTGGCGGGCCGTTGCTACGCACAGCCTAGTATTCCACCAACAGATTGTCGGGCTTATGTGCAGTACCTTGTTCGATGATTTTTTTGCCCAGATTATTGCTCAGTTGCGCCTGATGTTTTGTGCGGCGCCCAACGAGCAGTGTTTTCAGCTACCTTGGCTGGAACGGGACCAAGAGATCTACACGTTATTAGTTGGTAACAATAAGCTGGCCGCCTGAGAGGCGATGAGCCTGTACCTGGACGATTCCGAACGCCTTTCCCTTGCCTTGTTTGATCACCCTTGAAGGAGGGTTGCCCCATGTACAAAGACTACCCAGCTGCTTACCAAGTCAGCAAAGGCTCTGCGCTGCAAGTCGATACGGCGTTCTATGAGCGTATTCGGGACCGGGCCGGCCAGCGTACGCTGATCGAACAGTTCGAGGTGTCAATTCGGACGGGGAGGGCGTGGAAGGTGCCGGCCGGGCATGTGTTCCGTGTCACTACGCCGGTGGGGCCGCAGGTGGGTGACTTCAACGTGTGGAACGCCAATGACCCGCGCGAACGTCTGTGGGCGGCGCGTACGAGGCAATTGCAGGGCGCCCATGTCAGCACCCACGACCGGTTATGGTCCAACCTGCCATTTTTAAGACCTCTGGTAACGATCACCGATGACAGTCTGGCCAGCTATGGCATCGATGAACATGGCGGTCGTTTGCATGATCTGCTAGGCACGCGCTGCGATCCGTATGTGAACCGCATGCTGACGGGCGAGGACTTCCATCATCATTGCCACTCCAACCTCACTCGTGCGGTATTGCCCCACGGCCTGACGGAATTCGATGTGCATGACGTGCTGAATATTTTCCAGTGCACCGGGCTCAATCATGACGACATGTACTTCATGAAGGCTTGCCCGGCACAGAAGGGCGACTACCTGGAGTTCTTCGCCGAGATCGATCTGCTGTGCGCATTGTCGACTTGCCCTGGCGGAGATCTTTCGCTGCCGATGTGGGGGCCGGACGCGCAGGACCCGTTGACGGTGTGCCGTCCGCTGGGGGTCGAAATCTACCGGTTGGAGGATGAGTTATTGGACGGCTGGAGCCAGCCTGAGCGTGCTGCCTACAAAGGGCAGCACGGTTTGCACATTGCCAAGGCGGCCTGGGAGTAAACCGGCTTAGCGATCCTGCGCATCCTTGGCGTCCGCCTGGGCGTTGCGTTCGGCCACGCGTTTACGTTGTTCGTCGGTAAGTTCCACCTTGTTGGCGCTGTCACGCAGCATCAGCAGCCCACCGACGATCGACCCGATCGCTACCACTAAAATCAACCACGCATACCACGGCATAAGGCTCTCCTTGAGGCGGACTATCGTGGGAGAATTTTCCCACAGTAGTACCGCTTTGAGTCACGGGCATTCTGAGTAGTTCAGTGTAGGCCCGTTCCGCCTCAATATCTCAGAGCCCGGTCAACATCGCATCCGCCGGTGCGTCGGCACGGTCCTGTGCGGTCATCTGGAAGTACACGAACCCCACCAGCATGAAACCCAGGAAGATCAAGCCGATCAGCGCATTGAACCAGGCCATGGCCACCAGGCATACCACGGCCAGCACCAGCGCAATGCCCGGCACGATGGGATAGCCCGGCGCGCGGAACGTACGTTCCAGCAGTGGCTCGGTATTGCGCAGCTTGAACAGGCTGAGCATGCTCATGATGTACATCACGATGGCACCGAACACCGCCATGGTGATCATGGCCGCTGTCAGTGTCATGCCGCCCAGGTTGATCAGGCCATCGCTGTAGATGGCGGCGATGCCGACCACGCCACCGGCGATGATCGCCCGGTGCGGTGTCTGAAAACGCGACAGTTTGGCCAGGAAGGACGGCAAGTAGCCCGCACGCGCCAAGGCAAAGAACTGACGCGAGTAGCCGAGGATGATGCCGTGGAAACTGGCCACCAGCCCGAACAGGCCGATCCAGACCAGCATGTGCAGCCAGCCCGAACCGTTACCGACCACGGCCTTCATGGCTTGGGGCAGCGGGTCGTTGATGTTCGACAGCGCACGCCAGTCGCCCACGCCGCCGGCAAAGAACATCACGCCCATGGCCAGGATCACCAGCGTCAGGATGCCGCTGATGTAGGCCTTCGGGATGGTGCGTTTCGGATCTTTCGCCTCCTCGGCCGCCATGGCGGCACCTTCAATAGCCAGGAAGAACCAGATGGCGAAGGGGATCGCCGCGAACATCCCGGCAATCGCCGGCGCGCCGAAGGTGTCCGCACCGGCCCAGCCATTGAGGGCAAAGTTGCTGAAGCTGAATGCCGGCGCGACCACGCCCATGAAGACCAGCAATTCGGCGACTGCGAGTACACACACCACCAGTTCGAACGTGGCAGCGAGCTTCACCCCGAGAATGTTGAGGCCCATGAACACGATGTAGGCACCGACGGCTGCGTGTTTCGGGTCCAGTGCGGGGAACTGCACATTCAGGTAAGCACCGATGGCCAAGGCGATGGCGGGGGGCGCAAACACAAACTCGATCAAGGTCGCGAGGCCGGCGATCAAGCCGCCTTTTTCACCAAAGGCGCGGCGGCTGTAGGCAAACGGCCCACCGGCATGGGGGATGGCAGTCGTCAGCTCGGTGAAGCTGAAGATAAAGCAGGTGTACATCGCCGCGACCATCAGCGACGTCACCAGAAACCCCAGCGTGCCTGCCACGCCCCAGCCGTAGCTCCAGCCAAAATACTCGCCGGATATCACCAGGCCGACCGCGATGCCCCACAGGTGCAAGGTGCCCAAAGTGGGTTTGAGTTGTGTGTTCATTATGGGGTGCTCCCTGAACTGGTTGGAATGATTCAAGGTGTTGCAGCGGCCATGCCAGCCCACGCAACCGTGTCGTAAAGACACGCGACTGTCGTCGGGGGAACGGTTTGGCGTTTGAAAGTCGCTGGAGTTGCACCAGCAAAGTGCGGCAGAGACTCGACTGGCGCTTTCGCGAGCAAGCCCGCTCCCACACTTCACCGAGGTTCATCAGAAAATACGCGGTCAAGTGTGGGAGCGGGCTTACTCGCGAAGAGGCCCTCCCAGCCCCTGTAAACCTCCTGTAAAGCCACTCTTTACGCCGTCTTTACGCCCCACCCACGCCCTCGGTCTCGTTCCTTTACGCCGCTCCTGCGGACAATTGCCTCACACGCGGCAATCGCCGCAAAACGGAGAGACTTCCATGAGCGTTCTGGACGCGGTGTCACTGCTATTGGCCGTGGCACTGTTCATTTATCTGCTGGTTGCGCTGTTACGCGCGGATCGGAACTAGGAGCGGGCTATGCACAGTTATGACTATTGGCTGATCATCGCCTTTTTTGCCGTGGTGCTGGTGCCGGCGCCGTTCCTGGGGCGGTTCTACTACAAGGTGATGGAAGGCCAGCGCACGTGGTTGAGCCCGGTTCTGGCGCCGGTGGAAAAAGCCTGCTATCGCCTGTCGGGCGTCGACGAGCACCAGGAGCAAAGCTGGCAGAAGTACACGCTGGCGCTGATCGCGTTCAACCTGGCCGGTTTTGTGTTGCTGTTCGCGATCCTGCTGTTCCAGGACTACCTCCCACTGAACCCGCAGAAATTGCCGGGGCAGGAGTGGACGCTGGCCTTCAACACCGCGGTCAGTTTCATGACCAATACCAACTGGCAGAACTACAGCGGCGAAGCGTCCCTGAGCTACCTCAGCCAGATGGTCGGCCTGACCGTGCAGAACTTCGTCAGCGCCGCCACCGGCCTGGCCGTCCTGGTCGCGCTCTGCCGCGGTATCGGTCGCAAGTCCACCAAGACCTTGGGTAACTTCTGGGTCGATATGACCCGCGCCACCCTCTATGGCCTGTTGCCCTTGTGCCTGGTGCTTGCGCTGTTCCTGGTATGGCAGGGCGTACCGCAGACCTTCGCGCATTACGTGGACGCCGTGACCCTGCAAGGCGTGGATCAAGTGATTCCGCTGGGCCCTGCGGCCAGCCAGATTGCGATTAAACAATTGGGCACCAACGGCGGCGGTTTCTTCGGCGTCAACTCCGCCCATCCCTTCGAAGACCCGACTGCCTGGGCCAACCTGTTCGAATTGGCCGCGATCATCCTGATCCCCGTGGCACTGGTGTTCACCTTCGGTCACTACGTCAAGGACCTGCGCCAGAGCCGCGCGATCCTGGGTTGCATGCTGGCCCTGTTCCTGATTGGTGGCGCGACTTCGCTGTGGGCCGAATACCAGCCCAACCCGACCCTGAGCAACCCGGCGGTTGAGCAAACCGCACCACTGGAAGGTAAAGAAGCGCGCTTCGGCACCACCGGCACCGTGCTGTGGTCGGTGACCACCACGGCGGCGTCCAACGGTTCGGTCAACGGCATGCAAGACAGCCTCAATCCCCTGAGCGGGATGGTGGCGCTGGTCAACATGATGGTCGGCGAAGTGATCTTCGGCGGCGTCGGCGCGGGCATGTACGGCATGTTGCTCAACGTGTTGATCGCGGTCTTCCTCGCCGGCCTGATGATCGGCCGTACTCCCGAATACCTGGGCAAGAAGCTGCAGGCCAAGGAAGTGCAATTGCTCGTCGTGACCCTGCTGGTGATGCCGGTGGGTGTGCTGGTACTCGGCGCTATCGCCGCCAGCCTGCCCGGCCCGGCCGGTGCCATCAGTAACCCAGGGCCGCACGGGTTCAGCCAGTTGCTGTATGCCTATACCTCGGCCAGCGCCAACAACGGCTCGGCGTTCGGCGGTTTCAGTGGCAACACCGCGTTCCATAACCTGATGTTGGGCCTGGGCATGTTGATCGGCCGCTTCGGCTACATCCTCCCGGTACTGGCCCTGGCCGGCAGCCTGGCGATGAAGAAGACCGCGCCGATCGGCCAGAACAGCTTCCCCACCCACGGCCCGCTGTTCGTGACGTTGTTGACCGTGACCATCTTGCTGGTGGGCGGCCTGACTTTCCTGCCGACACTGGCGTTGGGCCCCATCGCCGAACACTTGAGCATGGGCTTCTGATAAGGGATATGACAATGAATATGCCTGCAAAAAATGCGGCTTCCGTAGCCACCCAGGAACCCGCCAAAACCGCCATCTCCGACCTGTGGCGCCCGGCGCTGGGCAAGGCTTTCGTCAAGCTGGACCCACGGCAGCTGCAACGCTCTCCGGTCATGCTGGTGGTTGAACTGACCGCCATCCTGACGACCGTGTTGTGCTTCGTGCCCGACACCGCCGTGCCGACCTTTGTCGCCGTGCAAATCGCGGTGTGGCTGTGGTTCACCGTGTTGTTCGCCAACTTCGCCGAAGCCTTGGCCGAAGGTCGCGGCAAGGCCCGCGCCGACAGCCTCAAGGCCGGCAGTGAAGGTCTGAGCGCACGGCGTAAAGAGACCGATGGCAGTTTCAAGGTGGTGCCGGCCACCAGCCTGCGTAAAGGCGACGTGGTCCGCGTTGCCGCCGGGGAAATGATCCCCGGTGACGGCGAGGTCATCGAAGGGATTGCGGCGGTCAACGAAGCGGCGATCACGGGCGAATCCGCGCCGGTGATCCGCGAGTCCGGCGGCGACCGTTCGGCCGTCACCGGCAACACCCGGCTGGTGTCGGACTGGTTGCTGATCCGCATCAGCGCCAACCCCGGTGAGTCGACCCTGGATCGTATGATCGCCCTCGTGGAAGGCGCCAAACGTCAGAAAACCCCCAACGAAGTCGCGTTGGACATTTTGCTGATCGGCCTGACCCTGATCTTCCTGTTGGTGGTGGTGACCCTGCAGCCGTTCGCTCACTTCGCCAATGGCAGCTTGCCGCTGGTGTTCCTGGTCGCACTGCTGGTGACGCTGATTCCTACCACCATTGGTGGGCTGTTGTCGGCCATCGGTATCGCCGGCATGGACCGCCTGGTGCGCCTCAACGTGATTGCCAAGTCCGGGCGTGCCGTGGAAGCGGCGGGGGATGTACACGTATTGCTGCTGGATAAGACCGGCACCATCACGTTCGGCAACCGTCGTTGCGCGGCAGTGCTCGCAGCGCCTGGCGTCAGCGGCCGGGACCTGGCCGAAGGTGCTTTGCTGGCGTCGCTGGCGGACGACACGGCCGAAGGCAAGTCCATCGTCGAATACCTGCGCGCCCTGCACCCCCAGGCGGAGCCGACCCTGGATCAACTGACCGCCGTGCCGTTCAGTGCCGAAACCCGTTTATCGGGTGTCGACTACCAGGGCCGTGTGTACCGCAAAGGTGCCGTGGATTCGCTGCTGGCATTCATTGGCCAACAACGTCGTGATCTGCAACCGGCACTGTCCCGCGAAATCGACAAGATTGCCCAGAGCGGCGGCACACCGCTGCTGGTGTGCGCCGATGGCAAATTGCTGGGTGCGATCCATCTCAAGGACGTGGTCAAGCCTGGCATCCGCGAGCGTTTCGCAGAGTTGCGCAAACTGGGCATCCGCACGGTGATGGTCACCGGCGACAACCCGCTGACCGCCGCCGCGATTGCCGCCGAGGCGGGTGTGGACGACGTGCTGGCCGAAGCCACGCCGGAGAAGAAACTTGCCCGCATTCGCCACGAACAGAACGACGGCCGGTTGGTGGCGATGTGCGGTGACGGCGCCAACGATGCCCCGGCACTGGCCCAGGCCGACGTCGGCATGGCGATGAATGATGGCACCCAGGCCGCTCGCGAAGCCGCCAACATGGTCGACCTCGACAGCGACCCGACCAAGCTGCTGGACGTGGTACAGATTGGCAAGGAATTGCTGGTCACCCGTGGTGCGTTGACCACCTTTTCCATCGCCAACGACGTGGCCAAGTATTTCGCGATCCTGCCGGCGCTGTTTGCCGCGATCTACCCGCAGTTGGGCGTGCTCAACGTCATGCACTTGCAGAGCCCGCAAAGCGCGATTCTCTCGGCCATCGTGTTCAACGCGCTGATCATCGTGGTGCTGATTCCGCTGGCGCTGCGCGGTGTGCGCGTGCAGGCGGCAAGTGCGGCGGCGCTGTTGCGGCGCAACCTGCTGATCTATGGGCTGGGCGGGATTCTGGTGCCGTTCGTGGGTATCAAGGCGATCGACATGCTGTTGACCGCACTGCACTTGGTGTAACCCACCCCACTGGTTTGTCGATTTATTGAGGATGTGAAGATGACTAACATGATCCGCCCGGCCCTGAGCCTGCTGGTACTCATGACCCTGATCACTGGCGTGGCTTACCCCTTGGTCGTCACCGGTGTCGCCCAGGTGGCGTTTCCCGACCAGGCCAATGGCAGCCTGGTGCGCGATGATAGCGGCAAGGTGCGCGGCTCCAGCCTGATCGCACAGGACTTTACCGGTGACAGCTGGTTCCATCCGCGCCCGTCGGCCGGTGCCTTTGCGACGGTGTCCAGCAGCGCCAGCAACCTGGGCCCAAGCAACCCGGCGCTGGCGACGCGCATTTTTGACGACGCGAATAAACAGTGGGTGCCCAGCCAGGGCCCGGTCCCTCTGGCATCGCTGACTACCTCCGGCAGCGGTCTTGATCCACACTTGCCACCGCAGGCAATTGCCTATCAACTGGCGCGGGTGGCGGCCGCGCGGAATGTGCCGGTCTCGACCTTGCAGCGGTTGTTGGATGAACATATCGAAAGCCCGTTGGTGGGGCCGCCGGTGGTTAATGTATTGGCACTGAACATGGCCCTGGAAAAACTCTGATCCCGTGTGGGAGGGGGCTTGCTCCCGATAGCGGTGTCTCAGCTACAGATAGTGCAACTGACCCACCGCTATCGGGAGCAAACCCCCTCCCACCGTTGATCTTCATCGAGCCAGATTAGATAAATACCTGAAGGACACTGCCCGCATGAGCGACTCCGGCCGCGCCGATGCCTTGTTAGCCGAACTGCCCCGGGACGGCCGTGGCCGGCTCAAAGTTTTCCTCGGTGCCGCGCCGGGTGTGGGCAAGACCTACGCCATGCTCCAGGCCGCGCACACCCAGCTGCGCCAGGGCGTGCGGTTGATCGCCGGGGTGGTCGAAACCCACGGTCGCGCCGAAACCGAAGCCCTGCTCAGTGGCCTGCCGCAGCAACCCTTGGTACGCAGCGAATACCGCGGCGTGATGCTCGAAGAAATGGACCTCGACGGCCTGCTGACCGCCAAACCCAAGCTGGTGCTGGTGGACGAACTGGCCCACAGCAACGCCCCCGGCAGCCGTCACGAAAAACGCTGGCAGGACATCCAGGAGCTGCTCGCCGCCGGCATCAACGTGTTCACCACGGTCAACGTCCAGCACCTGGAAAGCCTCAATGACCAGGTCCGTGGCATCACGGGCGTGCAAGTGCGTGAAACCCTGCCGGACTGGGTGCTGCAAGAGGCTGACGAATTACTCTTGATCGACCTGCCATCGCGCGAGCTGCTGGAGCGTTTGCGCGACGGCAAAGTCTACGTGCCGGAACAGGCGCGCGCGGCGATCGACGCGTTTTTTACCCAGACCAACCTGATGGCTTTGCGCGAGCTGGCGATGCAAACCGCCGCCGCGCACGTCGATGATGACTTGGCTCAAGGCTATCGTCAGCTCGGCCAGGCGGCACCGACGGTACGCGGACGCTTGTTGGTGGGAGTCGATGGCGATGCCCAGGCCGAACGTCTGGTACGGCACGCCAGCCGCGTGGCCCAGCGCCGGCATTTACCCTGGAGCCTGGTGCATGTCGACAACGGTCGTGCGCGCGATGAGCAATCGCGCCTGCACCTGCAGAATGCCCAGCAACTGGCTGAACGGCTCGGGGGGGAGGTCGTCCTGCTGCGGGCGGGGGAAGTGGCGAAAACCCTGATCCAGCATGCCGCCGAACGTCGTGCCAGCCTGTTGCTGGTGGGGCAGTCACGGATGCGTTGGCGCCGCCGCTTGTTTGGAGGTGGCCTGGCGGCGCGCTTGCTGCGCAATGCACGGGGCCTGGAAATCAACGTGCTCGACAGCGACGACATGCCCGCACCGCCGCGCCTGCCGGACGTGCGCGGGCTGGTCTGGTTCGACTACGGCCTGGCGGTGCTGGCGACCATCGTCGCGGCGGCGTTGGCCTGGGCGGTGGCCAGTGTGTTGCCGCTGCCGAATATCTCCCTGGTGTTTCTCGCGGCCGTCTTGCTGGTGGCGGTACGCAGCAGCCTGGGACCGGCCCTGGTGTGCGCCGCGTTGTCGTTCCTGACCTACGACTTCCTGTTTATCCCACCGAATTTCTCGTTTGCCATCCAGCGTGAAGAAGACGTGCTGACCCTGCTGTTCTTCTTGTTGATGGCGGCCTTGACCGGCAACCTTGCTGCGCGCCAACGCCGGCAATTGCAGGCCCTGCGCGATACCCAGGAAGAAACCAGTGAACTGCTCGACCTGTCGCGCAAACTCACTGCCGCCACCGATCGCCAGGCGGTGATCAGCGCGGCGGCGCATCATCTGGAAGGCTGGAGTGACCTCGACCTGTGCCTGGTCAACCGTGACGGCCAGGGCGGTTGGAAGGTCGAGACCGGCAGCCCGCTGACCCTGACCGAAGCCGAACGCGCCGCCGCCGATTGGGCCTGGCAACACGATCAACCGGCCGGCATGGGCACGGGCACCTTGCCATTCGGGCGCTGGTGGTGGTGGCCGTTATCGGGTGAGGAGGGGCCTTTGGGGTTGCTCGGTGTCAGCCCCAAGCCCGGTCTGGAGTTGAGCGGCCAACGCCGTCGCTTGCTCACTGCGTTGAGCCAGCCGCTGGCGCAGGCGTTGGCGCGGGCTCAGTTGGGCCAGGAACTCGAATCGGCTCGGCTGCATGGCGAAACCGAACAGTTGCGCAGCGCGTTGCTGGCGTCGGTGTCCCACGATTTGCGCACGCCGTTGACCTCCATGCGCGGCAGCATCGACAGTCTGTTGGCTCTCGGCGAGGCGATCCCTCTGGAAGATCGCCGCGAGTTGCTTGAGGGCACCCGCGATGAAGCCGAGCGCCTCGACCGTTACATCCAGAACCTGCTGGATATGACGCGCCTGGGGCATGGTGCATTGAAGCTGGCGCGCGACTGGGTGTCACCCGGCGATATCGTCGGCAGTGCTCTCGCTCGTTTGCGCGCCGTGCTGGCGCCGTTGCGCGTAAGCACCGATGTGCCGGCTGAATTGCCGCTGTTGTATGTCCATGCTGCGTTGATCGAACAAGCCTTGGTCAATGTGCTGGAAAACGCCGCACGTTTTTCGCCGCCCCAGGGCCGCTTGCAGCTGTCTGCCGGCGTGGCGGATGAGCAGCTGTTTTTCGCGGTGGCCGATGAGGGCCCGGGGATTCCCGAGGACGAGCGGGCGAAGATTTTCGATATGTTCTACACCGCTGCCCGTGGTGACCGGGGCGGGCAGGGCACGGGCCTGGGCCTGGCGATCTGCCAGGGTATGGTTGGCGCGCACGGTGGGCATATCAGCGTGGCCGATGGCATCGACGGGCGGGGCACCTGCATCACTTTGTTCCTGCCTTTACCGACACAACCTGGCTTGGAACACGGGGCCTGAGCTACCCTCTTTTCTCCACGGATTTTGATTGGACACCATGAGCCAGACCGCGACGATTCTAGTCATTGATGACGAACCGCAGATCCGCAAATTCCTGCGCATCAGCCTGGCCTCCCAAGGCTATAAGGTGATCGAAGCCGGCACCGGCAACGAAGGCCTGGCCCAAGCGGCGTTGAGCAAACCGGACTTGCTGGTCCTTGACCTTGGCCTGCCCGACATGGACGGCCAGCAAGTGCTGCGCGAGTTTCGCGAGTGGTCGACGGTGCCGGTGCTGGTGCTGTCGGTGCGGGCCAGCGAAGGTCAGAAGGTCGAGGCCCTCGACGGCGGCGCCAATGACTATGTGACCAAGCCGTTCGGGATCCAGGAGTTTCTCGCCCGCGTACGTGCATTGCTGCGCCAGGCGCCGGTGGGTGAGGCCCAGGAGGCCGCCTTGAATTTCGGCCCCCTGACGGTGGACCTGGCCTATCGCCGCGTGCTGTTGGACGGTGCCGAAGTGGCGCTTACCCGCAAGGAATATGCGGTACTGGCGCAGTTGGCCCGGCATCCGGGACGGGTGATCACCCAGCAACAACTGCTCAAGGACATCTGGGGGCCAACCCATACCGAGGACAGCCACTACCTGCGCATCGTCGTGGGCCATCTGCGGCAGAAGCTGGCGGACGACCCCACTCAGCCAAGGTTTATCGTGACCGAGGCGGGCGTGGGGTATCGGTTGTTGAATGCCTAGATTGCGGGTGCCTGTTCCGACGCCATCGGGAGCAAGCCCCCTCCCACATTTGAGCACATTCCAAAAGTAGAACTCGGTCCCCTGTGGGAGGGGGCTTGCTCCCGATGAGGCCATCAGCTACAGCTCAACTTCAATGCTGCTCACTCTCATACCGATCCAGCGTATCACTGGCAATCTCCCGCCCCAGGGCGATCAACTCCGGCGCTTTGTAGAACTCGAAAAACCGGCACACCCGTTTCGGCACGTTGATCAGCACGTCGGGCGGGTAACCGGCAATCTTGTACTGCGCCAATGACGTCTGCATCACCTCGAAACTCTGGTTGATCAAGTCCAGCAGTGACGCCGGGCCGACGTTGTCGATGATGAACGAACCGGTTGCGGACTTCGGTGCGCCTTCTTTTTCCGGCGCTGCGGCGGGCTGCTGGGCCTCGGGTTCCGCCGACTCCAGCCATGGGTTGATCTCTGCCGCTTCGGCCTGCAATGCTTCCTGTTCCAGCTTCAGTAACTGTTCAGCCTGTTTACGGCGAAACGGCAGGTGTGAGCCCAGGGATCTGGCCAGGTTATTGAAGCGACTCTTGAACGCAGGCGGCCGCTGGATCACCGGCAACTGGTAGTGTTTTTGATTGGTGGCATTGAGGTTGACCGCGATGATCAAGTCGCAATGGCTCGACACCACCGGCACGATCGGCAATGGGTTGAGCAGGCCGCCGTCGACCAGCATGCGGTTGCCCTGCATCACGGGGGTAAACAGGCTGGGGATCGCCGCGGAGGCGCGCATGGCTTGGTGCAGGCAGCCTTCCTGGAACCAGATTTCCTGTTGGTTGGTCAGGTCGGTGGCGACGGCGGTGTAGGGAATGCGCAGCTCTTCGATATTGAGCTCGCCAACGATCTTGCGGATCTGCCCGAACACTTTCTCGCCACGAATCGCGCCCAGGCGAAAGCTCACATCCACCAGGCGCAGTACGTCGAGGTAGTCGAGGCTTTCGATCCAGTTTCGATACTCGTCCAGCTTGCCGGCGGCGTATATCCCACCCACCACCGCGCCCATGGAACAGCCGGCGATACAGGCGATGTCATAGCCACGCCGTTCGATTTCTTCGATCACGCCGATATGGGCGTACCCTCGGGCTCCGCCGGAACCCAGTACCAAGGCCACACGTTTCTTCATGAGCTGATCCTTCGCAAAACAGTTGACCACAATGCGCTCATCCGAGGGGCGGCTCAATCTTCGTCGATGTGCGGAATATTTTTGCTGCTTGGCCAGGGCGCTCGGGTATGCTCTGGCGATCGTCAGTTATGCTTTTGGGCGGCCAGACAAGGCACTTTTCCTTGTAGGCAACGTCTACAGCCTACGACTGTTTCTGTTTATTTTGAGGTGTCATCGATGAAAGCCTGGATGTGTGTGCCTGTGATCGTGTTGGCCCTGGCCGGTTGCGCCGGGAAAACGGCTTACCGTGATAGCTGTGGCACGCAATTGGATGCCGCCTGGCATGAGCTGGACCTGGCCAAGGCTGAAGGCTTTGCCGGGACCGTCAGTTACTCCAAGGCCCTGTCTTTGTTGACTGGCGCCAAGACCCAGCAGCAATTCGAAGCCTTTGAGGGGTGCGCCAACAAGGCCGAGAAAGCACGCTTCTATATTCGTGAGTCGCGTGCCGGCCGTTAAGCCGTAGCGACAGAGCATTTCATCGTCAGCGGAGGAAGGGATGTCAGCTTTGGTCGATCAGTTAGTCGCTCAGGTCATTGGCCTGGAAGTAGGGTTACTGAGCTGCCAGGCTCGCCTCGCTGCCGTCACCGACGATGAAGCCCTGCATGATCTGCGCACCACCGTGCGGCGGCTGCGCAGCCTGTTGCGGCCCCTGCGCGGCTTGCCGGGGGTGGAGCAACTTGAATTGGCCGCCAGTGCGGTGGGTCAATTGACCACGCCCCTGCGCGACCGAGAAGTACTGGCCGCCTACCTGCACCAGCAGGGTTATCATGAGGCGGCTGCGCGGCGTTTGCGCTTGCAACCCGAGGCTTATCGGCAGGTTGCGCAATCCCCCGAAGTGGCCCACCTGCTGTTGATCCTCGATGCTTTCCCCAGGTTTATTCGTGCGTCCGAGCACCAGAAGTTGCTCAAGGGCTTGCGCCCGCGCATCGAAAAGCGTCTGGCCAAGCAATGGCAAAAGCTCGGTGACGCCTTGAAGGACCCTGATCATGACCGTCACCGTTTACGGTTGCTGATCAAGCGCGTGCGCTACGCGGCCGAGGCGTATCCCAACCTGAACAAACTCCCCGCCAAAGCGATGTCCCGTCTCAAGCGTGCCCAAAGCGCGTTGGGCGATTGGCACGACTGCTGGCAGTGGCTGGCCCAGGCCGAACACCAAGCGGATTTGCAACCCTGCGTTGCGGTGTGGCATCGCACCATGGCCCAGGCAGAAGGGCACGCGGATCGGGTGCTGGATAAACTCAGCGCCGATTGTTTCTGAACCGGTCCGGTTTTTGGCCGGTATGGGCGCTGTGCAGTCACCCCACGCTGGTTAAGATCACCCCATCCGTGTTCTTGATGTGAGGTCCCGATGCGCTTTAGTGATTTGCTCGATGCCGCCCGTAGCAACCCGCTGGATGTGACCATTCCGGCCGAATGGGGCCAGGGCCGGGCTACGTTTGGTGGGTTGGTCGCCGCCTTGCAATATGAAGCCCTGCGCGCGCAGGTACCGGCGGACCGTCCGTTACGCTCACTGGCGATCACCTTCGTCGGCCCGGTTGAGCCGGAGGTAGCCGCCAGTTACCACGTGGAAGTATTGCGCGAAGGCAAAGCCGTCAGCCAGTTGCTCGGCCGTGTGGTGCAGAACGGCGAAGTCGCGACCGTGGTCCAGTCCAGCTTTGGCGCCGCGCGTGAGTCGCAGATTGACGTCGCAAGCGAACCTGCACCGGCGTTCAAACACTGGGATGAATGCCAGGAGTTGCCGTACATCAAAGGTGTGACACCTGAGTTCATGCGGCACCTGGCCATGCGATGGAGCGTCGGCGGGCTGCCGTTTACCGGCAATAAATCACGCGATATGGGCGGTTGGGTGCGCCTGCGGGGCGATGTGAAGGAAGAGGCGTTGACCGAGGCGCATATCCTCGCTCTGGTGGACGCTTGGCCACCGGCCTTGCTGCCGCACCTGAGCAAACCCGCGCCGGGCAGCACCCTGACCTGGACCATCGAATTTATCCAGCCGTTGCAGCAGCTGACCACCCTCGACTGGTGCCAGTACTACGTCAATATCGAACACGCCCGCGACGGCTACGGGCATGCCGCCGCCGCACTCTGGAGCCCGACCGGCGAGTTGATCGCCATCAGCCGCCAGAGCGTCGTGGTCTTCGCCTGACCTCAATGCCGGTGGCGCTGTCGCCAGGCACGCCACCAGCCACCGCTCAATACAAAACGCGGAAACGTCACGAACTGTTCGACCACCAGCCGTTGCACCGCATCTTTACGATCACTGAAGGGCTCACTGGCCTGGGTTTCCAGGCTATGGCCATGGCGCTGCAACGCCAGGCCGGCCAGGATGCCGATGATGCCCACAGCAACACTGGCCAGGCTCAGGCTGAACACCCCGGATACGATCAACAGAAACCCGATGATAAACAGCGGCACGGCAATCAGGTGCAGCGCCAGGTTGGTCGGGTGTTGATGGTTCTGCGGGTAGTTACGCCATTGCCAGGCGGGGAGATTGGGGTGACGTTTGCCCATGATGGTGAATCCTCTGTCCGTTGAAACAACATGCAGAGGAGTTTAGGCGGGGTGGGGCGGGTGGGCGAATTGGGGCTGACTATAGAGCCCATAGTTTCTGTTATGTAAAACACTCCCTTTCTCTCACTCTACAAAGCGCCTGCTGACCAGCTATGGTATTGATGAGAGAAATTGGTCTTTTCTTATCTCTGACGAACGGATATAGATTTTCCCTGTTCAAGGAAATGGCTGAATGATTTTTTAAAGGTTGTAGTTGGTTTAAAGTGGTTTGGTGTGGTTTTATTCGTAAATAGGCATTGGTGATCTTCTCTTGGCTTCCTCTCGGTGTGTCAGTCACTCAGAAGTTGAGAGGTAAGCAGTTTAACTGCTTGCTCCATTTTGACCGCCAATGTCCGGTCGAATGATATTTTATTAGTGTTTTATAAGCATGGGCTGTCATGTATTGGTGTGCGCTCATGCGGTATGTTCTAAAAAAATCTATGCGATCGATTACCAATCTTAAAGTGGTTGTTAAGTTTTTTAGAATTTTGGCTGTTATTTAAAAATATTTTTCCGGTGTTTAGATGTGATCGTGAAAGTTGTAATTGTATTTATATCATTTGAAATAGTAATCGTCAGGGGCATTGGTGTAGACAGTAGGTCCGTCAAGTGAGACAAATTTAGCATTAAACTTTATAGAGGCGTTTTGGCTCATGGCTTCGAATGTGAAATAGTGACTGTCCTTTTTAATTTTTACGGCGAATATCTCATGTGCAGGAAGGTTTAAGATGTTTAGGTTTTTAATGTCATTGCAGGTTAAGCCAATTCTGCACATGTTAAACCCCTTGTTTTTCCATTTATCCGGTAGGTTGTCTGGGAATTCGGGTATGTCGAAACCCATTCTAATACAAGGTTGGTCGTTTTCTATTCTTAAAGAGAAAAGAGCTACTCTTCCAATTTCAATAGGGGTGCTGAATATTTTGCTAAGAAATATACTTCCCTCTAAGTCGTTCCAGTATTTCATTCTTACTTCCTGAATGGATAATGTTTTTTGGCGCCCTCAAGATAACCGTTTCGAGGGTTTTCGATTGGTCGCAGGTTGAAGTGTGATGAGTGGTCCCCAATGCCATCTACTCTACCGAATCTATGGCCTGCAGAGTGGTCTAGTGTACAAAAGGGGAAGGATTTATATTATTTAGTTGCTTTCTGTTTTATTGTTATAGATTGTCTTTTAGTTATTGAAGTGATAAAAGCCTCTTCGGAGCTTGTTTTTTAATTATTTGAAATGTTCGACGCAGTCTGGTTCGATGCGCTTTATCAGACGAGCTCACTGGTCATGCGAGGGCTTCTAATAAACCGGCTCCTTTGTACCCGATGAACTTAGCATTAGTGGAAATCTAAGGGACTGCACAAGCCTGTGGCAGGGACGTTGCTCCGCACAGGTTTGGTTTGTTTTGCCATTTCTTCTCTTGGAGGATCTATGATTCATATGCCTGTGTTAGTGAAAAGTAACGTCAATTCTCTCAACTTTCAGCTTGATGAAGTGGTCGTTGCACTCAGGGTGGTCGTAGTGCACGTCTTCGTCATTTAGGGTCGTGAAAGTATGGAGTGAATCATTGCATAGCTCTCCATATAGAAAGTATGAGTATCCGCACCCTGCCCACTCGGCAAGGGTATTCCTTGGTTGGGCCATCTCAATATGGTAGTCATCTGCGAGATTTATTGTTAATTCTACGTCATAAGTATTTCCAATCATTATTTGGTATGGGCTGTAACTGATAAAGCAGTTTATAGTTGTGCCCTCAATAAGTAGTGTTACGTCTTCTTTCACGTGGTCGTTAAGTGCTAATACTTTGGCTTTTTTATAGTTGTTCGCTGTAAGGCCTGATTTTTTTATTTGCGTCTCCATTTATCATTATCCAAAAGTTTTTCCCGATGTTACTATATGCAAGGTGTTTATATGTTCATTTGTATTTATTCCGAAAAATGCAAGCTTAGCCTGTCCTTCTTTGTTTGCTTTCATAAGTAAAACATAGCCGATCGCTGGCTTGCCCTTGTACGAATATTGAGCCGGTATGCCTTCGTTTACAACGTATTGCGCAGTGACCAGATGCTCACGGTTGTTATCAGCACCAAATTCAGGTCCATGCTTTTCGTAATGCTCGTTAAATTCAAATAAATCTGTCCTTTTTACTCATTTGGGGTGGATAAATATTTTATTCAATTGATTTATTTGTCCACTTTTGCTGATGCCGGTCATTGACGAATTGAGAAATAGTTTTTTTCTTCCGTTGTTTTTATTGTTTATAACCATGATCGGCAATTTTTATTCGGTGAGGTCGGTTAACTCTCGATTTGAGCTGTGTCGCCATCATGATCAGTTAACTCGATTTCATAGCGCTCAAGACATTTCAATAAAACCTCCATGAATTTTCTATTATCTATAATTTCGTCATTGAAATATGTATCAAATAAATAAAAAACGGAGTTGAAATTTTCATCGGTGTTTAAGAAGTGACGAAGTGTATCTATGTGCCATTGACGCTCTCTGCGTTTATATGAAGTAAATTCCGGCTTGGTTAGCTTGTCAAATAATTCAGAAAGCTCTGTCTCATCGTTTATGTTTTTTGATGTAATATAGGACTCTCTATCTAGGTCGTCAAAATTTTCTATACTGTATGTGAATAATAAACTTTGGATGATAGAGAGTTTGGGGCGAAGTTTCATTTTAGAATTCCGTATAGGCGGTAATTGGGTTGCCATCTATGTCTAATATTACTCTGGCGCTTCTTTGTATTCCATACTCTAGTGTGTCTTTTTTATATCCTTCTCCAATTGTTTTTCCCATATCCATAGGTTCGCGAGACATTTCAATATTGGTGCGTCGAAAAATGAGTTTGGCGCGATAGATAGCGTTTAATTGATCCCTGTGACTAGTATATCGAGTGGCGGCGCTAGGTATTTTCGGTTGTCCTTCATTTGGACCTCTAGCATATATTTCGATTTCTCCGGTTGTTGGGTTTTTTGCTGTTTGCACACGCTCAAGTTGAGACGTTAGAGTTGTTTGTGCTCCGTGTTTCTCTAAAAAGTGTGCTCTTGGGTGCTCCTGTTCAATTTCTTTTAGTCGCCGGTGAGCATTTGCTTCTGCAAGTTCATCAATCCTTGCCTGTCTCTGTGCGCGATTCAGTTGCGGTAACGCGGGTTCGCCATGATTAACAGCTTCAGCAGAGTTTTCAGCTTCAGCGCTTGGTCCGCACCCATCCCCACCAGGACACGTACTCAACCCCAGCGGATCCACCCACCCCGTAGGATTCGGCACGTACTGGTATGCGTTAATCCCACCCGCCAGCTTCACCGGATCCGGTGTCAGGTATCGACCAATATCCGGATTGTAGTAGCGATGACGGTTGTAGTGCAGCCCGCTTTCCACGTCGCAGTACTGGCCCTGAAAACGCAACGGGTTGTCGATTTTGCCGACATCGAGGCGTGCGACTTCGCCGTAAGCGCGGTAATGCGCGGACCAGACGATTTCGCCGTCGGGGGCGGTGAGCTCCTGCGGCGTACCGAGGTGGTCGAGTTGGTAGTGGTAGGGTTTTGTTTCTTTTGGGCCAAAACCTTCCAGTAAAACCAATGGGCGGAAGCTGTCGGGTTCGTATAGGTAACTGCGATGGCGCTCCGCATGATGCTCGGCAATCAGCTTGTCGCCTTGCCAGAAAAACTCCGTGGTGGTGTCCTCCACGGTTTTGCTGATGCGCCGTCCAAACGGGTCGTAGCGATAGTGGGCGGTTTGCCCGTTGGGTGTGGTGAGGTCAATCAGGCGGTGCTGGCAGTCGTAGCGGTATTCGGTGACAAGTTGCTGGCCTTTGCCGCGTCGCTCGCGGATCAGGTTGCCGAAGGCGTCGTAGTCATAGTGATGATCGCCCTGGATCATCAGGCGATTGCCGGCGACGATGTCCGGGCCGGGGCGGTTTTGCATCAGCAGGTTGCCCGCCGGGTCGTGGCCGAAGCGTTCCTGTACGTCTTGCGAGTGGTTGGCGCGGGTCAGGCGGGCGAGGGGGTCGTAGTGGTAGTCGTGCTGGCCCTTGCGGGTGTCGAGCA